>DBIW01000034.1:0-57810 GCA_002296965.1 Treponema sp. UBA792 | reverse complement strand
GAGGAAGAGGACATCGCCCCCTACGACAATTTCATAAACGAGCTTGTCAGCGACATAATGCCTTTCATCGGGGCGAACTATTCCGTGAAAAAAGGACGGGAGAACACCGCGGTCTGCGGCTTCTCCATGGGCGGACGCGAGTCGCTGTACATAGGAATAAAAAGACCCAACCTGTTCGGCTACACAGGAGCGATCGCACCGGCTCCCGGACTTGTGCCGGCAAGGGACTGGGCCATGGTCCACAGGGGCATGACGGACGGGAATTCGCTCAAATTCGGCAGCGGGCAGGAGGAGCCGTATCTGCTGATGCTCTGCTGCGGAACAAACGATTCGGTGGTCGGCTCCTTTCCCAGATCATATCACGACATACTGACACAGAACGGAACCCGTCACACCTGGTTTGAGGTCATCGGGGCTGATCACGATGCGACGGCGATCCGCAGCGGATTCTACTGGTTCATGAAAAACGTGTTCAGGAGCACGGATTCCGGAGAGAAGCTGCCTCAATAGCCCCGGAGAGGTATCCGTCAGCTGACAAAATCATCAAGACTGACACCGGCACCGGTCACGACATCACGGACGAGGGCCTTTCCCTCCAGAAACCCGGCGAATTCAGGGCTTATCCCGGGGGAGAGGACTTTCTCCGTGCGGAGGACGGCTATATCGCCGGCGGAAATTCTGTCACCGGCATGCATGGTTCTCATATAATGGAGGGAACGGTTTGTCCGTCCGTAGTTCATCCTCTCGGAAGGGGCAAGCCTCTTCACGCCGTCCCCGATAACGGCATCAACCCTTCCGGCACCGAACTGTCCGGAAAGCTGCGCGCGTATGACCCGCTCCCCCTCGTCTGCCCCGAAATGCCGCAGAACAGCCTCGCACTGGCGGACCTCATGAACCATCAGCGCGAACTGCTCCGGCTCAAGGGCGACCGGATCATCCAGTCCGGAAGTCCTGCGGCTAAGCGTTATATGCTTTTCAATGACCGTGCCGCCGCATGCCACGGAAAGGCACGGCACAAGAACCGGATCCAGGCTGTGGTCACTGACTCCTGTCTCCACGCCGAAAACCGCCCCCAGATTCCCTATAAGCCGCAGGTTGTATTCCTCCTCCGGGGCGGGATAACAGGTTATGCAGTGCAGGAGGGAGACTTTCTCCGTTCCGAGAATTCCGAGCGCAGTCTCGATGTCCGCCAGCTTCGAGACGCCCGATGAGAGTATGACCGGAACGGCAGATTCCGCGCGCCTTCCTGCAAGAGCTTCCAGCATCTCAATATGGTTCAGCTCAGGAGACGCAATCTTGACCGCATCAGGCTCAAGCTCCAGAAGTTCCGTCAGGCTCCTTTTTCCGAACGGCGAGCAGATGAATTCCCTTCCCCTGGATCTTACATAACGGCACATGGAGGCATAGAAGTCCGCGGTCTTCTCAAGCTGCCGGAAGCGGTCGTAAAGAGGAATATTTCCCGAAGGAAGACTGACAAAGCCTGTGTCCGGATGAAGAATCTCATCGGCATAGACCCACTGGAATTTCACGGCATCAGCGCCGGCCTCCACAGCCGCGTCCACAAGCTCCGCCGCCTTCTCCTCCGAGCCTCCGTGTGATGTTCCGATTTCCGCTATTATGAGAGCCATATCATTCTCCGGCGTACAGGGCCGCCGCGCCGGCAGCCTTGTACCTGTTGCTGTAGATGGAAATTCCGGACGAAGGAAGCCATCCGCCCCCGAACAGATACCATTCCGTCCCGTCCGGGGCAAGCGAATTTCCGAGGACTCTCAGAATCTCTCCGCGGCGGCAATGGCCGGTGTTGGAAGCGTCCCATTGAGGAGAGTCCTTGTAAGATATATACGGATCGGTCACCACGGCCCAGGATACGTCCGGGGCAAGCGCGAGAGGATGCTCCGTGTCGAATTCAATCGCCGCGCCCCTTCTGTCACAAGATAGGGACGCGAAAACTAACGGGACGACAAGCAAAACTGACAGAATTCTTTTCATTTCGGCTCCAGTCCGAGACTTTTCATCACTTCAGGATATACGGCCATGTCCGAGTCCACGAAATCCATCGAAGGTATGGAATACGGATCCGTCCACATATATGAGGTATGCTCAGGAAGGGTGAATTCCGGAGGAATTCCGGCGCCGGTAAATTTTATCCTGACCACATGGAGAGCCACATCCTCGCCGCGGTGGACGAAATGCCCCTCCGCCATCGTTCCGGTGACAGACACATCGCAGCCGAATTCCTCGCGGATCTCCCGGACGGCCGCATGCTCCGGAGTCTCGCCCGGCTCGACCTTTCCTCCGGGGAATTCCCATCTTCCGCCCATGTCGCCGGACTGAATTCTCCTTGCCACAAAAATTTTCCCGTCCTCAAATGCGATGCACGCGACCGATTCTTTTGCCATAGACTGCCGCCGGAAGAATCAGAGAAAAATCACGTCAGGAAAGACGAAATGAAGCACGGCCGCACACAGACAGAAATATCCGATGTACCGTGAGTCGCGGACAAAGACACATGAAATCCAGGCCGGAAGGGGAAGCTTCTCCGTACTCTCGGACAAATAATAATCAAGAAGGATGCAGAATCCTCCTGCAAGACCGGCAAGAGCAGGAACAAGGTCCCCCACCACAGGAACATCGGTGCGCACGACGGAAAGCAGCTTCATGAAGCCGGTAAGCGCGGTAAGAATTCCAAGCACAAGCCTGAATGTCCTGCCGCGCAGGAATTCAGGACAGGCGCTTCCTGTATCCGGAGCGCCGTCAGCTCCGTCAGCCGTCCGCTCCTCACCGGAGTCTGCCGGATCCGGGATTTCCTGACCGGCGGAGGTGCCACCGCCATCAGAGGCGGCGCCGGACTTTGCAGGCTCCGTCCCCCTTCCCCAGACCAGGAAAATTCCGGCCGCGAGATTGAACAATATGGAAAGAAAATAAAACTGAAGCATTTTCAGCCTCCATCAAAATGAATGAGAACAGAGCGGAACATCAGGCTCCGTCCGGCGGAACAGGGAACGCAAGAGCTCCGCCGCTCATCTGATTCCGGAGGAAAGGAGAAATTCCTCGCCGTCCGCTGAAACCAGCGCCGTGACGGAGATTATATCATAGTCTGTGAATTTTGTCCGCAGGATTCTTCCGGTGAATCCGTAAATTTCATCAAAATGCCTGACATCGACTGCGTTCCCGTCCGCATCAAGAACGGAAACATCAGCGGAGACCGCCAGCGGCTCTCCGCCGTCCCTTCCTCCGGAAATGTCAAGCGAGACGAACACCTCCTCCTCGAAACGGAAAGCCTCAAGCCTGTATGTCACGCCGCCGGACACCTTCTCAGAGCCGTCCGGAGCGGTTCCCGTAATCCAGGCGATCACCGTGAATGCGACTAGCGTCAGCAGCATTATCCTGCTGGTTCTTGAGGCGAAGAGAATTCTGATTCCCCTGACAGGCCTCGGGCCTCCGCCGTTGTAGTAGTCGCGGACTATCTCCGGCGCATGGCTGAGCCTGTGCTCCCTGCTGTAAAGAAAACGGAAGTCTCCCTCATCTCCGTCCGGATGGCCCTCATCAGCTCCATCAAAATTCATGGCAAATCTCCGTCAGGACTTTAGAATCGCATCTATCAGCCTGTCCGTCCTGTACCAGACGACATCGGCCTTATTCTGATCAAGATACAGCGCGGTGATGATTCCGCCCTGGGAAAGCGAAATCGAGCTGTACACGACATTCCTGTGGTTGACCTTGAACTGCCGCCTAAGAATCCGCTGGTTCTCGTTCTGGATCATCTCTATGTTGAATCCGTCATCAGTCTTTATTATGAAGAATTTCCAGCCGTTCTCCGTGACACCGAGAAAATCATAGGGCATCCGGTATGTAAGGCGGCTGTAGTCCGCGACAACAGACTCCTCATAAGGCGGAACCGACACAGGAGCGTCGTATATTCCGGTCTCGACGGACAGAGGATACAGCATCGTCTGGACATAGTTTATTCCCGACTGGACTCTGGACTCCTCATCTATATAGGAGGAATAATAATCCGCCTTGACATAGACAGTGTATGATGAAGGATCAGGAATCACATTCTCAACCGCTACGAATGACGCTCCGTCTCCTATGCCAGGGACAGTCCCGGCATCCACAGGAACCATGTACTTCAGGAATCCGTCAGGCGCGAACCAGAACACCGTAAATCCGTCCATGGTCATGCATACCACGACAAGCTCATCCGCCGCGGTGATATATATGTTCCTGACGAAGGGGAACGGAGTTCCGCCCGGCCCCTGCTGCCCGATGTAATCCGCGGTGCTGCCGTCCCGCGAGAAACGCAGAACCGTCTGCCCATAAAGAAGCCGGCTGTCGTCGCTGCGCTCCTGCCTGTCCCTAGGTATAGAGCATACGGCATAGATGCATTTTCTCGAATCCGCGGCGATCATTCCCGGATAAATGAACGGATATGATATCTCCTGTCTGACCTCGGCGGCCGGACGGGATGATGCCGATATGAGCCGGTCCGAGAGGGAGTCATCATTATAGAACAGCGACAGGAGATCCCCATAGGAATTCAGCTCCATCACCTTTCCCGCCTCGCCGTCAACTATATAGAAGAATCCGTCGCGCATCGCGAGTCCGATTCTGACCTTCCCTATTGAATTCAGGTCGGACACTCCGAGCTGCCCGTCGAAATTCCCGTATTCCAGATGGAACAGCCTCTCCTCACGGATCGCCTCGACAGCATCAGAGCGGACGCAGCCTGTCGGAATCGCGGCTGAAAAAAACAATATAATCAGAAGAAAAAAAGCCGGTTCTCTTTTGCACATCCGCATAAGAATAAAGTTTCATTTAGTGCTTGTCAATTGCGGCCTAAATATCGTATTATTTATGCTATGCGGAAAGTATAACTTCCACTGAAACCAGACATAAGGAAATCAGAAATGTTGGATAAAATTCTTACCCTCATATTCGGCTCCCAGAACGAGCGCGATGTGAAGGCGCTGAAGCCGGTTCTTGCGAAAGTGAACGAGAAAGAAGAGTGGGCAAAATCACTGAGACCGGAGGAATTCCCAGAACAGACAAAAAGATTCAAGGAGCTGCTCAAAAACGGGGCGACTCTGGACGACATACTTCCGGAGGCATTCGCGCTCGTCAGGGAGGCCGCATTCAGGATACGCGGTGAGCGCTCGTTTGATGTCCAGGTGATGGGCTCCATCGTACTGCACTCAGGCCGCATAACGGAGATGAAGACCGGAGAAGGAAAGACTCTTGTGGCCGTAGCCCCCGCCTATCTCAACAGCCTTACAGGAAAGGGCGTCCACATAGTCACGGTGAACGACTATCTGGCCGGACGCGATGCGGACACGATGCGCCCGATATTCGAATATCTCGGACAGACCGTCGGAGCCATTCTCTCGGACATGGACAACGACGCGCGCCGCGCGGCCTACGCCTGCGACATCACATACGGAACGAACAACGAATTCGGCTTTGACTACCTGCGCGACAACATGCAGATAGACCTGAGCCGGAAGGTCCAGCGCGGATTCAACTACTGCATTGTGGACGAGATAGACTCGATTCTCATAGACGAGGCCAGAACTCCGCTGATCATATCCGGTGCGGGAGAGGACGACACATACAAATACCACGAGGTTGACAAATACGTCGACGAGCTTGTGGAGGTCGAGAAGGATCCGAAAACCGGCGAATATCCGGACGAGACGATGATGGAGCCTGAGGAGAGGAAAAAAATCAAGGGCGACTACACGATAGACGAGAAGTCAAAGCGTGTTTCCTTCACGGATCAGGGAATGAACCATATAGACGCGATACTCCATCAGCACAATCTGATCAAGGGTTCTCTCGTGGACGAGGAGAATTTTGAGTATGCGCACTACTTCACCCAGGCGCTGCGCGCCCACAGGCTTTTCCACAACGACGTGGACTACATAGTCAGGGACGGCCAGGTTCAGATTGTGGATGAATTCACGGGGCGTGTCCTTGAGGGAAGACGCTATTCCGACGGCCTGCATCAGGCGATAGAGGCGAAGGAGCATATCCGCATAGCCCAGCGCAACAGGACGATGGCGACAATCACGTTCCAGAATTTTTTCCGTATGTACGGCAAGCTCTCCGGAATGACCGGTACGGCGGCGACCGAGGCCGTTGAATTCAACAAAATATACAGCCTGGATGTCGTTGCGATTCCGACGAACAAGCCTGTGGCAAGAATCGACGAGAATGATGAGGTCTACCTGAACGAGGCGGACAAATGGGAGGCCATAACGAAGGAAATAGCGGCGGCCCATGCGAAAGGACAGCCGGTCCTTGTAGGAACGGTGTCCGTAGAGAAGTCCGAGCACCTTTCCGCCCTTCTCACCCGCAAGGGAATAAGGCATGAGGTTCTGAACGCGAAGAACCATGCGCGCGAGGCACTCATAATAGCAGAGGCCGGAGCCAGAGGAGCCGTCACCATAGCCACGAACATGGCCGGCCGCGGAACCGACATAAAGCTCGGAGGCAACCCGGAATTCCGCGCCAGAAAAAGGGCCGGGACAAACGCGTCGGCGGAGCAGTATGCGGCTGCCCTGGCGACGGAAAAAGAGCTATGGAAAAAGGACTACGAAGAGGTAAGGAATGCCGGCGGACTTTATGTGATCGGCTCGGAGAGGCACGAGTCGCGGCGAATAGACAACCAGCTGCGCGGACGCTCAGGACGGCAGGGCGATCCCGGACGCAGCAAATTCTTCATATCAATGGATGACGACCTGATGCGGCTTTTCGGCGGCGAACGGATGAAGGTGATGATGAGGCGCATCGGAATGCAGCCTGGAGAACCGATTGATCACCCGTGGCTGAACAAGGGAATAATGAAGGCTCAGCAGAAGGTCGAGGACAGGAACTTCGAGATAAGAAAGCACCTGCTTGACTACGATGATGTCCTGAACGAGCAGAGGACCGTCATCTATGAGCAGCGGGACGAGATTCTGGGCGACGGAAATCTTTCCGCAAGGGTAATGAACAACGCAAGGGACGAGATCGAGTCCATGTTCGAAGCCTATGAGGATGCGAAGAAGCACAACAGGAACGACACCCAGCCGCTTGCGGATCTGAATGAGCGGATGAGGAGCACGTTCGGATTCCAGCTTCCTCCGGACAGACTCTCAAGGGATGCGGCCATATCAGTTCTTCAGAACGACATCACAGAAAAGGAGACGCTTGCCGGAAAGGATAATTTCAATATGTTCATCCGGTACCAGTATGTCCAGGTAATAGACAGGAAATGGCTTGATCAGCTTGAGGCTCTTGAGGGACTAAGGGAGGCCGTCAGTCTGCGCGCCTACGGCTCCAAAAATCCGCTCACCGAATACAAGATTGACGGATTCAACATCTTCTACGAGATGCTGGACTCAATACGGAACACAGTGATGTCGCGCGTGTTCAAGGTGAAGGTCCAGCTCTCACCGGAAGCCGCGGAAAGAAGAAGACAGATGCTTGAGGCGCAGAAACGGCAGCTGAACGCAAGCCATTCCGAGTCATCCGCCTCATTCGCGGACGGGGACACCAGACGTGACGCCGCGGCCGCATTCAGCGGAGACGCATCAAGAAGACAGGCCGCAGCCGGCGCCATGCAGCAGCGCACGCAGGGCGCGTCCGTCACTGTAAGACGGACAATGCCGAAGGTCGGCAGGAACGATCCGTGTCCGTGCGGAAGCGGAAAGAAATACAAGCAGTGCTGCGGACGCTGACGCGACGCCGGCAACAAAAAAGCCTCCCTTGCCGGGAGGCTTTTTTGTTGCCGTGCGGTTAAGGCTCATCGCAAAGAAACAACAATAAAAAATCCACCAATTCCATGCATTTCTCCACCCACAGAGCGCGAAAATACGTCTATAATCTACAGAAACAACGCGACAGGAGGCTCAGAATGCCGTTATCAGTAAAGGCCGGAAAAGTCAGGCTTCTTCCGGGAATATTCAGGGAAAGGGAACAGGTCAACAGGGAGTATCTGATGTCCCTCAAGAACCGCAATCTTCTGCAGAATTTCTATCTCGAGGCGGGAATTCCTCTTGAGTCGGCGGGAATAATAGGCTCGCCTGCGGAATCGGACATGCATTTCGGGTGGGAATCCACTTCCTGCCAGCTCAGGGGACATTTTCTGGGGCACTGGATGTCCGCGGCGGCCATGTCAGTCGCCGTATACGGAGACATGGAGCTCAAGGCGAAGCTGGATCTGATAGTTGACGGGCTTGCCCTCTGTCAGGAGATGAACGGCGGAAAATGGGCTGGCTCCATTCCGGAAAAATATTTCAGGATGCTGGAAGGGACGAAATATGTGTGGTCGCCTCAGTACACCATGCACAAGACCATGATGGGACTCTTCCATGCCTGGATCTATGCGGGAAACACGAAGGCGGCGGAAATTCTCGGAAGACAGGCTGACTGGTACACCGAATGGGTCGCACAGGAAAAGGAGCGCTGCCCGGAAGCTATATACCGGGGGGAACAGGGCGGCATGCTTGAGATATGGGCAGCTCTTTACGGAAAGACAGGAGAAAAAAAATACCTTGACCTTGCTGAAGCCTACAGCGGAGAATGGACATTCAGCGAGCTGGCGGCGGACAGGGACTGCCTCACGAACACGCACTGCAACGCGTCCGTTCCCCTCGCCCATGGAGCATGCAGGATGTATGAGGTCACAGGGGAGAGGAAGTGGCTTGACACCGCTCTGGCCTTCTGGAAAAAGGCGGTGACGGAGCGCGGGCACTTCTGCACAGGCGGAAGCAACGCCGGTGAATTCTGGATTCCCCCGGAAATGTTCGGAAATTTCCTGTCGGACAGGGATCAGGAATTCTGCACCGTATACAATCTTGTAAGACTCGCCGACTACCTTTTCAGGCTTACAGGGGACAGCTCCTACGGGGACTACATAGAGCTGAACCTCTACAACGGATTTCTGGCGCAGCAGAACAGACACACGGGAACACCGGCATATTTCCTTCCGCTCGCCGCCGGAAGCCGCAAGAAATGGGGAACAAGGACAAACGACTTCTGGTGCTGCCACGGAACCATGGTGCAGGCGCAGACACTATATCCGTCCGTCATCTGGCACGAGGACGGAGACGACATCATCGTAAGCCAGTACATTCCATCCGTATACACGGACGGGGAATTCCGCGTCGAGCAGACCGTTGACATGAAGTTCTACGACACGCAGTCCTTCTTCGAGCAGACCGAGCGGTCACAGACATCAAGATGGCAGATGAAATTTACGGTCAGAAGCGGAGACGGAGAAAAAAGGCGTCTCAGGCTAAGAATTCCAGCCTGGACAGGAAAACCGGAGGTGACGCTCAACGGACATCCGGCCGTACTCTCCTGCGGATGCGGCTTCATGACGGCCGAACCGCTCGGTGACGGCGATGAGCTGAGGATTACATTTGTCCCGGAAATAAGGGCCGTGGAGCTTCCCGGCGACAGCTCCATGTACGCATTCATGGAAGGTCCCGTCGTCCTGGCGGGACTCACAGACGGAGACACCCCTCTTTCCTTCGATGCACGTAATCCGGCGGGGATGCTCAAACCGCAGTGCGAGCATATATACAGCTCGTTCTCATGGAAGCAGAGCACATACACGACCAGAAACCAGCAGAGGAATTTCACGTTCATCCCTCTGTATGAGATCACCGATGAACGCTACACCGTGTATTTCCAGAGAAAATGACGGGACATCAGTTGATGTTCTTCCTGAAGAATGCGCTCCGGTACATTCCCGGAGTCATTCCCTCATGCTCCCTGAATATTTTCATGAAATATTTCTCGTCGTCAAAACCGCATGAGAAGGACACCTCCTTTACAGAAAGGCCGCGGCAGGCCAGAAGCCTTTTCGCCGCCTCAAGACGTATCCTCATGGTGTACTGCTTTATCGGCAGACCGGTCTGGCGGCGGAACAGAGTGGATAGATAGGCAGGCTGCAGCGCGACCTCACGGGCAAGCTCGGAGACGGAGAAGCTGCGCGGATAGTTCGCCCTTATCCAGGAGCAGGCGGAATATACCGCCGGATGGAGCGCCGTCTGTCCGGAGCCGGAGCAGCGGCGGCTTATCTCCATCAGCAGGACACCGAGGGAGAATGAACATTCCGCGATACTGAACGAGTCCTCCATATAAAAGTCAAGCAGCTGGTTGAAAAGCAGCGAGGCGCGCCCGGTGAATGCGCCTCCGCCGCATTCAGGAACGGCATACAGGTGAGAGTCCGCGCCATCCGCCGCGCCGCGGAAGACGGCATGAAAATCAAGACGGAAATGGACCCACATATACTCAAGCCTTCCGGATGATTTCCGCCATCCGAAATGCTCCTCGCCCGCACGCAGCATGACGAATTCCCCGGCTGACACGGAGAACCGGCTTTCTCCGGCGGAGACATGAAGGCAGCCTTCCGTCACCAGTATAAGCACATTCTCGTCCAGCACGCGCCTCGAATGGAGAAATCCGTCCATGCTCAAAAGCTTGCCGCAGACGGTGAAACCGGGAGGAGTTCCGTCGTCAGAACAGAAGACTCTCATTTCAGACAGCTCCGGCCGTCATCCGACATGGATGTCCTGTATGCTGGTGAATTCACAGCCAGGCTCCAGGTCTATCATTCCGGGCTTTTTGTTCCAGTCATGGTCGGTGTTCTCCGCATCCGGAAGACCGTACCACGGCTCGATGCACACGAATTCCGGGTTCCCCATATTCTGCCATATCATGCAGTACGGAAATCCTCTTGTAGAAATCCTGACGAGGCTGCCGTCGAGCATATTCCTAAGTCCGGCCCAGTCCGACGTGAATGCGGTGAAGAGATGGCCGTTTCCGAACCCGCGCCCGTCAAGCGGAATTATTCCTGGCTCCGCCTCTCCGTAAGGCGCGGTCACAGGAGAACAGCCCTCCTCATCAGCGGCGAGATAGCCTTCCGGCGTGCAGACCACGGAGACAAGAGGCTCCCTCTTCTCAAATTCAATCCGGTAGCATGAATTCTCCGTTCCGGCAGGATCCGTACCGCGCGGGCAGCTGAAGGCGGCATGGGTTCCGAGCGAGAAGCGGAACGGCCTGTCTCCGGTGTTTGAGACCGTTATCCTCCAGCCCAGAGTACAATCCGACAGGGCATAAGCTACGGTGACAGAAAACCTGTACGGAAATTTCTCAAGCGTCGCAGGGCTCTCATGGAGCCTGAACTCGGCGGACACAGCGTCGGAACGGACAAGCTCCGTCTCGGAGTCGCGGAAAAAACCGTGGTTTCTGCTGAATTCCTTTCTTTCGCCGTCCATGACGAAATATCCGTCAAGACATCTGGCTATAAACGGAAAAAGCACCGGCGCATGGTTCTTCCAGACGGACGGATCACCGTTCCATATAATCTCTGACGAATCTGACTTTCTTGTCAGACGGTGAATCTCTGCTCCCAGGGAACTTATCTCAGCCCTGAGAAATTCATTCTCGATGACGACATTCATGCCGTACATTATAGAACTAAAAGGATACATCTTCAATCTCCGGACGGACGTAAAAGCCATGTCAGCGGAGCGTAATCCTGTCCTTCCACGGATATCCGCAGACCCGTATCCTGCCGGCCTCCAGCAGCTGGGAGACGACCTCATCCGTGTCCGCCGACGTCCAGATGTTGCTTCCGTATCTGCATGAGGATTCAGCCCCCATTCTCCTGCCGAACGCGCCGCGGAATTCCTGCCCGGTCCAGAACCGCCTTCCGCGCCGAATCATAGAGAGCGCGACCTCCCAGTCCGCAGCAAATCCGCTGCCGCCGGTCTTTCCGTCACAGACATCGCATCCGCAGCAGACTTCCGGCGCCGCCCCCAGGGAATCCAGCAGTATTCCGCGCCGGCACTTTCCGTCCTGCGCGAACCTCGACATCGCGGACTTTCTGGAATTCACAGGAAGACGGGAAGCCTCCATTCCGTCACGCAGGCTCCAGACAAGAATCGCCTTCGCGGGCAGACCGTCCCGGCCCGCCCTTCCGGACTCCTGGGCATAGGCCTCGGCCGAATCCGGCACCGCGATATGCACGACAGTGCGTATATTTCCCTTGTCCACGCCCATGCCGTATGCGCAGGTCGAACACAGGATTCCGTCAGCGCTTTCCATGAACCAGTTCTCGACACGCTCCTTTTCGGCACGCTCAAGGGCGGCATGGTAGAATTTCGCGCGGAAATCTCCGAAGAATTCATTCAGCTCCCTGGCCATTTCCTCCGCCATGCGCCGTATACCGCAGAAAACCAGCATCGGGCGGCATTCTGCGGCGGCCAGACCCAGAACCGCCTTCTTCTTTGCGGATGCGCGCATCACCGAATAATGTATGTTCGGCCTGTCTCCCCCGCCCCTGACGACATGAGCCGAACCTCCGAAAAGCGCAGAGGAGATGCGCGACAGGACTGTTCCGGAGGCAGTGGCGGTGAATGCGGTGACGAGAGGTGGATTCAGACGTCCTATCATTTTCCCCAGCTCCAGATATGCGGGCCTGAACGTATCGCCCCATTCGCAGACACAGTGCGCCTCATCAACGACCGCATGGGCGATTCCGCATTCCGCGAGGAATCCGGACACCTTGCCGTCGCGGAGTATCTCCGGGTTCACGATGATGAGCGGCGCGCCGCCTCTTGCTGCCGCAAAATTCATCTCCCGCTCCTCACGGCTCTGGCCTCCGCGGAACACGGCGCATCTTATGCCGCGTTCCTCAAGACGCCTCTTCTGGTCCGCCATAAGCGCCAGCAGCGGATACACGGCGAGAGTCGGGCCGCCAAGGAAAAGCGACGGAACCTGAAAGCACAGGGACTTTCCGGCTCCCGTCGGAAGAATCACAATCTGGCGGCCGCAGCTGAAAGAGTCCGTGTCATCGTCTTCTTCCGTGACGCAGGCCGTCCGCGAGCGCCACGCGTCAAGAATATTGGATATGACCATGCGCTGCCAAGGAAAGAGGCAGCCGACACCGAAATACCTGAGGGCGGCAGAGGCGACCGGATCATCCGCCCCAGCGTCCAGAGAAAGAGGAAAATCATACATGCAATGAATATAGAGACGGAAGACGGATTTCATGAAATGCCATGAAAAAAATCCGTCTCAGTCAAGAACGGTAATCTCCACCCTGCGGTTTCTGCTTCGCCCGGCTTCCGTGTCATTCGGCGCGGCAGGCTCGGAGGAGCCTTTTCCCAGGGTGAATATATGATAGCCGTCCCTGACACCCAGCGACTCAAGGAATGAGGCCACGGTCTCCGCCCTCTGTTCCGAAAGCTTCAGGCGGGCGGCCTCCGTTCCGCGGTCGGCGCAGTGTCCGGTCACAAGCAGATCGTTCGGAAAGCCGGACAGAATTCCTGCAAGGGCACGGAGCTTGTCCTTCTCTGACTCCTCAAGCACGGCGGAATCAGGGCGGAACCTTATGTTGTCAAGGCTGATTGTCAGTCCCCTGTCTCCGCGAGCCACGGAGACATCAGTCAGGGCGAGCCTGTCCACAGACTCGCGGACGGAGCGGACAGTCTCGTCATTATTCACCGGGACGAATTCGGTCACCTCAGCGCCCGCCGTTCCCGTGAATTCATAGACATTTCCGCGTATGTCCGCGATTTTTATGAGGAATTCCTCGTCATAGTGGTCAAGAATTCCGCGCGCGCTGTCCCAGTAAAGAGTCTGGCGTGAATATCCTGATGCGGCGGAGAACACACCCCGCGAGCCATTCTTTCTGCCAGGTCCGCCGGTATGGAAATCATAGCTAACCTCTATCAGGTCGAGCTCGGAGTCCCCATGCCTCGCCCTGCCCGAATACCGGTATGAGGCCGTGAACGGAATCACAAGAAGCGAGTCCATTCCGAAAGACGCGCGGAGGTCATGAACCTCCTTTCCTGCTGCCGTCCAGGTGTCTCCCGGAAGAAGCTCCCTGTCCGGAAAAACCGGGACATTTCTGACGGTGGGCATAGCCATGGAGTCCGAAATCGTCATCTCGCCCGACCGTGCCCTGATGAATATGCTTGTCGTGTTCTCGCCCCAGGCCAGGCTCCGGGAATACCCCGTCACTACGGAATTCTCTGTCGTCATGTAAGACGCCTCCATCACCGCGCTTCCGTCCTCATCGACAGACTTTACGGAAGAGGCTATCCTGTTTATTATCTCCGCCTCATGGTGAAGGACGCCGTTAAAGAAGACTTTCTCCCTGACGGAAGAGATGTATGATGACGAGTCTCCCTTTCTATGCCGGAACCCGAAGCGGATTCCGCCGGCATGGACCGGAAGAGAAAGGGCAAGCATGATGACGACGCGAAGCGTTTTTCCTGTCATAGCCGGGCCTGGCCTCAGTTCGTAAGAAGGACGGATGAATTCCCGGAAAGATACAGGTCACACAGCTCCTCCGGCATCGGTTTTCCGCGGAGAAAGCCCTGGACCACATTGCAGTTGAATTTCTTGAGCAGGGAGAGCTGCGCCGGATATTCGACACCCTCGGCTATCGTCTCAAGCCCCATCTTCTGAACCATCGATATTATGGAGCTTGTGATGTTCGCCTGGATGCCGTTGTTCTCGGTTATTCCGGTTATGAACGACTTGTCAATCTTGAGCGTGTTAAGCGGAAGAAGCTGAAGATAGTTCAGGGAGGAATACCCGGTTCCGAAATCATCCAGCGAGATTCTGAGTCCCATGCTCTTTATGGAGTTGAGCTTGTCTATGGCCGCCCTGAAATTGCTTATCATCACGCCCTCTGTTATCTCAATCTCAAGGAATTTCGGATCTATCCCGTGCCTGGCGACAGCCGTGGCCACATCATAGATGAAATTCTCCTGCCTCAGCTGGAGCGGAGACACATTCACCGACATTATCCCGTCAAATCCGAAGTCAGTCTGCCATTTTTTCAGCGTGGAAAGCGCCGTGTCCATCACCCATTCACCGATCGAGACAATCAGCCCCGACTCCTCCGCCGCCGGAATGAACACACCCGGCGAAACGTCACCCAGGTCATCATCGTGCCAGCGGATAAGAGCCTCGAAGCCGCGGAGCTTTCCGCTCTGGATGTCGAACTGGGGCTGGTAGAACAGACGGAAGCTGTTCTCGGCGACGGCGGAATTCATCTTGTTGTGCAGCGTGAGCTGCCTTATGAACACCCGCTGCATGTCCGGCTCAAAGAACGAGAAGCTGTCTTTTCCGTGCTTCTTCACGTAATGAATCGCCATATCCGCGAAACGTATCAGCTCGTTCTTCTGCTCCGAATGGTCCGGGCAGACCGAAATTCCTCCGGACACGGATATATGCTCCATCTGGAATGCCTCGAAGACCGCATCTGCTATGTTCGCTATTGTGTCCACCGACTCAAGGTTGGACATGACAAGCGCGAATTCATCGTCGCCGTACCGGAACACCTTTATGTCGTCCCTCTCAAAACGGCGCAGGACATCCGCGACGTGCCTTATGACGTCATCTCCCGCATCGCCTCCGAGCGAGTCGTTTATATTCTTCATGTCGTCTATGTCAATCACGAGAAGCCCGGCCTTCTTGTTGTAATAGCGGCTCGTGTCAAGAATCATGTCGAGCGTGTCAGAAAAACAGGTGCGGTTCGGCAGTCCTGTAAGATTGTCCTTGAAAACCGACTCCTTGAGTCTTCGCGCATACCGCTTCTCAGAAGTCACATCAACAAAAGTCACTATGACAAAATCATCCTTCGATGTCATGTCAACTTTGTACCAGGACTTGCGCTCAGGGGAGAAATATGTGACGTCGCCCGTCTTCTGTCCGGCAAGAACGGATTTCGCCATCTCAAAATAAGGAATTCCCGACTTGACCGCGCTTCTGAATTCGGACCAGAGAGACGCCGACCCGACTATGGAGCCGCATATATCACGGAAAGCGTCATTCGCGAAAACTATCTTGAAGTCGGCGGGAACACCGTCGACGTTGCGCACGGCCTCCACGACAAGAACCGGTGATGTAATCTTATTAAGGATAAGTGAAAAATCAAGACTCATAGAATATCCGTCCAACAGTTTAGCACGATGAAACGTTATTTGCAAACAGTTTATCTGCCGGAAAGCTCCTTTTTCCACCGGGCGATCAGTCCCAGCGCCTCCAGCGGCGTCATGGAATCAGGCTCAGACGACAGAATTTCGGACAGAACCATCTCCTCGTCACTGAAAAGTCCTGGAAGCGCGCACTCCGTCCGGACAGGAGAAGGAATGTCGGCTTCCGGTCCCGACGAGGCCTGTATATGGGAAAGAATCTCGTCCGCGCGGTCAACGACGGATTTAGGCACTCCGGCAAGCCGCGCGACATGGACACCGTAGGAATTTTCCGTTACCCCTTCCTTTATCTTCCTCAGGAACACGACCCCGCCGTCCCTTTCCGCGACATCCATGCAGAGCATCCTGACAGAACCGTGCTCCATACGGGTAAGCTCATGGTAATGCGTGGCGAAGAGCGTGCGGCATTTTACCGTGTCAAGCAGATACTCCGATACGGCCCGGGCGATCGCCAGACCGTCCTCGGTGGAGGTTCCGCGGCCGACCTCATCCATTATTACAATCGAGGAGCCAGTCGCCGAGCGGAGGATGCCGGCGGTCTCCGTCATCTCCACAAGAAAAGTGGATTCGCCCCGCGCAAGATTGTCCGATGCTCCTACACGGCAGAAAATTCTGTCGGCGAGACCTATCCTCGCGCTTTCCGCGGGGACGCAGGAACCTGTCTGCGCAAGAAGGGCGATCAGCGCATTCTGCCTGAGATATGTGCTTTTTCCGGCCATGTTCGGTCCGGTGATAAGATCGAACGACGGAATTCCGTCTGCGCCTGAAGCCAGCAGCGTGTCATTCGGAACAAATTCTCCGGCCGCGATATGGTTCTCCACTACAGGATGTCTTCCAGCCTTCACCTCGAAAATTCCAGAATTCTCCATGACCGGACGCACCCATCTGTGTACCGATGCGGCATGGGCGAAGGAAGCAATCACATCCGTCTCTGCGATTTCCCCGGCGGCAAGCAGCATATAGCTGATGTCCTTTCCGAGCCTGGAACGGACATCCACATAGAGATCCCTCTCCAGCTCCAGAATTTTCGACACAGAATCATTAAGCTCCTGCTCAAGCTCCTGCAGCCTGGCCGTAGTGTACCTGTCACCGTTCACAAGAGCCCGTCTCATTATGAAATGCGGCGGAACGGAGGAGAGCCTGCCCTTGCTCACCTCAATGAAATACCCGGCCGCATTCGTGTACTTTATTTTGAGCGTCTGAATTCCTGTCTTATTGCGCTCCTCGGCCTCATACTCGGACAGAATTCTGCTGAAGTTGTCGTGAATTTCCCGCCAGTGGTCAAGCTCGGCGGACCATCCGTCCCTTATTATGCCTCCGTCCGTGATGGCCGTCGGAGGATCCTCCTTTATGGAGTCATTTATCAGGTTGATTATGTCGAATGCCGGCGCCGGATCCGTGAACGCAAAACCGGACGGCGAAAGCTCCTTTCTGAGCGAGATCCACACCTCAAGGCTCGACCTGAGCGCCTGAAGATCCTTCGGATGCGCCCTTTCCATTGCGATTCTGGACGCAAGCCTCTCGATGTCAAGGATCCGGCCCAACATTCCGCGCGCCGTATCAAGCATTCTCCTGTCTGACATGAAAAACGCCGTGCGGTCCTGCCTCTTCGTTATTTCCGCAAGCTCCGTGAGCGGAAAGAGAAGCCAGGTGCGCAGAAGCCTGCTTCCCATCGCCGTCCTTGTGAAATCGACACATTCAAGAAGGGAATATTTCGGAGTTCCGTCCCGGAGATTCTCCGTTATCTCAAGGTTGCGGCGGGAGGAGTCATCTATTATCAGAAAGTCGCTGTCATGATACACATCGATGGAGGTCACATGAGGAATTCCGGTGTTAGTCGTCTTCTCAAGATAGTCCAGAAGAAATCCGGCCGGCGGGACCTCCGGCGAGTCCGGCTCAAGCGAGAATGCCCTGAGACTGGCCGTTCCAAACTGCGACGTCAGCCTCTCAAAGGAGGAGGCGGCGGAGAAATTCCAGTCCGGATAATAGGACACAGAGATTCCGTCGCAAGCCTGCAGTACATCCTGAATTCCGCTGTCTCTTCTCAGGGATTCAGGCAGAAGAAATTCGCGCGGGGACACACGTCCTGTCTCCTTTGAGAAATTCTCCGACATGGAGGAAAGAGGCCACGATGTGGCGCGGAACCTGCCGGTAGAGACATCTATATATGCGAATCCGGCCTTTTTCCCGGAGAATGACATTGCGGCAAGATAGCTCGCGCTGTTTCCGTCAAGATACTCGTCCTCCACAGCCGTTCCGGGCGTAATGACCTCGACCACCTTGCGCTCAGTGATTCCCTTGCCTCCGCGGGGAATTTCTCCGACCTGCTCGCATATAACAATCTTTCTGCCGAGCCGCAGAAGCCTTGCTATGTATACCTTCGCGGCATGATACGGAATTCCGCACATCGGCTGACCGGCACGGTGCGTAAGCGTCAGGTTCAGCAGCCTTGAGACAAGAACCGCATCATCATTGAACATCTCATAAAAATCACCGAGCCGGAAAAACAGAACCTCATTTCTGTACTGCGCCTTCACCGACTCATACTGACGCATCATCGGTGTAAGCTGCCTGTCGTCCTGCTCCATCACAGCCCCAGGTCGGAGATGACCTGATCCGTTATGTCCACGGATGAGCTGTACCAGAGGATTGAATTTGAATCCTGAAGACTCAGAATCATGCTGTAGCCGCCGCCCTCGGCGATTCTGGCGAGCGTGCTGTAAAGCTTTCCGTAGAATTCATCTGAAGACTGGAGAGCGCGCTGCATGGACTCCAGCTCCACGTTCTTCGCGTTCGTATATTCGGTCAGATAATCCTTCTTCTTCGTTATCTCGGTCTCGGTTTTCAGCGCGGCCGTCTCGTTGCCGTTCTTCTCGTAGTCAAGCTTCTTCTGCTGGAGCTGGCGCAGCTCGTCCGTCCGCTTGTTTATCTCGCTCTGGAACTCCGACTTCTTCTTCTCGTAGTTGCGCACAGGCGCCGAATTCCTGAAATACGCATTGTACACCTTAGCCGTATCGACGACGCCGAATTTTGTTATCTGCTGCTGGGCGGAAAGCCCTCCGGAAAACATAACCGCGGCAGAAAACGCGGCAACAAGAATTTTGCTTCTTCTCATAAAAATATCCTCAAAAACTCAGTAATATGACAGCCTGCACCGGGGCATATCCGGGCAGGCAGCCTTGAATCATGCGCTTTTACGGTTCCTTAAAGCCATAAGCTGCGGAAAAGCGGCGTCAGCGGTTCACTATGTTGAACGAAAGCACGAACTGGAACGGAGTGTCCGCCCATTTTAGCTGATTGTCCTCGAACCTGTACCTGAACGCGAAAAGCAGATGCAGCGGGAACTGCGGAACAAGGAAGCGGATTCCCGGTCCGAAGCTGAAATAGAAGTCGTCAAGCTCAAGCGACGAGAACATATCACCGGCCGAACCCTTTACCGCCACGGCATCCCAGAATCCGTCCACACCTATTATGTTCGGAACAATCGGAACCCGGAGCTCCAGCCTGTTGCTGAACATCGCCTGTCCCCTGGCTTCCGGTTTCCTGTAAGCCTCGGTCCATCCCCTTCCGTTGAACATTCCGTCAACGTAAAGCTTGTTGGAGTCGCTTACGGAGGAGCCGGTGGCCGGGAAAATCGCGGTGAATCCGGTGTAGCCTGCAAGGACCATCCTGAGCGCCCATTTCTCTGTGACATTTATGTCAAGCAGCTTGAGATAGCCCTCCAGCTTGAAGTCGCTTTTAAGGAAGAACTCCTTCTCAAGCCCAGGAATAAGCCCGTACCAAGCAAGACGCTCGCTTGCGAACCATCCCTTTGTCGGATCATAGTTTATGTCGCGGTTGTCCACGGAAAAGCTCGTCCATACAGAATTCACAAGTCCCCATCTGTTCGCGAAAAGCGATATTCCAAGGTCGGTAGGAGTGTAAAGAGTCTCGTCATACTGGTAGTTTGTCAGCGAATTCGTCAGTCCGCCGGCAAGGGTCAGGATCGCATAGTCAGGAGTCCATCTTCTTGAGAGCGCGGAGCCCAGGCTCGCCGACCAACCGTCATAATCCATGTAATAGTAATACTGGTCAAGCGAAAGATCCGGAAGCCATGCGTTGCGTCTGACCGCGGCATGGGTATGGGAGAGGGACAGCGACTGGCTGAATGCGACAGGAAGGTTTCCGATCCAGTTCTGCGCATAGGTGAAATCGACCGACTGCTCCGTATTTGATATTGTGGTGGATACAGAAAGCGATTTTCCCTCACCGAACAGGTTTGAATTCTCAAGTTTTCCGAAAAGCGATATTGGAATCGCGTCGGGATCGGTTATGCCGGAGAACGTGAGTCCGAACTGAAGCGACATCGTTGACTGCTCCTCCACGGACACGACAAGATCGACAAGATTCGGCTCGGATCCGCCCTGCGGCTCTGGAATTATGTTGGAGAAATACTGGAGGTTGTACAGATTCCTCAGTCCGTTCATGACCTTGTCGCGGGAGAACACATCTCCGGACTCAAGGGGAATCTCTCGTCTTATCACGTAGTCCTTTGTCCTGGAATTTCCCTTTATTATCACGTTCTCGATATGGGAGCGGACATTCTCAACGACAGTAAGATGATATGATATTTCCCTGCGCTCAGTATCCTTGACGGGAGTCGGATAAAATTCGTTGGACATATATCCGTTCTCATAGTAGAGCCCGGTAATCGCGCCGAGCCCCTCCTGGAATTTCACGCTGTTGAAAACAGCTCCGGGCTGGAGCTTCATCAGCGACAGAAGCCTCTCCGAGGAGAAGACCTCGTTTCCTGAGACAGTGAGACCTGTGTAGGTATATTGCGCGCCCTCCTGAATGACAAAAGTCAGGTCAAGCTCCTCGCGCTGCTTCGCCTCATTGAAGGACGAATCGATTCTGACGTCCAGAACTGCCGCGTCAACATATCCGCGCTCCCTGTACCAGCTCACAAGCGTCTGTCTGTCAAGCTCCAGCGTAGAATTCTGAAAAGCGCCGTCCTTCAGGAAACCGGCCTCCTTCAGCTGCAGCTTGCCCTTGAGTATGCGCTCAGAGGCGACGGTGTTCCCGCTGAAATGAATCCCGGTTATGACGGTGTTCGAGCCTTCGGTTATGACGAACGTGACCTCGACACCGCCGTCAGTCTCCTCCGTCCTGTGGGTGACCTTCGAGGATGTGTAGCCCTTCTGGAGATAATGGTCGCGGATTGTGCGCTCGTCCATGAGAACCTTGCTTTCGACGAAAATATCGCTGGTCTTGACCTTGACAAGATCCCTGAGCTCGCCGTTCCTGATTTTCCTGTTTCCGGAAAAATTCACGGCCTTGACTACAGGCCTCTCGGCGACCTGGAACACAAGAAGAACTTTCTGCTCATCCTTGGATGAATGTTTTGCGTAAGGATTTATCTCGTCAAAAAGGTCAAGCGCATAAAGCCTGTCAAGAAGATCATTATACATATCCTCTGTAAAATCCCTTCCTATGAACGAGCTTGTTATTCCGGAAAGCTCGGACTTCCTGACGTTTTTCAGTCCCTCGAATTCTATCTCCGCCACAGGCCTGTTCCAGTACCACTCGCCCTCACTGTCCTGTGCGGCGGCAGAAAAGGCGGCTGACAGCAGGACAAGCGCTGCGGCCACGAAACGTCGAAACGAACACATAAAAACTCCTATAGGGCACCGCTCCAAAGATGCCCATATTTTAGAATGAAAACTTCCAGGAAAGCGAAAGCGAGGCCGACGGAACATACATTCCGTTCAGCATGGCATTTATATCCGGAGCCATGCTCCAGCGTATATTGGCAAAGGGAGACTCAAGCTCAAAGCCGAATTCCGGCTGGAATAACAGAGCTCCGGGCTTAGTCAGATCATTTATTTCCTTATCGTAAGAAAGATGAAGCATTGCATCGACATACAGCGCACTTCCGAAGTATTTTCCTATATAAACAGTCGAATTGTCCAGAAAGTTACCGACCGTTATCTTCCCGCTTCCAAAGCTTCCCGACATACCCATGTTCAGCGTGTTCTGCAGAATATTAGTACGCAGGGACAATATATCAAAATTAAGCAAATCACGCAACTTGTTTTCCACTCCGCGCACGACCGTTGACTGCAGCGCGTAATCGCTCGCGGCGAAGATGAAGCCTCCGACGCTCTCCGAATCCGCGAGCGCGATCTGCCCTAGCAGGTTCCTTATCTCGTTCTCTGACTTCGCCGGCACAGACGAGAAACGGGGACGGAAGTCCAGAAGCCGCTGGTTCTCCGCGGAGAGGATTATCCTGACCGTCTGTCCGCCGTCATCCTTTTCCCTTGTCTCGGCCCGGACCGTTATCGTCGGATTGAATATGTCGTCCGGAGAGAATTTTATGTCGCCCTCCTTTATGTAGAAGCTCCTGTTCAGATACGAGATGTCACCTGACTTGAGCCTGAGGTTTCCGTCTATGACGAATTCCTGCGCGGCCTGATCCATCTTGAAGCGGAAGCTAGTGTCCGGCACAAACACGCACCTCAGAAGCGGATCCAGATTCAGAATCACATGGGTTCCGAGCCTCACGTCAAGATCCGCAAGCACGGAATGCTTAGGCGCGGGATGCTCCTGTCCTCCCATCCGCGTGATGGCGGTCTTCATGTCGACATTCTCGGCGAACACATCGCCCCCGACCTCAAGGATTCCGTCGCCATAATACACATCAAGCGAGCAGTTCACGTCTCCGTCAATGGCGACGGCTCCGCCTCTTATGACGGCAGGAAAAAGCTCGTTCCTGAACGAGCGGACGGATGCCTCGACATGATCCATTCTCCACTTGTTCAGGAATACGGAAGCGGCGAGCCTGACACGCCTTGAATTCTTGACATACCATACGGCGTCATTCACCCTTATCTCGTTGTGGATAAAGTCCACACCGACCGAATTCCCCGAAATTCCCGCGGGAACAAGAGCCGGCAGCACGATGTCCGGAGACGAGACATCCAGATGCCCCGAAAAATCAGGCTCGTCGGCGGTTCCGCCGATGTTCAGAGCCCCCGAAACGGTTCCTCCCTTTACGGAGATGAATCTGTCAAGATCCACGGCGGAGAAAATCCTGCGCAGATCCGCCGATATTCCGCCGACATCGACATCAAGCCGGCCGGAAGAAACAGAGCCCGCGGCCTCAAATGAAAGCGCATCCGAGGACATCGACGCATATACGGTTCCGCCGGCCGAAAGCGAACCGTAGAATCCGGAATTTCCGGAGGAGAAAACAGACACGGTGTCTCCGCCCTTTACCGCCGTAAGAGTGAACGGAGAAGAATTCCTTACAAGCGTTCCTGAAATTCCTGCAGACGACAGGACGGCGGTGAATGAGTCAGGCACGGCTCCGCCGCCGGGAACAGAATCAGTAACAGTGAGCTCCAGGGGAAGGGATATGGTCTTTCCGGCGAATTCCGCGGCCGCCGAGACCGATATTTTTCCGGTCATCGAGTCAAGCGAGAACTCGGCGGAATCAGCCCTCACGCCGATGTTCCTGTACGAAAAGTCAAGCGACGGGACGGAAACAGTCCTGTCCTCCATAAATCCCGTGCCCCTCACAGTCATAAGCTCGCCCGACATCACCACCGCCGCCCGCTCCACGTTCACGGAGACGAAGGGATCCGCGACAGGTCCCGATATTTCCACGGCGGCCGAAAGGACGTTGCTGTCATTGCGGACGGACGTGAACCGGTTCAGGCTGAAATTCCCCGTCTGAATGCGCGCGTTGACGTACAGGAAATCAGCCGCGGATTTAAGGGGAAAGGACGTCCCCCCCGGATTTGAAACTTCGGCGGAGGCGGATATCGTCTCGTCCGAGAACGGGCTTCTGACCGAAAAATCAAGGCCGGCAGAGCTGAACACGCCTGAATTCATGTTTACGGCGAGATCCGCGCGGCCCTCAAGGGACGAATACAGGTCGGAATACGAGATTGAGCCGAACTGCGCCCCATAACCGGTTACCGTGCCCGAAAGCGTCAGGCGAGGACTGATGGAATAGAACATCCCGGTCTCCTCGACCTCAAGCCTGGAGACGGTCACCTCAGGACCCAGCTGCGGCGAGTACCTCAGCTCCATGTCGGCCGACATCAGCAGGACAAGCCTGCCGGCCGAGAGCGGAAGGCTTGTGAATTTCATGGAGCCGGACAGGATTCCGTCCCCGTCCGAGCGGACTGAGACATCCAGTCCGTAGTCGCCGGTGACGGACACCGCGCCCGGAAGGATATTTCCGGACAGATGATACGGAATGGAGGACGATGTTATGTCGGCCGAGAAGAACAGCTCCCTCCCGCCCGGCATCCTGTCAACCGAGGCCGAAAGGTCGAGCGCATATCCTCCGAGAATAAGATTCAGCCTCTCCACCTGCACCGACTGGCCGTTCCCGGAGGCCGAAAGGAGAAGAGCGCGGCCGTCATGGGCGGTGTCCGCAAGCATTATGTACGGAACGTTGTATGTTATGTTGGCGAAATCCGTGGAAAGATATGCGTCTCCTGTAAGAAGATACGTATTCAGCTGGGAAGCCAGCGCTGAAATCCTCTCCTGATGGCCCTGCGGAAGGAACAGCGACAGGGACGAGACAAGGCTGTCGAGGTAGAGGCTGTCCAGGGAAACGCCTGTCTGCACATAGCGGAATCCGTCCATGAAGCTTCCGTCCAGCCCGATCCGGCCGGGGCCGCCATCCGAGTTATGTGAATAGTCGGACACCTCGAAACGGAAGTCATAAGAGTCGGATGAGGGCGCCAATGTGAGCTGAAGGGCCGTGAACTGCCGGCCGCCTACAGTGACCTGCGGCGAGAACATCATGAATCCCCTCTCCATGGGATCAAAATAAAGCTCCGCGGAGAGCGGATTTCCGTTCGGAAGGAGAATTCTGCGTATGTCAGCGGAGCCTGAGATGTTCAGGTCCGCGAACCGGCACGAAGCCGACAGCGACGCGTCCACATCATCTCCTGTGACGGAAAATTCCGCGATGTCGATGCCGGCTCTGTCTCCGGAAAGCGAGTAGGACACGGCGGCTCCGCCGGGAACAAGCGTCCGGGGAACGCGCACGTTTCCGGATGACGAGTAGCTGACGGAGAACGGTGACAGGCCGATCCGCGCATCCGCCGACAGATCCGCCGTAATTCCGGAAAGACGGGCGGACAATCCGCGGCGCGGTGAGGACTCGAACAGCGACCGCAGGCTTATGTTCTCTGCCCTGACGGAAAGATCCAGCTCCGGATCCGACGTGCTGTACTCCGCCCTCAGCCTCAGCGGAACGACGGACTGGACAGTCTCGGCACGGATAGTTCCGCCGCTGTACGTGACCAGAAAATTCTGTTTTGCGAGCGAGTATTCTCCATCAGTAAGGTCACGTATTCCTATCCTGACAGATGAATTCTCCCCGCCCCTCGGAAAAACCCCGTCAAGGCTCACTCCGCAGGAAATAATTCCGTCATGTCCGGGCACAGAAAATTCGGCCCGGCAGTCAAGTCCAAGCCCGATGCTTCCGTCCCTGGAACAGCTCAGATCCGCACTCTGGACATACATTCCGGCAGAAAATCCGCCCTCAGCATACCTGAGGGTCACGTTTCTGAGGGATATGTCCGACTTGAGGAGACCGGCGGCTCTCCCGATTTTCTCAAGCGAGAACCCGCTCCTGGAACCCGTCAGACGGCGGTAGGCTGAGACAGCGCCCGGAATGTCGATCTGCACGCCGTCCGCCGAGATTCCCCGGAGGGAATTCCTGAAATCACCGGAAAGGACGGCCTTGAGACTGTATGAGACTCTGGTCCGTCTTATTGTCATGACAGGCGCTCCGGAAGAGTCGGAAAGCTCTATACCTTTTATGCTCAATGCTGTTAAAATGGACGGCGACAGTGAACTGTATGAGAAATGAAGTCCCGATCTGCTCTCCAGCTCCAGCGCAAGCTCCCGCGTACGGTCGCCCATTCCGTCCATGAACCTTCGGTAGACAGGAACAGCGGATGCGACCGCCACGGCGAGAAGAACGGCAAAGACGGTACAGCTGACAGCTGCAGAGACAATCTTTCTCATCAGGGCGCATTTTATCAAAATTCTCATTAAATATACAGGTTATTTTATGGTACTGAAAAATTTTATTGTATTCGAGGGAATCGACGGCTCCGGAACATCGACACAGATAAAACTGCTTGCGGAACGTCTTGCGGAAGGAGGGGCGGCTGTCACGGCGGAGCCGACATCAGGTCCCACAGGGCTTTTTCTCAGAAGGATGCTGGCCGGAGAATTCAGCGTGGACGCGAGGACGGCCGCATACCTGTTCGCCGCCGACAGATGCGAGCACGTATACGGAAAGGGCGGAATCCTTGAGGCGGCGGCCTGCGGGATCGTGATCAGCGACAGATACCTGTTCTCAAGCCTCGCATACCAGTCGGTCAGCTGCGGAGACGGACTGCCGGAGATGCTCAATTCAGGATTTCCGCTTCCGTCGCTCCTGTTCTACCTCGCAGTCGCTCCTGAAGTCTCGATGGCGAGAGTGTGCGGACGGGGAAATGCAAGGGAAATCTACGAGAACACGGATTTTCAGAGAAAGACCGCCGCCCTTTACGAGAAAGTGATTTCCGGATACGAGGGCACGGAGAAAGGCAAGGGGATGAATGTCGTCAGGATAGATGCCGGAGCCAGCATCGGAAGCATAGCGGAGACCGTATGGAGCAAGGTCAGGGAATACGGCCTTGACGGAAAACGGTAAATCCGGGACGCCATGCCGCCGATAATGGAGGCATGAACAGAAAATTCCATGCCGTTCCGCAGCTTCTCCTGGCGCTTGCGCTCATGTCGCTTCCTTCCGCAAAACTGAACGCCTATATGGTGAAATACAAGGAGGACTTCTACAGGCTATATCATGTGAGCTACCAGCAGAATCCGGATGACTGCATGGAGAACATATACTGGCTTGAGAAGGCGGTACGCGCCGACTTCGCGAATCCCATGTACGCAAGGACAAAAATCACCACGGAAAAGGAATGGGAAAAATACAGATACCTGTTCCAGATGCACCTGAACCTCAAGCTGATCGAGCAGCACCTGAGGCTGGGACGGATATATGACAAGAAATGCATATATTTCTACGATGCCCCCTGGAAGGACGAGTATCTGCGCAATCTGGAGAAGACGCTCAGCTGCTATCAGGCCGGACTCTACTACTGGCAGGAGGCGCAGCTCTGGAGGGAAAAGGCCGACGCTCCGGAATTCAGGTTCCTGTTCATATCCGGACTTCAGAACTGGGAGGACGAGCGCGAGCGGATCGGTGACGGCAGCCTTGACTACGGAAAGATGCTTGAGCGGGAGACTGCCCGCGTGCGCGCCTCCATCGATGAATTACTTGCTATGGAATCAAAAAACTATTAAACTTGTCCGCATGACCAACGACAGTTTTCAGATCACCTATCCGGCGGTCCATGCCGGAGCCGGGAAATCAGACATTTCATTCAACAGGGGAACACCGGATCCGGTACGTCTGCTTGAGCCGGGAACGGAACACGCGGACGGACGGAGAAGATTCTTCGTGACGGACGCGACGGTCGCAAGCCTTGAATGCATGAGGGAATTTACGGCCGGATTCGATGACGGAGTCCGCGGAGGCGACTGTCTTATCATCCTCGGCTCAGGAGAGCCGTACAAGACCATGGAAAGCGTGCTCACGATAGTGGCCGCCGCGGTAGATGCGGGCTTCTCAAGAAACGATATGTTCGTCGGAATCGGAGGCGGCGTCATCTGCGACATAACGAGTTTCGCGGCGTCGCTGTTCAAACGCGGCTCATCCGTCATGCTTGTTCCTACAACGCTCCTCGCGATGGTGGACGCGTCCATCGGCGGAAAGACGGGCTGCGATTTCGACAGCTACAAGAACATGGTGGGAACCTTCTTCCCGGCGGGCCGGCTCCATTACTATCCGGAATTCGTGCAGTATCTTCCGGAGAACCAGTACAACTCCGGACTTGCGGAGGCGTTCAAGACCGCACTTCTCTATGACAGCGAACTGTACGGTATTTTCCGCGGCAGTCCGGATCTGATAAAAAGGCGCGACAAGGAGCTGCTGGACACCATCATAAGGAGATGCGTCCGGGCAAAGGCCGCCGCGGTCGAGAAGGATTTTATGGAAAGGGACACGAGACGTCTACTGAACCTCGGACATACATTCGGACATGCGCTTGAGACTGTCGCCGGACTCGGCACGGTAACTCACGGAGCCGCAGTCGCCTGGGGAATAGGACGGGCCGCCGCCCTCAGCTTCAGAAAGGAATACTGCCGCGAGGCGTTCATAAAGGAGCTGTTCGGAATTCTTTCCGAATACGGATGGAACACGGAGCCTGTTCCGGCGGCGATAAACGGCGGAGGAGCCGGAGAAAGGCTTCTTGCCGTGATGCACAAGGACAAGAAAAACATGAACGGCAGGATAAGGCTGGTTCTCCCCAGAGGTCTGAACGACACGGTTATAGAAGAATTTGACGACAATGACATACTTTCGGTGCTTAGATGACTGACATGGGAAATCCGGAAAAAGAACATTACTTTGACTGGGCCGCGACGAGCCCGGCGGACATGGACATACTGGAGGAGGCGGTCAGGCTCACATCGGAAGCCTGGGGAAACCCGTCCAGCGCGCACAGAACCGGGAAAAAAGCCTCCGGGCTTCTTGAGTCCGCAAGGCAGAGAGTGGCGGCCGTCATCGGCGTAAAACCTGAGCAGATATACTTCACGTCGGGAGGAACGGAGAGCGACCAGATTCCTCTGCTGTCCCTGCTGAACAGCCCCAGACGCGGAACCGTGCTTATAAGCTCGGTGGAGCATCCGGCGGTGCGCGAGCAGGCGGACGCGCTTAAAAAGTGCGGAATGGACGTGGTGAGAATTCCCGCCGACAGGTCCGGAATAATAACACCTGAAGCGGCGGCATCGCTCGTAACTCCGGACACGCTGGCCGTATACGTAATGGCGGTGAACAACGAGACAGGCTCAATCCAGCCGGTGGCAGAAATTGCGGATGCGGTCGCGCAGGCCTCCCGCGGAGGACGCAGGCCGAAATTCCATACAGACTGTGTCCAGGCGGCAGGAAAAATTCATCTTGATATTCCGCACAAAGGAATAGACAGCGCGGCTTTCAGCTCGCACAAGATATGCGGTCCCCGAGGAACAGGAATTCTCTACCTTGCGGAACCGATAGAGCCGTTTCTCCGCGGCGGCGGACAGGAACGCGCGGTGAGGAGCGGAACGGAGAATGTGCTCGGAGCGGTCGCATTCTCCCTCTGTCTTGAGAGATATTACCTGAACGGAAAAAACCAGGAGGCGGAGAACCGTCTCCGCAGGCAGGAGAAGGCGACGGACGGCTTCATCAGCGCGCTGTCCCGGATTCCGGGATGCACGGTGATTCCGGAGTCAAGAATGCAGACAGGGAACCGGCATCTGTTTTCCCCGTGGGTCGTGCAGGCCGCATTCAGAGGAATTCCCGGCAATGTCATGCTGCGCGCGCTGGATGCGGAGGGATTCTGCATATCGACAGGAAGCGCCTGCTCCACGCACAAACAGAACCGTCCCGTGCTTGAGGCGATGCACGTAAGCGCCGAATTTCAGAAAAACGCGGTCAGATTCAGCTTCGGCCCGCATACGACGCAGGCCGCCATGACGGATCTCGTTGAGGCTGTAGGGAACATAGCCTCAAGATTCAGCTGAGAGCAGCCTCGAAAGCTCCCCGAATGCGGCTCCGGCCTGATCCGGCTCCACGGCGGCGGCCATATTCTCGGACTGGATCGCATTGAACACCTCCTGCCGGAACACCTTGACGTTTCTGGGAGCCTCCACGCCTATCTTGACCTGATCTCCACGGACATCGATTATTGTCAGTGTAATCTCGTCGCCGATTCTTATCTTCTCATCGACCTTTCTTGAAAGAATCAGCATGTCGCTCTCCCCCGCCCGCTCTTGAGCGAGGCGGCAATATCGACTTTTGTGGTCCAACGGCTGTCGCTCAGAATCACCTGCATACATTTTCCGTTGCTCCGGTTTATGACCAGAGGCCCCTGAAAATTCGCGGTCACAGGAGAGCCGTCCCTCGGAACTGTCACGATCGTCATCACGGCTATATCCTCGGGCGCGGAGATTCCGATTCTTGCGAGAACGTCATCATCTATGTCGGTCTCATATTCCGGACAGATAAGAAACGGGTCCACAATTATGAACGCGAGATCCGCATTCTCGGCGGACTGCAGCCAGTAGAACGGAACACATCCAGACTCAACCAGCGCGAATTGCGTATATTCCTCGAATCCGAACAGCCCGTCCGGAATAGTCAGCATATTTGAATCGGGAACATCCACCGTCCCCATGACCTTTGTCTGTATTTCCATACTTGCAGAATTCCCGGAGGCTATCTCATGTAGTTCAGAAGCGTGCTGCTGTACATCTTTCCAGCCTGGCTCAGCGTGGCCTGGTTCGCATAGTCCAGCATCTTCATGTCCGTCACGGCCTTGGTGAAATCAAGGTCGCCTTCAGAGGAAATCATCTGGGTCACGTCAAGCGCGGTCTTGGAATTCCTCTCGACATTCAGCTTCGCACGCTCATATTCGGCGCCGGACTTCGCGAGCCTCGTGACAAGGCTGCTGATTCCCTGGTCTATTGTACCGAGCACACGGCCTCCGACGGCCTCGCTGTCCCCGGACAGAAGCGCGTTCCTGAACGAAATCACCGCGTCAAACAGCGATCCGCCCGCGACACGCACTCCGTCACCGAGATTGTACGGAGGTCTCTGGCTTGAGTCCTTCACCATCCCAAGCTCGTTCAGCGAATTTCCCTCGACATCCTGAATCCAAAGCTGGCGCGCGTCCGTCGTGGACAGGTTCAGGCTTTTCGTCACAGGATCCACAGAGGCCTTCACCGCCGCATCGCTGCCGTTTATCTTTGACACGAGGGCATAGATATTGTCGCCCTCCGATATATTAATTCTTACGCCGTCAACGGAAATCACGCCGTCGGACGAGGCCTGCCATGAACCGGCGTCCCTGGCCCCGAAAATCTGCTGGTTCTCCGCCCAGAAAGTGCGGTTTCCGGCATTGTCGTTCACAAGATACTTGTTCTCGTCTATCTCGACGGAATTCACGTCTATGTTTCCGTTGTATCTCACGGACTGGATCAGGGGAACACCTGAGCCCTCCACATTTCCCATCTCGACATCAAAGGCCGTTGTCCTTGTGTTCGTTCCGGCAAATATGGAATTCCCGTCAGGACCGACGGCATTCGCATTCTGGACAAGCGCCTTGAGAAGCTCATCCACCTCGGCCGCCATGTTCCTCATGTCGTCTCTGCCGTAAATTCCGTTCGCTCCGGTCACCGCAAGTTCCCTTATGCGCTGCATCACCTCAAGCGAATCGCTCATATAGCCTTCCCTCACGGAGAACTGCTCCGAAAGAGTACGCGCATTCTTCTCGAAATTGTTCACGCGCGAAAGATACGACTGGTAGCGCACAAGATGTCCGGCGGCAAGAGGATCGTCACGGAGCTGCTGAATTCTGCGCTGGCTTCCTATCTGATTGCCGGCCCTGTTGAGCCTTGATTCCTGAAGGCGGAGATTCGCCTGCGTGTCCATATTGTTCATCTGCGAACTGATTCTTCTCATGTCATTCTCCCGTCAGATTTTATTCGGTCACACACCGATTCTGTTTATCACGGTGTCAAGAAGGCTGTCCCATACCGTGATGAATTTCGCCGCGGCATTGTAGCCGTGCTGGAATTTCATTATCTCTGCAAGCTCCTCGTCTATGTTGACACCGCTGACAGAGTCCCTCATGCTCCGAAGGTCTCCCATTATGGAATTCTGGCTGAGCAGATTCGTCTCCGCCTGCTCGCCTCTAAGCGCGACGTTCGTCACCGAGTCGGCGAAATAATCGTCGAAAGTACGCTGTCTTCCTATCATGACAGGAGAATTCCTTATCGAGGCTATGTCAACCGCGGCCCGTCCGTCGCCTGCGTTCATGGCGCCGGATGCGTCCGGATAGGCGGCAGCCACGCTCATGACGTCGCTGCTGACAGCAGGATTTATCTGTATATATGCGGCCGGATTCGTGACCGGAGCCACCGCGAACCGCGAGCCAGGAGCAAGCCTGTCCACGCTGTCAGCGGAGGCAAAGTCATAGGCTCCGCCCGCGCCGCTTCCGGAAAGGATTCCCGCATAGCCGGTCAGGAAAAACCCGTCATCCTCCACGTGGCGTATAACAAAGTCCGGGTCGGAGGACTCAGCGGCGGCAACACCCTTGAGAACGAGCCTGCCGTCCCTGTCAAGGTAGGCCTTCACCTCGCTTGCGCTGTCGTTGATCCGGTTTATCACCGTCTCGACGGTGTCTGTATGGCGGTACGCGACGGAGACGGTTCCTCCCGCCGAAGAAAGCGTCATCACGCCCTCAAGCCCGATCTGCTGCTCCCTGTCAAGCCGGTTCGTTCCGGACATCCTGAACACATAGGAAGTGTCAAGCACGCCGTCACCGTCCCGGTCGAAATTTCCGTTCACATTCTCCACAAAAGGTCTCTGCACGAAGAAATCAAGACCTGTCATTCCGTTCGCGCCGAGCGCGTTGCGGTGCACATCGTTCACAAGATCCGCGAAATTCATCGCCATCGTGTTAAGCGACTGAATCTCGCCGCGGACATCCTCGTCACGCAGTCCGACGAGAGCGCCGAGCGTTCCCCCCGAAAAATGCGCGTCGTTTCCGGAGTCGGCCCAGACAAGCTTGTTGTAGCCTGAGCCGTCATTTCTGGGGGCGAATCCTATCTCCCTTGAAATTCCTCCCTGGACAAGGACAAGTCCGTCCACATGAACCATGAATTCATCGCTGTCGCGGCTGTCGGTGGTTATGTTCACAAGCTTTGCGAGCCTGTCCACAAGGAGATCCCTTCTGTCAAGAAGGTCGTTCGGGCTGTCGCCCATGGCCCTGGAGCGCACGATCTCCGAATTCACGGAGGCGATCTGGGAGGCGATGTCATTCACCTGTCTTACAGTCGCCTCTATGTCCCCGTCAATCAGCTTTCCGATTCCGTCAAGCCCCTCCCATCTCTGTCTTATTGAATCCGCAAGCGTCTCGCCGCGCGTGACCACGGCCTGCCTTGCGGCCTGGCTTTCCGGATTGACAGAAAGCTCCTGCCATGAGCTCCAGAATTTGTCCATATTGGATCTGATCGAGACATCATCCGGCTCGTTGTAAATCTGCTCCAGCATCATATAATACTTGCTTCTTGTGTCCCAGTATGACTCCTGGTTGGACTGCGCCGTTATGCGCCTGTCAAGAAGCTCGTCCCTGATTCTGTTCACGCTCTGCACGTCAACACCCTGGCCTATCATGCCGGGACGTTCCGCCCTGGTGAGATCGGGCCTGTAGAGCGGCGAGAATTCCTTTATCTGGACACGCTGCCTTGAATATCCTTCCGTGCCGGCATTCGAGATGTTGTGGCCGGCCGTCGTTATGGCGTCCGTATTCGCCATTATGCTGCGTTTTCCGAGCTCTATTCCAGAAAATGTGGATCCCATCTTTTCCTCCTCCGCTAAAGAAGCCGGTCCAGAACCACGCTCTGTGGCTGACGCCGGACGAATCCCTGCTTTGTATATGTCCTGTTCGTGCTCTGTGGAAGAGCCTCGTCTATTATCCCCTGTATGAAATTCTTTGTGACCGCGATATATTCACCGAGCGCGCGGGTCTCGGTCCTGCACCTGAGCAGCTTCGCCCTGAGCCCGCCGAGCGTTCCGAGATACGGCCTGAGCGTCTCCCTGTCCATGCCGGACTGAAGCAGATCGCGCTCCGCATCGAGGCGCTCGAATATGACCGATTTCTCGTTGACGGCGGCGGTGACATCCATCAGCCGGCTCCAGTCCCTGTCCATGACAGCCTTCCGGAGAAGAGCCTGTCCGCCGCACATATCGTCAAGCGCCTTCCCCTCCTCCTCCAGAATCTTTCCGAACCTCTCAATGTCATTCTGCGTCATAAAAACCTCTTGTGGCAAATTCCTTATTTCCTCATCTGATTATCGGAAGCGCGGCGCGCGACTTTAGGATTTTCGGGCAAGAGTTACGCCTAGGCGGAATTCCGCGGGGAGACAGGTCCGCGGCGGCGCACGGATGCGTTTTTAGTAAACAAATTCATAATTTTTAGTTAAAAAATTTTACTTTTATCTGTTTTATGGTAGAATGGCAGAAAGGTTGTCTATGAAAGTCAGAAATTCTATAAATCCCAATGTCGCGAAATTCATATCATCCCTTCTGATAGCGCTTGTCGTGATAACGATTGACATGATTCTGGTGAACAGGGTTCTGGAGAAGGCGCGCAGGCAGTCGGAGATACAGTACAGGGAAAGCTGCGAGCGCATAGCGGAAGGATACGCGACGGCGATGAAATTCTGCATAGAGGACTACATCCTGTCGCTGGATCTTCTCGCCGACGACAGGATTCTATCCGGAGGCACGCCGCAGGAGATACAGCGGCACCTGTCGGAGAAGACGCCGTCAATGCCGGAATTCTTCCTGAACGTCTTCTTCGCGGATCTGGGCGGAACCGCATACATAAACAACGGCCTCACGGTCGATGTGTCCGACAGGGCGTACTTCGATGCGATTGTCAACAGGGGCGAAAGAATCGTGAATGTGGATGATCCTGTCATATCAAAGACGACCGGACAGATGATAATCCATGTCTCGCGTCCGGTCTACGGTGACGGCGGAAACCTGAAAGGCCTTCTTTCGGCGTCGATAAAGCTGTCCACGATACAGGAGACAATAAACGGCATACAGATAGGGAGAAACGGACACGCGTTCATGATGAACAGCAGCGGAATATTCATCGCGCATCCGGACCCCGCCTATCTCATGAGGTCATATACCCCTCCGGCCCAGCCATACAGGCACCTGTCGTCATCCGCGCTGGCCAAGACGAAATTCGGAACATACCAGTCGCTAAACACGGACGGGGAACCGGTGGACGTAACCGTGATGCCGGTGGAGAACACCACCTGGGTAGTCGGAATATCGCTTCCGATCTCGCAGATTCACGAGATATACAATGCTCAGCAGAGATATAAAACCATAGCGCTCGGAATCACAATCGCCGCAATAATAATACTTCTGGTGATGGAGACGGTCATGTTCAACTCGTTCCAGAAGAGGCAGATGCTTGAGACCATATATGATCCGCTAACAAACCTCTGGACAAGACAGAAATTCGAGAAGGAGGCCAAGAAGCTGCTGAAAAGGAATTCCAAGTCGAAATTCATGCTTGTGGAAGCGGACATCCGCGGATTCAAATTCATAAACCAGAATTTCGGCGAGAAGGAGGCCGACAAGCTGATTGTCCATTTCGCGAAGATGGTCGAAAAATATACGGCTCCATACAACGGAATATCGGGACGCGGCTACGCCGACCACTTCTACGCGCTTTATCCCGTAAAATCAGTGCGGATGGCGATGAACACGTTCAAGGAGAATCTAGAGAAGATAAACGAGGAGGTGAAGCAGTACGACATACAGTTCTTCCCGAAATTCGGAATCTCGTTCCTGATGTCGCGGGCATCGGACAGGGAGACGACGGTCCAGGGGCTGATAGGACAGGCCTCGTTCGCGAAGAGCACAATAAAGGACAACATGCTCACCCAGTATTCCATATACAACTCAAGGCTTCTGCAGAAAATAAACGAGGAGCAGTATATAGAAAGCCACATGGAGAAGGCGCTTGAGAACCATGAGTTCTTCGTCATGTACCAGCCGAAAATCCAGCTCTCCACGGACAAGATTGTCGGCGCGGAGGCTCTTGTGAGATGGAAGGACAGCAAGCTCGGCCTTATGACACCCGACAAATTCATTCCGCTGTTCGAGAGGAACGGATTCATAAAGAAGCTTGACTTCTACGTGTACAACGAAGTGTTCGCCTTCATACAGAGGCAGCTGTCGGCCGGAAACAGGATCGTCCCGATCTCGCTGAACATGTCAAGAAACCACAGCAAGCCCGACAGATTCATACACGATTTTGTCGAGCTGTTCAGAAAATACTCCATTCCGCCTGAACTGATCGAGGTGGAGATTCTAGAACGCTCGGTGATGAACAGCACGACGCTTCAGGAGATAACGGACGGACTTCACAGGGAGGGATTCACCGTCGCGATGGACGATTTCGGAAGCGGCGAGTCGTCACTCAACATGCTCACGACGATTCCGGTGGATGTCCTCAAATTCGACAGGGCCTTTCTTCTCTCCTCCACTGCGGAGGACGGATCCATGGACAAGTCATCCGAGAAATTCATAGAGATTCTGGTCGAGCTGAGCAAACACCTGCACAAGCAGACGATTTTCGAGGGCGTGGAGACCCAGGCCCAGCGAGACTTCCTCAAGTCCATAAACTGCGACCAGGTTCAGGGCTACTTCTACTCAAAGCCGCTGTCAGAGGCGGATTTCCTCCAGTTCATGGCGAGACACTCCTGAGCGGACAAAAAGGGGATGTCCCGCAAGTATCTTTTATGTCATTTTCGGGCTTACCCCGAAAATACAAATGCATATACTGCAACCATCCAGAGATTGCCGTATCAAGCACGGCAATGACATTTAGAACTTACTGGACATCCCGCCTTCGCCAGATGACGGAACGGCGACGCACGTCACCCGCCGATTAACAAGCTCCGGCGCATGGCACGAATCACATTTCCGAAATAATCCTGCACAGCATTTCCGTAGCCTGCTTAGGATTGGCCTTTCCGTGCGAGACCTTCATGACCTGACCCATAAGCCAGCCGACCGCATTTGTCTTTCCGCCCTTATAGTCGGCGACCGCCTTCGGATTTTTATCCAGGACATCACGCACCAGCCTCTCTATCTCGCCGGCATCGCTCACCTGCTCCATTCCACGCTCGCTTATTATCGCGGAAGGCATACGGCCCGTCTCAAGCATGGCGGAGAAAACCTCCTTTCCCTGCTTTGACGTTATCTTCCCTGACTCAAGCGCATCGGAAAGCTCAGCTATGTGCGCGGGAGTCACGGGGACATCAGTGATGAGCTGATTCCTCTCGTTCAGAACAGCAAGGAGCTCCGAGAGCATAAGATTGGCCGTGCGCTTCGGATTTTTTGACAGCGACGCGGCCTGCTCGAACCACAGCGCAAGCTCCCTGTAGGATGTTATCGTCTCCACATCAAAGTCGCTGAGCGCGAATTCCTTTTTGTATCTCGTGCGCTTTGCCTCAGGCAGCTCTCCCACGGACTCGGCGGCTCTGGCGACAAGCTCATCGCTTACGGTGAACGGCTTTATGTCCGGCTCCACGACGAACCTGTAGTCAACGAAAGAATTCTTAGTCCTCTGGACAACGGTCTTTCCCTCATTCTCATCCCAACCCATCGTCACCTTGAAGCCGGGATTGAATTCCTGCCGGTCCGTCATGAATTCCTCAAGCTGTCTGCCTGCCTCATAGGTGCAGGCATCCCTTATGGCCTTGAATGAATTCAGGTTCTTTATCTCGGAAATCGGGGTATGATGGAGCTTTCCGTCCTCCCATACATTGAGGTTTATGTTCGCATCACAGCGCATATTTCCTTCCTCAAGATTTCCCTTGGTAACTTTCACATACCGGAGTATCTCCTGAACGGTCTGCATGAAAAGCGCGGCCTCGTCAGGACTTGTCAGGTCAGGCTTCGTGACAATCTCTATAAGCGGAGTTCCGCAGCGGTTGTAGTCTATATAGGAATGGGCGCCCTGAAGATGAAGCGATTTTCCGACATCCTCCTCAAGATGGATGCGCTCTATGCGGATACGCCTGTATTTACCTCCGTCAACGACACACGGATCACCGCGGAAATTCCTGCCGCGGCACCTGTCTCCGCCCGGACGCTCCTCTTCCGGATAACGGCAGAAAGGAAGGTCAACATATCCGTCCGTACATAGAGGAATGTCATACTGCGTTATCTGATAGCCCTTCGCAAGGTCAGGGTAAAAATAATGCTTGCGGTCGAATTTCGTGAACCTTGCGATGCTGCAGTTCAACGCCTGTCCCGCGACGGCTCCAAGCTCCACATATCCCTCCGATATGCGCGGCATGGCTCCGGGAAGTCCCAGACAGACCGGACACACACGCGTATCAGGCATGCCGCCGTAGCGGTTCTCGCAGGCACAGAAAGCCTTTGTCTTTGTAAGAAGCTGGGTATGGATCTCGCAGCCTATAACAATTTCCCATTTTTCAATCATATTTTTCTCCAGCAGAACAGAAATCAGACCGGCGCGGCTCAGCCGTTGGCCTGATGCGCAAGCACATATTTTGCCCACACGGTGTCGGCCTTGGCTATATGGTTAACCACCCATGAGACCATATACTTATAGAATCTCAGCGCATCATCCCTGGATACGGAGGAAAGCGCGCTTATGTTGGAATTCACCTCCGCGATGAAGTTGTCATGCGCGGTCTTGTGCATGTCAGCTCCCGGATATCCGAAACTGCGCATGAATTTCTCCTCGCTGTCAAAATGATAAACCGTATAGTCGGTAAGGTTTTTCAGAACCTTTGAAAGCTGAATTCCGAGATCCGCGCCTGTTCCTGTGGCCGCGGAATAAAGCTCGTCCGCAATCCTGAGCAGCTTCTTATGCTGATTGTCTATTTCCGGAATTCCAAGAAGATAGGAATCGCTCCACTCTATTTTATCACACATCTGTCATATCTCCTGCTGCGCATGACCGGATTCCGGCGCGCAAAACTGAATCTGAAACGGCGGTATTATACAACAATTATCCGGCACATACAACAACCGCGGACCGGGACTAGTCCACGAGCCCGGCGCGCGAAAGCGGCCAGAACCGGAACACCGGCTTTCCGATGATATACCGGCTGCTGACATACTGGGGCTGCATCATCGAATAATATCCCACGGAAAGCGGATCCCCGGATGCAAGGGAAACGGGCCGCTGCTCGTAGGAATGGCGGAGATCAAGCGAGTTGAACCTGTTGTCGCCCATCATAAAATAACATCCGTCCGGAATATACTGCGGATTTCCGGAATCATCATCAGGCGGAAAAACAGGCATATTGCGCTCGTCAAGAAGCCCCTGCACATACCATCTTATTGTCTCGGCCTGACGGTAAAGAGATGCCGTTCCGCTCTCCGCCGCCCAAGCCGCCACCGGCTCTCCGCCGGCAAGCGCTCCGGCACAGGAAAGGACAAGCCGGCCGAAACACAGCTTCGCCATGACATTCATCCGGAAGTTGGCCTCCGAGTACATATCCCTTTCAAGCTCCGCCCCGGAGATCCAGGACATCATGAATTCCGAGAACCACTCCTTTCCGCCCTCCATATACATCATTCTGAGCGTGCTGTCGGGAATTCCGTTGAAAAGCTCATGCACATACATTCCCTGGGGCGTGTATGTTCCGCCGGTCCGGACGGAAGCGCACAGAGCGGCGAAATCACCGGCTATCAGTTCCGCCTCCCCGGCGGCCTTTCTCAGATCAAGCGAACGGCGCTCCTCCTCAAATGAAATCATCCTGTCATATTCCGCGGAGGAAAGAGGAACCGTATGGATTCTGCCCCCCCGCACAAGCTCCGGATAATCATTCAGATTCCAGGCGGCATATCCTGCATCCGCGGAGACCGGTGCGAACACGCCTGATTCCGCCGTGCGCGAATAGAGCACGCCGTCCTGCATCACAAGCTGCTCCCCGCCCACACCGGCAATCCTCTTCACAAGGGGATCGGCCTTGAGCTCGCCGTTTCCATCCGTATTCAGGTTGACGGCCATGAATGTCAGCATATACACGAGCTGCGACACCACAGTCTTGACCTCTGAATTCCTGTCCATAGTGTAATGAGGATTACGGAGCACGACGATGTCACCGCGGCGGTATTTCGTGAGCACAGGAAGACCTATGTCCGTCAGCGGAAATTTCGGCCCGCAGTTCAGCTTGGAGACGGCGACCCTGTCCTTTATCAGGAATTCCGGAACCATTGACTCCGACGGAATCACATAGAGCTGAAGGATAAAAATCTGTATCAGAAGAACCGTGAAAACCGCCTGGACAAGCGCATCCGCCCAGTCAACGATCTCGGCCAGAATCCTCCGAATTCCATGGCGTCTCCCGCGTTCAGGCACACTGACTTTCCAGTCCGCGGTGAGCCCGGCGGCATTCTTGCCGGACATCGAATGCTGTGTAAAAAGCGAGCAGAAAAAGACGGCGATCCAAAGGAGCACCGTCACAAGGTCATACCAGAAAGGAGTCCCGTTACGGCCTGCGCGCCTGACTATAAAGGAAAGAAGCAGCACGAAAGGAAGATACTGCGTGAATTTGAGCGAGACGGACACGTATTTTCCGTCCCTGGCGCGCAGCATCCTGAAAAAACAGAAGTACACCGTAAGCGACGTGAAAACAAGCGCCAACGGAAAGGCGGCCATTGATATATCGGGTGAGAAACTCAGCGACAGGACCGTGAACAGGGCGGAAGCCGCCAGCTGGACAATCATGAACAGTTCAAATTTTTTCATGGGACTAATATATCAGATTGAGCGGATATGATAAAGTTGTCCGCCAAATTCCGCGGAAAACGCCTGAAGATGAGGGCCGCGCGGAAAAAAAGACGGGCCGCAGCACCGGAAAAAGGACTGCAGCCCGCACACAAAGGAGAACCTATTTCAGGTTCTTCATTATCTCTATCGTCTCGGAAGCGACGGCCTCGTTGCCCTTCCTTATCTCCTCCGACACATAGGAATTCATATAATCCTCAAGTATCATGAATCCTGCCCCCTCAAGCGCCTTCTTTGCGGCCGACACCTGAATTAGTATATCACGGCAGTTACGGTTGTCATCCACCATGCGCTTGATTCCGTTCAGCTGGCCGATAACCCTGTTAAGCCTGTTCTGAAGCTGGTGTATTGTATCAGAATCACGCGGGCTGTCCGCATAGTTACATTCAAGCTGTCCTTCCTGCATCTTCTCGTCTTCATCCATTTTTTCGAACCTCACTGTTTTCTTGAAAATCGACTGTAAAAGCGCGGATAAATCTCATTTGATGTTGAAAATATCACTGTCAAATATAGTTTCTGAAAATACTTTTTTCAATGGAAAAATCGCAAAAAAAACAAAAAGAAATATAAAAAAGCGTTCATATCCTTCCGGAAACGGAAAGGCGCATATTCACCGAGCAGAGCCGCAGCTGCTCCGAAAGCCTGCTCAGCATACGGGATTTCTCGTCATCGGGACACGACCGGAATTCCGCCGTTATTCCCGCGAATGACGCCGAGCCGGAAAGCGGCGACTCAAGGGCCTTCTCCGCGGCATGATCCATCGCAGCCGCATCCCCGGAACGTACGGCAGCCTCCGCAATTCCTGCGATACGCTCCGCACATTCAAGGAATTCGGCGGCCGCCATGATGAATCCGTCACGGCCGGCGGACGGCACGCACTCCGATATAAGGGAATCCATGCGGCTCCGTCTGAATTCCGTTATCTTACCGGCAGAAAGAAGGGAATCAACTGAAGCGGTCTCTATTCCCGGAACGGCAAGCCCCTCAGGACACAGGGTGAATGTCCTGCTCCTGCCATCCTGCGCGGCCACGTGGCTCTCGAACCACCATGCGAACATCCTCATCCGGCGGTCGGTCAGAACCGTCCCTCCGTCATAGGATGAGGCAGTCTCAGCTCCTGCGCTGAACGCGACGGAGACGGCGGACTTCTCTGAGGGGGAGACGCGGGACGAGACGGAATGGAACCGCTGCTCGGCCGTGCTTCCCCTGACATGGGTCTGTCCGCCGGGAAAACCGAGGTCAAGTCCGGCAAGATAGATCCGCTCGGCGCCGCACCATACCGCAAGGCTCCAGGCCGCCGACGCGACCGAACCTCCGGATCCGAGAGCCCCGGAAGACGGAAAAATCCTTCCGAAAAAACGTCCGACCGGAAACTCCGACCGGCAGAGCATTATCCTGCGGCAGTCAAAGCGGAACACCGCCGGAACGACTGATATGTCGGTGACAAGAACGCTCCCCGGCGAGGAAAGACCGGCGATATGCCTGTAGGCCCAGAACTGAGGGTCCGATATTACTATGAAATCCGGCTGGACGCCTTCATGGAGCAGAGCCCGGAGCGCAGTCTCGACGCATACGATTATCATCCGCCCAGCGAGGCTCCTGATATGAGGAAGAATTCCGGACAATGAAGGTCCCGCAGCCACTACGAGGAACGGTATCTCAGGCGGAAAACGGCTTTTAAGTCCGGAAATTCCGGGACAGTCCGCGATCCGGGCGGCATTCCGGCTGCTGTTCCGGAGCCATAGTCCGGAGAAACGGTCAAGCGTAGCTCTGTTTATGCGGTCCTTCTCCCCGTTTCTTGCCGCAAGAATCCGCAGCTCCGAGAAATATCCGTCCGAGTGTCCGGTAAAACGCGGAAGATCAAGGAACCAGGCGCCGGAAAAGGCAGCCTCGCCGGGAACGGCAGAATTCTCTATCAGGGCAAGAACCGATGACACCGGGCATGACACGGCTATGACAAGATTCTTCAGAGAAAACACGGAGGTCCAGTCAACCACGGAAAGCGCCGCGAAAAAACGCGCCGGATCAGGTTCCACAAGGACAAGACGGCCGGACGGATGCAGGCGGCTCCATGCGGCGGCATGATAACCGAGTCCGAAGCCGAAAAACACAGCGGAAGGCCGGGACGGATTTTTTCCGGCGACGCCCTGGCCGGCTTCCCTCTCCGGATCGTATAATGAATGAAGCGGCACGCCGCCGTCCCTGGCGGTCACAGAGCCGTTTCTGGCGGTCAGAAATTCAAGACGCGGACACAGGGAAGCCAGCCGCCCGAAAAATCCGTTATCCGGGGACGGAAAATCAAATGAATCATTGACGGCGGAGAATTTCTCGGTGACGCCGCGCAGCATACCGGCAAGCTCCGGAAACCGGGCCTCAAAAAGCTTCAGGTTCTTATTCCAGATTGAGTTCAATTACAGTATCCCTGGTAAGCGGAGTTCCAGGCGGAGGATTCTGCGAGGTCACCCATCCGCTTCCGTTTATGCTGAGCCTTATGTCCTGGCGCTCCAGAAGAGGAAGCAGCTCCTTCTTTGAGCGTCCGGAGAAATCAGGAACCGTATCTCCGACCGAGATCTCTCCCGAACCGGAAATGGTTATAAGTCCGTTATGCTCAAGCGAGGCGGCTCCGCCCCGGCTCATTCCAAGATGGTCTATTATTATGTCGGCCGTCCGTGCAATCACCGGAGCGACGATGCGTCCCGCATAAGTCTCGCCCTTCGCCTTCTGAATCACAATGTACAGTATTATCTGCGGCTCGTTCACGGGAAAAATCGCGATGCAGTTGGAGAGGAAGTCGGTGCTGCTGTATCCTCCGGAGGCGCTGTCGGCCATCTGCGCGGTTCCGGTCTTCACCCCTATCGACACATCAGTAAGATTCGCGCGTGAGCCGGTTCCTGTGCGGGCGGTCGTCTCCATGCAGCTCAGGACATAATCCGCGGAAGCCTTGCTGAACACACGGTCCCTGTACTGCGGAACATGCTCGCTGACGACGGTTCCGTCCCTGTCCGTTATCCGGTTTATGAATGTCAGCTTTACAGGAATTCCACCGTTCGCGACGGCCGTGGCAGCCTGAACCATCTGGAGGGCGGAGACGCTTATCTCCTGCCCGATCGCGATTGTCGGCTTTGACCTTGCTGACCAGCTCCGGCTTCCGGTGCTCTTCACGGAGCCTGTGGTCTCTCCCGGAAGCTCAACTCCTGTCCTTGAGCCGAATCCGAGCTGCCTTATCCTTCCGATGAATTCGTCGTCACTGATCCTGTCGCTTATCTGACCGATCACGTCATTGCACGAGAATCTCAGGGCATCCCTCGGAGTAAGCCATCCGTGACGGTCAAGACATTTTATCCTTATCGTCTCGCCGCCGGGAATTTTCCTCTCGTAGCTTCCGTCGCACAGAAAGCTGTCGTTCGGAGAAATTCCCCTCTCGTCATGAACTATTCCGACTGTAAAAATCTTGAACACTGAGCCAGGCTCATACGCGGACATCGCCGGGCGGTCAATCTTGCTCTCCTCGGAAGCGGAACCGTAGTCATTCAGATCGGCGGACGGCAGGCTGATGTAGGAAAGGATCTCGCCTGTGCGCGAATCCGCCGCTATAAGCATGAAGCTCTCGGCCTGAGTGCTTTCCATCGACTCCGCCGCCACCTGCTCCAGCTTGTACTGAAGATTCGCGTCTATGCTAAGAAAGACATTCTTTCCGGCCGTGCTTCCGCTGCCGTCCGGCACGGAAGGAGAAAGAATCTCCTGCTGGGAATACTCTATTCCCGCAAGTCCGCGGCCGTCGCTGCCCATATAGCCTATCAGCTGGGACGCAAGCGAATGGCTCGGATATATTCTTCCGGGAACTCCGTCCATGGTCACGAACGTGTAGCCGTTCTCGCTGAGCACGCGCCGGACATCATCATACACGGACTTGTCGACCTTCTTTCTAAGATAGACAAATTTCCGGTCCGGCGCGCTTATCACGTCCATCACCTCCTCCGCATCCATTCCCAGAACGGCCGCCATATCAGCCGCGAATTTCTCCCTGTAGTTTCCCCTGTTAATGCGGCCGCGCTCGTTAAGCTGCGGAAGGTTCACTCCTATATGATAGAATGTGGTCTGAACGGCGAGCGGAAGGCCGTTCCTGTCCACAATCGCCCCCCTCTCCGGCTGGACCGCGGAAACCGCCACCGAACCGGACGGCATGACAGCCAGCCTTCCATACGAGAACACGATGAAACATATAAGGACGGCCGTGCATGAGAGGCAGAACACGAGCCTTTTATTCCTAAAAAAATCATTCATTTTCCGATCACCTTTCCGGTAATGTTGTCCGCCGACACGAACCCGTAGTCCCTTGAGTCAACCGAGCGCATGAGATTGTCTCCCAGCACGAACACATATCCGTCCGGAACCTCGGAAGCTCCGCCGAGCCGTCCGTACACGGAGGCGGACACGGGCAGTCTTTTGCCGTCAACCACAAGACTATATCCGGAATCAGACAAAAATTCCATACGGTCGCCCTGAACCAGAACAACCCGCTTTACGACGATTTTATCATCATGCAGGAACACCACGACATCGCCCCGTTCCGGAGCTCTCCAGCGGAAATAGAATTCTCCGCTGAAAGGACGGTTCATTCCGTACGCAAGCTTGTCCACAAGAACCGTCTCGCCGTCGGAAATCGCAGGCTCCATCGAGACTCCGGAAACATGCAGGATGTCAAGGACGAACAGCTTCAGGAGAATTCCGACGGCAAGTCCGAGCGCCGCCACGGGAACAAGTCCGCCCGACAGGGACGCTCCGTCTGCGCGAATAAAATTTTTCCCCATGAAATCTATTCTAATATGACGGTGGTTTTATGTCGATACAGGAGCTATGGAAATAATCAGTTATGTTCAGGGAAGCTCCCGGCCGGAAAGACTGCTGAGAAAACCGGCGAAGACAGTTCATGCGAAGACAGCCCAGAGCTACCGCGGCAGAAACGGGAGCGACATGATTCTTTCCTTTCCCAGGCGGAGAAAATCATTCTCGGCGGCACGCGTCCGTCCGGAATTCTCGCTGCGCTCGGCCGTGATGTCGGTGGGACATATTCTGACGGAAATCCAGACAGCGCTCTACAGGAACAGAAAGAAGGCGGCGGCCTGTTCAGCCGCCGCGGTTCTGGCCGCCGCCGCGTCATGTTCAGGCGCGTTTCTCCTCGCGAGAAAGACAAATTTTACGGGACCGCTTGATCTGGAGCGCGGAATCTCCGACACGGACAGCCTGAACGCCCTCATGGAGAAATTCGCGCTCGAAAAAGGCGACGGAGTGGACTCATCCGGAAATCTCATCGGAAGCGGAGGAATATCCGCTGCCGTCCTAGCCCAGCCGGTGACATACCAGAACTACAGGGTGAAGGCCGGAGACACAATAAGCGGAATCACAAAGAAATTCGGACTCAGGAACATATCCACGCTGATTTCCGTAAACGACATAGGAAACGTCCGCCAGCTCGCGGCCGGCCAGAAACTCCGGATTCCATCGGCTGACGGAATCCTCTACACTGTCAGACAGGGAGACACGATCGATACCGTCGTGAGGAAATTCGGCGTGAAGATGGAGAACCTGCTCGACGTGAACGAGCTTTCATCCGAGAAGCTTGCGGTGAACCAGTCCCTTTTTATCCCCGGAGTCGGTCTCGATTCAGGAACCCTCCGCTCCGCCATGGGCGACCAGTTCAAGATGCCGATCTCGGCTCCGTTCAGATGGACATCTCCGTTCGGATGGAGGACGGATCCGATATCCGGAGTAAGAGCCTATCACAAGGGAACGGACATGGCCTGTCCCACCGGCACACCGATAATGGCGTCGATGAGCGGAAAAGTGATTGTGGCCGGAGTGTCGCGCGTATACGGCAACTACGTCATCATAAACCATGACAACGGCTACCAGACGCTTTACGGCCACATGTCAAAGATAACGGCCACAAAAGGCCAGTGGGTCAGCCAGGGCACTATAATCGGGCTCGTCGGCTCGACCGGATATTCCACAGGACCGCACCTTCATTTCACCGTATATAAGAACGGCGCGCTGGTGGATCCAAGGACTGTCCTTAAAAACTAGGAAACACACTTCGGTTTCGCTTTTCGGGAGGAAAAATATGTTTTCGGTATCAGTATGCAGAAACTGCGGAAAAACCATAGAAAGTAAATTCCTTTACTGTCCGTGGTGCGGAGTCTCAATGGCGGCGGAAGAAAGGGAGGACGACATAATAGAGAACGTTTTCTCCATGCTTTCCGACGCGCAGCAGGAGGTCCGCAGAAGACACATAATGGACATGGAACGGCAGCTTGACGAGCTTGAGAACGAGCTCTCAACCCTTGCCCTCGGCGCGGAGAAAGGCAGATGAGAAGACTGGCGCTGTTCTCCGCCGCCGCGCTGATGGCGGCCGTTCCGGTCTCCGCGGAAATATCATTCGGCGGCGCTGACATAAATTCGGAGGATGAGGCCGTATTTACGGTCTCGCACGACATTCCGGGAACAGCCTCCTACACCTCAATTTTTTTGGCCAAAATCAGGAACGGAAAGGCCGCCTCCTCTCCTGCCCCGCTGACCTGTTATCCGGAACAGGCGGAGCTTCTGTGCGGCGGAACTGTGCTCCAGATAAGGAACAGGTACGGAACCGCAAGATATTCGGCTATATCCGACAGCGTAAAATGGACGGAAAAGGCAGGTGAAATTCCGGAGACGGCATCGGCCAGAGAACCATACTCTGTAAGTCCGGACGGAAAATTCTTCTGCCGCGTGCAAAGGAACGGAATCTCAGAGGGAAATCTCGTGATTGGAAGCTCCGAAGACGGAGGCTCGGCCGGGATTCCGGGCGGAATCCGGTTCAGCTACAAGGATATTCCCGTAAAATGGTCGCCGGACAGCTCGGTCCTCGTATACGAAAAGGAAGGCTGCCTGTATTTCTGCAGTCCGTCCGCCATAATCCGCGGAATAGAAATCGAGGAAAAATACAGGAAGATCGGCGGCGGAACGATAAATTCGGTCCACTGGGCAAATTCAAGGCAACTTATATACATTGACGAGTACATAGTCTACAGGATAAACTCAAAGGAGCTTTACACCCTAGGTCTGTATTCCGGAATAACAGGACGGGGCAAGGCCGCCGGCAAGCTTCCGGTGAAATTCAGGCCGGAACAGGACAGCTTCAGCACCGACTCCACGGCAGGCTCGATTCTCCTTGTGCAGGACGGAAGGCTTTTCACGCTCCTGCGGACCGGAAATGACCCCTCAGGCTACATGGACATAATAAGAACGGAAGCAGGCGGCGGAACGGCAGGCATAATATCATCAGCCATATTCTGGAACAGCAGCGGAAATCCGGTCGTATGCACGGAAAGGATGCCATACGGAGGAGAAAAAGGAAGCCTGACTGTCACCGTAATGACTGACGGGAAAACTTCGTCACAGGCGGAATTCTCCGGATCCATGCTTCCGGTCCTGTCTCCCGACGGGACGAAAATAGCAGTAGCCTCCGGAACAGCCGTATACATATACAGCCTTGACTCCTGGACAAGGACAGCGCAGCTTACGGGCGAACGTCCCGTCTCCATACTCTGGGCCGACAGCTCCATGGTCTTTGTCTGCGGAACTGACTCCGTCCGCAGATGGAACACCACATCAGGAAATTCCGCCACGGTCATGCTCTCGTCCGCGCGCGGCGTCAACTGGAACAGACTCACAGGAGAGGTGAACGCCTCTTCCGGCAACGGTCTCTGCTATGCGTTCGACAGGCAGACAGGAACATGGCGGCAGACGGGAAAGGCAAAGGACGGATACACATCGTCTCAGAACGGAAGGTACAGAATTTTCACAGGAAATTCCGCGAACAGCGGATTCAGCAACGCGCTCTACATCCGCTCGTTGTCAGGAAAGGCCGTCACCCGTCCGATGTTCCCGCAGACAGCGGAAAAAGTTCCCCAGAAGCAGAAAATATCCCTTGTCTTTGACGCCTATAAAAATGCGGACGGACTTGCGGCGGTGCTCTCGGCGCTCAGCCGCTACAACATAACCGGAACATTCTTTCTTAACGGGGAATTCATAAGGCGCTGTCCGGCGGAGACAAGGCAGATTGTCAGGAACGGGCATGACTGCGCATCGATGTTCTTCTCGACTGCGGACCTTACGGACCGGACGTTCATAATGGACGAGGATTTCATAAGGCGCGGACTTGCGAGAAACGAGGATGAGTTCTACCAGTGCACGGGCGCCGAGCTGCAGCTTCTCTGGCATGCGCCGTACTACAGGGCCGACGGCAGAACCGTTGAGGCCGGATCAAAGGCCGGCTACACATACATCGGGCAGGAGGAACGGAACGCCGCGGCCCGGAACGGAAGCACGGATCTTGACAGCCTTATCGGAAGCGTCCGAGGCGGAGATACAGTCCCGGTAAACGTGGACAGCTCATCCGGATCACAGAATCTGTACGACAAGATCGATCTTCTGATATGCGGTCTTGCGGAGAAGGGATTCGAATTCGTACCGGTGCATCAGCTCAATTCCGACTGAACCGTCCGTCCTCATTCCGCAGATCCAGCATCCGGCGGAACGCGCTGTCCTTCTTGGAGAGCTCCTTTGAGCCTCGCGTGATTTTGCACAGCGACATGCGAAATTTCCGTGCAATCTCGCGCTGAGTCGTGCCGCTGTCAATCTCCTTGACAAGAAGCCATCTCTGGGCAAAGTCCTTTCTCTCCGCCGGAGTGAAAAGACATTCAAAAAAATCATACAGGAATTCAGGATCCCGGCAACCGGCTATAAGCGCGCAAAGCTCGCGCAGCGTCGACTCGACAAGCTCCGGAGTCACATAAGCCGGCTCCAGGCAATCATCATTTTCTTTCACACGGTGATTATAGCGTAAAAAAAGGCAGCTGTCATTTATAAAAACAGATATTTGATGTATATTTCAGGAATGGAACACAAGACGTTTTTATTTTTCGACTGTGAATGCGCGAACTGCTATGAGGGAAAGGGAAAAATCTGCTCTTTCGGATACGCCCTCACGGACGACGAGCTGAACATAATAGAATCCGCCGACATTGTCATGAATCCGCGCGCTGAATTCGACTGGTTCCTGTTCTCCAGGAAGAACAGGATAAAGCTCGCCTATTCAAGGGAATACTTCCGTTCATGTCCCGATTTTCCGTCATATTACAGGGACATAAAAAAGCTTCTGACGACCGGCAACAGATACACCGCCGGATTCAGTGTCGGCAACGACATCGGCTTCATGAATTCAGAGTGCGAGCGCTTCTCCCTGCCCTACATCAGCCTCAGGGCGTTCGACATCGAGAAATTCCTTGAGGACAGGTTCGGGCAGAGGAAAAAGCTTTCCGAATGGGCGGAATGGCTGGGAACAGAGACCGGAGACATAACCACCCACAAAAGCGAGGACGATGCTGTCATGACGGCGAGAATTCTCAGGGAGATGACGCGCCGGACAGGACTCTCCGCCTCTGAGATTATGGAGAACGGAAAAAAATTCTTCATATCCGGAGAACAGGTGCTCCGCCAGGCGGAGGAGCGCAGGAGACGGAAGGAGCTTACGGAACAGATAAGACGGATGTACAACAGGAAATGCCCCATGCCGGAGAAGGATACTTTCGGAGGAAAGAAATTCGAGCTGAGCAGAAAAATCCTCAGGAATCCCGATCAGGCGCTTGAGCTTGCGCGGCGCATATACAGCCGCGGCGGAATTCTGTGCGAGGGGCTGAACGGTCCAGGAGCGCTCATAGTGCCGGAAAACGGGCTTAGCTCCTCCGCCAGAAAGAGAATAGAGGAGCGCGGAATCGAAATCATCCCGGCTGCGGATTTTTTAAAAATTCTCTAAAGTGGCACCCCTGCCGTCCGATAATATAATCAGCAGGGAATGACGGACGGCAGACATCCAGACGCCTGTACCCTTTCTTTGTTCACTTTAAAAGTTGAAAAACGTGTGAGGTTTTTCAACTTTTTTTTTGCACGTCTCACCTTTCCGGCAGCCGGGCGCAGAGAAAACCGTTCCGCTAAAACATACGGAAAACCTCATCCCTGCGTGAATTCATGCCGAAAATATAGACAGGAGCTTTATATTATGGAAAAAATATCTGTAGAATCCATGACCGAAGGCCTAAGCTTTACGAACGACCTTATGCTTGACAACTCGCTGATTCTTCTTCCGCAGAGCGCTCCTGTCACCGCCGAGCTGAAAAAGGCTCTCGCGGAATGGGAATTCACCGATGTGTACTGCGAAGGCAACATAAGCCTCGGAGGGGAAATTTCATCCGGAGAGGAGGATGCCGGCGCAGGCGGGACAAAGCAGGGCGGAAAGATAGGCGAATCCGTCAGAAAGGCCCTTGAGAATTCAAAGAATATAAGGCTCAGCAACAGCGACAAGTCAAGGATGGAGATTGTTCAGGGCATATACAACGAATATATGAACTACATCAACAGCCTGTTCACACATTTCTCCACGCACGGTGACATAGACCAGAAGGAGCTTTCAGAGACGGTGAAGGATCTGTGCATATTCATAAAGGAGAACAGAAGATACATCCTCAGGATAAACCCGGCGCAGATCTCGCCGGACCTGAATTTTCTCGTCACGCATTCCATGAGAAGCACCGTGCTCGCACTGTCAATAGGGCTCCAGCTCCATCTGCCGCTCTCGAAAATGATTGACCTGGGAACGGCCTGCATTCTTCATGAGATAGGAATGCTCCGTATTCCTCCGCAGATTTACATGACCGACAGAAGGCTTCTTCCGGGAGAGAAGGCGCAGATTCTGAAGCATCCGATATTCGGCTACACGATAGCGAAGGATCTTGATTTTCCGCTGTCCGTGCAGCTCGGAATCCTTGAGCACCACGAGAAGGAGAACGGGACCGGTTATCCGCGCAGGCTTTCGGGCGACAAAATCACGACGATCGCAAAGATAATATCTGTCGCCTGCTCCTTCGAGGCGATAACATCACCCAGGCAGTACAAGGAGGAACGCTCCACCTTTGATGCGATGGTCGAAATTCTGAAGAACCAGAACCATCAGTACGACGATTCGGTGATAAAAGCCCTTCTCTACAGCATATCGCTGTTTCCGATCGGAGCCTATGTCTACCTCAGAAACGGAAAAATCGCGCTTGTGACGGATGTCACGCCGGACAATCCGAAGTGCCCGGTGGTTCAGATGCTGACAGAAAAATCTCCCGACGGATCGCCGAAAACGGTTCAGACAGACAACGGCCAGAACCAGATTCTGAGGGTTCTGAGCAAACGTGAGCAGGAGGATGCCCTGAAAGCCGCGGCCGAAGTCAACAAAGCCGCAGAGGAGAGACAGGCAGCCGCAGAAACCGCGGAAAAACAGGCGGCTCAGACGGCTCCTGCCGTGAAGGCCTCCGGAACTCAGAAAAATTCCGACTCGGATACAGAGGAAATAGACATAAGCTTTTTTGACTGAACACTGGCAGCCTGCAGAAACACGGAAAAAAAACGGCCTCCGCCACGAACGGACGGAAACCGTTTTCCGATGGAACACTGCGGAGATGGGCCGCTTTCAGTTGAAGAAAATCCTCACCATCTCGACATCATTCCTGAATTTCTCGTCAATCACGGGAGGATGCTCATTGAAATAAAGAATCTGCTCCAGCTCCTCCGCCGTCTGCGCCCCCCATATCGGAACCACATTCTCAAACTGGCTGAGGAATCCAAGCGCAAGCGGAATGTTCTGGATCAGTCCCCCGCCCAGCGGCTGCATGGCGATGAACCCGATGTCATTCTCCGCGCAGAGGGTCACGATTCCGGCTGTCTGCTCGGAACTGACCATGCTGAAAGGAAACTGGATTGTCTCATAAAGTCCGGATCTGACGGCCGTCTCCGCGGTCTCAAGATTTTTCGTAACCAATCCGAAATGCCTTATCCGGCCCGATTCACGCATCGACACAAGGGTGTCATAGATTCCGTCAGGTTCTCCTGGAACAGGAACAGATGACTCCGTCTCGAACTGATACAGATCCACAAAATCACAATGAAAAGTAGTCAGGCTTGACTCAAGATCGCTCCGCAGCTCACCGGGAGTCTCTGACGATGTCGTGGTCGCGAGAAAGACATTCTGCCTTATGTCATACAGGGCATCGCCCAGCAGCTTCTCGCTGTCAGGTGTGCGCCCCGATGTGTCGAAGAAATTTATTCCGGACTCATAGGCCTTTCTTATTACGGATGCGGCGCTGTCACCGGAAAGCCGCATCGCACCGAGCGCGACACGGCTCACAAGCAGGTTTGTCCTTCCAAGTCTGATATATTCCATAACAGAAAGCGTCTCAGTCCTTCTTCTCAGGCTGCCTGTAATTTCTCACGGCCTTCTGGATCTCCGTGACAAGATCGGCACGGCTCACGCGGATCTGCTCCATGCTGTCGCGGAAACGTATCGTGACGGAACCGTTCTCAAGTGTGTCATGGTCGATGGTGACACAGAACGGAGTTCCTATCTCGTCCTGACGGCGGTAACGCTTTCCTATCGTTCCGGAGACATCATAGTCCGTGACAAAGTCCTCCTTCAGCTCATGCTGAATCTCCTTCGCAAGCTCGGCAAGCCCGTCCTTCTTCATGAGCGGAAGCACGGCGACAGTCACCGGCGCAAGACGCGGGTCAAGGTGAAGCACGGTCCTGTAGTCCTCAGGCTCGCCTTCCTTCGCCACGTTCTGCTCCTCGTAGGCCTCGCAAAGGAACATCAGGAAATTCCTGTTCAGACCGGCGGATGTCTCTATCACATAGGGAATGTACTTTCTGTTTCCGTCATCCTGATCAATATAGCTCATGTCCTTCTTTGAATATTTCGCATGCTGGCTCAGATCAAAGTCAGTCCGGCTGTGGATTCCCTCGACCTCCTCGAATCCGATCGGGAAATTGTATGTCACGTCATAGGCATCCTTGGCATAATGCGCGAGCTTGTCGTGATGGTGCCATCTCAGGTTCTTATCGGAGATTCCGTATTTCAGGTAGAAATTCCAGCGGTCCTTTCTCCAGCGGTCAAACGTCTCGTCCTCAGTTCCCGGCTTGCAGAAATATTCCATCTCCATCTGCTCGAATTCACAGGTCCTGAAAATGAAATTCTTGAATATTATCTCGTTCCGGAATGATTTTCCCACCTGCGCGACGCCGAACGGAACCTTCATCCTGTTTGACTGGACGATGCTCTTGAAATCGGTGAAAATTCCCTGACAGGTTTCCGGACGCAGGTAGATGATTGACGTGTCCGTGGCGACCGGTCCCTGATAGGTCTTGAACATCAGGTTGAACTCTCGGACATCGGTGAATTTATGCTTTCCGCATGTCGGGCAGTTCATTCCGTGCTCCTCGATGAACGACTTCATCTCCTCATGGCTCATCGCATCAACAGGTTTCTCCGGAACGACATCATGAGCCGCACAGAAATCCTCTATAAGCTTGTCGGCACGGAAACGCGCGTTGCATTCCATGCAGTCAATCATGGGATCCGAGAAATGGGCCACGTGTCCGGAAGCCTCCCATGTCGTATGGTGCTGGAAAATGGCGGAGTCAAGTCCGACAACATCGTCATGAAGCTGCGTCATCTCCTTCCACCAGGCGTTCTGGATGTTCCGCTTGAACTCGACGCCGAGAGGACCGTAATCCCAAGCTCCGGCCTGACCGCCGTAAATCTCGGAGGCCTGGTACACAAAACCGCGTCTCTTGCAAAGACTTATGATTTTATCCAACGTGCACTTATGTGAATCTGCTTCTTTTGCCATTACTAACTCCACGCGGCACAGAACCGCACAAATATTGATATTGGAACAGGCTATCACAAATCCGGAAAAGAAACAACAAATTCAAAGCCTGAAAAACACATCCTGAGCTCATCGTTTACTTACCGGTCATAATTCACTATAATATGTTCCGTAAAGTTCACTTACAGGAGATTATCAGAAATGAAACCAACATTGCTGGTTCTGGCCGCAGGAATGGGAAGCAGATACGGCGGAGTCAAACAGATTGACGCCGTGGGTGCGAACGGGGAATGTCTTCTTGACTATGCCACCTATGACGCGAAACGCTGCGGATTCGGAAAGGTCGTATACATAATACGCAAGGATATAGAATCTGATTTCCGCGAGAGGCTGTTTGACCGGGTGGCGAGAAATTTCGACGCGGAGTATGTGTTTCAGGGAATGGACAGCCTGCTCACCGAGGAGCAGAAGAAGGCCTTATCGTCGCGGACAAAGCCATGGGGAACGACACATGCGGTTCTGTGCGCGGAAAAAGCCGTGAAGACTCCATTTGCGGTGATAAATGCAGACGACTATTACGGAAAGGAGGCGTTCGCCACGCTCGGAGCATATCTCTCATCCGCGGATCCGTATACATCTGAACATGCCATGGTCGGATATGTGCTCGGAAATACGATGAGCCGCAGCGGTTCCGTGTCACGCGGAGTCTGCTCGGTACGTGACGGACAGCTTGAGAACATCGTCGAGAACCTGAAGATATATTATGAGGGTGACAGCATCGTGAGCGAAATGCCGGAAGGAAAAGTCCTGATGACAGGAAAGGAATGGGTAAGCATGAACCTGTTCGGATTCAGCCTGAAAGCATTCGAGGGATTCAACCGCTACTGGGAGGAATTCATAGCCGGGAATTCAGCCAGTCCGAAAGCAGAGGCTCTTCTTCCTGCGGCTGCTGCGGAAATCATAAGGGACGGAGAGGGAACAATAAAATTCTTCACGTCGGAAGAGTCCTGGTTCGGAATGACTTATCCCGAGGACAGACAGAATGTCAGGGCCGAGATAGCGGAGAAGATAAGATCGGGATATTATCCTGACCGGCTTTGGGAAAAATAATGACACGGAGCTACCTATGAAAAGACTTGAACCAATACTGTCCGAAAAAATCTGGGGATATGAGCTGTGGATCGCGTCAACGCATCCGAACGGACTTCAGAAGGAATTTCAGGATATATGCGGCGGAGACTACCCTCTTCTTGTGAAGATAATTCAGGCGGATGACACGCTTTCGATTCAGGTTCACCCTGACGACGAGGCGGCAGTGCGTCTTGAGGGAAAGGGAAACCGGGGAAAAACTGAATGCTGGTATGTGCTGGATGCGGCGGATGACGCGAGAATCGTCTACGGCATAAATGACGGCGTATCGGAGGAGACGCTCGCGGATGCGATAAAAACGAACAGCCTTGAGCAGTACCTTAAATTCGTCCGCGTGAAAAAAGACGACTTCATTTTTATACCGGCAGGAACCGTCCATGCGATAGGAGCCGGCCTCAGACTTCTTGAGGTGCAGCAGTCATGCGACCTTACATACAGACTTTATGACTGGGGCAGAGGCCGCGAGGTTCATATAGACAAGGGGCTTGCTGTCATAAAATCGGAGGAAATGATTCCCGTAGCTCCGTTTCCGGGAGAATTCAGCTGCCGTTACTTCTCGATGGAGAAAAAGGACATAAACGGAGGCTGGAGCATGGCCGCGGAATCCGGGGATTCGCCCTCCTCCGTGCAGCTCCTGTATGTGATCTCAGCGGACAGGGCGGTGATAAGATCAGACAGGAATCCGGAGCCGGAAGCGCTCAAGGCCGAGGAGATAATCGCCGTCTCGCCAGGTGAGAGGGTGACGGTGGAAGGCACGGCAAGCGTGATGCGCATAAAATGCGGAGCCGCCAGCGGGACATGACAGACCTGAACGGATTGTCCGGATGACGGAACGGCGGCATGGCAAAACATCTGCAAGCCGGCAAAAGGTGAACGAAGACCGGCGCATGAAGTCCATGGAACCGTCCGTTCTCCTGTGATATATGTCCAGCTTAAACAAGACGGCGGAATTTCCATGAGGAAAACCGCCGCGAAGCATTTCCCTCCGGATTCTACAGCCGGACGGGGCGGCAGTTCGCAGTCCTTCCTGCCGTGAACAAAACCAGGTCAATTCTCCGGCGCAGATCCATGAATCCGCGCACAATGAGGCAAAAATGCAAAACGAACTTCTTATAACAGCATCTCTCGCAGTGTCATACTGCTCGCTGCTGCTTTTCTACCGTCTGGCAGGAAAAGCCGGGATATACAGCTGGATCGCGGTCTCCACGATAATCGCAAATATCGAGGTCACAATACTCGTATACGCCTTCGGAATAGAACAGACGCTCGGCAATACGCTTTTCGCATCAAGCTTTCTGGCGACAGACATACTAAGCGAGCGCTACGGCAAGAGACATGCCGACAAAGGCGTGCTTATCGGAATCCTGACATCAGGCATATTCATAGTATTCACGGTATTATGGAGGCTCTATGAGCCTTCACCCCAGGACATCGCGATGCCGGCAGTCAGGGCTGTGTTCGGAAACACGCCGAGAATTCTGGCGGCAAGCCAGATTGCATATATAGTGTCAGAATTTCTCGACGTAAAGCTGTACCATGCGATATGGAAGATAACAGAAAACAAAAGCGGGGACAGAAAAAAATTCCTGTGGCTGAGAAACAACGCCGCGACCATGGCGGCTCAGCTCATAAACATAATTATATTCAACACCGGCGCATTCGCGGGAATCTACGACAGCAGGACACTGCTGTCGATAACAACGTCATGTTATGTCATCTATGTCTTCACAAGCCTTATGGACACGCCGTTTCTGTACCTGGCAAGAAGGATGAGACACAGGGATGATTCCACCACCGAAGAAAAAGATTGACACTGCGGATGAAAATCACTATATTATCCAGAAAGGGGATGTTCCGGTTTCGACGGAATTGGGAAGTCCTGTACTGCAGATGAGGGTGAAGGTCCTCCGAACTGACAAAAACTATAACTGCCAACCGCAGAGAAGACGAAGAGTCTGAAAACGAACAGTTTGCTCTTGCCGCGTAAGCGTGCCTGAGCCGGAACTTCCGCCGCGCTGTTCCGAGCAGCGGAAACTTCTGTTAAAAAACGGGACTTACCGCATACCGCTTCCGGTCTGTATGCGGAACATCATAACCGGAATAAGAAGACGACGCTTGTCATGCTGCTACCGGCTTCCGACAAACACCTCGCATGACTAAATCTGTAGATGTGCACGATTTACTTTTTCGGACGCGAGTTCAACTCTCGCCATCTCCAAGAACGCGGCAATCCACGCCGCGTTTTTTTATGGAATTCCATCATTCCCGAAGTTCCTTAAAAGGCTGCTCCACAACTCCGTCCGCAGGCGTCTCTGATCGGCGACGGATATATCTATGCTCAGGTCCCGGTCACAGAGACAAACCACCCGTCAAACGGGT
>DBIW01000018.1 GCA_002296965.1 Treponema sp. UBA792 | reverse complement strand
TTCTCGTCTTTCTTTCCTTCCCTTTCCTGTCAAAAAGCGTGCCGCACTGCTTCCGTGCGACGGTGATAGTGAATATACACCTTCACGCGCCCTGTGTCAACCCTCCGCCTCCCTTTTTTCTGCTTTTTTTCGCTTTTTTTTCTGCTTTTTTCATTTTTTTTCAGCCTCCCCTCCGTCTCTCCCGCCCCGCTGCCTCCAACGCGCCCGGAACTGGACGGCAAATCCGCCGGAAGAAGGTGAAAACGCGCGGAAACGCTCACATATCCGCAAGAATCTCATAGTCAGGACCTTCAGCAGAAGCGAAAATCCTTATCCGGCAATTTTCCATACAGACATTATCATGAAACAAAGCAAGCTCCGCTGACTCAGGTCCCAGCAAATCATCCGGGCTGTATGAAAGTTCCAGCACAGACTCCTCCCCCTCACCGGAACACCTGGACATGGCTCCATTCAGTCTGACAATATCATGGACAAGCGGAAGAAGCGCGCCGCAGCCCTTCTCCTCATACTTCTCATCAATAAAAAGAATCTGCATTTTTTCAAGTGAGACATGAGGTTCCGCTTCCGGCTCAAAACCGCTCTTGAAATCACAGCTTCCGCATCTCTGCCATTCGGCAAAATCAGCAAAAAATCTGGACGGATGAATCCGCAGCGGCTTCAGGATGGAATTCATCCACGGAACAGCACGGCCCGCAGAATAAAATGTCCTGCAGGCAAAGGCGACATCCCGCGCATAACGCACATCGCCCGCAGAAAAAACACCCGTGACATCCGCATCCGTTCCGTTGAGTCCGGAATCAAGCTGGGGAAAATCAATATGGTTCGGATAAAGCCCGACAGCAAAATCCAGCCTGTCAAAAAAAAGCTTCAGGGTGTCGCCCGGCATCCTTGAATATTCAAGCTGAAATCCGAACACATTTCCAATGGAATTCAACATTGAGGCCTTGCGTGAATAAAGCTTCTTGTCAAAAAGTAATTTTCCGTTGACGGATGATATGTCTAACGGAATTTCCAACGAGCAGCACAGCTCCGATGCGGCGGCGCACAGATCCATGTCTATGCAGGACGCTCTGACCAGAACCGAGACGAACAGCTCCGGAAAAGAATCCGCAATACATGAGAGCATGGACTTGATCCGGCTGCGGTCACGGGAAAGCGCGGCGTCGTTCACGAAAATTTCGGTTATTCCAAGAGATGCGAATTCCGGAATCCTTGCCTCCAGCTCAGTGGCGGAGAATTTATATTCATTCTTTGATATTTTTCTCAAATTCTGGCTCCAAAACAAATAATCTGCATGGGAAGAATAAAAAACGGCCGTCTCCAACTCAAGAAAACGGCCGTTCTTCCGGAATTTCTGCCTTTATAGAAGTTTTATTCCGCGCTTATGGCAATCATGGATTATCTCATCTGTCCATACACTGACCTGAGTCTCGCCGATATGCGCCTTGCGGAGAAGGAACATACACAGACGCGACTGCCCGATTCCTCCGCCGAGAGTCTGCGTAAGTCCGCCGGCAAGAAGCTTTGAATGGAATTCGAGCGAGGCGCGCTCCATGCAGTTGCGCTCCTTCAGCTGTGCTCTCATTGAGTCCGGTGAGACACGGATTCCCATTGACGAAAGCTCAAACGCGGAATTCAGGACGCTGTTCCACACGAGGACGTCTCCGTTCAGTCCGCGGTGTCCGTCGCCAGTCTCGGAAATCCAGTCATCATAATCAGGGGCGCGGCCGTCATGAATTGTTCCGTCCGGCAGTTTTCCTCCAATACCTGTGACGAATACGGCCCCATACTGCCTTGCGGCCTTGTCCTCGCGTTCCTTCGGCGAAAGTTCAGGATACTGTTTCTGAAGGTCCTCCGAAAAAAGAATCTTTATATCTTCCGGGAGAACCGGTTTCAGAGCCGGATAACGGTCATAAAGGAAGAATTCGCAGCGTTTTATGCAGCGGTAGATTTTTTTCACCACATCATGAAGATAGAAAACAGTCCTGTCCTTTTCATCAATCGCCATCTCCCAGTCCCATTGGTCAACATAAATGGAATGAATCGCGTCAAGAGCCTCATCGGGACGGATTGCATTCATGTCGGTGTAAATTCCGAACCCCGGAGCAAGCCCCATCTCCGTCACCTTGAGCCTCTTCCATTTTGCAAGCGACTGGACAATCTCCATATTCCGGTCGTCCAATGCCTTCACCGGAAAAGAAACCGGGCGTTCCACGCCGTTCAGGTCGTCATTTATGCCTGTGCCTGAACCGACAAAAAGCGGAGCTGTCACACGGGTAAGATTCATCTCCGTGGAAAGCGCGGTCTGAAAAAAATCCTTTATTCCGACAATCGCATGTTCCGTCTCCTTTTCATTAAGAACGGACTTGTATCTCATTGGAAGCTTAATCATATTATTCTCCGTGGTAATTTATCAGTGTCGTCACTTTTACAGGAGCCAGCGCCTTCTCGTAGTTCAAATCCGGAAGACCGATCACACCGAAAAATTCAGAGACCTCAGCTCCGCCCTGGTTTATCAGATTCCTCGCCGCGGAAAGAGTTCCCCCGGTGGCGATAAGGTCGTCAATGACAAGAAATTTCTGGCCTTTCCTCACATCCGACTTATGAACCTCTATCTCGGCAGTTCCGTATTCAAGCGAATAGCTGCATCTGTATGTATCTCCGGGAAGTTTTCCTTTTTTTCTGATAAGAACAAGCGGAAGTCCGAGTCTCTCCGCCAACGGAGCCGCAAAAAGGAATCCGCGGGACTCAACACCGGCCACGGCATCTATTCCGGAATTCCTGTAAAGCTCATGCATTCTGTCTATGCAGAATCTGAACGCCTCGGTATCCACAAGCACACCGGTGATGTCATAGAAAAGAATTCCCGGCTTGGGAAAATCAGGAACTCGGCGCACCGCCTTATCCAATAAGTCAAGATTCATCATAATGCTCCATTTTAATACTCCTTTCCAGTTAGGGCAAGAGGATTATCCGGACAGAACAGCGGATGGCTCTACACTTTTCTTGACAGGAACATAACGGAACTGACGGCAAAAAGCGCGACATTCACGGCGAGTCCGGCGGCAAGCGAAAACGGATAGACCACATCGCATGAGATTATATAATTCATCATTCTGAACACGAACTGCATTGCGGAAAAGAACACGAACACAAGTCCGAAAAAGAACGGAAAAAGGAATATCCAGGAGAAACGGAACACCTGCTCCAGACCGATTCTGCTGTTCCAGGCGAATGCCGCGGCAAAAACCAGAATCCAGAGCATGAAAAGCGGATACAAAATCCTGTTCATGAATATCTGGACACAGAGCTGCTGTTGATAGCCATATTTTTCAGCCGAACGGATAAAACCGAACAGTGACGGCAACGGCATCTCTCCAAAATTCACGGATGATTTTTCTATCATGACAAGATCCTCAAACGGAAGCGGAAGAAGCATATATTCATCTCCGCCTCCGACGGAACCGTCCGCATACTTATATTCAGGCAGATGACCGGTATCGCTGTCCCTGCCGATTGACTTGAGCATGACAAAAGGAACCTCGTCCGTTCCGTCTTCTATTCCGTAGGATTTTCTTGTTCCGGCATCAATATAGTCAACGGAGACCGGCAGCACTTTCGCGTAAGGCACTTTCATCTCCCTGACGAAATTTCCATTCGAGTCGACCGATTCCACCGCAAGCCCCCGGAGATACTGTATGGAATTTCCTGTAGCGGCTACGGATGTAACGCCTTTTATATAGAAAATATCCCTGGAGCCGTCCGGGTAGGTGCAGGCAAAATAAACGTCCGATGCTGATTCAAGACTGTCAAGCCCCAGAGTCTCATCCGTAAAAAAATACCTGTCATTTATCCTGGCGGAAGCTATATCCAGATAGAAAACCACATCAGGATCCCGGCTCATCTCATCCGAAATCCGGGACAATTCCTTGAAGATATAATATGCCTTCAAATCATCATGACCGATAAGCGCCTTATACCCCTCATATTTCCGCGCGAAGATTTTCTGGCTGTCAGATTTTTCCGTATTCTGCCTTTCCGTAAGGTTGTTCCAGGCCTCCGCCGAAATTTCCTTGAGCCGTCCGAGATTGGGATCTTTGGAAGATGACAGCATGATTCCGTTCTCGGCAAAATAATGCGCGTTGAACCAGCTGCCCCTGTCAAAAGCCTCCTGAGCCTTTACAAAGCATCCGTAAGCCTCAAGAATTCTTCCGCCGTCAACATCAGCCCTGTCCACGGACGTGTCATGGCCGGCGGATTTTTTTTCGATTACGGACGCGGCGCCTCCTGAAGAAACGGAGGAATTCTGTTTTTCCTCCGCAAGAAATTCCAGATTCTCGGCCTCGGAGGAATCAGGATCAAGAGCAAGCACGGCTCTGGCATAGTTTCCGGCGCGCGCATAGAATCCGTTTTCGTAAAGGCTGTTTCCGACGCGCAGATATTCATCTATAAGCCCGCGCCTGTTCCTGATTGAGCCGCGCTTTCCGTTTACGGCAGGAGAGGCAATCTCCGCGACGACGGTCAGCAGAAAAACGCATATTATTGAAAGAATCATCACGGTTTTGTATCTGCGGAACATCGCGGCGGAAAAACGGCTCAGGCTTCCCTCTGAATTCCGTCCGAAAAACACGGAGCATCCGGCGGCAAATCCGGAAAGGACAAGAACAGGAAGAATATCCAAAAATACCGACAGCCCCGAAAGAATTTTGTACTGGAATACCATGGACTGCGGAATTTCCGCCGGAACCGCCCTGAAAAAAGCGATTCCGGAACACAGGACAAATCCGGCCACAAGCAGAGACGCAAGCACCACAAGAATCTTTTTCATCACATCACCTAAAACTCATTTTTTCTGGTGAAAAACACCGCGGCTCCAATAACGGAGAACAGAATTCCGAAAACGACATTGACAACGGTCAGAAACGGAGCTTCGACAAATCCGGACAGGAACACAAAAAGCCTGCCGGTCGCAATTGAATTCCGCCAAACAGGAACAGACGACGGAAGAAAATACGCTGAATTCACAACAAGGATTGCGGCCGTGGCGAAAAGAACAGCGGTAACATTCATTATGCGCCACCTGAATACGCCCGCGATTCCATACACCGAGCTCAGGACAAATCCCAGGGAGAGAAATCCAAGCCAGAACGAAAATCCGGCATTCATAGCCCGCTGTGTCCGCCGTATCAGTGCCCTGAAATCCAGCATATTTCTGAACGTGACGCCGCTGCTGAAAGCCTGTTTTACAAGGACATCGCTGTAAGGACGCGCGGAATTATATATGAATGCCTTCTCACCCGCGCGAACATTGCGGAAAACCGCCCCGCCCTCCGATGACGTGTCTATCACGACAGAAGGAATTCCGTCCTCACCTGCCGCCTCAACTTCTCTTGTGAAAAAATACACATCATCACCGTAGCGCCTGAAATATCCGGCGCTCAGCTCAGACGCGGAATTCCCGTAAATCTCATGCGTCGCATACCAGGATTTTCCGAGCAGAACAAATGAAGGCAGGATAAAACACCAGGACACAAGCGACAGCACGGCAAAAACCAGAAACTGAGGAATTCCACCGGGACGGCGTATCTTGTAATAGGACATGAATGTCCCCGACAGGAATATGACCGACGGGGCACAGAACATGAACGAGTCCGGAATCCGTCTGATGCTGAGAACAGGAACCCGTTCTCCGGCAGTCATGGCAAGAATTCCCATGAACAGGGAATGAAGGAACGTCCACAGAACAATTCCAGCAACAAGAAAGGCAAAATAAACAAAAACAAGTCTGAGCGCTTTTTTCATCAGAAATCCTTACGGTTAGCAAGCACGGAAATTTTCAGCAGCAGGCCACAACTCCGCATAACTGATTATCGTATAAAAATCGGATTATGTTAAGAACATACGGAAAAACTCATTTCCGGAGGCGGACAAGGCATCGGCCCGGAGAAGGATTCATAATCGTCCGCCCCGGAATTCCTCTTCTTCCATTTTTGTGCCAAATCATGTATAGTCGGAGGCATGAATCCATTTGAATTATTCAAGAACACGCAGCAGCTCAAGGAACAGTCCGAGAAAATTCAGGGCGAGCTGGCGGAACTCCGCGCCGAAGGCTCATCCGGCGGAAAGATGGTCACAGTTACGGTCAACGGAAGATTCGAGATGCAGGAGATAAAGCTGGATCCAATCTGCGTTGACAACAGGGACGTCAAGATGCTTGAGGATCTTATCGTGGCCGCCCATAAAAATGCCATGGAAAACATCCGGGAAAAAATAAAGGAAGAAAGCTCATCTCTTCTGTCCAGCCTGAACATTCCGGGACTCGGACTGTAGAAATGAACACTTTTGATGAGCTGACAGGCTCGTTCTCCAGGCTTCCGGGCATAGGAAAAAAAAGCGCGGTCAGAATCGTCAACTGGCTGCTGCGGCAGGACAGCCTGTTCATAAAGAATTTCGCGCGCACGCTTTCGGCTCTTCCCGACAAAATAAAACCATGCTCGGTATGCGGAACCTGGACAGAAACAGATCCGTGTCCGATATGCTCAAACCCGATGCGCGACACGGGAACAATCTGCGTCGTGGAACAGCCTCAGGACGTGTCAACAATAGAGGCATACGGCGAATACAAAGGATTGTATCATGTGCTCGGAGGCGTGATAAAACCGCTTGAGGGAATCGGACCGGCACAGCTGTCAATACATCCGCTCATAAACCGCATAAAGAACGGAAACATAACCGAAATAATAATCGCGACCAATCCGACGGTAGAAGGCGACACGACGGCCCTTTATCTGAACAAAATAATCTCGGAGCAGTCCGACGTAAAAGTGACCAGACTGGCGACGGGCATTCCTGTCGGCGGAGACCTGGAATACATTGACAGACGGACCCTCTCCCTCAGCTTCCGGGGAAGAAGCACATTCTGATTTTCCCCGGAAAACACATACGGCGTTAGCTAGACAAGGAAATCGCTGACTTCCTTCTCCATGCGCTCCACTGCAATCCTGTTCTGGCTGACGGCGGAAGACACCTTCTCCATTGAACTGCGCATATCCTCGGCGGCGGAAATGCTTTCGGAAACAGCATCGTCCGTCGTCCTGACGGCGGAAACGACGCTCGCCATGAATTCAAGAAGCTGTCCTGCATTCCTTGACTCCTGCTCCGAGAGAGCCTGAACCGCCTGAATCGCGCTGACCATCTCCTCCGTGGATTTTCTTGTCTTCTCGGCACCATCGCGCTGGCCTTCCATCGTGGCTGATATTGTGTCTGCAAGCCGCCGGTTCTCCGCGACATGGGAATCTATCGCCCTGAATGAGTTTCCCGCGCTGCCGATGGCCTTGACTCCAGCCTCTATCTTTGAGACCATCTCCTTTATGCAAAGCTGGATTTTTTTCGCGCTCTCGGATGATGACGCGGCAAGCTCCCGGACCTCTCCGGCGACAACCGCAAAACCCGCGCCGAATTCACCGGCATGGGCGGCCTCAATCGCGGCGTTCATCGAAAGAAGATTCGTCTGTGAGGCAATCTGCTGAATCACCTTGACCATATCCTGAACCTGCTGCGAAGAAGTCTGTATGTCATTCATGCACTTTATCAGATTGGCGACAGAAGCATTTCCCTCCTCGCTTGCGGCGGAAAGTTTCTCCGAAAGCTCGGCCGCGCTCTTTGCGGTCTCGGCCACAGAAGCGATTCCTCCTGTCATCGTGACAATCGCGGCGGAAACCTGCTCGACGGAATCAGTCTGATCGCGGACATGGCCCTTAACGTCATCGGAACTGGCGGAAAGTTTTCTGATGCTCTCATCCGCCTGATTTATCAGCTCCGTCTGCTGCCGCGAATTCTCCCGGATCCTGTCAAAACACCCATGCATCGCGGAAAGCACAGAAGAAGCCTCGTCCGCCGAACCAGAAATCGTATGGGCGGATACGGCGACTGTTTTTGTTCCGTCCTGAATTTTTGAAATCATGCCGGAAAGCTTGTCCATAAGCCTGTTTGACGCGGCGACCAGCTCGCCGAAATCGTCAAGCATCGTTATGTTAAGCCTGGAACGGAGATCGCCCTTTTCCGCAATATCCGAAATCAGTTTGGAGGTTTTTCTGACACGCTCCGAAATGCTCTTTATAAGAAGAAAAACAGGATAGAAACACAGGACAAAATTCCAGAAAAGTCCGAGCATTCCTTTTGTCATGAGGAATTTTATGCAGTCAGACGGAACCGTTCCGCTCTCCACCTTGAGAAAATATCCGTAACAGACGGAAAGCATGTTTATTCCGGTAAAATAAATCACAGCGAACGTGACAATCGCAATCTGCGTGGAGATTTTTATCGTGCGGACACCGTCCATATTGTCAAGATAATGGATGTTCAGATAGCGTCTCATTCCCACAAGATGATTGTTTATTCCGAGAATCGTACAGGCGGCGGTTATCATGCCGAATCCTACCGACTGGGCGACTATCATGAACACGCGCGACGCTATGAATTCCGTCTTGTCCATGACGAAACCGAGCACCACAATCACAATCTGTCCTATAAAAAAACCTATCAGATTGGCGACTATCGTAAGCGCTATAATCTTGTTGTAGCACCCGAGGCAGAGTTTTTTCTCCTCGTTGGTGGGAATATATGATTCAGCGCGGATAAGATGAAGAATCCGCTCGAACGGCCTGCTTACGAAGTAAATCGCGACCGACACGACGAGCAGAAGCACCGTAGTCACCGCGATTGTGACGAACGAGCCGCTCCACATCACCCCCGGATCATTGTAGATAAATTCCAGGGCGAACCATCTGAGAAAAAGAACTCCAAGATAGGTTGACGAAACAAATACTGAAATAAAACCTGCAAATAATGACATGCGCGCATAATATCACGAAGACAAATAATATACAAACAAAAAAACACCCCGGAAAGCACGCGGTTTTCCGGGGTGTCCGTAAGTTCTATGCTGATTTCCGACTAGCGGAGAAGAGAAAGAACATTCTGGCTTGACTGGTTCGCCTGAGCCAGCATAGCTGTACCGGCCTGAGAAAGAACCTGATCCTTCGTGAATTCGACCATCTCGGCGGCCATATCTGTATCGCGGATGCGTGACTCTGAAGCCTGAAGATTCTCGGCGCCGATGTCAAGACCGGTGACTGTCTTCTCAAGGCGGTTCTGGTACGCACCGAGATCAGCGCGCTGCTTGTTGATTTTCTTGAGAGCCTCGTCAAGAGTTCCGATGGCGCGGTTGGCATCATCCGGAGTCTCAAGAGTCATGATTGACTCGTCACCGACATTGCGGAGTCCGAGAGCTGAGGCTGACATTGTTCCGATGTAAACCTGAGTCCTCTGGTCCATGTTGGCGCCGATATGGAACCACATTGAACCTGTGACAGTGTTCTCACCTGTAGGACGTGCGAAGCGGCCTGTAAGCATATTCATACCGTTGAACTGGGCTGTAGAAGCGATGCGGTCAACTTCAGCGATAAGCGATGAAACCTCGACCTGAATCTGCATACGGTCCTCGGCGCTGTAGATTCCGTTTGAAGACTGAACCGCAAGCTCACGTATTCTCTGGATGATGTCAGTTGTCTCCTGGAGATAACCTTCCGTTGTCTGGATAAAGGAAATACCGTTCTGTGCGTTTTCTGAAGCCTGATTCAGACCACGGATCTGAGCACGCATTTTCTCAGAAACAGCGAGGCCTGAAGCATCGTCGCCGGCACGGTTGATTTTAAGGCCTGAAGAAAGTTTCTCCATACTCTTCTGGGCATTAAGATCCTGGATTCCCTGGGAACGCTGAGCGAACATAGCGCTCATATTGTGATTAATAACCATACAAAACTCCTTTGGTTTATAACGATAATTCACAGCGGCGGCATTTTACCTTACCGTGAATCATCTCACGGGTTTCCACCACCCTATACATTATCTATCGGAGCCGTAAAAAAAATGTTTAGAAAAAAATTCAAAAATATTCCGTCATTTCCCGGCGGAAACGGATTCAGCCAGATAAAGACGGATGTAGCTGTTCACCTTGGCCGCGCTGTCATGCCAGCCGTAAAGTATGAACGATGCCGGATCCCACAACGCGACCCAGCCGATTATTCCGAAACTCTCGCGGAGCGTATCCGCAATCTGATGCTCAGCGAAAAACGGCATTGAAAAGAACTGGCTTATCGACATGCACACGGCAAGAAAAAGCACGCCTATAACCAGATTTAACCGCCACTTACGGAACACACGCCGGTTCTCCGCCATCGCGGATTTTGCCTTTCTCATAAAATGACCGGAAATAAGCGCATTCACATCGACATCCACGCCGGAATTCCTGTCCGCCACAACCTGAATTCTCAGAGGAATGCCCGGATCCACAGGCTCTATCGCCTCAAGAAGATACTCCTCCAGCTGCGGATTCAGTTTTTTGCCGGCGGGCGGAGACGGATCAAACGGATCGAACAGCGACTCCATGGACTCGATTCTCACAGGAATCACGAATTTCTCCTCACCAAAATGAATCCTGCTGCGGACAGAAAGGCATCTCTTGACAAAATCCATCTCAGGAAATCCCTACTGATGCTCGCGGGCCAGCGCGCTTATCTCATCCGCCATCTTATCAAGCGGAACCTGTTTCTGCACACCGCCAAGCTCCCATGCGACCTTGGGCATTCCGTAGACGATCGCTGTCGCCTGATCCTGTCCCAATGTCCAGGCGCCTTTTTTACGCATCTCGGCAAGCTCCGCAGCCCCGTCGCGACCCATGCCCGTCATTATCACGCCGAGCGCCCGGTTCTGGAAAACCTTGGCCACCGACTCGAAAAGGACATCCGCGGACGGTCTGTGTCCGTTCCGCTGGGGATCCTGAGAAAGCCTTATCACATTTCCGATCGCACGGTGCTCCACCATCATGTGGTAATTTCCAGGAGCGATATAGACATGGCCGCCCATAATCGGCTCTCCGTCACGAGCCTCAGTAACCTTGAGCGGACATATATGATCAAGGCTGTCGGCGAATTCCGCCGTAAAACCGGCCGGCATGTGCTGGACAACGAGAATCGGCTGCCTGAGGTTCGGATCTATTCCCTTGAACACATCCCGCAGGGCATTCGGTCCGCCGGTTGAAATTCCTATGGCGATAAGTTCTATTCTTCCGCCCTCGCGTTCAGGAGTTATGACCACAGGCTCCTTGTTCTTGGGAGGAGTCCAGGATGCCATTATCTCCGAAGTCTTTATAGAAATGTTCTTCGCGCCTTCCTCACCCTTTTTCTGGATGACAAAACGCTCGGCTTCCTTGAGTTTTATCTGATGGTTGAAATATTCTGGATCATGAACCGTTTTTCCGTGGCGGCGGGCATAAGTTCCACCGTAGGAGGCGACGTATTCGATAATATCATTGGTGACATCCGTTATTTTCAGCGTCACCGAAGAACCGCCCGGTTTCGTGATAAAATCGCTGGCTCCAAGATCAAGACACTGGATTGTAACGGCGGCCCCTTCCGTAGCCACGCTCGAAAGGATTATAACAGGAACAGTGATGAACTCCTCCCTGCGGCGCTTGAGGAATTCCACTCCGTTCATCTGAGGCATCTCTATGTCAAGCAGAATCACGTCCGGCTTTGCGGCGGGAATCTTCGAAAGAAGATCTAGCCCGTTCTCCGCCTTGCCGACGACTTTCATTCCTTCCGTATCATCTATTATACGTCCGATAAGATTCCGCATAAGCGCGGAATCATCACAAATCATCACCGAAATATCATCCATAGCAATCCGTCTCCGCTGGAAATTCTATCTGAAAAAAAGGCCGCGGACTTTCCGCAGCCCCATGAATACATATACGCACCTTATACGTTTTTCTGGTAAAGGCAGGCCCACTGGGTCTTCAGGAATTCGAATTTCGTGTTCATTCCGAAAAGCGATTCCGAATGTCCGATGAACAGGTAGGAATGAGGCGACATTGAATTCCAGAAACGGTTTATAACGGCAAGCTGCGCCGGCTCGTCAAAATAGATAAGCACATTACGGCAGAAAACCACGTCAAGATTTCTCATGCCTGAATCATTCTTGAGATTATGGTAGTCAAAACGGACGGTATCAAGGATTTCCTTCTTAATCTGATAGCCGCCTTCCATTTTTGTAAAATACTTAGCCAGATAGTTCGCAGGAATTCCGTCAACGCGGGAATCAGCATAAAATCCCTTCTGCCCCACCATAAGGGAACGCAGCGAAATATCGGATGCGGTTATCTGGAACGTGAACGGAGGAGGAAGAATGTCCTTCAGAATCATCGCGATTGTAAAAGGCTCCTCACCGGTTGAGCAGCCAGCGCTCCAGATTCTGATCACGCGGTCTATTCCAGAAGCTTTTTTCGCCTCGATTATATGCGGAATGACATAATTTATGAAAGCGTCAAAATGCGGCTGGTTTCTGAAAAAACGCGTCAGGTTCGTCGTGACGGCATCAAGCATGACCTTCATTTCCTCAGGATTGCTGACCACAAGCGTGTAGTATTCCCTCGGAGTAGAAATATTCTTCTTTCTCAGAAGTTCCTTTATTCTGCTGTCAAGTATTGAACGGTTAGTCGCAGAGAAAGTGATTCCGCTCTCATCATAAATAACCTTGCGGAAGAGCTCAAAGTCCGCATCACTAAGAACATCTAACATAACGTGGTGGATTATACATCATGCGGATTTTAAAGTAAATCGGTGGCGGCACAGCGGTTCTTTCTATAGAAAACGGCTCATTATTGCTTTTTTTGTTTCCGTAACGTAGAATACCGGAATGAATGAAAACGGAAAAACCAGGATTCTGAAGACGGTGACTACGGCCGTATGCGCGGCGACGGTTCTCTTCTTCACGGCGCAGTGTTTCGCCGAATCTTCTGTAAGCGGCGACACGAAAATATCAAGTTTCCAATACATGAAAAAGCTGAATTCTGTATTTGACTTTGTCCAGCAGAATTACGTTGACGAGATAGACCCCAAAATCCTTTACGAGGGCGCGCTCAAGGGGATGATGGACGCGATCGGAGACCCGTACACTCTTTATCTGGATCCCGATGCGATGCGCGACCTTTCCGACACGACGACCGGAAGCTTCGGCGGAGTCGGGCTGTCAATCTCCAAGCCGCTTGAATCAAAACCGGACAGCCCCGCCTATGTCGAGGTCGCATCTCCGATAGAGGACTCCCCCGGAGCAAAAGCCGGAATCCAGTCCGGAGACCTCATCACCGCGATAGAAGGCAGACCGACGGCGGACATGACGATGAACGAAGTCCTGGCGGTTCTTCGCGGAGAAGTCGGCTCTCCGGTGACAATATCGGTCCAGCGGGGAACAAGCATAAAATTCGACGTGACGCTGATCCGGGCGATGATTGAAGTTCCCACGGTAAAACACGGAATGATTGAAGGCTCAAAAACCGGCTACATGAGGCTGATTGAATTCACTCCGGACACTCCGCTCCGTGTCCAGGATGCCCTGAATTCATTTGAGAAAAACGGCTACACCGCCCTGATAATAGACCTGCGCGACAATCCGGGCGGGCTGATAACAAGCGCGGTGGACACCGCGGACAAATTCATCGACAGCGGCGTAATCGTATCAACAAAAAGCCGGCTTCTTTTTGAGAACCGCTCGTTTTCGGCCGCAAAAGAAAAGACAACCGTAAAAAAAGGAATCCCCATCATCGTGCTGATAAACAGAGGTTCGGCCAGCGCCTCGGAAATTCTGTCGGGCGCGCTCAAGGACTACCATCTTGCATACCTTGTCGGACAGCGGACTTACGGCAAAGGCTCGGTCCAGCAAGTCGTGCCTCTAAGCAGTTCGGACGGAATCAAGCTGACAATGGCCAGATACTACACGCCAAGCGACACGAACATCGACAAGACGGGAATTCCGCCGGATCTTGAAATATCCAATCTGGACATAACGCCGGAGCAGGAAGAAATCTACATGAATCTTTACAACGCCGACATCATCTCAAAAAAGGTGAGAGAAAATCCCTCGATGAACGAGGCTGGAATTGCGGCGGCGGCAGAGGAAATCGCGCTCGAATATCCGCTTGACAAACGCTTTCTGCGCCGGCTCATAAGAATTCAGCTGCTAAAAAACAGGGAAACTCCGCTTTATGACCTCGACTACGATCTTCAGCTGAACGAGGCGATACGAATCATCAATGAGGGAAAATTCAGCACGCTTATGAAGAACACAAAGACGCTGAAAGAACTTCAGGATGAGGTGAACAGCTCCGCGGCGGAACAGACGGATGCCGCAGAATAAATGCGACAGCTGATTCTTGACGTATTTCCCGACAGTTCCGGGCTTGTCACGATAAAGGGCAGAAATTTCCGCTATCTGAGGCAGGTTCTCCGGATAAAAAACGGAGACATGGTGAGCCTCAGGCTTCCGGACGGAATGCTTGCCCAGGCGACGGCGGCATCCGTGGACGACAGGGAAAAAACCATAATAATGCAGCTCTGCGGAGACACGGCGGATTCCCCGGACACGATAACGAGAGGTGTACAGGCATACCAGCTTGAGCGGAACGGAAAAAGGACTGAATTCTGGCTGATGCAGTTTGTCCCGCGTCCGCAGAAATTCGAACTGATTGTACGCCAGGCGACGGAATGTGGAATAAAAAGGATAATTCCCGTCACAGGAGAATATTCCGAAAAGGGCAGCATCTCCGCGCTCAGAAATTCAAAAAAGGAGCGTCTTGAGCGGATAATAACAGAAGCCAGGCAGCAGAGCGGCTCGCCTGTAGAAACGGAAGTCACGGAACCGGTGACGCTTGAACAGGCTGTCGGAGAATGGAATTCTCTGGCAGCCGGCAGAAATCCGGCGGCGTTCGTGCTTTCCGAAAGGAGCGACTTCTGCCGTCCCCTGCACGCAGTCCTCAAGGAAAAGGGCCGACGCCCGGATCTGGTCTGCATCGCCGTAGGCAGCGAGGGCGGAATCAGCCCGGCGGAAATTTCATTCATGATGACGAAAGGGCTTTTCATGCCGGTTCATTTTTCCGTAAATATATTAAGATGTGAAACCGCCGCGCTGTACGGAACGGCGGCAATCCAGTCAGCGGTAGAGGAGGCTGACCGGATGGGAGATCTGTAATGTCAGTCGAAAGAATATCAGTAATAGGAGTCCCGGTGGATATATGCCGCCCGGAAGATCTTGAGAACGAAATGCTTGAGCTTCTCGCAAAGCCCGGAACAAAACAGATTATTTTTCTGTCGGTCTGGGATCTGCTCAGGGCGCGCAGAAAGGGAGATTTTGCGGAATGTGTAAAAAACGCGGACCTTGTGATTCCAATCTCCAAAAGCATACTGAAAGGCGCAAAATTCCTGAAAAAGGAGATTCCGGTCAGATACAACCCGTTCGACACGGTCATAAGAATCCTGTCGATTCTGGACGCGCACTTCAAGTCAATATATCTGTTCGGTTCCCACAAAAAGACACTGCAGAAGGCCGAGCACAATCTGCGCGACACATTCACTTCCCTGAAAATTGTCGGACGCTGCGTCGGATATTATCCGAAGAGCGTGGAGGACGACATCGTTCAGGCGATTTTCAAGGCTCAGCCCTCTCTTGTCCTGCTGAGCGAGGGAATCAGGGAAAAGAACTGCTGGCCGTACAGGAGGCGGAACCGGTTCTCGTCAAGCATATTCATATATTACAGGGACGCGCTCGGAATTTTCTCGGAAAGAATAAAACGCGTAAGCGGAAGGACGTTTGACAAAGGACACGAAGTCTACATCGACATTCTTCACAATCCGTTCAAGATTTTCCTGATTTTTCCGTATCTGTGGTACAGAACCGTGCTGCTCTGGTACAAAATATTCAAGAAACAGGCGTAACCGGAAGATTTCCGGCAATATGCCGCAGGAGGTGCTTTTTATGGAAGTCATGCCGCTTTATTACATGCCGGTCAAGGAGATTTTTCTTGTATTCATAATCTTCAGTGTAATCGGCTGGTGCAGCGAGGTTCTGTTCGTAGGAATTTTCTCAGAACACAAATTCGTGAACAGAGGATTCCTCTACGGTCCGCTCTGTCCCATCTACGGATTCGGAGGCCTGGTGATTCTGCTGCTGCCCAAGCAGATTCTTGACTCATGGATTCCGCTTTTCTTCTCGTCGATGATTCTTTGCACGGCCGTGGAGTACTTTGTCAGCTGGCTGCTGGAAAAACTGTTCCACACGCTCTGGTGGGATTATTCCGACCACAAGATAAATCTGAACGGACGCATCTGCCTTGAAAACTCAATCCTGTTCGGGGTGATGGGGCTTCTTGTCGTCCATTTTGTCCAGCCACACATTCTGAGCCTGCTTGCCTGGCTCGGAGATTTCTGGATGACGGTATCCTCCGAGATGATTGCGGCGACGATGGCCATAGATCTGATGATAACGCTCAGAAGGCTTGTTGACTTCAATGCGACCATGGTCAAGCTGCGCGAATTCGGCGACAGCCTCAGGGAACGCTACGAGAACGAGGAATGGTTCCACGGCGAGACGCTCGGAGAGATGCTTGCCGCCGTCAAAGCACGTTCGGAGCAGGAAAAGAGCAAATTCAGCCGTTCATTCCTTGAGCGTCTGGAAAAGATTCAGGGAACCCATAAGAATGAGGAAGGCTTCCTCGCCCGCTTCCCGACCCTGAAAAGCCGCCAGTACAAGGACGGTCTCGCATACCTCAGACAGCGCATGAAGGAACACAAAAAATAGGAACACAATTTCAGCCGGCGGACTGTCCGTCCGGTCTGAATGACATCAAAAAAACAAGGCTGCCTCTGAAGTTCCTGTGAACTTTACAAAGGCAGCCGTCTGCGGCAGGACAGTCCCGCCGTCCGTTTTACATTCAGCAACAAACAGTTCAGAACGCGGCAAGCGTGCGGCCGATTCTGGCCAGCGCCCGTTCCTTTCCAAGAATCCAGATTGAACCGATGAGCGGCGGCGACACACGGCTTCCGGTTACGGCCATGCGGAGCGGCATCATAAAGTCACCGAGCTTTATTCCGAGACTTTCCGCGGCGGCCTTTGCCATCGCCTCCGCCTCATCATGTGACTTTCCGAAAATTCCAGCGACAAATTCCTTTGAAGCCTCAAGAATCTCCTTGGTCTTCGCCGCATCGAGCTTTTTTGGAACAATCTGCTCAACCGGTGATACCGCAGGCTCCGTGAACATAAAGTGAACCATTTCGGCCGCGTCGGTAAGATATTTGAGCCTCTCGCGGATAAGCGGCATCAGCTCAAGCAGCGCCTTCCTCACATCCGCGGATGTCATATTCATTGTCCTGTCCACACAGACCGGCTCACCGTCATCACCCATCATTATTCCCGAATATTCAGGACCGACATGGGGAGCCGGAAATTCCTCGCTCACATTTATGTCAAGCGCGGCGTCTCCGGTCTTTGTTATGAACGGAAGAACGGCATTGTAAAGCTCTTCGTCGCTCATCATGCGGATATACTGACCGTTGTACCACTCAAGCTTCTTGTAGTCAAAAACAGCCGGCGATTTGTTCAGGTGGTCGAGGCGGAAATTCGCCGCAAGCTCGTCCAGAGTGTACATATCCTGTCCTTCGATGTATGAGCATCCGAGCATCGCGACGTAATTGATTATGGCCTTGGGAAGATAACCGCGCGCCCTGAATTCGTTCACACTTGTGGCTCCGTGACGCTTTGAAAGCTTCTGACCGTCCTTTCCGTTCACCATCGGAAGATGGCAGAATTCGGGATGCTCCCATCCGAAGGCGCGGTACATCTGGACATGAAGCGGAGTTGACGGAATCCATTCCTGGGCGCGCATCACATGGCTGATTTTCATGAAATGATCATCAACGATGTTCGCAAGGTGATAGGTCGGGAATCCGTCACTCTTGAGCAGAACCGGATCCGGAGAAATGTCCTCGTTCTTCCATTCTATGTCACCAAGAAGATGGTCATGAAATTTCGTCACGCCTTCCATCGGAACTTTCAGGCGGATCACATAGGGCTTTCCGGCGTCAAGATTCGCCTTGACCTCCTCCGGAGTCAGATGACGGCAGTTTCTGTCGTAACCGGGAGCCATCTTGTTCTCAGTCTGAATTTTCCTTATGCGCTCAAGCCGCTCCGAATCGCAGAAACAGTAATAGGCCTCGCCCTTCTCCACAAGCTCAAACGCATATTTTTTGTAAAGCTCAAACCGCTCGGACTGCACATAAGGACCGTACGGGCCGCCTTTGTCGCCGCCCTCATCCCACTCAATGCCGAGCCATGCCATAGTGTCATAAAGATTACGCACATATTTCTCGTCGTAGCGGGTACGGTCCGTGTCCTCAAGCCGGAGAATGAATTTTCCTCCCTTTGAACGCGCGAACAGATAATTGAAAAGCGCGGTACGCACACCGCCTATATGCTGCATTCCAGTCGGTGACGGCGCATAACGGACTCTGACTTCATTGTTTTCCATAATATAGACCTCTGCAAAATAAATTTAAAATGATGAATAAAGCTGCCACGCCCCGGACTAGTCCTGATCCATTCCGAGGAATGCGCGGTTGCATCCGTAAATCTGCACAATATCCTCCTTGGACGTTATCTCCCACGGGGCGTGCATACTCAGAACCGCGACACCGGCATCTATCACATTCATTCCGTATCTTGCGGCATGATAGGCAATTGTTCCGCCGCCGCCCTGATCCACCTTCCCAAGCTCCGCAAGCTGATAGGCGACACCGGCCGAATCCATCACATTCCTTATTTTTGCGATAAATTCCGGATTCGCGTCATTCGCGCCGGACTTTCCGCGGGAACCCGTGTATTTCTGAAATGCGACGCCGCCGCCGAGAAGAGATGCGTTCTCCTTGTCAAAAAGATTTGTGTTCATCGGATCAAAAGCCGCGTTCACATCGCTCGAAAGCATATTGCTGCTGGCAAGGCAGCGCCTCAGCGTAAGTTCGGAATAGGAATTCTCCGTTCTCGCGACAATTTCGGCAACCATATTCTCAAAAAGATTCGACGCCATTCCGGTGGCACCGACACTGCCGATTTCCTCCTTGTCAACGCAGAGACAGCAGTTTGTCCTCTTTCCGGCCTTTGAGTCCATCATTGCGGCGACAGAGGTGAATGCGCAGGACCTGTCATCCTGACCGTAGGCAAGAATCAGGGAACGATCAAGACCAAGATCGCGCGCCCTTCCCGCCGGAACTATCTCGATTTCCGCGGAACGGAAATCCTCCTCCTCCATTCCGTATTTTTCTTTCAGAAGAGCCAGAACCGCCTTCTTGCTCCGCTCTTTCGCCTCCCTTGACGCTCCGGATTGCGGCTGGGACGGTTTTACGGAACCGATTATCACATCAAGGTCCTCGCCCTTTATGAATTCGGACGCCTTGTCCTTCATCTGTTCCTGCGCAAGGTGGGGCAGAATGTCGGCGATGCAGAAGACAGGATCCGACTCGTCCTCGCCGACAACAATGTCACGCACAGTTCCGTCCTTCAGGCAGACAACACCATGAAGCGCGAGCGGAAGCGCCGTCCACTGGTACTTCTTTATTCCGCCGTAATAGTGGGTGTTCAGATAGGTGACCGACTCCTTCTCATAAAGCGGATTCTGCTTGGCGTCAAGCCGCGGAGAATCAATGTGCGCGCCGAGAATGTTCATTCCTTCAGAAATATCTCCGGTTCCGATCTCAAAAAGAGCGACAGCTTTTTTCATTTTTGTGATATAAACCCTGTCGCCGGGATTCAGCTTTCCGCAGGAAGCGATGTCCCTGTATCCGTTCTTTTCGGCAATCTCAATGATTCTTGAGACACACTCACGTTCAGTCTTGCCGCCGTCCAGAAAATTCTTGTAGGCGGATATAAGTTCCTCGTTCATTTTATGTTTTCCTCGATGAATTTTAATTTCAGATTTTTCAGTTCCTCTGTTATCGACACCTTGTAAATATGCGGATTGAGTATGCGCTTGTACGAAGCGTCGAACATCTCAAGCTGGCTCTGCATATTTTTCCGGCTGAGCTTAAGCTGCTCGCTGTCAGGAAGCCTCGGCGAGACGCGTTCTCCGGCAGCCACTTTTTTTGAAAGAAGCGGAACAACCTTTGCCGGTGTGCACGAGAACTGCCTGTAGTCAACCATAGGATGATAAAAACGGTGCTCCAGGTTCTCGGCTATGCTCTCGTGCTCCAGCGCGAGGATGTCGGCGCAGGCCATTCCCTCCTGATCATAAAGGCGGAACACGTTCTTTATTCCGGGATTGGTAGTCTTGGCCGGATTATCGGAGAATTTCATCGCCGGAACCATCGAATCAGAGTTCCTGTCATGACGGGCGGCAAGTTTGTACACTCCGGTAAACGAGGACTCGTTTCCGCCGGTCACCATGTGTGTTCCCACTCCCCAGCTGTCAATCGGAGCGCCGCCCGCGACAAGCGTGGATATTATCTCCTCGGTAAGCTCGTTTGAGACGGAAATTTTGGCCTGAGGATAGCCGGCCCGGTCAAGCTCCTTTCTGACTTCCCTTGTAAGATACGAGATGTCGCCGGAATCAAGCCTGACACCGAAATTCCAGCCTTTCTCGACAAGCTCGCCGCCCGCGATAATCGCATTCTTGATTCCTGATTTGAGCGTGTCGTAAGTGTCTATAAGAAACACCGAATTCTGCGGATAAATCTCGGCATAGGCGCGGAACGCCTCAAGCTCCGAGGAATGAGACATTATCCAGGAATGTGCCATCGTTCCCATCACCGGAATTCCGTAAAGTTTTCCGCCGAGGGTGTTGGATGTTCCGGCCGCACCTCCGATATAAGCCGCCCTTGTCGCGCTCATCGCACCGTCCGGCCCCTGCGCGCGGCGCAGACCGAATTCCATTATCGGAGCCTTTTTTGAGGCCAGCCAGACACGCGCCGTTTTTGTCGCAATCAGACTCTGGAAATTTATGTGGTTCAGGATAAGTCCCTCGATTATCTGAGCCTCAATAAGATCCGCATGAATTCTTACAAGCGGCTCCTGCGGAAAAATCACCGTCCCCTCGTCCATGGAATAGAGGTCGCCTGTAAAACGGAAATTACGCAGATACTCAAGGAATCCCGGCTCGAATATTTTCTGCGCGGCAAGATATTCGATGTCGCTGCCGCTGAACCGGAACGAAGTAAGCACATCTATCAGCGTCTCGTTTCCGGCCAGAACAGAAAATCCTCCGTTAAAAGGATTCCTGCGGAAGAACATATCGAACACGACTTTCTGGTTCATGTTCTCCTTCCAATATCCCTGCGCCATTGTCAGCTCATAAAAATCGGTAAAGAGAGCGCTGTTTATCGCGGTGTTTTCAACAATCTCATTCATTCACAAAACTCCGTAAGAATTAGTGCGGAAACATCCTTAAATCCGCCGTTTTCCATAAAACCATTTTGGGGATTTCTTAAATATATACTTTTTATCGTGCAGTGTCAAAAAAGCAAGTTCACGGATTATGCGGACGAGGACAGAATTTATACGTGAATCTGGCTCCCGCATAACGTCCGACAAAACGGCTGGCCGCCGCCTTGAATTTCCACTTGAAGGCCATTATCGCCGTGTGCCGTCCCTTCTCCGCCTTCCTGAGGCAGTGCGCGACAACATCGGCCGCATCAAGTCCATGGCGGACTTTTTTCCTTGCACCGTTTGACGCGACATCGGCGAATTCCGTGCTGACAGGACCGGGACAGAGGGCGCACACTTTTATTCCCCTGTCCTTAAGCTCCGCGGCAAGCGCCATCGACAGACTGAGAACGAAAGCCTTTGTCGCCCCGTAAACCGCGAAATTTCCGAGCGGAAGAAATGACGCGAGACTGGCGGTATTTATCAGGATTGAACCAGAATTCATGTAGCGCAGGGCGGCGGAACAGATTCCCGTAAGAGCCGTACAGTTAAGCTCAACCATTTCCATCTCGCGCCCGGTGTCCGTCTCCTCAAAAGGACCATAAGTGCCGAAACCGGCGTTGTTCACCATCACGGCAATCTCAAGCCCTGTGCCGCTCCGCTCCAGCTCCGCGTTGTACGAGTCCAACATGGCCGCGAATTTTCCGGCTCCGGCTTTTCCCGAAATGTCAAGACAGACCGGTTTTGCCGCGCCGCACCCATGAAGCGCATTAATCTCATCCGCAATACGCCCAAGTCTGTCAGCGCGCCGCGCTATCATCCAAATCTCATCGTAAATTCCGCGCGCCGCAAGCTGCACGGCAAATTCCTTTCCCATTCCGGAACTGGCTCCGGTCACAACCGCAATTCTCAACATTCTTCAATTATAGCATATATCCACGCCGTCAACCCGGAATTCTCCGGAAAGAACACGGATTTCGGCACGGTGATGTCCGCGCTCAAGATTCATGACCGGACAGGAGATTTCCCTTCCGGAAGTCTTTTTTACCGTGAATTCAGGACAGACAAGCTTCCCGTCGACAGAAATCTCCACGAGCGGCTCCTCCTCCGAACCGCCGAAAATCAGGAATCCCGTTCCGTCAAAATCAAGGAAAAGACGCGCGCCTTCCGATCCCGACGAGACCGTCCTCATATAATTCTTGAATGAGCTCATGCAGTCATGACGCCACGGACCTTCATAGCTGAAGCAGAAATCAGTATCGTCCTTTCTGATGACAGAGAATCCGCCTCCCCGGCTGGTCGGCTTTACGGAAAGGCGGCGGAACAGATTGCGGTGATAAGACGAATAAAGCGCGCACCGGCCGCCGCCGCGGAATTTCAGTCCGCTCATGTCCTTTTCGGCAAGCACGGTTCCGTCAAGCTCAAGCCTTACCACGGAATCCTCCGCCGAAATTCCGAGCGTAATCCAGGAAGAAGAGCCTGCGGCCGGAAATTCAGCCTTTCCGTCAAGAACAGTCTGTCCGTCCGCAAGAAATTCCCACCGGCCGTCAGCATGGACGAGCAGCGCATATCCGCTTTTCGCGTCCGCGGCAAGAACATATCTTATTCCGATTCCGGCATAGGCTCCGTCACCGCAGTCCGCGAATTTAACCTGCGCGGAGAACGAGCAGTTGAACCAGCGGTCGTCTCCAAAACACGTGACAGGTTCGGGCGTATATCCCCATTCCTTTGGGCGCATATCATCCGTTATTTTCTGCGCGAGAACATTTCCGTCCGCGGAATGCTCCACCTCGAATGCGCCGCCCTGATCCGTCGTGAACAGCGGGGCATTCCCACGTCCGGCTAGAAAATCAGCCCCGAAGTCCGCATAAGAAAAATCATCATTATATGGAAGAGACATGACAGAATCATGCGGAATTTCCATACCGACGGAAAACTCCGCCGACAGCGTGGAGACCGTCACCACGGAAAACGGAGGCAGAGTCACGGTGAACGAGCAGCGTCCGGCCGTATTCTCCGGAACAAATGAATCTGTCTTTCTGAAGTAGTTCCCGCTGTAGTCACGCTCCGGGCCGTTTCCGCACGTCACGAACACATTGACTCCCCTGCCGGCACCGGAGATTCCTGCCACATCAAAAACGGCGGGACGCGGCGACGGAGACGGATTTATCAGCACGGTGGAGAAATTCTCAAGCTCCGGATCCGCAAGCGTCACAAAACAGCTCTCTGTGTCATCAACAGAATGTCCGTCCGGGCCGGGCTTTCCGTCCGCAAAACAGGCTCCGTCAACAAAGCTCCAGCCTTTCCGGATGAATTTTGAGAAATGCAGCATCATGAAGAATGACGGATCCAGCTCAAAATGCCCGCTCCATGGTGAGGCCGCGGAAATCAGCTGCTTACGGCAGAAACAGACACCGTCATAATACGCCGCGACCGCAGGCTGAAACTGATACATCGTCATCTTTCCACCGTACCAGGCGGTCATAAAACGCGCCGCAATATCAAGAATTCCGTTCCGCCCGGCGAAAGCTGAACTTTCCGGCTCAAACCTGAATGCGCCGGCCGTAAATTTCATCGCAGGACTGCCCTCGCTGAACCACAGCTCCTTTCCGTATTTTTCCGCAAGATTCCGCGCCATGTCGGACGACCAGCTCGTGTAATGACTTCCGATTATGTCCACAGCGTCACGCAGGCGCGGATTGTCCGTCATCTGCCATGCGATGTTCCAGGCGCAGTCCTCATCCGCAGCCACAACTTTTATCCTGGAAAAATTATATGGCGCGTCCGGACATGATTTCAGCCTGTCAGAAAGATAGATTATCCATTCCGGCTCCAGCGCGCGCTCGTTGCGGTTCGCGCTGACAAAATCAAATTCAAGCCCGAATTTCCGCCATGCCGCCTCAAGAATTTTCCTGTACCAGAGCCACCGCGCGGCGAACACATCTTCCGAGGCGGAAACCCATGCCGGCTCGCTCCACCACAGCATATCCAGCGTAAGCTGCGGATTCAGCTTTTTTGCGTCCGCGGCAAGAATAAAACCGGCTCCCCGTGTCAGATCCGGTTCTTCGTCAGCGGAACGCATCACGCACGGCTCCGTGCCGGATGTTGAATTCGCATCGGAGCCCATCTCGATTTTCAGATGGTTCAGGGCAAGACCGCGGTCCGTAAAAAGAAGCTCCAGAATTTTCCAATAGGACTCCGGAGAGACAGCCTTGTAGTCAAGGAGCAGACGCGACGAATTGTTGCCGCTGACCATCCCAGGTCCGCGGTAAAGAAAATTCCGCCGCCGCTCCGCCTTTTTTCCGTCAATATTTATTTCCATTTTCCGTTCCTTGCGAGCAGTTCTCAGGACGACTCAGCTCATCCAGAAAAACTGTTTCCTGTCGTCCTCAGTGAATTCCCTCAGGAATTCAATCTCCAGAGCCTCAAGCTCAGCGCCGTCCGCGCCTACATTCAGCCTGAGAACCGCATAATCGTTCTGAACAGGCATTTCTCTCTCAATCGAGACAGGATTTCCGCCAGTTCCGGTAAAAACAAACGAAAGCGACGGAATTCCTCCGACAAAGAGCGTGCACGGAATCTGCGCAAGCTCGGAGGCACGGCTTGAACCGCGCAGACGGACAGAATACATTCCTTTCCGTTCAAATTCGGCGGCAAACGCGTAATCAGTTCCGTCCTTTGATTCCTTGTCCGACAGGCGGACAACAGCCTTGTCCTTCAGACGGATTATCTCAAGATCATCGGATTTTATGTCGGATGACTCGTCTGACGGCATGTTTATCACGGAGACGACATCGGCGCAGCCCATAAGCCTGTCCATCGCGTTGGAATTCATAAGGAAAGAGCAGATGTTGGCCGCGCTGCGCTGAAGCTCCGAGCGTGCAAGCCTTCCGTCGGCAAGCGACTCAAGCGTGTTGTCGCCGGTGGATGCGTATGAACCGTCCGGGCAGACCATGTATATGTCGTTCTGGCTACGGATCATGGCGGCAAAATTCTTTCTGTCCTGCTTTTTACCCAGTTCATTTATCGAGGCGAACCAGTCGGTCATAACGATTCCACCAAATCCCCATTCACCGCGCAGAACTGTCGTGCTCAGGTCGTAGCTTCCGGCGGTCCAGCGTCCGTTAAGCGCGCCGTAAGTCGTCATCACGGAAGTGGCTTTTCCCTCCTTTACGGCAATCTCGAATCCCTTCAGATAAATCTCGCGCAGGGCGCGCTCGGAGACAACGCTGTCGATAAAGTGCCGCCTCGTCTCCTGATTGTTCGCACAGAAATGCTTTATCGTTCCGGTAACGCCGGATTTTTCAAGACCGGCAAGCTGCCCGGACGCAATTTTTCCGGTCACAAGCGGATCCTCCGAAAAATACTCGAAATTCCGTCCGTTCAGCGGATGGCGGTGGATGTTCATGCCTGGACCGAGAAGACATTCTATTTTGTTGTGGACCATCTCCTGTCCGGTAAAAGTGAAAAGCTCCGTCATCAGCGCAGGATTGAACGTGCAGGCCATCAGTGTTCCGTTCGGCATATTGAACGCCTTTGCTCCGCTGTCAAGCCGCATCCCGGAAGGACCGTCATCGCAGCATCCGCAGGGAATTCCGAATTTGCGCAGATTATCCGAGACGCCGCCGAAAGCCGCGGCCGTTCCGAGCGTGACCTTCAGGCTTCCCATGCCCTCGCCGCGCACGATGCACGCAAGATCCTCATCAGACAGCTGCGCTATGAATTCATCCATTGTGTTCCTTCCCTCGCGGACATCACGAAGAAGAATTCCGCGGCCGCCCGTAAAAGGAATTTCCGCCGGAATATTCATGGCGCGCTTTCTGTCCATGTCGAACGTGCAAAGCGGAACAGGTTCCGTTCCCTCGGCAAATTTCCCGGACTCAATGACAGGACGGAGACGGCTGAATTCCAGATTCGGAGCGAGCGCCTCGGCAAGCTCCACGACCACGGATGTTTCCGGCAGGACGAAGGAGAAAATTCTCTCAGCGGAACGCACATCACTTCCGGCGAAAAAGACATATTCTCCGGCCTCAAGCACGAAACACGACTTATGACCCGAAACTCCGCTGTCATCGTAGGAGGCAAAATCAGCGGCGCAGATACTGAACGGAACGGAGACGCTTTTCCCCGGCTCCAGCGCAACGGTTTTCGCGAAAGCACAGAGAGAGCGCACCGGCTTTCCGAGCTTTCCCTGCGGACACTGCGCATAAATCTGGACAACCTCCTTTCCGGGAAATTTTCCCCGGTTCATCACGTCAATGCTGAATTCAATCCTGAAATTTCCGCCGTTTCCGTCAACATAAGGAAATTTTTCCGGAAGATGTCCCGGTCTAATTCCGAATTCCGTGTAGCTCAGTCCGAATCCGAAGGGAAACATGACTTTTTCCGGAGCGAATGTCTCAAAGTATCTGTACCCGACGTAAATATCCTCGCAGTAGAAATTGCGCTCCGTGCCGCCGAAATTCCTGTCCGAAGGATAATCTTCTATATTATATGCGATTGTATCGGTCAGCTTGCCGGACGGAACCGCCTTTCCTGTAAGAAGATCCGCGACGCCGCAGCCTCCGTTCATTCCTCCCTGCCACACATACATGACGGCGGAAGGTCTGTACCTGTCAACAAATTTCATGTCGATGATTCCGCCCGTATTCAGAAGGACAACCACTCTGGAGAAATATTTTGTGACCTTGGCGAGCATATCCTCCTCCGTGTCGGTCAGGAGATACGAGCCTTTCTCGTTGCTTGAGTCCTTGTCCTCGCCGGCGGTCCGCCCGATTATGACGACAGCGTAATCCGACTCATCCGCGGCCGATTTTACCACATCGTCCGAAAGCGGCATCTCCTTCTGTGACCAAGGCTCGTCGCCCCACTGCATACTCCTGAAAAACGGATTTTCCGAGTCCCATTTTTTATAAATTTCGAGAAGATTCCGGTTTATCACCACGGAATCAGACTGTTCCAGAGCGTCAAGAATTCCCGTGACGGAATGGACATTCACCATGCCGCCAGATCCGGTTCCTGATTTGTAATAATGAAGCTGAATTCTGCCGAAAACCGAGACACGCGCACAAAAAGGAAGAGGAAGCGTCTCCGCCTCGTTCCGGAGCAGGACGCAGCCTTCCGCGACAGTCTCCTCCGCCTTGTCAAGATATTTTTTCCAGTCAAGAACAATCTTTCTGTTCATAAAACCATCCGCGCGGAGAATTCCGCATTTCTTTCAGAATTCCTCCCGTCCGACAGGCTAATCTACCACGCGGAAAAGCCATTTTCAATCGGAAAAATTTCGTATGAATACGAGAATTTTTAACATTTCACGGAAAAACAAGACGGCGGGCCTTTTGGGAATTTCAGCCCAATTACTCGCAGGTGAAAGTATCCCCCCTGCACTTTCTTCACAAACTCATAGCCAATTGTGCGGCGCAAGACTTCCTCAAACTCAACTGGAGCTACAAAGCCTGTCATTGGAACTCTTGATGACTTGAAGTAAGTGTTCGTGCAAACAAGTTTGCCTGCAGAATTTCTTTACACGGATTGAATTGATTGCAAACTTTTTGTGCAGGATGAACGCAAGCAGGTCAAAACATTTTCCGCCGAGATACGCAAGCCAGTCGGGAAGTTTCCGCCTGCAATCTGGCGCAGAACGTTGTACACGTTGCCGCGGTTCTGCTCGCCGAAAATCACCGTGGGGCGGATTATTGTGGCGCAATTCGACAACATGAACATACTATTTTTATACAAGCCTTAATCTTTCACTTCCAACTTCACATCCACACTTTCACTTGTTCTAAAAAGTTCGACTTCGGATGCAGGAACTTCCACCAAATATTTTGACTGGCTGTCCAGCTGAACTGCCTTTATCATCTGAATTCCGTTCTCCTCAAACTGGATAACTGCCTCAAAAATATGTCCGTTTTTCATAAAAACCTGATTGTTCAATGATTTTATGTTCATAAGATTCTCCTTGAAAAGTTTTTGGCGTTTCTGCGAAAGGTACGCCTTTTTATTAAGATTTCCTGGAAGAAATCTGGCGGCAAGGCGCATCAATGGAATTATGTCGTTCTTTGTCATTCCGTTGAAATGCCGTAGGTTTTTTGTATAAATTGAATATTCATCTAAAGCCTTTGAAACTGAACGCCGGCGAAAAGTTCCGTCTGTAATCCTGAAATGAAGAATCGGTTCCTGCAGTGTTTTTATCCTGTGGCCAACGGAAAGAAGCCTGAACCACAAGTCAATATCCTCGTTGCATTTTGTGCTTTCGCTATATCCAAATTCTTTCAGCACGGCAGTCCTCATCATCAAAGTCGGATGCGCAACAGGAGTTCCCCGGTAAAGCGTTCTTGATTTTGAGTCTGTCCATTTCGGATAGAGACGGACTCTTCGGAATTCAGTTCCGTTTTCTTCTATATAGAACTCCTCAATTCCACCGCCTAGAATCTCAATTGAAGAATCTACTTCAAACTGGGCAATCTGTTTTCCAAATCTGTCTGGAAAACAGATGTCATCGCTGTCCATTCTTGCGACAAGCTCAGTTTCCACGAATTGCAGACCATAGTTCAGCGCATATGCAAGCCCCTGGTTCTTTTCATAGCCCACAACTTTCAGCGGAAGCTTACTTTGCCATTCGGAAATAACAGCTTCCAGTTCATGAGTCAGAACGCCGTCCTTTACAAGAACAACTGAAGAAGGCTGCACAGTATTTTCCGCAATGCTCTGCAAGGATTGAGAGAGAAATACAGGATTGTCTTTTTTGTATACGGACTGGAGAACTGTGAAGGTCATAGTTATATTTCCCTATGTTTAGGAACTCTTTTTTCTTCGGGTGGAAGTTCCATATAATTTCCGTACATTTGCGACAAGTATTTGTTGTAATCAGCAGGAATAGGAAGCCGCATTCCTTCAAAATCATGTAATGTAATATTTTCGTAAATTTCTTTCGGAAAGTATTCTTTTTCTGTCCAGAATCCCCAAATATTTCCTATCCAGTTTGTCTGTTTTCCACAGATTTCCATTATTCTTTGAAAACTTGCCTGCTGGATTTTATCCCAAATTTTTTCTGAAAAAATGTTTAACAGCAACTGAATCAGAATTTTTTTTATCTTACCTCTGTTTTTTGGAGCACGCCGAAGAACAGCAAGATGATGTATATCCGCATGTAAGCGCAAATTTTTCTGATTTTTTTTGTCATTAGGAACATAATCTAACGCAAACACATCAATCGTCGGCGAATTATCGATTTTATAAATATCATTCACAACATGAATATGTCCAATCGGGGCATCAGGAATAATATGATGTTCAGCCGGTTCATAAACGTATTTTCCCATGGAAGAAAGCAGTTTTTCCGCACGTTCAAAATCGCTACGGAAAACACCGATATCCATGTCATCATCCCACGGAATAAAACCACTGTGCCGAACTGCACCAAGAACGCTTCCACCTAAAAGAGTGTATTTTATGTTGTTTTTATTAAAGAGACTATCAACATCCGCCATCATACGGACAATCTCAAGCTGCATTTTCCTGATTTCAGTCATTTTTTCCACTTAGATTCTCCTTTATTTTTGTAGTACTGATTTCAGGCGTTCTTGGAAGATATACGACTTCACATTTGTCTTTCAGAAAATCAAATTTTCCTTTCCAATCATCGCCCATCACAAAAGTGTCAATATGATACTCATCAATATCATAAGATTTCTGTTCCCACTTTTCCTCAGGAATCACAAGGTCTACATAACGTATTGCTTCAAGAAGCTGCTTGCGTTTTTCATAAGGGAAATAACATTTTTTACGTTTCTCATTCCAGTTGAATTCATCAGTTGAAAGTGCGACAATCAGGTAATCTCCTAATGCCTTAGCCCTTTTTAGAAGATTTATGTGCCCATAATGGAGCAGGTCAAATGTTCCGTATGTTATTATTCGTTTCATTTGTTAGTTCTCCTATTAAATATTTTCAGACAAAACTCCATGAATTTTATTTTTAAAATCCATTATTCCCTTTATGTAATAATGAATACGCATTATTTTATCTGGCAGAACAATAAGGTGAAGTAACGAACGAACTGTAAGATTCTGAATTAATCTGATTCGGAATTTTAATGGGACATAATTTCTTCGTAGTAAATACAGACAATCTCGTGTCTGATAATAAACACGGAACGGAGCACCTTCTTTTACTTTTATTCCTGCAACATGACGGACACCTTTTCCAAGCCGATGAGCAAGAACAACATTTCTTGTAAGACAGCAGAAAAAATTGTTTTTCAAAACCCGCCAGCATAAATCCCAGTCAGCCATATCAAGGAAAATTTCTTCATTCCAAAAACCGATTTTTTGCAGGACTTCCAGTTCAGTAAACATTCCGGATGTGATTATTGACTTTACCTGATAGATTCCTTCTGAAATCTCTTTTTTTTGTTTTGGAATCATCAGCTGATTCGCATTTTTCTCAAAATAAGCTGGTCCGATAATGCCTTTCTTGCCTAATTTTCTGCAGCAAAATGAATAGTCATTTTTCAACTGTTCAATAAAATTTTCAGGACAGAATGAATCCTGGTCAAAAAAGATTATGTAGCTGTTTTCTTTTAAAGACTTCAGATAACGGTTAAAGGCTTCTGAAAGTCCTAGATTTTCCTTATAGGCAATGTACTCTGTTTTTTCCAGTCCGGCGAACAAACCCGAATTGTCAGAATCTGGCGTGTTATCAAGCAATACAACATTGTCAACAAAATGCGAAAGCTGACTGATATTCTTTTTCACGTTTTCATCTGGAAAATATAATGTTACAAGCGAGATTGTTTTCATTTTATGCAAGCCTCTTTTTTTGAAGGTGATGAAAATACAGAACAGAGCAAAAATCCTGTAATCATGTGAGTTGTATCGAAGCAATACGGATTAAAGAATGTATAAGCCAGATATGCAAAATAAATAAAAACGAGAGCAATGCTATTTTTCCGATTTAAAAGAAGCCCGAAAGTCAAAATCAAAAACAAAAAGTATCCGATAATTCCAATCTGATTTATCACATAAAGAGTCTGAACTTCAAAATAATCCGAACCAGAATAGTCTCGATACTTAGTTTTTGCAGTTATTGTGTTACCGACCCCGTTTCCAGTAATTATATTCCCAGACAGCAGAACTTCCGCCTGATCCTTTCTGACTGCGTTGCTATACCCGGATTTTTCCTCAAGAATGGAATTAGCCTTGTTTATAATTACAGGGAAACTCAGCATTGCGCCAAGCAGAAGAAAACATACTTTGAAATCAAAATTATAGTTTCGCTTTGTTTTAAAAAGCCAAGAGACAAAGAAATATAAGACAAACAGGAATATTCCTATAAGAAAAGCCTTGTTTCCCGCAATAAGGCACGCTAAAAACAAAGCAATCCTATAGAACACCTTATCTTTTTTATAACAGGCTGTAAAAAACGCCATAACAAGCAGCGCATTCCCTTGAACCTGAACTCTTGTCATAAACATTGAGCCGAACGAATAAATATCGCCCCAGTCATTTAGATGTCCGTAAGCCCTTATGGCAGAATAGCTCCCTGTTTTTACAATGATTCCGTAAATAGCAAACAGCACAATAGCTTTCAAGAATGCGATTCTTACAAATGCCTTTGAATAAAAATTGCCGTTTTTGGATTCATCCATGCAAAAGAACAGCGGAATCATCAGAAAAATTTCCGAAAATCGAATGATTTTTCCAATGGCAGTATTTGAATTAAATGCGACAACAAATACACATATTGATATATACAGACAATACAAACAAAATAACGGCCGCTTAAACAGTTTCAGCCAGTTTCTGCAATTTGCTAGCGCAAAAAGCAAGGCGAATATTGAAATAAATTTCGCAAGCGGTCTGAACGGCACTTGGAGAAAATAGCTTATAACGAGCAGAGTAAATAGGATATAGCTTACTGTAGTTAAAGATACTGAATAAATCTTTTTCATATTAAGTCAATCATTTTATTTCAAAATGTTTAATACTCGTTTTACATAATATTCCTCAGAAAATTTCGTCATTCCAATCAAAGAAATGTTTCCCAAGAATTTATTTCTCAAAAGATAAGCAAATTGCCACAATCCTGAATGAATTTTTGCATCAACAAATTTCAAGATATTTAGCAGTTTTACTCTTTTCAAATTATGTAGTACCCACACATTAAAAAGCCGTTCCGCCATGTATCCAAAAATGCGTCCCTGAACAGCATTATATTTTGATATGTCAATTTTTCTTTCAGCCTCAAAAAGTATATTGAACAGCCATGTGCAGTACGCGTCAAAATCATTCCACCCTATGACAGTCATGTTATAGGGTGATAACCTACATCCGCAGGTCATCACACTATAAACATCCTTGTCGTATTCAGGATATTTCTCATGTATTATCTTTTTTAAAGTGCGTAAATCTTCTGAAACATGGCATACCGAATAGTCAACTTCCAATGAATAAGGATAGACTCTCGACTTTGCCATCATCACATCATATTTTGAGAGGATTTTCTCCAATTTCGTCTTGTCAAAACTGTAATTCTTCACTTCGTCTTCAGGAAGAACTACTGCATCATCAAAACAATTCTTCTTGTCAAAACTGAAATATCTTCTGTAATGGTTCAGACCGATATATTCAAGATTAGGATAAAGTTTCTTAATATTCTTCCATGCCCAGTAAAGAGCCGTAAGCTCGCAGTAGCTTTTGTTCTTTGCGCTGATGTTGTCACAAGGCTCGCCGTTCACCTGATCATCACGCTGCATTCCCAAATCAACATCGCTAATTGCCGCTCCAACTTGAATAGGCAGAAACAGTTCGTCCGGATTTGGCGGAAGCTCGCAAGGCTTGTGGCAACATATCAGAATCTTGCAGTTGTCTTTGTTCAGAGTTATTTTATCTTTCATTCTCTTCATCCCAGTCTTTTATACATTTTTCAATCACGTCGTCCATGTCGTAGTATTTGTATTCCGCAAGGCGGCCGCCGAAAATCACCTTGCTCTGTGTTTCTGCAAGCTCCCTGTATTTTTTGTAGACTTCCGCGTTTTTCGCGTCGTTCACGGGGTAGAATGGCTCAAGTCCTTCGTGCCATTCGGTTGAGTATTCCTTTGAGATTACCGTTTTATTTTGTGAATATGCAGGATTTTCCGGCTCAAAATGTTTGTGCTCTATGATTCTTGTGAACGGCTCGTCGTGGCTTGTGTAGTTCACAACCGCATTTCCCTGGAAATTCTGCAAACCGAGTGTTTCTGTCTCAAAACGGACTGTGCGGTACTCAAGCTTTCCAAACTTATAGCCAAAGAACTCGTCGATTT
>DBIW01000004.1 GCA_002296965.1 Treponema sp. UBA792 | reverse complement strand
GGTGCGGCGCGCGGGCAACACCTTTACAGGCATTATCACTTTTTTTTGTCATAGTCGAACCTCGATATAATCAATATTTATCCTGAATAACAAGTTTTATCAGAGTGTCATTTTTTATTCCGATTTTTCTGCGCTGCTCGTTCATGTCGCTGCGGCCAAGACTGATTCTTGACGCATCACAGATTTTGCGGCAGTACGGAGAAAGCTGGGACGGCGAGCCGGCAGCGCAGGCAAGGACAACATTTTTCTTGCCCATAAAATGATAATAGAACTGATTGAATTCCTCATTGTCAAGAGGAAGCCCATAGAGCAGAATAACGCGCTTGAGATCCTGAACGGAAGCAAATGACTCGCAGCATTTAACGAGCTTTTCGGAGAATGTTTTTGTTCCGTCAGATGTCACCGCAAGATTTTCGGCGATTACAAAAAGCTCCGGCTCAGAAGGAGGCGTCCCTTCCGGCGTGAAATTCATCACCCTGCTGACTTCCGCCGAGTCAACAAGAATTTTCGTCTTGCCGTCAACAGACAGGCAGTCGTCCGTACTCATAAAACTGTCATCGGATTCGGGCTGAGCCGAATTTCCGGAGCCTGAGTCGGAACCGGCAAAAAGATGCTCAAGCTCATCGGCCGTAACCTCAGCGCCATGCGATGCCGGCGGCTCATCATTCATAACATCCATCATCTCCGACAGAATTTCCACCTCTTTATCACCGGCCGCGACATCTCCGGAAAACTGCTCATTTCTAGTCTTCTCGTCATTCATTATGTCGGCAAAAACCGAATCCACATCAACACTGCTGTTTTCTTCCATTTTACTATTCTCCATCAATTTATTTTCCGAAACTGGAACTGTTTCAAGCTCATTTCCGCCAGACACCGGAGCGGAGGAATTCCCGTCCTCATCTCCAAGCGCAGAAAGCTCCCCGTCAGCCGCCCCGATCTCCGCGCTGAAAGTATCGTCTTCCTCGTCGAAATCCTCCCCGTCGGGAATATCAGCCTCATCATCAAGCTCCGGATTGAAGAACGAGACGGAAGCAGGAACGTGCAGACTGACTTTTACGGCGCACTGATGTCCGCTTTTTGAATAAAGCGAGCCGTCATCCGGATTCAGATAAAACGCGGAATTCTCAGGCGAAATTCTTATGCTCCTCAGAGCCGTGCAGCCGGAAAAAGCCGTACTGTCAATTCTTACAATCGAGGCGGGAATCACAAGGGATTCAAGCGATGTGCAGCCGGAAAAGGCGTTCTCGCCAATGGAGACAACACCTTCCGGAATCACCAGCGAGCGCAGGGCGGTACAGCCGGAGGCGACATTGTCGGGAAGGGATTTGACTCCGGGACGGAACGGCAGCTCCGCAAGCGATGAGCAGCCGGAGAAAAGACCTTCGGAGAAATCGCAGGAAGAATCCGGCATTGAAATTCTGGTCAGCGCGGTGCAGCCGGAAAACAGATACGGAGGAAGAGATTCAAGTTCCCTCGGAAGCTTAACCTTCTCAAGTTTCTTTGAATTCTCAAACAGACACGGCGTCAATGTTCTGACGGAATCTGGCAAAGAGACAGACTGATACGGGCAGCAGGAAAACAGCCCGTCCGCAATAAAATGAACACCGAAAGGGATACGGCCGCTGAATTCACCTGAATCCGAATCAATTCCGACCAGCGTATGCATATCAGCGGAATAAACAAGTCCATGCTTTTTTACGACATCGCCCATGCAGCCCATTGTAAAGCATTTTCGGGTCTGATTCAATGGCGGCAGTACTGATGATTCTTCATTGCAGCATGGGATTCTCTGCCGCCCGCCGATTTGTCAGAAATCGGCGCAACGATTCTTCATCCTCACGACAGGCGGCAGTACCGATGATTCTTCATTGCAGCACGGGATTCCCTGCCGCCGTTATTCCCAGCCGAATGTTGCCGGCGGCTTGTTGGTGACGTCGTAATACAGGGCATCAACAAAAGGCAGGGCGGCAATCCGTCTTGCGATTCTGTCCAGAAGCTCCAGCGGAAGATGGGCAAAACGCGCCGTCATCACATCCTCGCTGCATACAGGGCGCAGCACAAACGATGCGCGGTCAGCGGACGAGGCGAAAGGCAAATCTATGGTGAGGTGCTGGAATATCCTGTCGTACCAGCCGGATCCGTGAAGCTCGGAAAGCATTATGTCATCCACCTCGCGCAGCTGGTCAAGACGTCTTCTGTCGCACCAGCCTTCCTGAATTCCCATGGAAGCGTCCTCAACCGACGGATTCTGCCAGAGCTTTATTACGGTACGGTTTATGAGCGACGCGCTGTTTGTTATATGGCTTGAAGCGGCTTCGATTTTTTCCCATTTTTTCGGAACATGATAAAATCCGTCCGCGTCCCGGGCGAACGCCAGCACGGCAGGAAAACGGTATGTCCTGAAATCCCCCTGAACTCCAACGGAACGGACAGGAAGAACAGACTTTCTCATCGAGGCGGAACATTTCGGACAGAATTCCGTTACGGCGATTCCGTCAAGCTCCTTCTCCGCGGCGGCAAAATCATCCCTGTCCTTATCGGAAAATTTTCCATCGGAGCAGAGCACGTTGATTGAAAGTCCCGGCCCCGGAAACGGATGTCGCATTACGAGCGACGGATCCAGACCGAGCTTCTTTCCGATCGCGCGCACCTCATCCTTGTAGAGCTCCTTTATCGGCTCGATTATCAGCCCCTTCTCTATAAGACTCTGGATTCCTGACACGCGGTTGTGATGAGTCTTTATGACATTGGAATTTTTTGTTCCGCCCGATTCGATTATGTCCGGATAAAGCGTTCCCTGCGCAAGCAGCCATTGGTTCTCGTCCAGTTTCTGCCGCGCCACAACCTCGTTGCGGACGGTGATGAAATTCTCGCCTACAGCCATCCGCTTTTTCTGCGGATCGGAAAGCCCCGCCACCGCCTTAAGAAAACTTTCGGACGCATCCTCGACAATGAAATTCGTGAATCCGAATTTGCGGTAAGCCTCCGCAACCTTGGCGGATTCGTTTTTGCGCATAAAACCATTGTCGATATGAAGTCCCAGCACGCGATCCTGTCCCAGCGCCCTGTTAAGGAGGGCAAATGTTATCGTACTGTCAACTCCTCCGCTCAAAAAAAGGAGAACATTCTTCCCTGCGGCATCCTTCTTTATGTTCTCAACAATCAGGCCGAGCACCGTATCCTGATCCCAGTTCTTCTCCATCCCGCAGAAACGCGCGAAATTCGAGAATATAGTGTCTCCACAAGGAGTATCCTTCACCTCACAATGAAACTGAAGCGAGAAACGTCTGAGCGCAAGATTCTGAAGCGCGGCATAGGGACAGTCCTTCGTGCTGCCCACAACCTCAAATCCCTCGCCCGGAGCAAGAACGCAGTCCTGATGGCTCATCCATACCTGCTGAACCGGAGCTATTCCCTCAAAAAGAGGACACTTCACATCCGGAGACAGATGAAGCTCCGCAAATCCGAATTCGCCCGTCTCGGCCTTTCCCACCTTGCCGCCGTATCCCTGCTGAACAATGTAATGTCCGTAACATAGTCCCAGAACCGGAACATCAAGCGAAAGAATTCCGCTGTTGAATTCCGGAGTCTTGTCGCCGTAAACAGAACTCGGACCGCCGGAAAACACGATTCCTCTTGCTCCGTCAAATGCGGAGAGCGGTGCGGACGGAAGCGCAATCTCGGAATAATAACCGAGCATACGGAAACGTTTGGCGATAAGATGCGCATACTGGCTTCCAAAATCAAGAACAACAATTTTTTCACGGGACATCTGATTTACCTCAGCGGCTACTATAGCAGAATTCCCGGATTCAGTAAACGCATGGACACGCACATGTCGCTTCATCTACTTCATCAGCAGCGTAAGAGCCTCGTTCAGTTTCTTTACGGAAGTGTCATTCGGCTTCATCGCAATCACCTGGCGCAGATAATACTGAGCCTTGTAATAATCCTTGCGTTCAAAATAAATCTCGTAAAGGCGGAAAAGCGCATCCACATTTATCTTCTCGTTAAGGCTTGAGCGGAGATCCGAAAGCGCATAGTCGTCCGAATATTGGAGAAAACTCCGCCGGTAATAGATGTAGCTGCGGACCGCCGTCGGCTGGCCTGCCGCAAGCATTGAATTCAGCTCGGAAACGGCGGCGTCACGTTTTTGGGCGGATGAGAGGGCAAGGACATAAGCCATAGTAGCGGTCTCGTCGTCCGGAAATTTCCTGTGCATGGCGGAAGCAAAATCAAGGGCCTCCTTCATAAGCCCCAGATTAACGCATACCGTCACATGGCTCATGATTACCCCCGGCTGAACCGGATCCGTCCTGACAAGCGCAGAGCTGATTTTATACGCATCCTGCCAGTTTCCGCGCTGCATGAACCCGCTCAGCGCGTACTCCATCGCCTGGCTGTCGCCGGGTCTTTTCTCAAGAACTTCCGCGGCAAGCTCATCGGCATATTTTCCGCCGACAGGAGAATCCGTGGCAGATGAAATGCGCGCGGCAAGCAGCATCGCGTCGGTGCTGTCCGGATAAAGACGAAGAATCCGCTCAACCGTCGATGCGGCCGCCGTGTAGTTGCGGCTCCAGTCAAGCTGAACCTCCGCCCTCAGCAGAAGGTATTCAAGTGAATCCGAATCATATCTTGAATAAACGTCCAGCAGGGAGACCGCATGGATATAATCCTTTTTTCTTATGAGAATTTTCGCACGGAAAAGCACGAATTCCAGGTCATTCGGCGACTGCTGAAGAACCCTGGCCACATATTCCTCCGCGGCGGAATAATCACCGGCGGAAAAAGCCGTGAACGCCCTCTGACGCAGAACCGTCCCGGCATCAGGCCCGTCAGCCGGAAGCGAAGAAAGAATTCTCTCCGCCCCCGAATAATCTCCGGTCCTGGTAAGCATTCTGGCAAATGCGACTGAAATCTCGATGCAGCCCGGAGCAGACGAATATGCCGCAGAAAAATGCTCCTGAGCCTCACTCCAACGCTGCTGACGCTCGCAAAGAATTCCAAAAAGATACTCGGCGAGAACCGAGCCGGGACGGATTGCAAGAGCCTTCCGCAACGCATTCTCCGAAAGCTCATAATAATCCGCGCGGGCGGACGGAGAAGCCACAAGAACAAGCGACGGCAGAACTGTCGTCAGAAAATCCACATTTCCGGTGCTTGAATCGTAAATTCCGTTCCTTGCGGAATTTATCGCGCCCATATACGGCGTGTCCTCCGAAAGCTCAAACACATCCCAGGTCACACGGGCGGAGGGCCACACGATTCTCATTATCTCGGCGGATACGGCCGTCAGAACCTTCTCGTTCTCCGTATATTCCGAAACGTTTTTCCGGAGCATTTCCATCGCCTGTCTGATTGAATCCGGCGATCCGTTCTCCACTCCGGCAAGAATCTCCGGCCTTATCCTGCCGAAATAGCCGCCCCTGCGGTTTCTGCCGCCCGGAAGCTGAATCGACATGCGTCCGTCCGCTCCGGATGATGTCTGGGCATGACAAATTCCGGCCGTACAGAAAACCACGGCCAAAAATATGAGCATAACGTTTTTCCAGGAGCAGCGGACGGAATCACGCAATTTCATTCACCGGAATCGTCAAAAATCATCCCCTCGTCATCAAAAACTTCCGGCTCCTCTCCGTCAATAATGAGGCGGCGCTTCTTTTTCTGGATAAAAAAGACAGCGGCTATTGCGGCGCATACAATCACGGCAAGAACAGGGCCTGCGACCGAAAAGAAGACCCTGAACGGAATTTTTATTATGTCGAATGAGAAAAGCATGAAAAACAGACCGCACAAAACGAACGCCGCGGAAGGAATGACAAATCCGGGGCTGAATTTTCCATACCTGAAACGTCCGGAGACAAGAAGCGCGACTCCGGAGACAAGCCCGAACACCGGCCAAAGCCTCAGCATCGTGTACGGAGACGGGGAACACATATCAACTAGAATGACACACCCGCAAAGCGCAAGCAGAATTCCGCAGAAAAGGTGATATGCCTTGCCGGAAAGAAACACAGCGACAGCCACAAAAACAGCTCCGACGGCAATCTGCAGCACAGCCATAAGCACCGATGATACACCGCTGTTTCTGTCCGCCGCGCCGAGAACGAATGCAAAGAAAACGGTGAAAAACACAATACCCGCGGCAACTATAAAATCAAGAATTTTCGTGCTGTTTTTCTTCATCTGAATCGCTCCTGCAACAGAATACACCATAAAAGTTAATCTTTACAATAACAAATCACTATGCTAAATTAAAAAAATGAAATTTAAAAATACAATTATTCTTCTATTAATTGTACATATAACCGCATCAGTTTTTCTGACTTCATGCAGTCCGGCGCAGACCAAAAATAAAAATCCGATTCAGGAAAAACAGGCGGAGCTAAAGAGCCTGCTTGACAGCGGAACACTTGATTCAAAGCAGCGCTATGCGCTCATAAACCAGATGGCAGGAAATCTCCTCTCGCTCAACGACTATCAGGGGACAATCCTGCTTCTGACCGACATTGTTGAAAAAAATCCGGATGACATATACAACTCCTACTGGCTTCTGATGACGGCATACTCATATCTTTCAATGAATGCGGAGCCGGTGGCCGAATATTATTTCGACAGAATTCTGAACCACTGCCAGGATCTCATGATAAAGGGAAAGTCGATTCATTTCCTCTGTCTGCAGAATCTGATTCAGATAAGCAAGACACCGGCGCACAGGATAAAATACTTCAATGACCTGATAAGCCGTTTTCCGCAGGACATAAACACCACCGAGCTGTATCTGCGGCTGGCGATGGAATACGAGAACGACAACCAGTGGGAGCAGGCTCTGAAGACATACAATCTTTTCCTGAAACAGCCTGACGCGACGACAATCCAGATTCCGGGTGAACCGGACGCATACAAGAACGCACGACATCTGGTGGATTTCAACAACTCATCAAAGGACTGGACTTTTGAGAGCCTGAGCGCGCTGGAATCCGCAGTAAAGAGGGCGATAAGGAACTACGACTGGCGCGCGCTGGACAGATACAAGGCGAAGGTGAATTTCTTCTCGATGTCATGGAAACAGGACGAGACGGATGCGAATTCCCAGGAGGAATTCTCTATGAAAAGCTTCATGCAGGGAAACCGCGTCAGATACAGCGAGACGCTTGACGAGACATCGAATCCGAACGAGGCATATCTGAAAACCTGGGGCTGGAGCCGCTACGTGTCGGTCTGGTATCTGTATTTCAGAAAGGTGAATTTTCCTGTTGACCCCGACATCCACGGAAACTGGGAATGGGCCGGAATCTACATAGGCAACAAACTCTGATGACCGCGATGAGAATTCAAAAGACACTTCTATGCGCCCTGCTGCTCACAGCGGTCACATTCCATGTTCCGGCGGAAGAAACCAGCGTAGACAAGGCCGCCGTCGCGGAGCTTGGGCTGAACGCTACGGATTCCGCGGAAGCAACTGATTCTGCCGGATCCGGAGAAATTCCTCCGGAAGAGCGTCCCGAAGATGACATAAGCACTGATTCCGCCGCCGCCCCGGACGGAGAAGCTGAATCCGGCGAACAGGCCGGACAATCAGGACAGGACGGGCCGCAGAAGAATTCCGGACCTGAATACAGACAGATTGACCTTCCCGGAGCGGACAGGCCGGAGACGGAAAAATTCAGAAGGCAGTTCCTGACAAAAAAATGGAACAAACGGCTGCACGACGAACTGGAGGCCGCGCTTCCGTACCGGCTCTACGTGCGCAAATCCATCCAGGAGAAGAATCTGCCCGCCGTGCTCGAATATCTTCCGGTAATCGAGTCAAACTACAAGACATCGGCAAAATCAAGCTCCGGCGCGCTGGGAATGTGGCAGTTCATGGAAAACAGCGTCCGGCCGTTTCTCACGCTGAATGAATTCGTGGACGAAAGGCTTGATCCGTGGAAATCAACCGACGCGGCGCTCAAAAAACTTGAGGACAACTACAACTATTTCGGAGACTGGCTCATTGCGATTGCGGCATACAACTGCGGAGCCGGAGCCATGTCCCGCGCGCTCAAAAAATCACCGAAGAAGGACTTCTGGTATCTGTGCGAGAATTCCCTGATTCCGCTCCAGACGGCCCAGTACGTGCCAAAGCTGCTTGCCGTTGCGGATCTTGCCCTGAACAGCAGCTATTACGGCGTGGAGATTCCTGACCATCAGGAGGAATTTGAAAAGCTTTACAACGAGACGAACGGAATTTTCGACTACCTGACAGTGACAAAGGCATATTCATTGAACCGCCTTGCCCAGGAGATGAGGATGGATTCCGCCGTGCTCAGGGAGCTGAATCCGTCGTTCGTAAAAGGAATGACGCATCCGTCAAGAGAGTCAAAGATAAGGCTTCCTGCCGGAATGAAGCAGACAGCTGTGGACGCGCTCGCGGCGGTCAGCCCGATAGAATTTCCATTCAAGTACAAGGTTGTGGCAGGCGACTCGCTCTGGGCAATATCCCGGAGATTCGGCGTATCCGTCAGCTCAATCTGCGACATAAACGGAATAGAGGAGAACGCGATTCTCAGAATCGGAAAAATCCTTTATATTCCGTCAAAATGACACGATATTTAAACATAATTATGAGAAAATTCAGATTCAGAAAATCAATCACGGCAGCCATATCCGCGGTGATGGCGATTCACGGAACTCTCTCGGCAGAGACAATGCTTGAGGCGACAAGCGATGTGAACTGGATAACACGCACTTTCAGAACGGAAATATCTCTCGACACCGGGAAAACCGGACTCTCAATGCCGTCCGGAAAGAAAAGCGCGTCCGCTGCGATCAGAACAAGAATGCCCAAACTTATTCAGCCCGCGCTCCTGTCGCTTTTTTCTGACTCTACGAAATATCTTGCCGACGAGGTTACCGGCGAAACTCTTTCCGTTGACCAGGTGACGGATTTCATAATGGAAGGCCACAAGACTCCGGACGTGTTCACAAGGGACATGAGGAGCCTGAACACGACTAACACGCTCGGAATAGACAGAATCGCACGGCAGCTCATAAAACACACGCAGGCATACCGGCAGGAAATTCCCCTAGACAGCGTTCCGTCAAGAGCGTACAGCGGAATAATAATAGACGCGCGCGGAACACGTCCGGTACACGGAGAATACGTTGACAGCGAGACCTTTCCGGCTTTTTTTCCGAGAATCTGGGACGACCAGATGAATTCCGTCTACGAGAGGAACATGGTTCTTCCGGACAAGGCGCTGGAGAACGGAATCGTCGCCTACGACTTTGCTGAGGACTCCCCGCGTCTGGACGGCCGAATCGGAACGGATCCGCTTTACATACGCGCGGTTCAGGTGTACGGACGCAACAGGACGGATCCAGTGATAAAAAGGGACGACGCCCTGAAAATTCTTTCCGTTCCGCAGAATCTGAAGCTGCTTGAGGAAGGAAAAGTCGTCATCCTGCTTGACCGGAAAAATCTGATAACAAAAATCAGCGTTCCCCAGAAGGACGACTCATACTATGTGAACTACGGAACTATAAGACAGTATTTCTACGAGAACAGGATTCCGGATGTCACGGTCACCGAGTCGCTGAACGGAATCCTCTTCTCCGTTGACCTGAAATTCTATCCCGACTCGCCTGAGCTTCTTCCGTCGGAAAAGGAACGCATACAGGCAATAGCCGAAAAACTCGCCCAGCTTGCCTCGGACGGAAGCTACACCGTCCTAATCGAAGGACACACCGCCGACGTAGGCAAACCGGCCGGACAGCTCAACCTGTCAATCGAAAGGACGCGCACCGTCATGAGGGCGCTCGTTGACTGCGGACTAGACGAGTCGATTTTCACGTACAAAGGATACGGAGGAACGATGCCCGTCGCGACAAATGCCACGGAGGAGGGACGCGCCCAGAACCGCCGCGTGGACATAACCGCGCGTCCTAAGGCGACCTACATCCAGCGTGACTGGTAGAAATTCTCCGCAGATGGAACTGAACGAGCCGCTTGTAAGCATAATAATTCCCGTATACAACGCGCAGTGCTATCTTGAGCGGTGTCTTGTGGCGCTTATGCGCCAGACCTACAGAAACCTCGAAATCATCATGGTGGATGACGGAAGCACTGACCATTCACCGGAAATCTGCGCGAAATACCTTAACAGGGACAGCAGGTTCAGGCTGATAACACAGAAGAACAGCGGAGTCTCAAGGGCAAGGAACAAGGGAATCCGCATGGCGACAGGAAAATACATAATGTTCTCGGACAGCGATGACTGGTTCAGAAGCGATGCGGTCCGGAAATTCGTGGAGCGGGCGGAATCCGACGGCTCCGACATGGTTGTCTCCGGATTCAACAGGATAATCAACACGGTGAAGATTCCCATGGCGACCATAAAGAGAAATTCCGTCATGACAAGGGAAGAATTCGCCGGGGAGATGGCGGATTCTCCGGCGGACTTTTATTTCGGCGTTCTCTGGAACAAATGCTACAGAACCTCCATCATAAAAGGGAGGCACATCTACTGCTCGCCGCGCTACAGATGGTGCGAGGATTTTCTGTTCAACCTTGAATATATGCAGTACACGCGGAAAATCTCCGTGATAAACGACCATCTCTATTATTACGTGAAGAGACTCGGAAGCATCTGCGAATCACAGATAAAATTCTCAACCATGATTGCATTCAAGATGCAGCTGCTCGGATACTACAGGGCGCTCTACAAGTCAATAAATCTTTACGATGACAACAAATTCAAGATAAATTCATATCTGTTCGCATACGCGCATGATTCCGGAACAAACGAATACAACCAGATGATTGCAAGACAGAAGATGGATTCCATAAAAAAAATCACCGCAGGCAGACAGAAAACCGCAGGAGGCAAAAAAGGTGACACCGGAACAGGCAAGAAACGGAAAGGCAGGAAAAAACCTGGTAAAGGCTCTGAAAGCTAGACACTTTGAGGCGTATTATTTTTCCACGGCGAAGGAGGCGGCCGAAAAAATCATGTCCATGATTTCGGAAACAGATTCGGTCGGATACGGAGGCTCGGCCTCGGTCGATGCGCTCGGAATAAAGGAGAAACTCCGTGCGCGCGGACAGAAAATTTTCGACAGGGATACGGCGGCTACTCCGGAGGAAAGGATGTCGGCCATGAGAATGTCGCTTACCGCCGACACGTTCCTTACAGGCACAAATGCGGTCACAAAGGACGGGGAGCTTGTGAATGTGGACGCAAACGGAAACCGGGTCGCGGCGATGTCATTCGGCCCGAAAAGCGTTATTGTAGTCTGCGGAATGAACAAACTTGCGGACAGCCTTGACGAGGCCGTTTTCCGCGCAAGACACACGGCCGCACCGGTGAACGCCCAAAGGTTCGGAGGAGAGACTCCATGCACGGCCACAGGATTCTGCGGAGACTGCACGGCGAAGGACAGCATCTGCTCGTACATTGTTGAGACACGGCTGTGCCGGCCGGAAGGCAGAATAAAGGTGGTTGTCGTCGGCGAAAGCCTCGGATTCTGACACGCAGGAACGAACGGAAAATTCTTCCGGCGGTCAATTTATTTGCCGGAAGCCGCCTTCTCGCCGGCGGCTCTGGCCTCGGCATGGTGCTTCCGCTTGTCCATATAAAGCGAAGAATCCGCTTCGGCCATAAGATTTGAAAGCTTGTAGCCGAGCTTCTCGTCCGGAAATTTCACATATCCCATGCTTATCGACAGACGGAACGGAGCGCCGTTCTTCTCGGTCCAGCGGCGGCATTCCGTGTCTATGACCCGGCGTATGCGCTCGAACACGGCTTCCGTAAGCCCCTGGCCTATTACGGCGAATTCATCACCGGCTATGCGCGCCACTATGTCGTTCTTTCTGAAGCTCGCCTCAAGGATTTTTGCCTCGGCGGTTATGGCGCGGTCACCGGCATCGTGCCCGTAGGTGTCGTTTATTTTTTTCAATCCGTCCATGTCGCAGTAAATCACAAAACCGGACAGCCCCATCCGCTCGGAATACCTCATCATCTCGTTTCCGTCATCCATAAAGCCGCGGCGGTTGCGTATTCCGGTCAGCTCGTCCGTATGCGCGACCCTGTTCAGCTTCTCGTTTTCGGCGATGATGTGGCTTTTCTCGCGCTCAATCTCCGAATATGACTTTACGGTCGCAAGCAGATAGGAAACTGTCTTTCCGAAAATATCATAGCAGGCCATATCGTATGAACCGCGGTTTATAATCATGTAACCGTACTGGAACGCCTGATAGAACAGTGGCATGGCGATTGTCTCGCCGGTAAAAAATTTCCGTATCCCAGGAGGAAGCATTCCGTCATTCGGATTGAAGAATTCCGGAGACTCAGGCGAAAGGAAATAAAAGCCGCTGTCCTTGTCAAAGGCAGACATAAGATATGCGCAGTGGGGAAGATTGAAATACTCAAAGCCCGTCTTCATCTCGACAGGCGATTCGTACAGGACGATCGCGCCGGACGAAATTCCAAAAGCCTTGAGATCGTAGTTTATCCTGCCCTTCAGGTCCCACATCGTGGTTATGTACTGACAGTCGGTATAATATCTCGCGGCACGGTAAAGCTGGTTCTTTCTGTTGAACCATTCAAGGACAGTGAATTTCGTGTTGCATGAGAATTTGGAAGTGTCGTCCCTCTCGATTATATCCGTAGAGAAAAATGACGGAGGAATTTTTCCGGTCGATTCGCGGAGAACCGCCTTGGCATGAATCACCTGAACCGGAGGAACGGATTTTCCCTCAATCAGGCTTCTCAGAGCCGCCGCAGCGGCATAGCCCTGCCTGAAAAGCTGCTGATTCACCGTCGTCAGGGAAGGACTTGAGAACGAGGCTCGCTGAATGTCATCAAATCCAGTGACGAGAATGTCTTCGGGAATCTCCAGGCCGGCGCCGCGGCAGAAATCCATAACGCCAAAAGCCATATCGTCATTAAGGGCAATTATCGCGTCAAAATCAAGTTTTCCGCCGCCGGACACATACCGGTCAAGCTCCGCGGCAGCGGAATCAGCCGTGAATTTTGCATTCCACACGACAATGCTGTCCGCGGTGATTCCGTGGCCGGCCAGAGACGACATGAACACATCCATCCTCTCGTGAACCTCGGAGGAAGCACTGTCCACGCCCATTACTCCGAAGCGTCCGCATCCGCATATATCGACAAGATAATCGACCAGATCCGAGCAGGCCTTGCGGCAGTCTACCACAACCGACGGAATTCCCGGCACCGGAATGGAGATATTCACGACAGGAAGAGGTCTGAACGAGCGTATATATGAGCTGAGCGTGTCCAGGGTGACTGAATGAATCTGGGTTCCTGACGTCATAACCACGCCGTCGATATTTTTCTCCGTAGCAAGGGCTGTTACCGCGGCATACTGATAGTCAAAGCCCATCGACATACATCCAAGCTGGGACATAGGAAAAAGCATCATGTTCATATCCATGTCACGGCAACATTCCGCCATTCCGTCATAAAGTCCGTCCGTATATTCGGAGACAAGATAATCAACAAGCAGGCCTATTGTATATTTCTTCTTTTCCATATTTTCTTCCACCACGCAAACATATAAATTCCGCTAGTCCCTTACAGCCATCAGCGAATTTCCCTGATATTCAGGCAGAAATTTCTTTGCCGCTCCGGTCTCGAACTGAACCTCTATGACAAATTCTCCGTCCCTCATATATGACTTTGATATTATTCCGTAGCCCCAGTCATCGCTGTATATCTTTGTTCCCCTGCGCCATTTTCCGGCAATTTCGGCCTTTTCCCCGTAAACGTCCCCCGGAGCGGATTTCCTGCCGTCTGCGCCCGTCCCCGCGCCGGAGGCTGAGCAGGAGAATCCAGCAGGTCTGGCTCCGATGACGGAAAATGCCGACGCGGCCTCGCCGAGAAAACGGCTCGGCTTCATGTACTGCCATGCGCCATAAAGACAGCGTTTTGCCGCGGATGTCACATAAAGCTCGTCCTGGGCACGCGTTATTCCGACATAAAAAAGCCTGCGCTCCTCCTCCAAATCGGCGCCGGTCTTGTCCTGGCGGGGAAAAACGCCCTCCTCAAGTCCGGTTATGACAACCTTTCGGAATTCAAGTCCCTTTGTGTTGTGGACTGTTATAAGCGTGACACAGTCGGAGGAAGCCTCCCCCTCCTGAATCTCAAGCGAACGGTCAAGATTTATAGCGTCAAGAAAAGCGGTAAGTCCGTCCGGCGAACATTCATATACGACAGCGCTGTTCACAAGTTCCTGCAGATTGGCCGCCCTCTGGGTTCCGTCAATCTCGTCCTTGGAACGGTGATACTCGTCAAGTCCGGTGGCGGCTATAACCCGGCGGATAAAATCGGAAAGCCCTCCGCCGGCAGAGAAGCCTTCCCTGATTTCCTTCATAATCCGGCAGAATTCTTCGGTTCCTGTCCGGGCCTTCTTCGGAAACGCTCCGGCAAGTGACTCAGCGGCATCCACAAGACTTCCTGTCGTTCCGTCCTCCTCGCGCGCGGCTCCGGCAATCCTGTCCTGGGTCTTCTCGCCGATTCCCCGTGAGGGCTTGTTCACGACACGGCGGAACGCAATCTCATCCCGCGGATTAGCGCAGAGCGCAAGGTAGGCAAGCGTGTCCTTTATCTCCTCGCGCTCATAGAATTTCAGCGATCCGACAACTTTATACGGAATTTTTCTGTGCAGGAATTCCTTCTCGAAGCAGAGCGACTGCGCGTTCGTCCTGTAGAGCACAGCCCAGTCCGAGAATCCGCTTCCGCCACGGAGGGATTTTTTTATAAGCTCCGAGACGAAAACCGCCTCCGCCTCCTGATCCGGAACAAACGCGAGAACAGGAGTTCCGCCGTCCCCGCGCGCGGCAGAAAGCGTCTTGCCGAGCCGCCCGCTGTTGTTCGCCACGACAAGCCCCGCGGCATTCAGGATTCCGGCGGTAGAGCGGTAATTGCGCTCCAGTCTGATTATTTTGGTTCCCGGAAAATGCTCCGGAAATTCAAGGATATTCCTGACTTCCGCACCGCGGAATTTGTAGATTGACTGATCGTCATCACCGACGACGCATACATAAGCTCCTGACTTGTCTCCGGCTCCGGAAATTCTGTCAAGAAGACGGAACTGCGCGATGTTGGAGTCCTGATATTCATCCACCATTATCACGCTGAACCTCGAATGTATGCTGCCCGCAATATGAGGATTCGAATCCATCACCCTGACCGGAAGCATTATCAGATCACCGAAATCGACGTTTCCTGTGGCGCGGAGCCTTTTCTCGTAGGCCGAATAGATTTCCGGAAGATCCAGCTCGCCGGCAATCTCCGACAGATCATCCTCAGGAAAAAGACAGTAATCCTTTGCAAGAGAAATCTGCCGGGCGGCAAGATTCGCCTCCCGCGTGGAAAGTGACGGAACAGCCTTTTTCACGAGCGCGGCCATATCATCATCATCATACACCGTGAATGACGGCTCGACACCGGCGGCTTCGGCATATCTGCGAAGAAACCATGCGCCGAACGAATGGAACGTCCTTATCTGCGAGGCCGACGCGCTCCGCTCAAGGGCGACCGCACGTGTACGCATCTCATCCGCGGCCTTTTTCGTAAAAGTGACGGAAAGAACCGCCTCCGGCGCGACATGACATTCATTTATAAGATACGCTATTTTTGTTGTTATTACGCGGGTCTTGCCCGAACCTGCTCCGGCAAGAATCAGCAGCGGAGAATTTCCGTGGACGACCGCAGCTTTCTGCTCAGGATTAAGAAGCTCTATGGATTCGCGGAGCCTGTCATTCATAAAGGAACTTGAACCTTCCGCCGCCGCAGGCGGTTCTGACCGGCGACAGAAAACGCGCGTCAAGATCCACTCCGGCAACCGCAAGAATCCGGACACGGACGACATTTCCGGGAGAAACAGCCTCCGACTCGGCGGGAAGCTCAGATTCGTATCTTATCACGACATTTCCGTCCACCTCTGGAGCCTGAAACCAGGCGCGTCCGATTGCAAGTCCGTCAGTCACGCCTTCATCAGCACGGACAATCTCCTCGACAAGCACATCAGTCTCCGTGCCCACATATTTTCTGAGCGCAGCCGCCGTTATCTCGGACTGAATGTGTCCAAGCTCCGCGGCCCGGCGTTCCGCCTCCCTTGAGGACACGCGTCTTTTCATCGAATACGCCGGCGTATCCTCCTCCCTGCTGTAGGGGAAACATCCGGACCAGTCGCTTTTGAGTTTTTTCAGGAACGAGCAGGTGTTATCAGCCTCCGCGGATGTCTCTCCGGGAAAGCCCGTCAGAAAAGTTGTCCTCAGGACACATCCGGGCAGCTCCTCACGAAGCATTTCCGCTAGAGCGATATACGAGGCCGCCGAACCTTTTCTGTTCATCGCCCTGATTATGCGGTCATCCCCGCTCTGAAAAGGAATGTCGAAATAGCGCAGAAAACGGGAATCCGATTTTATCACCGGAATTATGTCCCTGTTAAAATGATCAGGATGAATGTACAGAAGGCGGACTGTAAAATCTCCGGGAATTCCGCTTATCCTGCGCAGAAGCCTGCAAAGCCCGGATTCCGCCGCGGTTCCAAGGTTGTTTCCGTCCGCATCAACCACCGGAAGAGCGGTACGTCCGTCTCCGAAAACGTTGTCCGCCGCTCCGGTTCCGTAAGCCGCAAGATCCTGCCCGACAAGATTAATCTCGTAAATTCCGCCTTCCACAAGCTGCCTTATCTCATCAGCAATATCATCCGCCGTACGGCTGCGCAGCTCGCCGCGGATAAGAGGAATCGCGCAGAATGAACAATGGTTGCTGCATCCCTCGGTGATTTTGACAAACGCGCTTCCGCGGTAATTGAACAGAACCGGCCTTGCCCCCGCGCAGACGCCCTCCTGCGCATAGACTTCCTTCACCCGCTCGCCGCGGAGAATGCGCTCAGCCGCCTGGACGACGGAATCAAGTTTTCCGTTTCCGAAAATTCCGTCAAGCTCCGGCATCGACTCCTCAAGCTCGGAGGCATAACGCTGGGCCAGACATCCGGCAAGAAGAATTTTCGCGCCTGGATAGGCGGCTCTTATCGAACAGACCGCGTCAAGCGACTCCTTTTTCGCCGATTCAATAAAACCGCATGAATTTACAATTATAAGCGACGCTTCTTCCGGCGAGAAAGTCTGAACCATTCCCGCGCCGGTCAGAAGTCCCGCAATAAGCTCGCCGTCTATCTGATTTTTGGCACATCCGTGCTGGTCAATAAAAAATCTGTCAGTCAAGCTCAATCACCACCAGTTTGTATTTGCCGTCGGTGTCCTTTATCCATTTTATGTCCTCGACCACAACCTGACCGGCTTTTCCTATATCAAGATCAAATGTACGAGAATCCGCCACAACAGTAAATTTCACGTTGTTTATGTTTGAAATCCACAGGCGGATTCCGTTGCGCGGAGTGGCCGTAAAAATTTCTCCGCGTGAAAAATATGACTCGACGGATTTTCCGTTGTCCACACGGTCCCTGAAAAGGCACGGAGAACGGAAACTCGCGTTCAACGTGAACGGATATGCGCGGTTGTCCTCAAGAATGACTTTAGGAGCATGAGTTATCTTTATGTCGCTGATAAGAGGAATCTCCTCTGCAGGAATTCCCGTAAGGAAGCCGGAGCCTCCGTGACGCATCAGGACACTGACCTCGGCTCCGCGCGATGCGTCCGTTCTGGATATATCCGAAACATAGACAATAATATCCGGCTTTGAGTCTCCGTTTATGTCCATCTCGTTCTCCTCGGCAAGGTCGGTGTAGAAGATGCCGGCAGGAGTGTCCAGTCCGAACGAGCCGAGCGTATCGCGGACAGTAAGAACTATCTTTCCGCTGTCGGTCGGAATCAGAAACTGATCACCTTTGTAGACACGCTGAACTAATTTATCGTCGCCAAGCTCATACTGCTTCGCGCCCGTCCTGTTTGAGATTACGACTTCAGACTCATCCTCTCTGCGGTTTTTTCCCCGGAGCAGAAAAAAAATCAGAACCGCAAAACCGACAAGAACGACAACGGATATTATCACCGAAGGAATCAGAAACGGCGGCCGGGATTTTTTCAGCAGCTCAGCCGGCATAGGAGCTTCCTGAAGCTGCTTGTTATGATAAAGCTTCATTACGAAATCGGTGTCGGCATCAAGATAATCGGAATAATTCCGCAGAAAACCGGTAAGATACGCCTCGCCGGGAAAGACGGAGCTGTCCTCCTCCTCCAATGCGGCAAGATATTTGCGGTCTATCGAAATTTCCCTTGATATGCGGTCTATATCCAGATTCTTCTCTTCGCGTTTTTTCCTAAGAATTCCGCCGTAGCTTTCCATGTCAGTCCTTTACTCCGAGAACAAGAAATTATTGAAATTATTTGCGGAAGACGGCGCATCATAAATAAAACGCTGATCCGATATTCCCTGATTCAGGGCGTAATCGTAAAAGTCAAAGACAAATTCCTCGCCCTTCGGAGTTACGGCATTTATGCGCCTGATGAGTTTTGTAGACGGATCCACGGCAAGCTTTATATAACGGAACGCCTCGGCCGCGCTTTTTCTGCTGAGAACAAATTTCACCACGTTCTCATCGGAGCCCTCGTCAAGCGGCTCCGGAGTCTGGCCGGACTCGTAGGCGACAGTGTAGTAACGGCTCATAAGAGAAAGCCCCTGCGGAGTCGCAAGGGATGAGGCGCCGCTTCCTCCGTCCTGCTGAATCTGCTGCTGAAGAACGGCCGACGAACCTGGAAGATAGATTGTCAGCATATCGCCGTTGAACACAATCACCTGATTCTGCGGATTCGTGTAGTCCATTCTGAGCAGGTCAGGAGCCTTGAACGAAAGCCTTCCGGCCGACTCCTGTTTTCCTATCCTTATCTCGAAATTGACTTCATAATCCTTGATGGAACCGTAAAATTCAGAAACGGACTTAAAATATGCGCCGGCAGTAGTGATTCCCTGAGCACAAAGGCACAGGGAATTCAAAAGAACGACGACGCACACGGCAAGCCGACGAAAGACAGATTTATTCATATATTATTCCCAAAAGTTTAACTCCGTCATTCTATTCAACTTGCGGATTACAGTCAACCGATTCCGGACTCTCCGGATTCTCAGAGGCCTTGTTCTCAAGCTCCAGACAATGGTTCTCGGCCTTCACAATCTCCTCGAATTCCTTGCCTTCCATCGTCTCCTTCTCAAGCAGCCTGACTGCGATATACTCAAGCAGCGCACGGTGCGAGGAAAGCATCTCAAGGACATGACCGTAACGTTCCTTCAATGTAGCCGCAATCTCGTCGTCAATATACTGCTGCGTGTTCTCGGAATATTCGCGCACAAGCTCCGGCTCGCCTGATCCGTAGCCCTGACCGCTCTTGCCGAGCGTCATGTTGAAGAACCTGTCGCTCATTCCGTAGCTTGTTATCATGCTTCTGACAGTATCGGTGGCACGCTGAATGTCATTCGCGGCTCCGGTGGAAACCTCGCCGAATATAATCTGCTCCGCCGCGCGTCCTCCGAGCATCACGTCAACCTCGCCGAGCAGTTTTTTCTTGCTCTTGAGATATGTGTCCTCGGACGGAAGCTGCATGGTATAGCCGAGCGCCCCCATTCCGCGCGGAATAATCGTTATCTTGTGGACAGGATCGCTTCCGGGAGTGAACGCGGCGACAAGAGCGTGTCCCGTCTCATGGTAAGCCACAATTTTGCGCTCCTCCTCGTTCACGACCCTCGTCTTTTTCTGGAGTCCGACCATCGTCTTCTCCACGGCCTCGTCGAAATCGGCCATGGAAACCTTTTTACGGCCGGCGCGTACAGCCAGAAGCGCCGCCTCGTTCACAATGTTGGCAAGATCAGCGCCGGAAAAACCTGCCGTCGAATGGGCAATCGTCCCGAAATTCACATCGCTGTCAATCTTGACATTCTTGGCATGAATGGCAAGAATCGCCTCCCTTCCCTTCACGTCCGGGCGGTCAACAACAACCTGCCTGTCAAAGCGTCCCGGCCTGAGAAGCGCCGGATCAAGAATATCCGGGCGGTTCGTGGCGGCAAGAATAATCAGTCCCTTCTCGTTGTCGAATCCGTCCATCTCGACAAGCAGCTGGTTCAACGTCTGCTCGCGCTCGTCATTTCCGCCAAGATTGTTCACCCTGCTTTTGCCGATCGCGTCAAGCTCATCTATGAATATTATGCACGGAGCTTTCTCGCGCGCCTGTCTGAAAAGATCCCTCACGCGGCTTGCGCCGACTCCGACGAACATCTCGACAAAATCTGAACCGCTTATCCGGAAGAACGGAACTCCGGCCTCTCCCGCGACAGCACGCGCAAGAAGCGTCTTTCCGGTTCCGGGCGGTCCCACAAGAAGGACGCCTTTCGGAATTTTGCCTCCGATGTCGGTGTATTTTTTCGGCTCCTTCAGGAAGTCAACAACCTCGACAAGCTCGGCCTTTGCCTCATCCACGCCCGCCACATCGGAGAAACGTGTTTTCACCTTGCCTTCGTCCACGGCTTTTGCCCTTGACTGCCCCACATTGAACACGCTGCCCATGCCGCCTGTTCCGCCGCCGATTTTCCTGAAAAGGAAGAAATACATAAGCGCAAGGAGTCCGAACGGAAATATCAGGTTCAGAAGCAGCTGCAGCAGATAGTTGTTCTGCTTTATCACGAATTTGTACTGAACGCCGTTCTCGTCAAGAAAGTCAATAAAACTCTGCATAAGAACTGCCGCCGTCCGGTATTCATTGCGGGAGCTCTGCGTTATCGACCTGATTATCTGATAGCCCTTGCCGCTGTCCTGCGGAACTTCGGTGACAGGACCGTATCCTACAAAATAATTCTCTCCCATCTCCACGTATACTATCTCGCCGGTCTGCACCTTGTGCTTGAATTCCGAAAAATCGACAAGATTGTCGCTCCGGGCGGCTGTAAGCGCCTGGACACCGATAAGCACCGCGAAAAGCGCGAAAAGCACGACAGCAAAGAGCTGGCTCTTCCTCTCCTTCTTGTGTCTGTTCTTGTCGTCATCTCCGCCGTCACCGCTTTCAGGACCGGCAAATTTGAAGAATTTGTACGGATCCATGTCGTCCGGAGTATTGTTTTCAGGATTCTGATTCTCTTTTTCGCTCATAAAAACCTCTGTAAAAATCGGGGTCAGAAGTGAAGTCTGTCCTTCTGTCTAATATACCGATATTGAGCGCGATTGTCGATAAATAATTCCGCAAAACAAGATTACAGGGCCAGGCGGCATTTTTGCCCAAGAAAAATCTGCCCTCCCCCGAATTTTGTCAAGCGCGGAGCATCGCTGGATCATGTTTCTGTAAAGTTTTTCTCCGCCGCTCCGAAAATCAGAAAAACCATAAAATCATCATTGTCCGGAGGAGACGTCAATGGGCTACAGCAGCGTCTACAACGCATATCAGAGAACGAACATCAGCACGGCAAGTCAGGGAAGGCTCGTGGTGCTCCTTTACGAGGGCGCAATCAGGCAGCTTACGGCCGCGCTGAATCTTTTCGAGAGCGACGGAAAGATAAAACCCGGCAACATCGAGAAATTCGGAGCGTTGATCCAGAAGACACAGACAATAATAACGGAGCTTCAGGTCTCGCTGGACATGGAGAAAGGCGGAGACCTCGCACGCAACCTGATGTCGCTTTACGTGTATTTCAACGAAGAGCTTATAAGCGCGGGAATAAACCACGACAGGCAGAAAATATCGTTCGTGCTGAACATGCTAGGCGAGCTTGCCGAATCCTGGCGGAAAATAGCCAGCAGCACGGCGAACACGGCCGCACCGGTCCAGAAAACAGAGAATGTCCTGAACATACAGGGCTGAACGGGAGAATTCAGATGACACAGAATGAACTTGACGAAAGGGTCGCCGTGCTTAGACGACTGCGCGCCCTTCTTGAACAGCAGCGCGACAAATTCAAGGAATATCTTGAGGTTCTGGAAAAGCAGCAGGATTCGATAAATTCGGACAATCCGGACGCGGTCTTTATCCACACGCAGATCGAGCAGCAGGTCGTGGGAAACATCGAAAGCCTGCAGAAAGTGATTGTCCCGATGAGGGCGATGTACATTCACGGAAATCCGGCGGAAGACGGTCCGGAGGCAGAGTCAATCGGAAGGCTGCAGAACGAGCTTGACAGCCTGCAGCAGAAAGTCCTTGAGCAGAACAGGTTCAACAGGGAGCTTCTGCGCGTCCACCTTGAGAGGCTCAGCGAGCAGATTCACAACTTCAACAATCCGTACAGAAATGCGAGAAGCGTGTATGCGCCGCGGGAAAGGGTCGCCACGCTGGTCGAGATAAACGCTTAAAATGATTTCGCTTGTTGCGGCCTACGACGAGAACAGGACAATCGGATGCCGCGGAAAAATTCCGTGGAGAATTCCGTCCGAACGCGACAGATTCAAAAAAATCACGGCGGGAAAGCGGATAATCATGGGGCGGAAGTCCTTCTCCGAGATAGGACACGCGCTTCCGTACTGCACGCTCGTCGTCGTGTCAAAAAGCCTGGACTCGGTTCCTGACGGATGCATTCTGGCCCGCTCAATCGGAGAGGCCGCCGCCCTATGCGGAAATGACGTCATCGTCGCGGGCGGAGAGGAAATCTACAGGCAGACAATCAGTTCCGCCGACGTGCTCCATATAACCGAAATCCTGGCACGGTTCAGCGGCGACACATTCTTTCCGGAATTCGACAGGAATTCATTTGTCCGGACGGAAGGGCCGGTGATTCAGGCGGAAATCCCCTACAGATATGTGACCTTCACAAGAATAAAATAAGCCGCAGCAAAACAAAAAAAATGAGGCCGCCCGGAAAGGAGGAATCCGGACGGCCCCACGTAATCATCAATAATCAGCGGACTAAATGGACACCTTCCAGTAGACCGGGAATTTCAGTCCGAACGCCGAGGATGAGAATTCAGCTTCCGCTCCGACAGTCACTGTTCCAAGTCCCGGCTTGAAGGAGACCGACGGCTTTACGGCGAAAATTCCTGCCGGAACATCTGACCATGCGGCCTTTGCAGTGAATACGGCCTGCGCCGATACAACATCGGTAAAACTCCAGCCGGCAAGAAGTCCGGTGTAGAATTTTCCGTCCGTGTCGGCAAGAAAATCAAGCGCGAGAGACAGCGCGTCCGCCCCGAATACAGCTGCGGCATTCAGCTGATGTTTTCCGGCGACTCCGCAGATTTTTCCGCCGCCGTCATAATTGTTGTTGTAGGAATAGCCGGCCTTGACCTCAAGTCCGTCAAGAGGCTCCGAGGAGGCGTAGACTCCGGCTCCGAAAGATGAAAGTCCGGCATTGTGCACGGCGGCTCCCACTGTAATGAATCCGGCCGGAGAATATGACGCGCCGAATCCTGTCCTGAACGAGAATTCACCGGCGCCGTCCGCATTTTCAGTGACAAAACGGTTCATTCCGGCGCTGTCGTCTCCGAACGGAACAGTGGCGGCGACCAGAAGACCTTCGATTCCGCTGAACGAGAGAGAGACTCCGCGGCTTCCGAGATTTCCGCCCTCGACGTTGTCGTCCTCAACAGGAAGATACGAGCCGGGAATGTAGAACCTGTCGTTCAGATGGACGCTGAAATTCTCCGCCGGAGAGAATTTTATCTTCCAGTCAAACTTTGAGCCCTTGTAGTCGAATCCTGCCGGAATTCCGTCACCGTCCACATCAAGCTGCGCACGCGCCTTAACCTTGGCGGAAATTCTGTCCGACTTGACCTCGGCGGTGACCTCATCGTAAAGACCGGCAAATTTCGCGCCGGAAGCCACATTTCCGTCGCCGTCCTCTGATGACGTGACATTCACCACATCCGTTCCGATCTTGTTCGTCAGAGAGACCTCCGCATCCGCCGCGGCGGAGACAAGCACGGCGGTTCCGGCAATCAGACCGCAGACAATTTTTCTTGTGTTCATTTTTCACCTCACGTAAACGCCGATTTCTCCCGCTCTCCTACGGCGACGAGATTAGCCTCCGCGCCGGAAACAGTCCATAGAAACGGAGAATGATTTACATTCAATTTAACTCCGGACATCATCCGTAACGTAACATGAACATACACTTTACATGGAATTTACCTGCGACGGAAAAATGACGGCGCACAGAAAAAGACCCGCGCGGAAAAACGGCAATGTTCCGCGCGGGTGCGCTGCCTTTATGGGGTAAAAAACAAGCAGCTTTACTGATACAGAAGCAGCGGACGGATGTCAATATTTTTTCATAATAAAAAAATTATAACTTTTTTGAATTCCCTTGACAGACAATTATTAATTTTCAGCAAGTACCCTAAATTGTATTTACAAGCTGGATGTATTTGAATATAATAGCTCAGAGATATTCCCCCCCCCCGAATAACACATCCGGGACAAAAAACTACTGGAGTTTATTTTATGGAAACAGAAAGAAATCAGCTTTCAAACGCAGCCTACGTCGTGGTCGCGATGATTCTTGTCGCGCCTCTTCTTGTCCTTCCGTTCCTTTCTATTTATAACGGTCTGTTCACCACGGCCGAAGCTTTGGAACTGTTCACCGGCGCGCCCGTCATAATCACCTGCCTGTTCGAGGCGGTCACAGCGGCCGCAGTCAGCTTTTATTTTGTGAACAGCATAAAATCATACGACGGAAGCGGAGAGTCGGCGGAACGCATAAACACCGTCATGAAAAAATGCTACACCGCCCTCATAATCATTGCCATGACATTCGCATTTCTGCTGGCGGCGGCGCTGAGCCTGACAATAAGAATGAATTCCATCCGCCTGCGCTCGTTCGGCACACAGTCGCCGTTTCTCTGCATCATGCTGCTCTGCATAGGAATCGTCTTTGACATCTCGCTTCTGTTTTTCGTGATAATGGTCCAGATAATCGAGCCTGCCGTCCATGACGTTCCGTTCTCAAAGGAGGAGATTCCGCTGTCGCTGATGAAGCGCAATGTCCTGACGATGCTGTTCGGGCTTATAGGCTGCCTTTTCCTTCTTTTTTCCGTCGTAATCCAGCCGCGCAACGTGCACGAGGGCATCGGATTCATGATGAAGAGGCTTGTTCCGATTTCCGCCTACATACTGGTGTATTTTTCGGTGGTGGAAATTCTCCTGATTTCTGACGTAAAGCGGATGGTGGCGGGAATCGCGGAATTCGCGGAAAAGCTTGCCAACCGTGAATACAACATAGAAAAACTCAGGGCGCTGAACAGAAGCGAGCTTGGAACAATCTGCAACGACATGAACGTCCTGCACGACATAACGTCCGGAATTTTCGCCGAGATGAAGAATTCCGCCGGACGGACGATAAAGCACTCGGATGACCTTGTCGTGAACATGAATTCCACCAAAGAGAACGTGTCGAGCATCGCGGAGGCAATCGGAAACGTAAGAAACGAGATTCAAAGCCAGTCGGCCGGAGTCGCAGAATCAAACGCGTCAGCGGAACATATCATGAACACAATCCGGAGCCTTAACGCGGCAATCGAGACGCAGGCTTCAGGAGTCGTACAGTCGTCCTCCGCCGTAGAGGAAATGGTGGCTAACATAAACAGCGTCACCAGCATACTCGAAAAGACATCGGAAGCCGTGAACCGCCTCGGAGAGGCATCCGACAAGGGGCTCAGGACTGTCCAGGGAGCGGTCACGACGGCGGACGAGGTGCTTGAGCAGTCGGCGGGAATTCTCCAGGCAAGCAGCGTGATTCAGACAATCGCCAGCAGGACGAATCTCCTTGCGATGAATGCGGCCATTGAATCGGCGCACGCGGGCGAGGCCGGAAAAGGATTCGCGGTCGTGGCGGGAGAAATCAGAAAACTTGCGGAACAGTCAACGGCGCAGGGCAAGACGATAGACGACAACCTGAAATCCCTCTCCGGCGCGATACAGGAAATCGTGTCCGCGATAAAACAGATTCAGAACGAATTCTCCAGCATCTACGAGCTGTCAAAGAAAGTGAAGGAACAGGAAGACATGATTGCGGCCGCAATGACAGAAAACACGTCCGGAAACCAGCAGATTCTTGACGCCATGCATGCGATAAACAGCTCCACCACCGAAGTCAAGAACGGCTCGTCGGAAATGCTTTCGGGCGGAGAACAGATTGTCGCCGAAATGAGGAACCTCACCGCCGTCACCAAAAACATAAATGAAAGCATGAACCAGATAACGGAATTCTCCCGCCGGATTTCGGATGCGGTCGCGCTCAGTTCCGAGACGACCGGCGAGACTCAGGAAAGCCTGATGGAGCTGATGAAAGAACTTGAAACTTTTAAATTTTAATGTAACCTCCGCCGCGCGGCGCGGTTATATATGTAGTTTTGATGTTACAGACATCTGCTGCTAGAGCCAACAATCTAACAGTTTTTATGACTACCTCCTCCTCTCCTTTTTGAGAGCCGCCGGAGTTTCCGGCGGCTCTCTTTTTTATCTGCGCGGACAGTTACGGTGCTCCGGACATCAGGGAATTATCCGACTGAACCTTTTTTCTATGTCATGAATCAGCTTGTACTCAAACGAATCGGAAAGCGCGTTCCAGGAGGCTTCGATAAGGTCACAGGAGACTCCGACTGTCGTCCAGGAAATCTCGCCGTCCGTACTTTCGATTATTACACGGACGCGTGATGCGGTAGCTGATTTTCCGTCAAGAACACGGACCTTGTAGTCGGTCAGGCGGATTTTGGAGACAAGCGGATAGAACCGCTCAAGCGCCTTCCTCAGCGCGATGTCAAGCGCATTCACCGGACCGTCGCCCTCGCCGGCCGTCACCTCAATCTGTCCGTCCACCTCGACCTTTATCTGCGCGCAGGAACAGACGCCTTCCTCCGGCCGCGGATTCGAGCCGTTCGTCTGATAATAATGCAGCTTGAAGAACGGCTGGTATTTTCCGATCATTCTGCGGACAAGAAGCTCAAAGCTGCCGTCGGCCCCCTCAAACTGATAGCCCTGGAATTCAAGCTCCTTCATTCTGTTGATTATGTCCGTCACAACCGGATCCGATTTCTGTATCTGCGGCACGAATTTCTGGATTTTCTCTATTATAGTGCTGCGTCCGGCCACCTCGCTCATCAGGAAAACGCGGCTGTTTCCGACCGCCTCCGGAGCGATATGCTCGTATGCGGACGGATTCTTGAGAACCGCGTCTATGTGCATTCCGGCCTTGTGAGAGAACGAATGTGCGCCGACATAAGGCATCTGCGGATCAAGGCTTATGTTCGCAATCTCCGCGACGCGCTTGCAGACAGATGTGAGCTCCCTCATCTTCTCCGGCGCTATGCAGTCAAAACCCATCTTGAGCTGAAGGTCGGCGATTATCGTCGAAAGGTTGGCGTTTCCGGTCCGCTCCCCGAATCCAAGAAGCGTTCCCTGAACATGGGTCGCTCCGGCCTCCACCGCCACAAGGGAATTCGCCACGGCAAGCCCCGAATCATTGTGCGTATGAATTCCGATGACAGCCTTCTGTCCGAATGTCCTGACGACATCCTCAACGGCGGCGCGACATTCCCCGGTCATGGCTCCGCCCTTTGTCTCGCAGAGGCAGAGAACGGACGCGCCTCCGTCAACCGCGGCCTGCAGCGTGCTCATCGCATAATCATGACATTCTGCGTAAGCTGTAAAAAAATGCTCGGCATCATAAAAGACCTCGCGTCCGTTCTCCCGGAGAAAGCGGCAGGTGTCGCGTATCATGGCGAGATTCTCGTCGAGCGTCGTGCGGATAATGTCAGTCACCTGGAAATTCCAGGATTTTCCGAAAATGACCACTGTATCCGTTCCGGCGGCAAGAAGGCTCTGGAGATTCGAGTCCTCAGCGCATTTTATGTCCTTGCGCCTTGTAGAGCCGAACGCGCAGAGTCTTGCGTGCCTGAGAGGAATTTTCTTCATCTCCTGAAAGAATTCCATATCCTTGGGATTTGACCCCGGATTTCCGGCCTCTATGTATCCTATTCCAAGCTCGTCAAGTGCCTGACAGATATGAATTTTATCCTGAACGGAAAAACTTATGCCCTCTCCCTGAGCGCCGTCCCTCAGCGTCGAATCAAAAATCTCTATTTTTTTCATACGCGACAACAATAAACTGAATGTGATTTTTTTTCAATCGCCGTACCGCGGCGGGTGCTCGTCAGACGAGCGTTCCGCTGTCAAGAATCCGCTGGGACTGTCCGTCCTCATAAATCACATCTATTGTGGGCTCACGCACAACGCCGTCAAGATGAATAAGCGACGGAGCGTCGTTGTCATAGTTCTCGCCGACGGCGAAATGGCACGTATGGAACGCCTTCTCGTCCTCAAGCATGTTTCCGGTTATGCGCGCGGCGGGATTCAGACCGATTCCAAGCTCGCCGATATTCCTTGCGTTGCGCCTGTAAATTTCGCCTTCTCCAGCCGGAAGCCTTCCGTCCTTTTCCATTGCGGCGGAAAGATTCTCCGCCTCGGTTATTGTCCTGAGAAGCCGCTTCGCCTCCTGTCCGCCGGAAATTTCCGTGACAAAACCGTCCTCCACCCGGCAGACAATCGGACTCTCAAGAATCGAGTCTCCGTCGCTGAACGTCATTGAGCCGTCATACACAATCACGCCCTGCGTTCCCTTTCCGTCTCCTTTCCCGACGACCGGACTTATGAAAACCTCGCCGGCCGGAATGTTTCCGCCCTGTCCGGGCGCGGAGAAGTCGCCGTCGTCAAAAAGAAGCTCCCGGCCGGAGACAGGAACCGTAACGTCAGTTCCTCCCGGAGCGGTGACATGGACGGAGACCGCATTCCTGAATTTCGCGGAAAGCTTCCGGCAGCGTCTCGCAAGCTCGTCATAGTCAATCACCGCCGTGCGTTCCATCATGTCGGCCGTGATTCCCGGAGTCCAGACGGCCCTCATCGTCTTTTTTCCGTAGAGAAGATAGTCGAAGATGTGGGTGTATTTCTCTCCGTCCGCAGCGATGTACGGCCGCGCGCCGCCGGCAGGATCCTTGCCGAGCTTGACGGATGATATTGAGAAGCACACGTCAGGCTCCGTTGCGATTGCGGCAAGGACTTCTGGAAGGGCATTGTCAAAAGAAGTGCGCGGAGGCTGGAACACAAGAGCCGGAACCGCGCCGGCAGCCGAGACCGCCGTATACAGATCCTGCGCCACCTGATTCGTCTCCGGATTCGCTATTATAAGGACACGCTCGTTCTTCTTTATGCGGCACACATCCTCCACCACAGCCTGCGCCGGTGTCTTTTCCTTTCTCATAAAATCACCTCACAATATTGTTGTTCTTCTGAATCACGACAAGATTACGCTCGCTGTCCTCAAGCCCCGGAACAAGCAGCTTCCTCACCTCGTATTCCGGCACGATGTCCGAAATTCCGCCCATCTCCGCGCCGATGCTGTCCATTTTCGCCTTGTACGCCGCCAGGAAACCGCCGTCCGGCAGAAGCTTCAGCAGCGTTCCGGTCATTTTTCTGTCCAGCGGCCGGAACGCGCGGAACACGCATATATCAAAAGTTCCGGAAGGGACACGCTCCGCCTCGGAATTCATTACGGACACATTTTTAAGCCCCAGAACCGCGGCGCAGTTCTCAAGAAACGCGCACCGTTTGCTCATGCGCTCCACAAGCGTAAATGAGAATTCCGGAAAAGCCGCGGCAAGGGGAATTCCAGGAAGTCCGCCGCCTGAACCGATGTCGCCTATCCGGATTTTTTCCGGCGGAATTCCAGTCCGCTCCGCAAGAGCAAGAATTTCGGGAGCGGCGGCAAGCGAGTCCAGTATGTGCCGCACGGCAAGCTCGTCATGGTCGCTTGTGTTGGTAAGATTGTACGCCGAGTTGAAGAGACATATCTCGGAGATGTATCTCTCCATTTTTCCGCAGATTCCGGGAATCCTGTCAGATGGAAGCCCTATCGTTTCTAGTCCTGACTCAAGAATATTTTCGCCGCTCATAAAACCGTCCTCCCTATGCGCGCGCGCATCTTGAGCGGAGCAGCATATCGGCAAGCACAAGATTCGCCATGGCCTCTATGACAGGAACAATCCGCGGACAGAGACAGACATCGTGCCTGCCCTTTATCTCAAGGTTCGCGTCCAGGTATTCTCCGCCGGTTCTGCGGACAGTCCGCTGACTTTTGAATATGCTCGGAACAGGCTTGACCGCCGCCCTGAATACAATTGTGTTTCCGTTTGAGATTCCGCCGAGAATTCCGCCTGAATGGTTTGACAGGAACACAGGATTTCCGTCCTCGGCGCGCATACAGTCATTGTTCTGACTTCCGCGGCTGTCCGCCGAGGCAAATCCGTCTCCGAATTCTATTCCCTTCACAGCACCCACGGACATCACCGCCTTGGCAAGCTCCGCGTCCAGCTTGTCGAACACAGGCTCGCCCAGTCCGGCAGGAACACCGGAAACGGTACATTCCACAATTCCTCCTGCGCTGTCACCTTCAAGCCGCAGCTTCTCGACTGCGGCAAGCATAAGCCCGGCGGCCGATGCGGAAGGAGCACGCATCATGTTCATGTCGATCTGCGAGAAATCGCGCTCCCCGCAATCCACTCCGGCCGCACGCACGGTATAAGCAGTGGCCTTTATTCCGTATTTCTCAAGCAGGACGGAGGCGACCGCACCGGCTGCGACACGCGCCGCAGTCTCACGCCCGGATGAACGTCCGCCGCCGCGGTAGTCACGGAAACCGTATTTCGCGTCATAAGTAAAATCCGCATGGCCCGGACGGAATGTCTCCGCAAGATTCGAATAATCCGCAGAATGTTGGGACGTGTTTCTGATTACAAGCGCGACCGGCGTTCCCTCGGTGACTCCGTCCTTTATTCCCGACAGAACCTCGACCCTGTCCGGCTCGTTCCTTGATGTCGCGGCGGGATTTGAATTTCCGGATGAATCCCTCGCGCCGGGACGGCGGCGGTCAAGCGCAGCCTGAATCCGCGCCTCATCCACGGACAGCCCGGACGGACATCCGTCAATAATACAGCCGAGCGCCGCCCCGTGGCTCTCGCCGAAAGTGCTGACCCGGAACACCGAACCGAAAATATTTCCCGACATATTTAATTCCCCTATTCAACAAGACTGAAAATGCAGGAACAATCTATCACAAAAGGCGGGAAATCAACAACCACCGCAAAGACACTTAGAACCGGCTATACCTTCTCCGGCTGGAACGCAGGCGAAAAAACAGGAGACATCACGCTTTACGCAAAATGGACAGTAAAAGCGGAAAATGTGGTGAATGTAATAGAAAACCTCACAGGAGGCATTTATAACATTCGTGTCGTTGGAGAAATTGATGAAACTACGCTAATAAATATAGGAAAGCATTGCGTTCAAATGAAAATGCAAGAGTCAATCTTGATTTAAGCAGAACGACGGGGCTTGAAAATATTCCGTTTCAAGCTTTTTGTGACTGTGCAAATTTGATAAATATAGAAATTCCATCAACTGTTACAAGGATTGAGAACACTGTGTTTAATTTATGCATAAATTTGACAGATGTTGGAATTCCTGCAAGGGTCACGACTATTGAGCTTGGTGCATTTTATGGCTGCCAAAATCATCTGCACAGACGGCATAATAAACGAATAGCCAAAACACAAGGTTCTATGTCGTTATAGACTAGAACCTGTAAATTTAAAAAATCAGTTCTTTATCAAAAGCCTCTGTTTTATGACAGCAATAGAATAACGTTTAATATATTTGACAACTGTTAAATATTGTCTATAATATTAAACGTTATGGCAAAAAAAACAGTAACGCTGTCTCCTCTTATATTAAGGACTCTAAGAACCGTCGGCGAACAGATAAAGCTTGCACGCCTGCGCCGGAAACTTTCCGTCCAGCTTGTCTCAGAAAGAGCAGGCATAAGCCGGGCGACATTGTGGGCAATCGAAAACGGCGAGCCTTCAGTTTCGTTCGGAGCTTACGTGTCTGTTTTATGCGCACTAGGCTTAAAGGATGATGTAGCCCTTCTTGCAAAAGATGACGTGCTGGGTAAAACTTACCAGGATTTAGAACTGCTTCCTAAAAAACGCGCTCCAAAAACAAAAGGAAAAAAACAGTGAAAGAAGAAAATAAAATAAACATATACGCTGACTGGATTGAAAGCGAAAATCAAATTGGAACTCTTTATGTATCTTCAATGAGAGGAAAAAATATTTATTCATTTGAATACACAGAAAATTGGCTATACAATTTTTCACATATCATGTTAGATCC
>DBIW01000019.1:4673-6668 GCA_002296965.1 Treponema sp. UBA792 | reverse complement strand
TATTCCGCCGCTTATTGTTACAGAAGGATTATTATTCGTGAATTTCTTAAGCTCTTTCTGAAAATCAAGCGCGAACTGCAAAACCGTTTCCCAAGTTCCAAGAACGCACAAATCGTCGCCGCCAGAAAAAACCGTATAAACCTTGTCCTTGTAAAATTCGCCGAACTGGTCAGTTTTATTTTTAACAAACCAGGCGTAAAATCCAGAAAAGAAATAATGCAGCTGATGGCTTAAATCCGCATAACGAGAAAATGACATTCGTTCTCCCAGAGACTGGCTGAAAATGAGACCAAGGTTATCAACATCAGCCTTGAACATTGCAAGCTTCTTGTTTCCTTTAGAAAGATTTGAAATATCCTCAAAAGTCAAAAGCTCATCATCCTCGTTCTTTGGAGCAATATATGGCAGCGTCACCAGCGGAAGTCCAGGTTTGTAATCATTTACCGAATAATAAAATTTTACATCTTCATCCCACTCATAAAGTCTTATCATGTCGCCAAAATGAAGCAGTTTTTCTGATTTCAAGACAAGTTTTGCTGACTTTACAAGTTTTCCGCCAATTTCAATAAGTTTTTCGCATGACTTGCACTGCCGCTCATCGACAGAACCTTCAGTATTTTTGGCGGCAAAAGTTCCACACTTCGGACATTCCCCGAATTTCTGCAAATTTTCATACTGCGTCTCCAGAACAGCACCGCATTTTTTAAGGACTTTCTGCATTTTCCTTGACTTTGCAATATCACCGTCATCGCCTATTTTGTTTATAAGCGAGATAACATTTTCTTTCTGCAAATCTTTATGACTTGCAACCGTTCCGTCACTTACAATAAAAGCCAGTTTTCCGGCAAATTCATTCAGGAAATATTCTTCAATCTCAAGCTGAAGTTCTTCCAGCCGTTTTTTTGATTTTTGTGTATTCGGCAAAAGAACAATAAATTTTCCACCTGCCGAAGTCATAATGTTCGCGTAAGTTACACCAAACTGCTTTGTGATGTATTGTGAAATTATTTCGCTCAATGCCCAAAGCTGAAAACTTTTTGCACGTAGAAGCTTTGCGTTGTCCGAAGCAGTCTTCAAATCAAAAATGTACTTTTGGATTCCTGAAACATCGCCGTTGATAAAAAGAAATTTTTTGCCGTCTGTTTTTAACGCAAGTTCATTTTCAGAATTTTCTTCCTTGTGGTATTCATAAAGAGCGGCGGCAAAAGCGGCAGTCGTCTTTGCATGCTGATACAATCCTATGTCCGTATCAGAATTTGTCGCAGACGGAATGCACCACCAGTAACGTTCAAGTAAAGAATTCAAGGACAGAAGAAATTCGTCATAATTCAAACTCTGCAATTTCTGAAAATCTTTTACAAACTTTTCCCAAAGATTCTTGTATTCTTCTTTTGAAGTTTTACATTTTTCATCCGGAAGAACAGAATCCGCCGCAAGTTCAGACATTCTGCAAAACGCTTTTTTAGCTTCTGCATGGCCGTCCAAACGCAGCGTTGAAAGAATATGAATCATCGGCTTTTCATAAAACTTTAATTTTTCTTTTTCCTCATCAAACTGATTTTCATTCTCACATTCTGCAATTCCCAAAACGTTGCATCTGTCGGAACCGCTGCTCAAACAATCTGCCTGGCTTATAATCCAGTCATAATAAGAAGAAGGATTATGATGACTTGCGGCAAGAGTTTTTATATGCTCAAAATTAATATTGTCAGGAAGAACATCTTTATACTTATCCAAAAAGCCTTCTGTATAAACAACGTGCTGATGAGTAAAACGTCCGTCTTTTGTAGTCCTACAATATCGTCCCTCAAGCTGCTTGTTGTAAAGTTCAGAAACATCCGCCCGCTGGGCAAATTTTCCTACGTCATGAAGCCAAGCCGCAATTACAATTTCTTCTTTTGTTATATTCTCATCTACCATCTTTTTTTCTCCTACCTGCTCCAATAATCTATCTGCCCAAGCCCGAAGTTTGTGTTTTTTCCGGCTCCGGCGATT
>DBIW01000019.1:0-4581 GCA_002296965.1 Treponema sp. UBA792 | reverse complement strand
ACGCTTCCGCCAAGTTCCATTGAGTTTTTCTGGCGCGCGGAATAATGGTTAAAGTCAATCCACTTGATTTTTCTGTCTTTAATTTCAAGCGACTCTGACGGAACATATCTTTGGGAATCTTCTTCTGAAGTTTCACCGTAAAGCGAGCACAAAGTTTTTGCGCGGCGATAAAGGCAGCCCATAAAATCCTGAGCGGAAAAATCTGTGCCGTACCTTCCGCCAAACTTGAACCGCAGGGGAGAATTCAGCTCAACAAGAATTTCATGCCGGCTCGCCTTTGATTCATCAGCAGATTTCCAAGACTGCGGCTCAACTTCCATATCAAGATGATTCTCATCAATAAGAATATTTTTTCCGCCCGAAACAACGCTTTTAATCCTGAACTGAGTCCGGCTTTTAAAGATTCCATCATTTCCGGCACGGACAAAAGCTGCGTATATATATGGAAGATATTCAACAGATTTTCCAAAAAGCGTAAGGACAAATGAATATTCGGTTATGGGATTTTTGCGTTCCCGATTTTTTACGGAAAGCGAATACGGATGGCAGCCTTTGTTACGTCCGGGCAAAACAGAATTATCAGACGGAAGAATTGTCTCAAAAATATATGAATAGACGCAGGTTTTGCTGTAAAGGCACTCGCCGCATACCGACTGCTTTGAAATGCAGCACATTGAGCGCAGATTTTTTCCCAACATTCCGCGCAAAACAAAAAGGGGATTTGTGTCTACAATGGCTGGCTCTATAAATTCAAGGTTGAATTCAAATTGCAAAAAGCTGAGTTTCAAAATTCTTCTCCGTGATGAAACATATAGCAGTTATTCTAGCATAACGCATTTATAAATCAAGATTTTTTTTACCAAAAGAATATTTCTTCCGCATAAAAAATCATCCCCGGACTTGCCGCAATGACCAAAAAGCAAATCCGGGAATGATGACATCAGAATTGATATTTTTTCTACTTCTGGCCGTAGTAGGCGTTCGGGCCGTGTTTTCTCATGTAGTGCTTGTTGATGATGTAGTCCGGAAGCGGCTGCTGCGACGGATTAATCTGAAGCGTGTTCATCGCCATGTGGCTCACTTCCTCAAGAACTGCGGCGTTGTAGACGGCTTTGTCCGCGGTGGCTCCCCAGGCAAAAGGTCCGTGTCCGCCCACAAGAACCATGTTCACTTCATCCGGATTCAGATTGAGCGAGCGGAAGTGGCTTACGATGAGATTTCCGGTTTCCTTTTCGTAGTCATTCTGGACTGCCTCGCGGCTAAGATACGGTGTGCAGGGAACTTCCGTCTGTATGTGGTCTGCGTGGGTTGTTCCGAACAGAGGAACCGGCTTTACCGCCTGCGCCCAGCTCACCGCGTAAGTTGAGTGGGTGTGGATTATTCCGCCGATTTTTGCTCCGTCCGAAACAGCAAATTCCCTGTAGATAACAGCGTGCGTCGGAGTGTCGCTTGAAGGCCTCAATTTTCCTTCCACGACATTTCCGTCAAGGTCAACAATCACCATGCTTTCGGGCGTAAGCTCCGGGTAAGGAACTCCCGACGGCTTGATTGCGAACACGCCGGCCGCCTTGTCAAACGCGCTGACGTTTCCCCAAGTGTAGAGCGCAAGGTGCTGAGCTGGAATCTGCATATTCGCTTCGTAAGCCTCTCTCTGTAATTCTGTGTATTTTCCCATTTTATTCTCCTTGAAAATTTTCAGCTGATTATTTCACATTCTCGACTGCGGTGCGTTCGGCTTTTAGCGCGGACTTGTAGCCTTCAAGCCATTTGTCAAAGCCTGCGGCATCCGCTGCGTCCGGTTTTACGGTTTTCTTCTGCGCGTTCGCAAAAACTTCGGTTTCAAGCCAGTCGCCCAGATTTTTTCCCTTTGAGTCCGCGGTGTATGATGCAAGAAGCGCCATTCCCCAGGGACCGCCCTCGCCTGCTGTTTCCATCGCGCTGATTGGAGTGTGCATAGCCGCCGCCATCGTCTCAAGTCCCACGCCTTCCGTCTTGAAGTATCCGCCGTGGCCTGTCATCGAATCAATCTTCACGTTCTCGGCAAAAAGAACGTCCATTCCGAGCCTGAGCGTTGCGACTGCGGAATAAAGCTGACTCCGCATGAAATTGGCAAGGTTCAGCTTTGAGTCCTGTGAGCGAACGACCATCGGCCGCCCCTCGCTAAAATCCGTAACGCTTTCGCCTGATATGTAGTTGACCGTGTAAATTCCGCCCGCGTCCTTTTCTCCGTCCTTTGCGCAGCCTAGAATCGTGTCGTAAAGTTTTCCGGCATTGAATTGTGCGCCAAGAAGTTTTGCAGCCTCGCCAATCAGCTCGACCCACTTGTTGTATTCGGCGGTGCAGGTGTTCACGTGAACCATCGCAGTCGGCTTTCCGTCCGGAGTTGTAACAATGTCTATTATTCCAGGATATGCTTTTGAAAGAGCCTTCTCAAGAACGACCATCGCGAATACGGAAGTTCCCGCGGAAACGTTTCCTGTCCTGGGAGCGACAGCATTCGTAGCGACCATTCCGGTTCCAGCATCTCCTTCAGGCGGAGCGCACAAAATTCCGTCGCAAAGCTCACCTGTAGGGTCAAGCCACAATGCGCCTTCCTTTGTAAGCTTTCCGGCATCAGCCCCGGCAGGAAGCGTCTTCGGAAGAAGTTCCAGAAGTTTTTTCGCACTTCCCTTTTCTTCAACAAGAGAATCGAATTTTCCGGCCATTGATTTGTCGTAGCTTCCGGTCTGCGGATCAATCGGGAACATTCCGCTAGCGTCTCCAACTCCCAGAACTTTTTTTCCTGTCAGCATGAAATGCGCGTATCCTGCAAGCGTCGTAAAAAAATCCACCTGTGGAACGTGAACTTCACTATTCAGAATCGCCTGATAATAATGCGAAATGCTCCACCTCTCCGGGCAAGGATAATTGAAAAGCTCCGTAAGTTTTTTTGAAGCCTCGCCTGTAATCGTGTTCCTCCAGGTTCTGAACGGAACTAGAAGATTGTTTTCCTTGTCGAACGCAAGATAACCGTGCATCATCGCGCTGATTCCGAGGGCCTTAAGATTTGAAAGCCTGACACCGTATTTTTCAAGGACATCTTTTTTTAGCTCCGAATATGCGGCAACGATTCCGCCATGAATTTCTTCCAGACTGTACGTCCAGATTCCGTCCACAAGTGAATTTTCCCAAGTAAAGCCGCCCTGAGCGACCGGATTTTTTTCAGAGTCAATAAGAACTGCCTTTATGCGCGTCGAACCGAATTCGATTCCAAGGACAGCCTGACCGTCTTCAATTTCTCTGGCAATATTTTCTTTCGTCATGTTTTACCTCTGATTTTATAGTAACTGACATTGCGAAAAAAACAAGTGGCGGTTTCCCCTAAAAAATGCCCAAAACTATCACCAAATACGAATTTCCGAACAAAATGATAGGAAAGTCCAGAAATTGGGAACAAAAAAACTATTCCTTTCTTTCGGATTCGGGTTGATAATCATAATCACAAGGGGTGCAGAGGACATCCTTAAATCCAAACACACAGAGGTGCAAAAATGAAAAAGAATTTAGTTTTGGCTGCTGTAATGGCAATGATGGTTCTTCCTACATTCGCGGCAAAATTGGTAAAAGTCGGAATCATCAACAATGACCCGAACGAATCAGGCTACCGCACTGCGAACGTCAACGACATGAAAAAGACATTCACAAAGAAGAACGGCTACAAACCGACTTTCTTCTACAGCCTTAAAAACGACGAGCAGATTGCCGCCGCACGCAAGATGGTTCAGGACGAAGTTGACTACCTTCTGATTTCCGCAGCAGGAACTTCAGGATGGACTTCGGTTCTCAAGGACGCGCAGGATGCCGGAATCAAAGTAATTCTCTTTGACCGCACAATCGACGCTGACGAAAGCCTTTACGAAGCTTCAATCGTTTCAGACATGGCTCAGGAAGGAAAGACAGCCGTAAACTGGCTCGCAGGACAGAATCTCAAGGAATACAACATCATCCACATTCAGGGTGTCATGGGTTCAGCGGCACAGATCGGACGCTCAGGCGCGCTTGACGAGAAGGCAAAGGCAGAAAGCAACTGGAACATCGTTGCCCAGCAGACAGCTGAATGGAACGCCGAAAACGCACAGCAGATTGTTCAGGCTGTAATCGATTCAGGCAAAAAATTCAACGTAATCTACGCTGAAAACGACGACATGGCAAAAGGCGCGGTTGCTGCTCTTGACAAGGCGGGAATCTCTCACGGAGTGGGCAAAGATGTAATCGTAATGGGATTCGACTGCAACAAGTGGGCGCTTGAAGAGCTTCTTGCAAAAAGATGGAACTACGACGGCCAGTGCAATCCGTTCCAGGCTTCTTACATCGACGACATCATCAAGAACGGCGCAAAGCAGAAGACAGTCATAATGGACGAAAAGGGATTTGACGCTGCAACAATCACAAAGGCTGATGTCGCAAAATACGGTATCTAAGCGAAGTTATTACCGGATTCTTCTGTAAACAAAAAATATAAAATTGGCGGAGAATCCAACACCTTGGACACGGGGCTCGGATTGTCAGAAAATCTGAACCCCGTGTTTTTTTTGGAGGCAT
>DBIW01000044.1:18129-23984 GCA_002296965.1 Treponema sp. UBA792 | reverse complement strand
ACAATGTTAAAAGATTTTTCTGCAAAAGGCAGTACATTTCTTACAAAACGGTTTGACAGGCAATACAACAATAAAAATTGCAAAAGAATACATTACGCCTCAGCCCTGACTTTATTGGGCAAAACAGACGGAGCAAACTACGAGGATGGCTCAAGCTATTTAGAAATGGCTGATTTTATAAAATCATACAGCATACAGCCGGACAAAGATTTAGAGGAACTTTGGAACAGAATTGTATTTTCTATATTGGTTTCAAATACAGATGACCATTTACGGAATCACGATTTTATACTTACAGAAAACGGCTGGAAGCTATCCCCATTATTTGATGTAAATCCGAATCCAAGAGGAAAACAACTTTCCTTGAACATCACGGAAAACAACAACCTGAAAAAAATTTCTTTGGCTTTAGACACCGCAAAATACTACAATCTTACCGCTTCAAAAGCAAAAGACAATGTTACAAGAATCACTAAAATAATAGAGAACAACTGGCAGAAAGTCGCAAAACAAAACGGCTGCATAAAATCCGAAATAGAATTAATGAAGCCAGCATTTGAAGACAAAAACAACAGTGCTCATTAAATCTGAATACTCACATCGCTTTTTAAAACATTGACAGCGAAAAATTCCTGTCTTATAATTTTTAAAGTTTGCGTTGCAGACATTCTCATCTATTTTTCAGGAGCAGTTTAATGAAAAATTACCGTAAACATCTTACCCCCCCCACCAGTCGCGCGTGTAGTTATAGCGTGCGTTTTTGCACTCTCGCTTTTTAGCTGCAAAATAACTACCAGCGAGCCTGACAAATTTACCGTTGCATTTGACGCAAACGGCGGAAGCGGCACAATCGAAAGCATTACAAAAACAGAAAACGAAGAATTCGAGCTTCCGGCAAACACATTCACAAGAGCCGGCTACACCTTTTCCGGCTGGAACACAAAATCAACTCCAGACGAATCCAGCAAATCCTACAAAGACAAAGAAAAAATCAAACTAACAGAAGATTTGACATTGTACGCGCAGTGGGCGGCAGGAACCGGAACAGCCTACAGAGTGGAACACTGGCAGCAGAACATTGCGGACGACGGCTACACGCTCGCAAAAACCGAGCCTATGACAGGAACGACCGGCGAGGAGACCGCGGCAAAGGCGGAAGAAACAGCCGGATTCACCGCGAAGGAATTCGCTCAGGCAAAAATCGCGGCGGACGGCTCAACAGTAGTAAAAATCTACTACGACAGAAGAATAATCACATTGACATTTGATGCTGATAACGGCGAGGACAAAACAACGCTTACCGGAAAATTCGGCGCAGAAATTGTTCCTCCGGCCCCGGAAAAAGCAGACTTCATCTTTACAGGCTGGAGCACAGACAAAATCCCGAATGAATCCAGCAAATCCTACAACGACAAAGAAAAAATCACGCTAACAGAAAATTTGACATTGTACGCACAGTGGGAAGAAATTTCATACAAAATCAACTACGAATTGAATGGTGGAACAAATGCAAGCGAAAATCCTTTAACATTCAAAAAAAGGAATAACGTTAATTTAGCAGAACCCATCTATGAATATTTTGATTTTTGCGGTTGGTATTTGACTCAGGATTTTGCAGGCGAATCGATTACGGGCTGGAATGTAGGTGAAAAAACTAGCGATATAACATTGTATGCAAAATGGACTGTAAAAGCGGAAAATGCGGTGAATGCAATAAACAAGCTCTCAGAAGGAACTCATAACATTTGTGTTGTTGGGGAAATTGATGAAACTACAGTAAGAAATATAGGTGAAGCTTTACGTTCAAATGAAAATGCAAAAGTCAACCTTGATTTAAGTGAAACAACTGGATTTGAAAGAATTCCATACCATGCATTTTCAATGTGTACAAATTTGACAAATATAGAAATCCCGAAAACTGTTACAAGCATTGGATATTATGCATTTGAAGAATGTAGAAGTTTGACAAATATAGAACTTCCTGAAACCATCACAAGTATTGGTGATTATGCGTTTCGTGGCTGTTCAAGTTTGGTAGATATAAAAATTCCAACAAGTGTAACACGTATTGGTGGCTGGGCGTTTGAAAGTTGTACAAGCATAACAAATATAGAAATTCCTGAAAGTGTTACAAGTATTGATGGTTATGCGTTTGAGAACTGTACAAACTTAACTAATATAGAAATTCCAACAAGCATCACGAGTATTGATGATTATACATTTTTTGGTTGCGAAAGTTTGACAAATCTAAAACTTCCTGCGAGTGTCAGATATATTAATCGTGCTGCGTTTTCTTTCTGTACAAACTTAACAAATATAGAAATTCCATCAAGTGTTAAAGATCTTCATTTTTCTGTGTTTGCTAGATGCTCAAGTTTAACAAATGTAAAAATTCTAGAAGGTCTTACATATATTCCTGATTATGTATTCTATGAATGTACAAGTTTAACAGATATAGAAATTCCTGAAAGTGTCACGAAGATTGATAAGTCTGTATTTTATGGATGTTCAAGCCTTACTACAGTAAATTATATGGGCACAATAGAACAGTGGAAAAAAATAGATATAAGTGAAATTGAGAATGATTCTCTTCTCACCGCAAAAATCATCTGCACAGATGGCATAATAAACAAATAGCCAAAACACAAGGTTCTATGTCGTTATAGACTAGAACCTTGTGTTTTATAAAAATTCAGACTGATACTCCATACTTTAGTTTCTGCGGGCAAGACGGAAACCGTTGTTTTCATAAGTATAAGTTTTTATATCATTAACACCATTAGTATAAGATTTAGAAATAGGTGCCCAGTTACTATTATCACTGAAAGATCCGCTTTTACGTATACATCCTCCACTTGCATTTTCAGCAACAGGATCTGTTACATTCCCTGAAGGAATACTACTTGATCTATCAGAACAAAACTCCCAGCAATTTCCGCTCATATCGTAGAGTCCAAGACTATTAGGATTTTTCTTTCCAACTTCATGGCTAATGCTGTCAGAATTACCCGTATACCAAGCAACACTATCTAAATCATTACTGCCAGCATAAGTACAATTCCAATCATCAGCATTTTGATCTCCACCGCGGGCTGCAAACTCCCATTCGGCAACTGTAGGCAAACGATAGCCATTTTTAGTTAAATCAAAATCAACTTTCTGCCAAGTGTTTTTATCACTAGTACTATTTGGCTTTATATCACTATAATCAATATTTTCACAGTCAACTTTTTGACCATTTTCATCGTATGCCGTATAACATTCCTCAAGCCCCATTAATATAGAAAGCCTGTTGCAAAACACAATTGCATGATACCAGCTTATCGACTCAACTGGACGAAACTTTTGAGTTTCTCCTTCTGCTGGAGGATAAGAATCTCCTTGGAATTTGCTTGGATTTACTCCCATCACGGCTTCAAAAAGTTCCTGTGTTACTTCATACTTTCCTATGCTGTACGGACTTAAAGTTACTGTGCGATCGTCAATAAAAACGCCTTCAGTTCCGCTTCTTGTAATTGTTGTGGCGGTATCAATTACATCTTCAAGGGCTGTTTTTTCATACTCTTTCCCATTTATAACAATATTTTGCGTTGTAGCAAGTTTTCCGGTTTTACTAGAAGAATCATATTTTATCTTATATTTAAGTTCGTCTGCAGCATTTGCTGTTACAAGAAATTTAGAACACGAGCTGCTGTCTAATTCCGACTCTCCCTGAATAATAGTCATTCCAACCGTATAAGTTTGCGGCGTGACTCTTGCGGTGTATTTCAGATTTCCGGCGGCAGCGTTATTTCCCGGAGCAAGCTTGCCTGTGATTGTAATTTTTTGTTGCACAGATGTTGTTTCATTTATTCCAAGATAAATATCATTGCAGTTATCGCTCTCCTCCGATACGGCGATAACAGCCGAGCCAGAAAGTTTTATCTGTCCGCCATTTTTCACATAAATTGCTCCGCCAAGGTTGCTTCCGGTAGGGTCGTTATAAGCATTGCACGCATAGTTGTCCTTCAGAAGTCCGCCTGTCATTATGAATGACGCCTTTCCGCCTGAGCTGTGGTCTATATGAACAGCACCGCCTGCACCGCCGAATTTTGCCCTGTTTCCGCTTATCACACCGCCGTTCATGGTGAACGTGCTGTAGCTTGAACCACTACCCCAGAGGAACATCGCACCGCCGCCGTCTCCGGAAGTGCTTCCAGTAGAATAATTTTCAGAGACTTTTCCTGCGTTCATCACAAAACGTGCGTTGTCAGCACCGTAGAACGCGCCGCCACGGTTGGCATAATTGCCAGTTATCACAATGCCTCCGGTATTTTCATCTTCTCCTATGTATACATAAGAGTTTTTACCTTGCGCATAATCCTTATGCTGGTTCGTGGTCGCATAGATTGCTCCGCCGTTTCCGTCCGTTCTGTTTGAGTCAATAGACACATTCTCTTTTATAGTCAGCGTTGCGTCTGTGGTTTTATTTACCGTGCTTATAAAAATAGCTCCGCCGTTTCTTCCGGCTGTATTGCTCCATATTTTACAGTTTGAAAGAGTTGCCTCTCCGCTTTCTATAGCTATTGCAGCGCCGTCTGACTCTGTGGAATTATCATAAATTTCTCCGCCCTCAATTGAAAGCGTAGCGGAGCAATAAATTCCGGCTCCCAATGCGTCTTGATTGGCAGCATTAGAATCAGAGCTCCATTTCACCGCCTGATTTCCGAATATCTTTGTGCCGCCGGAGATAGTCGCAATGCCGTTTTCGTTTACTGCAATTCCGCCTCCGCGTCCGCAAAATCCTTGCTCATATAATGTCGAGACCTTGTTATAGCATATCTGCGAATTTCCAGAAATGTTGAGTTTCCCTTTGCAAAATATTCCGCCTCCGTAATTCGAGCGATTCCAGCCGACAGTTCCGCCATTCATGTTGAATGTGCCGGATTTTATAAAGATTCCGCCGCCTGCGCAGCTTGTGTAGTTGCGGCAGATATACGCGCCGTCTTCCATGTTGACAGTTCCGCTCTCTACAAAAATTCCAGCTCCAACATCATGCTCAGTAGAAGATGATGAGATTTGTTTTGTCGAGCGGTTTCCGTAATCCGAACTTGTTGCAACTTTTGAAATATCGTTTGCGTCAGGGTCAAGTTTTTCGCCGATTATTGCGCCGCTTTCAAGGTTCAAAGTGCCAGCTTGCATATAAATTCCACCGCCAAATTCGGCAGAATTTTTGTTGACAGTTGTATCGGAAATTGTTCTCTCTCCGTCGCCAAAATATATTCCGCCTCCATTAGCGGTTGCCGAATTATTTAGAATTTCCGAATCCGAAATTGTCACTTTTCCGTCAGCATTTATTCCGCCGCCGTTGCTTGAACTTTTATTGTAAGTGACGCTTGTATTTTCAAGCACAAGCTCTTTGCCGCTGAAACTGATTCCGCCGCCTGCATTGTTTGATATATTTTTTGTGACAGTACATTTTTTTAGAGTAAGACTGCCTTTTGCGTAAATTCCTCCACCGGTCGCACTTCTTGAGCCGCCTGTAATCGTCAGATTTTCAAGAGTGATATTGGCATTACTTGCATTTACGGTAAGGACATTTCCGTTTAGGCTTCCGTCCTTCTGATTCGCATCCAAAACGGCTTTTGAATCTTGCGAAAAGCCTTTTATTGTTAAATCAAGCTTATTTGAAGAGCTTATATAAATAAAACTTTTATCGTTAATGGCAGAATCCGTTGTAAAATCATCACCTGAATCCGCCGTTACCGTTCCGTCAACATAAATCGTGTATTTTTTGGAAGTATCGCCGGCCGCGGCAATTTTATCCACCGCCTTCTGGACTGTCGCAAACGGATTTGTCATTGAGCCGTCGCCGC
>DBIW01000044.1:1512-18000 GCA_002296965.1 Treponema sp. UBA792 | reverse complement strand
TTTCGCCAGAAGCCGCATCCGAGCCAAGCACATAAAGCTCCGTAAAGTCGTATTTTGTAAGCTCCAAGGCGGAAGGCGTGAAAACTCCGTCCGCTCCTGTTGTTCCAATTTTTTTTCCGTCAACAAACCAGCAGTCGCTCGTCATTCCAGAATAAACGGAAATTTGCTGAACTGCAAAATTCACCGCAACCTCATTTACGGAAGAAAAATCTGTTGTGCTTTTGTAGAATTTCATTATTGCAAGATATGTTCCGGCAGGCGCGTTTTCAGCAGAAAGCATGGCTGCACTTCCGGAAACCGAGATTTCAAATCCGTAGTTGTTTCCACTGGAATCGGAAACACCGTCTTTTGTGACATTGACCTTGGCAGCCACAATTCCAAGCGCAGAATCAAAAGAAAGAGGAAGATTCACAGAGCCTGTTCCAGACACATTCGAGGTCGGCGAAAGAGAGACTTTTACCGGAGTCTCCAGCGCCTTTTGTCCGGCTTCAAGACTGAATTCGGCACGTCCAGAAGCCGCAGCCGCATTTTCAACATCAGCGGCGGAAGCGACGGAAGTTCCGGACGGACAGGCAAACACGGTGATTGTGTATTCCGCGGATTCCTCCGGAACGCAGAATACAAAACGGATTTCGCCGGAAGCGGATGGGGAATTCTTCAGGACGGCAGGAGAATTCTCCACGGAGTCGGCTCCGAGCCACTTTTCCGCGCCGGAAGACGAATACGAGATTTCCGCGGCATATACCATGTCACCGGCCAACGAGGAGGGAAATGCGGCGCGCGCAGAAAGACCGGAATCAACTGTCAGCGAGCACTTTCCGTCAGGCACAGTTGAATTTCCGCCGGTCTCCGTGTCAACATTGTTGATGCAGCCCGAAAGAATCAGTGCCGCCGCCGCGACAACGCCAAATATCATATTTGCATTTCTGTTCATGTTTTCCTCTCTTAAAAAGTCAACGAGAAAATTTCAATTTTCGATTTGACTTTTTATGCCCATTCGCAATGAAATGAGAATGGGCAGTTGATAAGAAAGTTTGCAACGCAAACTTGTGAATAAAAACTTTGACGCTATCTCAGGCAAAGTTTTTATTACACTCTCTCTTAAAAATCCGGTTCTAAAAATCAAGAGTTAAATTTCCGGAAGAATCTGCCTTCCATTTCTTAAGCCCAGAATCAGAACTTGCGGAAACATAGGCATTCAGCATTTGAATCAGAGTTCCGCTGTACGCAAGTGTCTGCGCGCTTTTACATTCTGATGTTGTGCCGGCAGTAACAGAAGCGGACGGACTGTCTGTTTCAAAGTAGCCGCAGCCAGTGATTCTTGACGGGTCTGGAATGCAAGTTAGTTTTTTATAAGTACTCTTTGTATATGCAATTCTATTTTTACTCGAACTTCCACTTTTTATATTATTTTTTAACCAATAACAATTTTCTATAAAACCTTCTGTATATACGGAAATAGCACCAGATATATTATTTAATATTGCATCTGGCAGATTTTGATCTGTTTCTGCTTCAGTTGTAATAGAACCATTGCTTACACAATTTTTTATAATTCCATTATTCCTTGGACAAATTCCAGCTGACTTTTGATTATCTCCACCGTTGGAACATTTTGCATTCATTGTTATACTTCCGCTAAAAAGGCAATTTTCAATAATGCCAGTTTCCGCATTAGACATACAGATTCCACCTATATCACTAAAAGTAGAAGCAATTATTGATGACTTGTTAATGCAGTTTCTTACAATTCCAGAATTTTCAATACAAATGCCACCGCCAGCATTAGAATATGCATATTGAGATGAATTACCATAAATTATAAGAGTTTTCCCATCTTGAAGATATTGACTAATTACAAGATTTTCAATTACTCCATCATTTTTATAAAAAACACCAATCTTCCTAAATCTATTTGAAGAATCTATATTGCCTATATCAAAAGAAAGTGAATGTCCTTGTCCATCAAAAGTTCCTTTAAATGGTCTATTTTCACTTTCTGAAACAAATCCAATCGGCTGCCAGTCTGTGCAATCTGTCAAATCAATGTCATCTACAAGCGTAATCGTAATTCCTTCAAAGTCGCTTCCGGAATTTACCCAGCTACACAGAGTAACAAGTTCTTGAGAAGAACTTGCAGTTATTTTTGGAAAATCACTGGCGGAAGGCGCGGATGTCAAGAATGATATTGCAATATTTTCCGAAATTATTATATTTTTTTCAACGTCATAGGAATACCCGCCGATTTTTGCAGCGGCAATTACGGTATAGTTTCCTGCCGGAATCCAAGATGGAAGCAGTCCGCCTTGCAAAACCGCAACTTTATTTTTGTTCTGATAAAGCGCGAATTCAACAGAGTCCGGCGTAACGGCGTTTCCGTCGGATTCTGTTACGGCAAGCGAAATTTTGTTGTCTGTTTTGGCCGAACTGAATAATGCAGGCGAAAGCGTTAGAGTGTATTCCGGCTGGGAATATCCGGCGGTGACGGCGGCTCCGGACAGCGCGAGAATTCCGCTTTTTCCGTCTGACGACGGTTTTATGCACCACAATCTTGTTCCGCCCGGAGCGGTGTTATCAATCAGAAAACCGGAGCAGTCAGTCCAGGACAGAGTTCCGTCGGAAGGCTGCAGAATTACCGTCGGAGCGGCGATGTCGGCATCTGCCGGGTTCTTGTCAAGAACGACACGGATTGGCAATACGGCAGAAAAATCCGCACCGATTTTAAGCGACGGATAGACTTTTTTACCGCTTTCTTCTTTGCAGGCCGTGTAGATTCCGTCTATTTCGCTGGCGCCGTCAAGCGCAAGCGTGCAGTTTTTTTCTCCTTTTTCTATGTAGATTCCGGTTCCTTTGATCTGGTCTCCGGGATTTTTGGCGGTATTTCCGGAGACTTCAATACCGTCGAAGGACAGACTTGTATAATCCCCGCCTGACGAGATGAACAGTCCGGCTCCTGCGCTGCCGGCCTTGTTTTCCCTTACCGTAACCGATGTGGAGGCAAAGCCTCCGGTAAAACAGGAATTCTGAAAATGAGCGCCACCGCCGTCTTCCGCCGAATTTCCGGTAAAACTTACGTCACGAAATTCTGCTATGTCTTTTCCTCCGTTTACGGCCATCCCTCCGCCCTTTGTTCCCGCGGAATTTCCGGTAAAATCCACAAAAGAAAGTTTTATTCCTGTTTCTGCGGCAGAAATTCCGCCGCCGCCGTCTGATTCCGCCGTGTTTCCAGAAATCACGACATGGGACTGCGCCTCGCCGCGGACGGAAAGAGTTCCATCCGCAAAACAGATTCCGCCTCCGCTCGACGCGGATCTGTTTCCGCTGATTTCCGTTCCGCCGGTCACCGTAAGATTTCCTTTGGAATATATTCCTCCACCGGAATTTTTTGATGTGTTTCCGGTGATTTTACAGCCGTCAATCAGAACCTCCGCTCCGGAGGCGACAAAAATTCCGCCGCCCTTTCCGCCGTCTCCGGAGATGTACGCATATCCACCCGTGAATTCAAGTCCGGAAAGAGTAAGGCTCAGCCCCGTTCCGCCTGCATACAGCACGCGTCCGGTTTTGGACGAATCCCTGCCCGCGTCAATCCTCGCGCCGGTCTTCCAGGCCGCAAGCGCGATCTTCATTGCGGATGCCGGAGCGATGTTTATCAGGGAATAATTGTTTCCAGCTGTGTATGAGCCGTCCGAGGAGTCCGTCACTGTCCCGTCAACATAAATCTTATATTCCGTAGCGCCGTCATTGAGCTGTCCGATTCTGTCGACCGCCGCCTGGACAGTCGCCAGCGGCGCGAAATATGTTCCGCGGTTGGAGTCTGATGCCGCCGATACGGGACTGTATGTGCCGTCCCCGCCCTGGACAAAAAATGTCGTCATGGAGAATCGGTCCACGAGCTCCTTCGTCACGGTAAATTTTCCGTCGTCCGTAAAATACGCCGAGCTTCCCTGCCAGGTGTCGGTCACAAGATTGTCAAAGACGTTCACCTTCTCCTCGGCGGCGTAAAGAAGAATTTTGTTCCCGGAGGCGTCCTCAGAGGAATAGAAATTCAGCCGCAGAGTGTATGCGCCCGACGGCACATCCGTTTTCCTGAATTCGGCATGGCCGTTCTGGAACTCCAGCCGCTCCGAACAGAGCGGATCCGTTTTGCCGGACGCTGTGAGCTCCGCGTCCACCGAGGCGATTCCGCTTGTGTCCCCGGCGTTCAGGGCAAGGCTGACCGAGCCGCTTCCCTCCGAGACAGGAGAAAGCTCTACCGTGATTCCGTCCGCGACCGGCCGTTCCGCGCTGACAGAGGCGGAGGCTGTTCCGCGCATAACCAGCTTCCCGCTGGAAAATCCCTCCGCGGTAACCGTCCATGCTCCTTCGGTCAGTTTCACCGAGAACGAATTTCCGCTGACCTCGGCCGTATACACTGACGACGGCTCCGTGACGCTCACGGCCTTCACCGCATAGCTCATCGCGCCGGCTTCCGGGTACACGGCGACCGCCGAACGTTCTGCGCCCGCGCCGGAGCAGTCCGCCGAGTATATTCCGGGCACCGCTCCGTCCGCGAGAAATGTTCCTTTTATGGCATACTCCGCGGAAGCTCCGCCGTGCTCCTTGCCGCCGAACATATTTCCGCAGCCGCCCAAAATCACCGCAAGAAGCACGAGCGGCAGCGCTTTCATCCAAGAAGCGGAATGCGGTCTTCCGGCGCGTCCTTCATCTCCGTACGCCGCCACGGTACAGAAACCTGATTCCGCGCAAAAAATATTCTCATTCATTAGCTCCCCCATAAAAGGTCCGCAGACTTTTAATGATAAAAATTACACGGATGCAATTTTTATCATGCCTCCTTTAAGGCCGCTGGAATTCCGTCCGGACGGCTATTCCCCGACCGTGATTTCAAATGTGGAACTCCAGACGGTTCCGCCGTACTTCACGCTGACGAAAAGGTGATATGTGTCCGCCGGCCAACCGGAATCCGCTCCGGGCACGGTCACTGTGTTTCCCGACTGGACCGCTCCGGTGTCTGTGCCGTGGTTGTATATCCTCAGCTCCCAGTCCTCGAATTCCGAGCTTTCCGCCTGAATCTCCTTACCTGTGTCCCTGTCCGTGACGGCTGCGGATACCGTGATTTTTCCGCCCGGAGAAATATTATTTGTGTCCAGGCTCAGCGTCACCTCGCGGTTCCGGACGGCGATGCTTCCGCCGGAGGAATTCAAAACGCCTCTGCTTCCGGAAGAGTCCTCTGTCAGAATCCATTTTTCCGAATCAAGCGTAAAGCGGCGCACGGTTCCGCTCATCGGCGCGTCGTCTCCGTCATAAGAGACAAGGACAGCCGTGCCTTTGCTCCAGCCGTCGACTCCGGAAATCTCCGCCACTTTTTCGGACGTAAGGCTCTTCACCGCTATCAAAAGACCGCTTCCGCTGATTTTTATTCCGCCGCTTATCGCAGTTCCTCCGCACAGCACGAATTCTCCGCCGGAATATTCCGCCGCGCCGCTGACCGCGGCATCCGAAAGCAGGAGCTTTCCGCCGCTCAGCGCGACCTCCCCGGACACGCTTCCGCCCTGCATGGAAAGAGTTCCGCCGGTCACCGTAAGATTTCCTTTGACGTTAAGTCCGTCAAAAGTGATATTTCCGCCCGGAGCCGAGACTGCTGCGCCGGAAATTGAATTTCCGTCTCCTTTGACCGTGACATCCGCTCCGGCTTCCGTAAATTCAGGCGAATCGGAAATGTTTCCGGTAAGATAAACTGTATTTCCGGCCGTTATGTCGGAGAATTCCGCAAGCGCCTTTGTTACCGTGGCAAAAGGAGAATTCTCGCTTCCGTTGTTGTCGGTGTCGCTTCCGTCGGGAGAGACATAGATTCTTGACTTCAGGATTCTCAGTCCGTATTCCACAGGCACGGAATCCGCAAAAAGGTCCTTATGTGAATACACACGGACAAAAACCTCGCCCGCAGGAATTTTCAGGCTCAGCGGTCCGCCGGAATTTCTTCCGCTGTAAAGGGATTTTCCGCTGTCGTCCGTTCCCTGATAAACCTCATACACGACGACAGAATCGGAAGTGTCCTCGACCGCTCCCGTGTCCGGATTCGTGACAGTGACAGCCGGAGTAAACGTTATTGTCGCGTAGGAGCTGCCCTCGTCCTGACCGACGGAGTCTCCGGAATTTATCACATTTCCGTCCAGATCCGTAAGGACGACATCATCAAGCCGGACCGACTTGGAGCTTGTGACTATTTCCGTCGAAAGTCCGTTCCGGTCTGTCAGCGCAATCGAATACTGCTTAAGCTCGTCACTGAGAATGTCTCCGGTCTCGAAAATCGCAGGCTGGCCGCTCACCTTGAATTCGGCGGAAAGCTTTGAATACCCGGAGGAATCCGACGAATAGTCGCCTATGCGGAAAGCGTCGCCTCCAAAAGCAAATGTTCCGTCATCGGAATTCACCGTAACATCATATTCGGCGCCGTTTATTTTTATGGAGGATATGTCGCGGTGAATTCCAGAAAGCAGGCTTTTTGACGGCATATTGAAAAGAACCACATATTTGTTCGGCTGGCTGCTGCTGTCAACATACACTACCGCACCGTAAATCGGAGGCGGAGGCGAGTTGCAGACTATTTTAAGACCGTCGTACGCACCGAAATCGGCGGCCGACACAGGATGCCGCAGCCTTATCTGCGGTGATATGTCAAATCCTGTCTCCACCGAGACAAGAAATCCGGAAGGATAAGTAAGAATCAGGTCAGAATAGTCGGACGCGCTCTGCTCAAGCAGAACAAGCGAACGGTCAGGCTTCGCGCTGAACTCGCTCATCACCGAATCATCGTCCAGATTCTGCAGCTCAAGGAACATATTCGAGGACGGAAGAAAAGCGAACCGCTGAGGATTGCGCATCATAAGCCGGACGGAGACATCGGATTCGGAGGATACATTGATTCTCCCCGAAGGATCCGTCTGACAGGTTCCGGAAATGATTTCGTACTTCATTATCGCGGCGTTCTCGGTGTTGTCCTTAAGATAATCCTTCACATCGACCGTAAAAAATTCACATGAAAAAAGAAGAAACAGAAAAGGGACAGCCGGAAGAACGAGAAAATCATGTCTTTTTACAAAATTCCTCATAAATTCTCCAAAACAGACACTCAGAACTGCCATCCGATTCTCGCGGCAGGAAGCAGCAGACCGGAAGGCATCTTATAGCCGAACACGTGGACAAAGTCGCAGCCGGCCTCGGCATAAAGCCTTTTTGTTATGTAAAACTGCACGGACATTCCGGCAGAAACCGACACGTTAAGCGAATTCAGCGGCTCGGACTGAACTCCGTTGACAAACTCAAAATACATATTCTGGAATGCGAAGATTCCGGCGCCACCGTGAAGCTCCAGAATAAGCTTCCTTTTATAGAGAGGACGCTGATACACGAACATCAGCGAGCCGTTTAACACGTTGGAGCTTACCGAATATTCAGGGATATTATAGGCAAGACGGAAAAAGCTGACCTTGATTCCGCCGCCGAAATATCCGATTCTCCTCTTTACCGGAAGAAAATTCACCAGCGCATCCGCGCCTAACGGAAAAAATCCGAATCCCCCGTCATTTCCGGAAAAATATTTTCCGATTGTCTCGTCATAAAGCGACAGCGCAGGCGAATAGCCCACGGCGACATCCAGATCATAACACTTTTTGAATTTTACTGTAACCGGATGGCGCGACGCGAATCCTCCCGGATTTGTGACCGTAAGATTCATCGTTCCGGTGTCAAAAATTCCAGGATCAAACAGAAGATGGGCGCTCCGGCCGTTCTGCGCGGCGGACACTTCCTTCGGCCCGTACTTCATCAGCAGAAAATCAAGGGAAAAAACCGAATCCTCAAGAAAATTTCGGCCCGACACCGTAAACTTTCCGTCGTTCTCCTCGTCAAGATAAATCACATCGGGACGAACGGAATCTATTTTCGGCTTGACCGCCTTTTTAAGGGTGAATTCCGTCATCTCCGTGGTGAAAGCCGCCTTTCCGAAAAAATTGAAGACCGACACGCAGTATCTGTATGTTCCTGCGGGAAGACTCATGTCCATGACGTTATCCTTCGTAACGAAGGGGCTTCCGCTGACCGGAACAAATTCTCCGTCCTCCGCCTTCTCCTCAAGCACAAGCTCGTATCTGTCTATGAATTCAACCCTGTTCCACTCAAAACGCTGCGCGATGTACTCATCGCCGTTCTCATCGGTCTGAACCTGATAGCCAAGCTCATCAATCTGCTGGATTTCCCGGGACTCCGCGGCGCTCCCAGCATCCTGCGCATGAATCTCAGCGCGGAAAAAGAGAGGCAAAACGAGAAACAGGAAAATGGACAAACGCCTGAACTCAGTTGCCATATCTTTCTCCGCTCCATTTTTTAACCTGGGTCTCGATTTCCGGAAGCTCGATCCGGAATTCCGCCGAGGTCTTCTCTCCATAACGGAGAATCTCGTTATCGCCAAAATGCTGTACCGGCTCCACCGACCAGAAGAATTCTCCCTCGTCCAGGACTGAGAGGCTGTCGATTCTGTATGAATTTTTCCGCAGATTATCCGCGAATATCACTTCATTTCCGCCGTCAGGAAGGACACGTGCCAGCACAAAATTATAGCTGTCGGCATCGGGAACCTGCGGCCAGGAGAATTCCGCCGCAAGCGAATTCTTAAGATATTTTATGTCAAAAACAAATCCGTCCTCCGGCTTCATGAATCCGACAGCCGCCAGCTTCTCCATTTCCTGAACCGTAAAATACCGCCGCATCAGCGATGATATGTCTATGTCATCCGTGGTTTTCGCAAGGACATTCCAGTAATATGTTCCCTCGCGCAGACGCGGCAGCCGGAAAACGGAACCTGTCACCTTCTGCCTTACAACGATGTTTCCGCCGTCACCGGAAATTCCGCCGTATTCATCAGGAACCGCCTTCAGAGTTCTTGCCACGACAATCTCCTCCGCAGCAGGAATTTCGGGCAGCTTCCATTCAAGCGATGCGGGATCGGTAAAAGCCGTTATTCCGTCAAAATCAGCTCCGCGGGCCGGAGAAACAAGTGTGACCGGACGCACCTGCCTTACCTCGAAAATCACGTCCGAGATAAAGCCGCTCCGCCTTGTGGACATCTCATTTTCCACGGCCGCACCCTGAACCGAAAGCCTGTAGAATCCGTTCGGGACGTCAAGGAAATCGAATTCAAAGCCGGAATCGGAAATCATGTTGTTCCTGTAAATCTCCTTCCCGGTGTTTCCGGACGGCGTTATGACAGCCTGATAATAGTCCGCGCCTTCGACAGGCAGCCACTCAAAGCGGACCGGAGTCTCAGGGCGTATCACGACTTTTGAATTCACAGACGGAACAGTCACGCGCGGCGCATCAAGCGGCGGAACAACGGAGAATTTTTTCGGCTCGCTTTCGAGGCGGACGCTTCCGTCTCCGCTTATGCCCGACACAATCCTCCACCAGTATGTTCCCGGAGCAAGCGTCATTCCGCTCTGTCCGGTCTTTGAGGAATCGTATCTCTCGCTGAAGACAACGTTCCTGAATCCGCTGTCTCTTGCAATCTGGAAGACAAGTCCGCCCGGAACATTGTTCTTCCAGGTGAATTTGGTGTCGTACATAAAGGATTCCGCGAAAGAATAGCCTTCGGGAGGGAACACGGTTCTGAACATGACCTCGCCCTCGATTCCGACAAACTGCCTCTTTTCGGATATGGGCGAGTCGGTTCCCTCAGAATCAGTCTGATAGACCCACCACCAGTAAAGTCCCTCGTCAAGGGCGGTTCTGTTAAGATCAAGCGGAAAATAGTTCTCCGAAATCTTCTCCGAGACGATAGGCTCAGACTCCGGTGTGCCGCCGGAAAGACAGAACGTGTAGGACACCGCCTCAGGACTGTTGTCCCAGGAGAATACGGTTCTCCTGCTTTCCGCCGATGCCGAAACATCCACGAAACCGTTCGCCGAAGGCATTCTGAGTGACGGAGCCTTCAGCTCACCCCGTTTTTTTATGTTGAATGAGAAGACGTCCGACGGAGCGGCGGTTCCGGTCACTACGGACGGATAGACCGGAGTCACACGCCAGTACCAGGTGCCCTCATCCAGCGTGCTTACGATGTTTGAGGTTCTCGATGTCCTTACCGAAATGACAGGAGATGACATCAGAAGATTGTCCGCAACCTCGAAAATATAATACTGGGTATATTCATCACCGTTCCAGACAAAACGCAGGACCGGCGTTTTTTTCCGGTAGAAGAAGGTATCGTTTTCAGCCGGAACGACCGGCTCCGGTTTCTTCGCGGGAAGGACAGAAATACGCCCGCTGTTTTCGCCGCCGGGAACAGTTTTTCCGCTGGAGGATATGCGGGTCCGCCAGAAAGTTGTTCCGTCCGCCATCTCCAAGGACGCTGAATTTCCTGACGTAAAAGACTGCGATGATAATATGGAAGAAAAATCCTTATCCTCCGCGGTCTCCAGCACAAGCGATGAATTCTCAGGAAATTCCGATTCAGTCCACCGGAACGTGACGGGAACTGTTCCTCCATCTGAGAAATTCAGAATCCGTTCTCCGGGCTTAGGCGCGGTGACGGTGACAAGACTTTTCTCCACGCTTCCGCCGGATATGACGGACAGGCTTTCTCCGCCGTTAACGGCAGTTGTTCCGCCGCCGGAGGAGAGCACACCGGATCCTTCTATCATTTTTACCGAAAGTCCGGAATCCTGTCTTCCGGCAGCCGCGGACATCGATCCGCCTGCATCAAGCTTTACCGAGGCTCCTCCGCTTTTGAGCGTGACAGCGTTTTCCGCAGCAGATGAATCGACAAAAATTCCTCCGCCTGCAAAATCAACGGAAGTTCCGCCCGTATCCGTAAGAAAAATCTGCGCGATTGAAGTCTCCTCAAGCTCAATCACGACATTGTCATTAAAAACGATTACCGCCTCGGAGCCAGGAGCGGTACGGATTGTATCTCCGTTATAAAGAGGGCCGTTCTGCTGAAGCCTGTCCCATACAAGCCTGTCCATGATTTTCCGCTGCGCGACGCGGTGCTTGAACGTTACAGTCGCAATCTGGAGAGCATCGGAATGTGAGAAACTGGAATTCAAATCGTTCCAGTAGAGCCATAGACTCAGCGTTTCCCCGAACAGACAGAACAGGAGAAAAAGCGCGCTACTGGCCTTTGATTTTATACTTTTTCTCTTCTTCATTTACATTGACCTCGGCCAGATCCGGAGCCTCTATACCGAGGAACTCTCTCACTTCCGCCATCGTTTTTGGACCGTCCGCTCCAGCACCGGGAATATCCTTTGCTCCGGGCATATTTACAACGGCGAACATCTTCACCGGCTTGGATTTTCCCTTTACGGTGACGGAAGGCATTTCCTCCGCCACGATAAAATCCTTTACCAGCTGGTATGTATTTTCCGTAATAAGAATATCCGTATGAAGCGGCTTGTTGAGAGCCTCGGTTCTGGACGCAAAATTAACGGCGTCTCCGATGACCGTATATTCCATCCTCTTGTCCGAGCCTATCTGGCCGGCGACAACCGGACCTGTATTTATACCGCAGCCGATTCTGATAAGCGGCTTCTTGTCTCCGCCCCGGCCCTCATTGAATTTATGGAGGGAATATCTCATCATGAGCGCGGCGCGGACACAGTTCAGGGCATCCTGCTGCGGCGAACCTGCCGAAACCGGTGCGCCCCAAACACCCATAATCGCGTCTCCGATGAATTTATCAACAACGCCGGAAGTCGCATTTATACATTCAACCATCCGCGTCATATAATCATTCAGGAATTCGACGACCTCGAACGGCTCAAGCTTTTCTGAAATCGCGGTGAATGAGCGTATGTCGGAGAAGAAAATCGTCACATTCTTTGTCTCTCCTCCGAGCGCAAGCTCTCCGCGCATGGCTTTCTCGGCAATATCCTTGTTGATGAACCGTCCGAACGTGTCCTTAAGCTTCTCGCGCTCGTCAAGTCCCTTTCCCATGTCCATAAAGCGGCTCGTAAGGAGACCGATTTCATCATGTGTCCGGATCTTCAGCTTGACAAGATAATTTCCTTTCAGAATCTCATCGGAGGCCGCCGTAAGCTCGGTGACAGGACGGCTGATTGTCTTTGAGAAGAACCACACAAGAATGACCGAAAGGAAAAGGACGGCCGCCGCTATGTAGATGTTTCTGCGGAGCGTCGCATAGACCGGCTCAAACACGACAGGAGCCGGAACAACGGTGAAAACGCTCGAATCACAGACAGAAAGCTTGCTGTACGCCCCGAAATAATCGACACCGTCGGAACCGCGGTACATCACCTGCCGCGAATTGTCATTGTTCCGGCGCATAATATCCACCAGAGGCATAGACGAAAGATTCACGCCGGCAAGGACAAAATTGAAGTCATTGTGGACAAGAACATCGCCGTCATGGTTTATCATGAACGACTCGTTCACCGAGCCGGAGCCGAAAGTGTTTGACAGCTGCTCGGCAGAAAAAAGCATGACCGCAACCTGATTCCGTCCGCTGTCCTTCCAGGGATAAATCATTCCCAGAACCGCCTGGCCGAAGACAGGAGCGGCGTTCAGGATGAACGATTCTCCTCCGGATGCCTTGCCGATATAGTCCGAATTCATCTCCATGAATTTCCGCACGGCCGAAGTGTCAAGCTCGTTCGACACGAAAAAGCGGTTGTTCAGGAAAAAATGCATATCAGAATCAGTGTCGCAGTCATGAAGGACAACCGCGGCCATATTCTGGTTGCGCTCAAAGAAGAAAGCGGCCGTCTGTCTTATAAGCGCGGCCTGGCCTCCGGCCGAATTCAGCATGTCAAGAAGAAGAAAGACGTTCGCCCTTATTGTAGACAGCTCTGACTCCGCGGCGGAGGCGGAACGGGAATTCATCGTATAATTGTTCTCCTCGGCAGTGACGCGCACATCGCCGCTCACATTGTAAGTGACAACGGCGGTGGTCGTACCCAAAGAGACTATAATCAGAAGTGTAATGATGACGATTAGTTTAAGACCAACAGGATATTTGACCTTATGCATTTCGTATCAGTCTAAGGCATTGGCAGGATATTTTCAAGTAAAAAACGAATCAATACAGGCAATAAAAAGCCATGCTCATTCCTTTTCCGTAAACATCTCCTCAGCCTTGCGCCGGATCTCCTCTATTCCGGCAAGAACCGCCTGTTTTTTCTTGGGCGTATAGAAGCGTACCTTCGGCTCGATTTTCAGCAGGTACGGAACAAATTCCTTAAGACGTTCGATGTCCACTGATTCCGGAGGATAGACGGCAAGAATTCCAGAAGTCTTTTCGGTATATGTGATTTCCGCACGGCTGCATATTATCCTTACGACCGACTCCGCCGCGCTGCGGATCTCGTCATTCCTGAAAATGGGATCCCTGACACGCAGCCTCCCCGGAAAATACGAAATCTGCATCAGCTCTCCTTCCGCACAAGAAGCGGCTGCGCCGCGCGGACACTGAATGCCACCGTGGAGGCGTTATGCAGAAGCGCCGCTGCCGACGGAGTTATCAGACCGAAAAGTCCAAGCGCCATAAGAGCAGTGTTCACCGCCACTATGCGCCTGTTGTTCATGTCTATCTTTTCCATAAGGCGGCGGCCCATCAGTCTTGTACGGTAAAGCCCCTCAAGCCCGTCTTCCGCCGAAAGCACGATGTCCGCCGTCTCGCCGGTTATCGCGGCGCAGTCACCCATGGCGATTCCCGTATCAGCGGCGGCAAGCGCCGGAGCGTCATTTATTCCGTCGCCTATCATTATCACCTTGTGACCGGCGGCCTTCTGTTCCGTTATATACGCGACTTTATCTTCCGGAAGCGCATGCGAGATATAATGGTCCACACCGGTTGCGGCGGCCGCAGTTTTTGCCGCGCCCTCATCGTCACCGGTTATCATCGTGCAGTTTACGATTCCGCTTTTATGCAGGCTGCGGATTATGGCGGCGGCATCCGGTCTTACAGGATCCGTAACGGCGAAAATTCCGATCAGTCTGTCATCCTCCGCAAGATAAAGCAGCGACTCCCCGCGTTCAAGCGCGTTTTTCATTATTCCGTCAAGCTCCGCGGGACGCGCGACCTTCTCATCGTCAAACACAAAATGACGGCTTCCGATCAGCAGCCTTCTGCCTTTCAGCGTGGTGACAATTCCATGCGCGACTACATACTCGACTTTCGCGTGCTCCTCCGGATGCTGAAGTCCGCGCTCGCGCGCAGCCTGAACAAGAGCCGATGCCACAGGATGCGCAAAATGCTCCTCAAGACAGGCCGCCAGCGCAAGAATCTCATTCTCGGTATGTCCGCCGAACACCGTTATCCCGGAAAGTTTCGGCGCCGCCTCGGTGAGAGTTCCGGTTTTGTCAAGCACAACGGTATCGGCACGGAACGCGTCCTCAAGGAATTTTCCGCCTTTTACGGCGATTCCATAACCGGCGGCCTCCTTCATGGCGCTCAGAACCGCAATCGGGGCGGCAAGCTTCATCGCGCAGGAATAATCCACCATCAGAGTAGCCATAACTTTTGTAAGGCTTCCGGTAAACAGGAAAACCGCGGCCGAAAGAAGGAAATTGTACCTTACAAGCTGATCGGCAAGACGTTCCGAACGTATCTGGGACGAGACCTTCAGCTGCTGGGAGGAATCTATCATATCAAGAATGTTCTGAACCTTTGTCTGGCTTCCCACAGCCCTTACGCGTATATAAATCTCGCCTTCCTGAACGACAGTTCCGGCATAGACCGTATCGCCGCCGCGTTTCTCCACGGCAAGCGGCTCGCCGGTGATTGTAGCCTGATTCACAAGACCCTCGCCGCGGACTACCGTTCCGTCGGCAGGAACAAGTCCTCCGGTGCGGACAACGGCCGTGTCGTCCACCTTGAGCATATAAAGCGGGATTTTCCGCTCGATGTTGCCGTCAACAAGCTGGACGGAATCATTTTCCGAGATGAGCCTTCCGGCAAGATCGCTGTATGATTTTTTCTTCGTGAATTCTTCTATTGTATCGCCTATATCCAGCAGGAAATTTATATTCGCCGCTGTACGCGCGTCTCCGGTTGCTACGGCCATCGTTATTGCGGCCGCATCAAGAACCTCCGAGCGGAAAGGATTTCCCCTCGCCACGGAACCGAGCCCCTTTAGAATTCTTGGAGCAAGATTGTACACACGCAGCAGAATTCTCACTGGAGCCGGAAGAAGCTGCTTGAGATAATGCGATGCCGTCATTACGGCAAGCGTGTAAAGGAGATTTTCCTGAGGTTCAGGTTCAGGAACCGCATCAAGAAGCTCCTGGTCATCAAGATATTTGTCCGACAGAGCCATAAAATATGACTCCACCATTTTTTCTGTAAATTTTGATGTGTCGTAGTAGACAAGGAATGTTCCCGTCGTGTAGTTTACGGAAACATCCGTCATCCCGTCCTGTTCAGCAAGCAGACTCTGAGCCAGAGCCGCCTGCTTTGCAGTTACCTCGTGCTTGTTGTAGCTTATCCGGATCCGGCCCGGCAGAGAATGCTTTACTGAAAAGTTCATCGAATCCTACGCCTTGGCCCGAGCGTCCCTTTCCGCCTTGACGTCCTCGGCATCTTCCTTGATTGTCTCAAAATACTCCGCGGCATCATCCTTGAGCTGAAGTCCGCCGGCCACAAGTTTGGCGCAGCCTTTGCGGAATGTGCCTGTCTTTACGATGGCGGCCGCGGCGACTCCCACGACAACTCCCAACAGAAATTTCTTTCCACCTTCTGTCATAAAATCCTCCAATAAAAGCATATAAAACCGATGGCAGACGCCACGGAATTCCGCATATTATAGCGAATTCACCATTTTTTTTACAATGGAGACGCAGACCGTCACGGCGGCAAAAAACCTTGTCAGCGGCTCTCGACAAACGAAAGCATCCTGTAGCCCGCGCCCTCGACTGCTCCGGAAACCTCAGCTGCGGAGAGAATCCTCTTTGACCTTATCCGCGCCTTTTTGTCCGCAAGACTGACATCCGCCCAAATTCCGTCCGCGGAATTCAGCGCATTCGCCAGATGACGGGCGCAGTTCTGACAGGTCATTCCGCCGATGTCCGCCGTATAGACAAAAGGATAGTGCGACTTGTTTCTGTCGGCGACCCTGACGTTTTTTTCCGGAACATCGCGCTCACCGCAGCAGGACGAACCGTGCCTTATGCGGTGAACCGTTCCTTTTATGGCGAAAATCACGACAACAACAAGAACAAGACAGATGACAGCAGTGGCTCCCATTTTTCCCCCTGAATTCTGAAACCGCAGTCCCAAACAGGACATCGGAAACTGATAAAGCGCGCATGAATCAGGTTAGTTCATACTAACCCAATGGACAAAAAAACTGTTTCCATGAATTCTCATGAAAACAGCCATATACTAATAAAGCGCGGAATTTTAGTCAAGAAACAGAATCGCCGCCACCTGACCGAAAATCCGCCCTACAGATTTGAATATCCCATCAGGTATTCATC
>DBIW01000044.1:431-1462 GCA_002296965.1 Treponema sp. UBA792 | reverse complement strand
TCCCTTGCGCATTCTCTTCCTTCTGCAATCGCCCAGACAACTAGCGACTGGCCTCTGTGCATATCGCCTGCTGTAAAGACTTTGTCTATTCCCGTGAAGTATGAGCTTGCGCCGGAAGTTGCGACTGTGTTTCTTGCGGAAAGCGGCGCGCCGAATGCGTTTGCGGTGTAATCTTCGCAGCCAAGAAATCCCGCGGCAATCAAAATCAAGTCGGCTGGAAGTTCTTTTTCGCTTCCTTCGATTTCGCAGAGAGTGCGTTTTCCGTCTACATTCTTGAATTCAACTTGAACTGTTTTTATTCCGCAGACTTTTCCGTCTTTCTGATAAACTTCCTTGATTGTTGTTTTGTAAACGCGCGGATCATGCCCGAACTTTTCAATTGACTCCTGTGCGCCGTAGTCTGTCTTGAGGACTTTTGGCCACTGCGGCCACGGATTGTTCGGCTGACGTTCTGTCGGAGGACAAGGCATCATTTCAAGTTGGGTTACGCTTGCTGCCCCGAGTCTTATGCTTGAGCCTGTGCAGTCGTTTCCTGTGTCTCCGCCACCAAGAATTACCACGTGCTTTCCTTTAGGGTCAAAGAAATTCTTGTCTGAAAAATCTGAGTCCAAAAGGCTTTTTGTAACGCTCTTGAGCCAGTCCACGGCGAACATTATTCCCTGCGCGTCGCTTCCTTGTGCGGACAGTGGACGCGCTTTTTTTGCTCCGCAGCACAAGGCGACCGCATCGTATTCAGAAAGAAGCTGTTTGGCATCCACATTGCGTCCGACATCGGCGTTCGTTATGAATGTAACTCCTTCCGCTTTCATAAGATTGATTCTGCGTTCCACGATTTTTTTGTCCAGCTTCATGTTCGGAATACCGTACATCAGAAGTCCGCCGATTCTGTCGTCGCGCTCGTAGACGGTTACATTGTGTCCGCGCCGGTTCAACAAATCTGCGACGGCAAGTCCTGCAGGGCCTGAGCCGATTACCGCGATTTTTTTGTCGCTTCTGACTTTCGGAATCTGAGGCTTCATGTAGCCTGACTC
>DBIW01000044.1:0-349 GCA_002296965.1 Treponema sp. UBA792 | reverse complement strand
ATTGTTACAGCTTCCTTTATGTCGCCGCCGTTTCCGCAGTTGCAGGCTTTCTCGCACAATGCGGGGCAGACTCTTCCTGTGAATTCCGGGAAGCTTGAGGTTTTTAGAAGCCTCCAAGCCGCCATGTCGTACTGGCCTTTGTAAAGCGCATCGTTCCATTCAGGAATAAAATTGTGGAGCGGACATCCCGTCACCATTCCGGCAAGCTTGATTGCGCTCTGGCACATCGGAACTCCGCAGTTCATGCATCTTGCCGCCTGCTCACGCCGTTCCTTGTCGTTAAGATGATTGTGGAATTCCTTGAAATTTTTTATGCGTGAAGAAGGCTCAATCCAGGAATCCTCAACGC
>DBIW01000024.1 GCA_002296965.1 Treponema sp. UBA792 | reverse complement strand
TGGCGGTGGCAAAAGTGTTTCCGATTCTCTCGCGGTTCATCAGCGCGCCCCTGAAAATATATGCGTAGGCCTCAAACGGATTTTCCCCGATGAAAAGCATGAGAAGTCCGCCCGCGGCAAGTCCGAGCACAACCGCGCTCAGCGCAATCAGGAACGGTCCGCTCTTTCTCTCCTCCGTTCTTTCTGCAGAAAATATTTTTTTAGTAATCATTTGTCTTTCCTCACGCCGGCCATCATAAGTCCCACGGAATGTTCGTCGGTCGAAGATGTGTCCACAATGTCCATCAGTTCTCCGCCTGAAATGACGGCGATTCTGTCCGACAGGTTGAAAATCTCGTCAAGCTCAAGAGAAACAAGAAGCACTGCGTTTCCCTTGTCCCGGTGCGCCACAATCTGCTTATGGATATATTCAATCGCGCCCACATCAAGACCGCGCGTAGGCTGAACCGCAATCAGAAGCTTTGGATTTATGGAAATCTCGCGGCCGACAATCAGCTTCTGCTGGTTTCCGCCTGAAAGTTTTCCGGCAGGAGAATTTATTCCTTCTCCGGATCTCACGTCGAATTTCCGGACAACATCCGATGAATACGAATTGATTTCCGGAAAATTAAGGATTCCGTTTCTGCTGAAAGGCTTCTTGTAATACGACTTTACCACCATGTTCTCGGCAATCCGCATTGAGGCTATAAGTCCGCGCTTGATTCTGTCCTCAGGAATATGGCCAAGCCCCAGCCCGTTTCTTTTGCGCACAGTCAGATTTGTCGCATCCGTTCCGTCAATAATGACAGAGCCACTTTCCACAGGAACAAGTCCGCAGATCGCCTCGACAAGTTCAGTCTGCCCGTTTCCGTCAACACCCGCAAGCCCGACAATCTCGCCCTCATGAACCGCAAGGCTGAAATTCTTCACGCCCAGAACTTTCTTTGTATTCATCACGCAAAGATTCTTCACCTCAAGCACAGGCCGCCCGATTTTTGGAGCGCACTTTTCAACCTTGAAATTCACAGGACGTCCGACCATTTTCGCAGCCATAAGAGCGGCATCAGTTGAGGCGACATCCACAACGTCAATCAGTTTTCCGCGGCGGATAATCGTGCAGCGGTCAGCGACTGCCTTTATCTCGTTCAGCTTGTGCGTGATTATTATGACGGACTTTCCTTCCTTCACAAGATTCCTGATAATCCGCATGAGGTCGTCAATTTCCTGCGGAGTCAGAACCGCCGTCGGCTCGTCAAAAATCAGAATGTCAGCGTCGCAGTAAAGCATTTTCAGAATCTCGACACGCTGCTGCATTCCCACGGAAATGTCCTCAATCTTCATGTCAGGATCGATGTTCAGTCCGTACTTCTCGCTCAACGCTTTTATTCTTGCGGAAGCCTCCTTTCTGTGCAGAACAAATCCGCCTTCCTTTCCGAGGATGATGTTCTCCGTAACCGTAAAATTAGCCACAAGCTGAAAATGCTGGTGAACCATTCCAATTCCAAGACGAGCCGCGTCATTCGGATTTTTTATGGAAACTTCCTTTCCGCGGATTTTTATAGTTCCCCTGTCCGCATGATAAAGCCCGAACAAAATGCTCATCAGCGTGGATTTTCCGGCCCCATTCTCGCCTAGAATCGCATGGACCTCTCCGTCCCGCACCCTAAGCGTAATATCATCGTTTGCAACAATACCCGGAAACTCCTTCCTGATATTGAGCATCTCAATCACGTAGTTGTCTGCGCCCATTTTTACTCCAATCTCAATACGAAATTATATCACAGCAAACGGATTCCGTGCAAAAAAAATAAGCCTCCGGTTTTTACGCCGAAGGCTTGTTTCAAGATGAAATTCTGATTTTATTTTATGAGTCCGTCACCTGAAGCCGCGACTTTGATTTCGCCTGATTTTATGAGGGCAAGAACCTCGTCAGCCTTTTTCTGCGCGTCCGCAGAAAGGTTAGGATTCTTAACAGGAATTCCGATTCCGTCGTTCGCCGCAGAAAGCTCAAGCTCCTGTCCGCCCGGGAATTTTCCTACAAGCTGGGCCTCAATCATATCGTAGGACGCGCGGTCAAGGAATTTCTGTGCGGAAGTGAGAACCGCGCTTTTTCCCTTGGCGTAGATTCCATCATTGTACTGGTCAACGTCAACTCCGACCATCCACACATCCTTTCCTGTCGAGCGGCGTGTCTTTGCCTCGTTGATGACTCCGACTCCTACACCGCCTGCAGCCGCGAACACAACCTTAACGCCCTTGTCGTACATTGAGGCCGCAAGCTGCTGTCCTGCAGCAACGTCAGAGAATGTTCCCTGATAGACGACGTTCTCCGCATCAATTGAAATCTTTGTTCCGTAGTTGGCGTTCGCATAGGCGATTCCCTGCTGCCATCCCCAGTTGAATTTCTGAACCGCAGGAATTTCCATTCCGCCGATGAATCCGAATTTTCCTTCCTTAATCTGAACCGCCGCCGCGACTCCTGCGACAAATCCTGACTCCTGCTCAAGCCATGAGACGGCGACAGTGTTCTTCGCAGTCTCAAAAGTGCTGTAGTCCGCCGTGTGAGGCTTTCCGTCAAGAAGAACAAAAAGAACATTCGGATATTTTTTCTGAGCAGCATAAACGGCCGTCTCGAATTTGAATCCCGGACAGATAATCATCTGATAGCCGGCATCCGCAAGGTTTCCGATTTCCTTAAGATAATCCGCCTCGGTTGTTCCGGCAGGCTTGAGGTACTTTGTCTTTATTCCCATGTCCTTCTGGGCGCGCAAAATTCCTTCCCAAGTTCCCTGATTGAAAGACTTGTCGTCGATTGTTCCTGAGTCCGTAACCATTCCGACCCTGAGATTCGACTTCTTTGAATCCTTCTTTTTTCCGGCGGCAAACGCTGATGTGGCGATAAGCAGAACACTGACCGCAACTGTAAGAATCTTTTTCATTTTTCCTCCA
>DBIW01000027.1:14391-44451 GCA_002296965.1 Treponema sp. UBA792 | reverse complement strand
GAAATTGAACCGTAGCTCATAGCTCCAGTCTTGAACCGCTTTACAATTTCGGAAACCGGCTCAACTTCGTCTATGCTGATTTCTTTTCCTTCAGGAAAACTGAATTTGAGCATTGCGCGCAAAGTGTGAGGATGCGCATTGTCGTCAACCAAGGCTGTGTATTCCTTGAATCTTTCGTAGCTTCCTGTGCGGGTAGCTTCCTGCAAGGCGATAATTGTTTCAGGAGAGTAAAGATGATCCTCGCAAGTCGGTCCGCGGCGCAGTTTGTGGTTTCCAACAGAATCAAGATGAGTGTTCACGGCAAGACCGAGCGGATCAAATGCCTTGTTGTGATGGAAGTTCACATCCTCGTCAATTTCTTTCAGACCGATTCCGCCAACGCGGCTGACTGTGTTTGTAAAGTATTCATCGATTACATCTTTGCTGATTCCGATTGCCTCGAAAATCTGCGCGGACTGATAAGACTGAATTGTTGAGATTCCCATCTTTGCGGCGATTTTTACAATTCCGTTTATGATTCCCTTGTTGTAGTCTTCGATTGCGGTGTGGTAATCCTTGTCCAAAAGCTTCTGGTCAATGAGCTCGGCAATGCATTCGTGGGCAAGATAAGGATTCACCGCGCGCGCTCCGTAGCCCAGGCACATCGCTGCCTGATGGACATTTCTGACTTCCGCTGACTCAAGGATGATTGAAATTGCGGTTCTCTTTTTTGTGCGGATCAAGTACTGCTCAACTCCGCTTACGGCAAGAAGGCTTGGAACGGCGACGTGGTTTTCGTCAACTCCGCGGTCGCTCAAAATGATTATGTTGCTTCCGTTGTGATATTCACGCTCGATTGCGACAAAAATATTGTCCAAGGCTTCTTTAAGCGAAGTGTTCTTATAATACAAAAGGGAAACAACCGCAGTTTTTAATCCGGGGCGGTTCAGGTTCTTGAGCTTGAGCATATCGACACCGGTCAGAATCGGATTGTTTATCTCAAGTACTGTGCAGTTCGCGCTTTTAGGTTCAAGAAGATTTCCGTCTGTTCCGACATAGACTGTCGTGTCGGTAACAATTTTTTCACGCAGGGAATCAATCGGCGGATTCGTAACCTGCGCGAACAGCTGCTTGAAGTAATTGTAAAGCGGCGGATGCTTGTCGCTCATGACTGCAAGCGGCGTGTCTATTCCCATGGCTCCGGTTGGTTCAACTCCGTTCTGCGCCATCGGAAGAATCATCTCGTTCACGTCTTCGTAGTTCCAGCCGAACGCACGGTACATTATGTCGCGCTCTTCCTGTGTGTAGACTGGAATTTTTTTGTTCGGAATCACAAGATCCTTCAGCTTCAGAAGATTCAGGTTGAGCCATTCGCCGTAAGGATAAAGATTTATGTACTGCTTTTTCGCTTCCTCGTCGGAAATAAGACGCTTCTGGACTGTGTCAACAAGAAGAATTTTTCCGGGCTGAAGACGTGATTTTTTTACGATGTTTTCTTCCGGAATATCAAGAACTCCGACTTCCGAAGAAAGAATAAGCATATTGTCTTTTGTAATATAGTAGCGGCTCGGGCGGAGTCCGTTTCTGTCAAGGGTCGCTCCGACAAAATCTCCGTCGCTGAAAAGAATCGCCGCAGGTCCGTCCCATGGCTCCATCATTGTTGCCCAGTAATGGTAGAAGTCGCGTTTCTGCTGGCTCATCGTCTCATCGTTTTTCCAAGGCTCTGGAATGCAGACCATCACCGCAAGTGGAAGTGGCATTCCGTTCATCACAAGGAATTCCAAAGTGTTGTCGAGCATTGCCGAGTCAGAGCCTGTCGCATCTACAGCCGGAAGAATTTCCCGGAGCTCCTCATCCCTGAAAACAGGAGAGTCAAGAGTTTCCTCTCTTGCAAGCATTCTGTCAACGTTTCCGCGGATTGTGTTGATTTCTCCGTTATGCGCAATGAATCTGTTCGGATGCGCCCTCTGCCAGCTTGGCTGCGTGTTTGTGCTGAATCTTGAGTGGACAAGCGCAAGGGATGAAGTGTAGTCTTCGGACTGAAGGTCTTTGTAGAAAGTTCTCAGCTGCTGAACAAGGAACATTCCCTTGTAGACGATTGTGCGGCTTGAAAGCGAAGCAATGTATGTGTTCAAATGTGAATGCTCAAACTGGCGGCGCAGAATGTAAAGCTTGCGGTCAAAGTCAAGTCCGCGGCTGATATTTTCCGGACGCTCGATAAAGCACTGCATTATGCAAGGCATACAGTCTTTTGCGCGCTGACCAAGAACATCAGGATTTACAGGAACTTTTCTCCAGCCAAGGAATTTGAGATTTTCCTTTTTTGCAAGGACTTCAAGCATTTTCATCGCCTGCGAGCGGATATATTTGTCCTGCGGAAAGAAGAACATTCCAACTCCGTAGTCGCGCGCTTCTTTAAGTTCTATTCCGATTTCCTTTGCAGCCTGCTTAAAAAACTGATGTGAAATCTGAACAAGAATTCCAACTCCGTCACCAGTTTCTCCAGTGGCATCTTTGCCTGCGCGGTGTTCCAGCTTTTCAACTATGCACAGCGCGTTGTCCACGATTTTGTGAGTTGCCGTACCGTCAATGTTTACAACTGCTCCGATTCCGCAAGCGTCATGCTCAAATGACGGATCATACAAAGTTCTGCTCATTTTGTCCCCCATAGACTGCGAATCCTCCTTGAAAAAGGTCAATGCGGTTTTATTTTCCGCTGTCGCCGTAGTTGCTCAGAACACGTGCGGACGGATCGTTCACGTCGCAGCCCTTCCAGTTTTTGTTCGGCATCCAGAAATCAGTTATCATCTGCGCCTGCCCCGGATAATATTTCTCGAAAATCTCGCGGTAAAGCAGAGATTCCTTTGTGAACGGACGCGCATGGGTATATTTCTGCCGTTTCTCCTCGAATTCCGCATCGGTGTAGCGGCTCTCGGCGTATTTCTTAAGGTCGTCCACAAGCGAATGTCCCACGGCATCGCTGAATGCGGCCTTCTCCCTCATCAGAATGTCATGCGGAAGATACGCGCTTCCGTCCCCGGCCTTCTCGAATGCATGGCGGAGAAGATACTTGCCCTTGCCGTACCTGTTCATCTTCATCTCAGGATCTACCGACATCACATATTCCACAAAATCAAGATCCCCGAACGGGACGCGCGCCTCAAGCGAATTCACCGAAATGCAGCGGTCCGCGCGCAGGACATCATACTCATGAAGCTCACGGATGCGTTTTTCGGACTCCTTCTGGAATTCATCCGCGGAAGGCGCAAAATCCGTGTATTTGTAGCCGAAAAGCTCGTCGCTTATCTCGCCTGTAAGAAGGACGCGGATGTCCGTCTGCTCATGAATCGCCCGGCAAATCAGGTACATTCCCATGCTGGCGCGGATTGTGGTTATGTCAAAGGTTCCAAGCGCGTAAATCACATCCTCAAGGGAAGAAAGCACGTCCTCCTTTGTGATTATAATCTCGTGATGGTTTGAATGTATGAATTCGGCGACCTCCTTGGCGTATTTCAGGTCGATTGCGTCGGTCTTCATTCCGACAGCGAAAGTCTCAATCGGTTTTCCGAGAATTTTCGCGCTGACCGCACAGACAAGTGACGAGTCAAGACCGCCGGAAAGCAGGAAGCCCAGAGGAGCGTCCGCGTCAAGCCTCTTCTCGATTCCCTTCACAAGCTTGTCGTGGATGTTGCGGCAGACAGTCTCCAGGTCGTCGTGGCAAACGGAATTCACTTTAGTCATGTCGCGGTAGCAGACAAATTTTCCGTCCGCATAATAATGTCCCGGAGGGAAAGGGAGAATTTCCTTTATGAATCCGGTGAGATTTTTCGGCTCGCTGGCAAACGCAATCTGTCCCCTGCCGTCATAACCGTAATAAAGCGGACGGATTCCGATCGGGTCGCGCGCGGCAACAAATGATTTTTTCGCCGAATCATAAATCACAAGCGCAAATTCCGCGTCAAGCCGGCGGAACATATCAAGTCCGTATTCCTTGTACAGCGGGAGCAGAATCTCGCAGTCGGACTCGCTGCGGAACGAATAGCCTTTCTTTGTCAGCTCCTCCTTGAGTGCGCGGAAGCCGTAGATCTCGCCGTTGCAGACAACGTAATTTCCACCGAACTCAAAGGGCTGCATTCCTTCCGGCTGAAGCCCCATTATCGCAAGGCGGTGAAATCCGAGCGTGCCGCCGTGGAATTCAATGATTTCGCTCTGATCCGGTCCTCTTGACTTTGTCTTATGAAAACCTTCCGAAAATTCAGATGCAGGAACGCAGTCGCCAAAATACCCCATAATTGAACACATAATTCCTCCCATAAAAAGTCAATGAGAAAATTTCAATTTCCGATTTGACTTTTTATGCCCATTCGCAATGAAATGAGAATGGGCAGTTGATAAGAAAGTTTGCAACGCAAACTTGTGAATAAAAACTTTGACGCTATCTCAGGCAAAGTTTTTATTACATTCTCCTGTAAAATCTGCAACGCAAAATTGTTAACAAAAAAACGGCAATGGCGACGAAACCCGAATTCTTCCGCAGAAGAACATGATTCCGACACCATTGCCGTTTTCAGACATAATAGTAACTTGGATTTTTTTTGTCAATAACGGCCTTTTTATCAGATTTTCATTTGCTAGCGTAATCTAGGCCGTTCCGCAGTTTTAGCTCCGCAAAACTGGCGCACTGGTGCTTCATTTCTCAGCGGCCTGTTTATCAGATTTTCATTTGCTGGCGTAATCTAGGCCGCTCCGCAGCTTTTGCTCCGCAAAACTGGCGCACTGGTGCTTCATCTTGTGATGGCCATAATTGAAATTGTTGCAGATACGGCGGACAGGACGGTTGTAATGACGGGCGCCCAGATTCCGAAATAATATGTGAATGAATTCGATTTTGCCGTTATTATACACTCCGGCGTTATCATGTCTTCCCGTCCAAGCTCGTTTCCGTCCATATCCACTATCCTAACCGCGTTTCCTACGTTCTGAGTGGAGACGAATCCGCCAGCAAGCCCCACATAATACTCATAGGTGCGGTCGGTAATATAAGGATAACGGCCGGGCTTATTCACCGCGCCGGCAACGCTGACAAAATACTGCTTAAAAGGTATTCTGAGCACATCGTCCGGCTCCAGCATGATTTCCGAACGGTATGACGCATCATACAGCATCCGGTCCAGAGCCAGCGGCATCGTCCGTCCCTTGCGGATTATATATGCATGTTCAGTGTCGCTTGTCGCATTGAACCAATCAGAATGCTCCCTGACAAAGTATGCATAATCCGTTCCATGCTCGAACCTGACAGCGAAGCGGTTCATCACATCAAGTTCCGCGCCGTCGGCAACAGACACCGCACCTTCCACAAAAACCACAGGCTTCAGATTGCTGTACGAAGAAACCCTGACAATATCATAGCATTTCAGCTCATAGTCATTCCCGTATTCTGAGGTTCCGATGTACAGCTTCTCGCCGGAGACATCGGATGCGCCGGTAAACCTCGTGACCTCGATCCGGCTCAGATCCGCCATATAGTCGGCGCCGTCGGCATACAGGTCTATCAGTGAACGCAGCTGTTCGCCTTCAAGCAGCTCATATACTCCAGGTCGTTTAACGGAACCCTGTATGGTCACCCTGCGCTCCACACGCCCAACCGTCACCACATCTCCCGGCCGCAGATACGGATCCTGAGTCATGTCGCCGAATCTTTTTGCCTTGAACAGGTCACAGGCGCGCGTTTTTCCGGAGGCGGATGTGACCGTAATTTTTCTGACAGAACCGTATCCTGTCATGTTGTCTCCGACTACGGACGAAACTCTCGTCAGCGCCCATACATCCATCTCCGCAGTCTGATTGACCTCGCCGGTTATCCTCACTTTGAACGAAGACGGACTGCGCAGCACGAACTGCGCTCCGCTCATGGGATAATTCTTTGAGACAATATCCTCCACCTGCCGTTTCAGCGTGACATAGGACTTTCCGGTAGCATCAAGTACCGCCAGATTTGATATTTTTATTCTGTATGTGCTGTCAACTGCGACTGTATATGATACAGGCGCGCTTCCCACAGCGTACGTCAGAATATACACATCACCGGCGGTAACCATATAATCAGGACTGGCCATTGCGGTCTGCGCCGTTCCGACAAATTCCGAATCAGTCAGACTGCCCACTTCCGGATTTTTCTCCTCCCGCAGCTCCTGCGCCGTCATCAGAACCGCGGCCACTCCGAGAATTGCCGACAGAAAAAGTCTTTTCATATTTTATATCCTCTCAGCGTTAAATTTTCCGTTCAATTTATACGGTGGTTTAAATTGAAATCTTATGCACGGGGGGGGGTAATTTTCCTATTGATATATGCATCATGTTTTTTTATAATACTGCATCGCCTTTATGGACGTTTTCTTCCATATAAATACATAAATTTATGGAAAACAGTCGCTCTGATTCGGGAACATCCGGCTTCACTGATTCAGGGATTTTTTTCTGCCACGCCATAAGGTGACTGTTCAATTTAAACCACCGTTTTTTTTAAATACTTTTTTCTCTCAACATGATTCAGACCGTTCAGCCGTAAAGCAGCCGAAAAAACAGCGCGCCGGACTTTGATTTTATTGAATTCGCGGAGGCGCGTGGGTTATAATGCCTCCATGATACGGAATTCTGGACACGCTGACCTTCCGCTGCACACCGGAACCGTTCCGCGCTGGCTCGCGGACAGGATGATGATGCTCGGAACACTGATTGTGGAATCGCTCGTCTACAACTTCGGACCGGACGAGGTTCTTGTCCGGCTAAGCGATCCGCTATGGTTCCAGTCGTTCGGCGCCGTCATGGGAATGGACTGGCATTCATCCGGAATAACGACAAGCGTGATGTACGCGCTCAAACGCGGACTGAACCCAAGGGCAAAGGAGCTTGGAATTTATGTCTGCGGAGGGCGGGGAAAATACTCAAGAAAAACACCGGAAGAGCTGTCCGAAATTTCGCTTGCGGAAGGTCTTGACGGAGACAGCCTTGTCCGCTCAAGCAGGCTGTGCGCGAAAATCGACAACAACGCGGTTCAGGACGGATTCCAGCTTTATCAGCACAACTTTGTAGTAACGAAAAACGGAAAATGGACTGTAATCCAGCAGGGGATGAACGTCTCCGCCCGGACAGCGCGCAGATACCACTGGTGCTCCGACGGCCTGCGCTCATTTGTGGAGGAACCTCATACAGGCGTTGTCGGCGAGAATTCAGGCCTGATTCTGAATCTTACCGACGGACGGGCAGCCCGCACAAGAGACTCCATTCTTGAGCTGTCGCGCGAGCGCCCTGACAGAATTCTCCGCGAGATAAAATCCGCGGCGGAGCAAGGTGTATCAGCGCTTCCGGACATGAATTCCGCATGGCGGCCGGAACCGGTTCAGGCAAGCCTGTTTCCAGAGCTGGAGTCCGGAACTGCCTTTACGGACAGCGGGGCACGGCACATAAAGCTTCCGTCACATCACGAGGTCACGGCTCAAGACGTGGATCTCGGCCGTCTGGGAGCGGTTCTCGCCACCGCATACGAAAGCCAGAACACCAGCTTCGAGAATCTGATGCTGACAAAGGGACTGGGGCCGCGCACATTGCAGTCGCTGACGCTTGTAAGCGAGGTGATATACGGAACACCGTCACGGTTCACGGATCCGGCGCGGTTCTCTTTCGCGCACGGCGGGAAGGACGGACATCCTTTTCCCGTCCCGCTCAAAATTTATGACGAGTCAATCCGCGTGCTTCACGACAGCATAGAAAAATCAAAGCTCGGATATAAGGACAAATCGGAATGCATAAGAAGGCTTCACTCGGCCGCCGTGAACATAGAGAGGAACTGTTCTCCGGCCGCCGACTTTGACGCCGTGATACGCCACGAAAAGGAGAATTCGCGCCAGTGGGACGGACGTACTGTCTGAATATCCGGGAATCAGGCAGAGACAGACGGCCTGCGCCAACGGCAATTGAATTCCGGCCGGAATTCAGGTAAAATCGTCTCTTTCGGGGAACATCAGACAAGGATGGAAATATATGACTGACATAGAGATAGCGCAGAAAAACAGGATGATTCCGGTCGCGGACGTTGCGGAAAAAATCGGAATCAAAGCCTCCCAGCTTGAGCTTTACGGCCCGTACAAGGCCAAGCTCACCATGGAATGCATGAAGGCTCTCCAGAAAAAGGCAGCCGAAAATCCCGGAAAACTCATTCTGGTCACTGCGGTGACACCGACTCCAGCAGGCGAGGGAAAATCGACCGTCTCAATCGGACTTACGGACGGACTTGCCGCAATCGGAAAAAAAGCCGTCGCAGCCCTCAGGGAACCGTCTCTGGGACCGTGCTTCGGCGTCAAGGGAGGAGCCTGCGGAGGCGGATATGCGCAGATTGTTCCGATGGAGGACATCAACCTTCATTTTACCGGAGACATACACGCGATTTCGGCGGCGAACAACCTGATTTCCGCGCTCATCGACAACCACATCCAGCAGGGGAACACGCTCGGCATAGATCCAAGGACAATCACCTGGAAACGCTGCCTCGACCTTAATGACCGCGCGCTGCGCAATATTGTCGTAGGACTCGGAGGCACGGCAAACGGAATTCCGCGTGAGGATCATTTTACTATTGCTGTCGCATCCGAGATAATGGCGGTTGTCTGCCTGTCAAAATCCATCACGGAACTGAAGGAAAGAATCGGAAGAATCGTAATCGCAAGAAACTACAGCAAACAGCCGGTGACATTCGGACAGCTCAACTGCACGGGAGCCGTCGCCGCTCTTCTGAAGGACGCGCTCAGACCGAATCTTGTGCAGACCCTTGAGAAAAATCCTGTTTTCGTCCACGGAGGACCGTTCGCGAACATTGCGCACGGATGCAACAGCATAAACGCCACGCTCTGCGCGCTGGCCGCCGGTGAATACGTCGTCACCGAGGCCGGATTTGCGGCGGATCTCGGAGCGGAAAAATTCTTCGACATAAAATGCCGCGCCGCCGGACTCAGGCCGGATGCGGCCGTAATTGTCGCCACGGTGCGCGCGCTGAAAATGCACGGCGGAATTCCGAAGACTGAGCTTTCGAATCCCGATACGGCCGCCCTCGAAAAGGGATTCGCAAACCTCAGGACGCATATCGAAAACATCGCGAAATTCGGAATTCCGGCGGTCGTCGCTGTAAACAGGTTCGTTACGGATACGGAGGACGAGCTGAACCTCCTCGAAAAACTCTGCGCCGGCTGCGGAGTTAAAGCAGTCCTTTCGGAAGGCTGGGAAAAGGGCGGAAAGGGCACGGAAAACCTTGCGAGAGCCGTCGTCGCGGCTGCTGAATCAGAAGACAGGAATTTCCATCAGCTTTATCCGCTTGAGCTTCCGCTTGAGGACAAAATCAGAAAAATCGCGAAGGAAATTTACCGCGCCGGTTCCGTTGAGTTTGAGCCGGCCGCACAGAAAAAGCTCAGGACTTATGAAGATGAGGGCTACGGAAATCTGCCTGTCTGCATCGCGAAGACGCAGAATTCAATATCGCATGACCCGAAGCTTGCCGGCGCGCCGGACGGCTATACATTTCCGATCCGCGACGTGCAGCTCTATGCCGGAGCAGGATTCGTCGTCGCGTTGGCAGGAGACATAATGACCATGCCCGGACTTCCGAAAATTCCGGCAGCGGAAAAAATAGATGTTGACGACGACGGAAAAATTTCGGGCTTGTTCTAATCCGTAAAATATGATAGACTGCTTTTCATTCAGCACGGCTGGATATGTCCCAGTAGCTCATCTGGATAGAGCATCCGCCTCCTAAGCGGAAGGTAGTGCGTTCGAATCGCATCCGGGACAAAAAAAGAGGCGGATAATTTCCGTCTCTTTTTTTGCCTGCAGCGGAATCCACCATTCAGAAATCGTAGTACTTTCCGGCCTCCGCAAATCCGGCAAAACCGTCGCCGCGGGCATCACATTCCGAGGCCGCGCTGTTGTAATGGCACAGGAACATCATTTTCCGGATTCCGTCCGGAAGCGTCTTCAGCTGGGAATACGAGGCGTGGACGCTCTCGGCCTGACCGCGGACATCGCAGTCATGAAAAATAGCCTCGATTTTATAATGCGAGACAAGCCATTCAAGCTGGGGCCTGTTGAACTGGGTGTCTCCGGTAAAAAGAATTCTTCCGTCAACAACAAGTCCCGTAGAATAGAGCGAGCCGCGGAAAAGCCCGGCATGAGGAGTCACGTGCTTAGTCCTGAAAAGCGTTATGTCCATTCCTCCGAATCCGGTCTCCATAATCAGGAAAGGACGGCGGCGGACAACGGCGGGTTTTATCTGATTAAAATAGCTTCCGAAAGACATCGGTCCCTCCTCGCTCAGCCCGCAGCCGCCGGAAAGCGAATTCTTCCATAATATGTTTTTGAATTCATCGGAAATTATCAGATTGAGCGGACGCTTCCTGACATACCGGCCGAGCAAGGCAAGCTCCTCCACGCCCCCGATATGATCCGCATGGGGATGTGTAAGTATCAGATTCTCTATGCTAAGGGCATCCGTTCCGTACACTTTCTCAAGCGCATAGGTGCACATAGTTCCGCAGTCAACAAGAATGTGGGTTCCGCCCTTTACAAGAATGAAATTGGTCTGAAAACCGTTTTTGGAGAACGCGCTGCCCGCCCCGACAAAAAAAACGGAAAGCTGTCCGTCATTCTCAAGTTCAATCCCCGATTCAAAATTCCTGATATTCATCGGGCAGTATTATAACATATATCTGCCTGGCTTGCAAAAATTCGTCTCCGTCCCCATATTGTCTTAAAAATGCAATGTCATTATCATCATAGACCGCCAAAACTCTTGGAGGAAAAATGAGAAAAAACACGATATATGCAATCGTCATGATTCTGTCATCACTTCTGGCGGCCGTCTCGTGCTCCGGAGGAGACACCGCCGCCGGATTCAGCGTCGGAGACATCGTGCTGACCAACGGAAAACACCTCTCGGCGGATGAATTCCGGAATTATCAGGGAAAGGCGAAGCCCGTGGCGGTCATATTCAGCATAACAGGCGCGACGGAGGAGAATTCCGCAAGGATTCTCGGCGTCGCCCTTGACCAGAGTCCGGAGCCAGTCCCGTTCTCCGCGGAAGGCTCTCCCGGAGAGAACACGGCCGCCACAGAGAACAGGCTTTCATTTTATGGAAGAATCTACGATGCGGACAGAAAATTCTTCATAAACAGCAATTTCATGGGGGACTTTGACGGCTGCGACAACATGAAGCACGTGTCACCGTCGGCGGACGGAGATTTGGAAAAGGAATTTCCGGCGTTCGCGGCGGCCAAGAGGTACGGGGACGGATGGTATCTTCCCACGGCGGCCGAGCTGAATTCCCTTTTTCTCGCGCTGCCGCAGGTCTCGCAGTCAATTGCGGCGGCCGGCGGAACACCGCTGTCAGAAAGAATCTACTGGTCATCGTCGCAATGCTATTACATGGATGACCTGGAGCTTACGGTGGATTTTGAGAACGGGGAGATTTCCGTCCAGTTCAAGGACAAACCGGCGCTCGTGAGGGCGGTCAGGGAATTCCGGCAGAAAAAACACGGAAGGTGAATATGAATATCAGACAGAAAATCAGCCGCATGGCGGCAGGAATCCTTGCGGCGGCAATAACAGGCTGCGCGATGCCGTACTACACCGGCGAGGCGCAGAGCAGAAACGACATATCAAAAATGATTAGCAGGCCGGTGTTCGAGCGGTTCGGATATATGGGAGGCTCCGTCCTGTACAATCCGTCAGACATAAATTCAAGCCAGCTGGCAAAAGGATCGGTCATCGCGGTCAGATTCGGAACGGTGACACGCAGCGGACCGGAAGAAAGCGCCGTGTACAGGAACAATCCCGGCGACGAGACTTTCGGCTACATAAAAGTGACAGGAATCACCCGCGAAAACATAACCCTCTCTTATTTTGAATTCAGCGGACAGTCGGCTGACGCATTCCAGCGCGGAGGATTTTTTCTGAACGCAGGAGAACAGGCGGATCTGAACGGCGACGGACTTATGGACATAATGTACACCACGCCGACCGCCGAGCGCGAGGGAATGGGCGGAGCGATGTGGCTGACATTCCTGAGCGACAGGACGGCTCTTAACACAACCATGTTCGCGGTGATTCCCCAGCAGTACGAAAGGAGCGTATATCCGGGCGGACTTATCGGCATAAATCCGGACGGGCGCTACATTGTCAGCAAATACGACGTCGGCACGAACACCCGCGCGGCCGTAAAAAACATAGCTTACGGTGATTATGTCCTTGATACGGAGAACAGCTCCTACCAGAGATACATCGGACTTTCCGGAGGAACATCGGCAAGGACACTGAACGACATGGAGCTTGACGACATAGAGGACGAGGGGCTTCAGAATTTTGACGGATTCAGGGAAGGTGAATTCTCCGGCAGATACGACGTGAAAAAGCTCCTCTCCGCCCTTCCGCAAAACCTGCTTCCTTCCGGATGGAATTCGCTCAGCACGGGCGAATGTACCGGAATCCTGAACGGACTTCTCTCATCCTATACGTTCGCCGCGGAATTCGTGAAAGAGAACGGCGCCGGCGGAGGAGACTACTCCGACATACAGGAAAGCCTGGCCCGCGTCAATTCCCTTGATTCCAATGAAATCAAGATATACAACAGATATTTTATGAGCATTTTTCTGCCGGACAAATGCCCTCCGTTCGACTCATATACGAATTCAATCGCATTCATACTTCCGCTTGCATCCGTATATCTCGGCGAGCTGGATCTGGACGGCGCTCCGGAACGGACACCGGACGCAGGCACGGCGCGCACTGTCACCGGAGAAAAAACCTCCGAGTATCAGGCGTATCTCGCCAAAAAGAACGAGATAGACACCCAGTTCAGCAGCCTGTACAGCATAAACATAATGTACTTCATCAAGAACTACATAAAAAACGAGCAGATAAAGAATCTTCTCGGAGGACAGAAGAAAGGCCTAAACGTCAAGATGAAGTTCGGGGTGGCAGGACATTTCAACATAAGCTGGTCCAACATCGAGACCGGCGCGACCGCTCTGATTTATCTGAACAGCGAGGTTGACAGGAATTTCACGTATACCGTCAAGACAATATCGCTTTTCCAGAACGACGAGCCGGAACTCCTCAAACCGGACGGAACCGCGGCGAAAAAAAAGGACACGGAAAAAGACGAGGCGCAGATAAAAAAGGAGCTTGCGCAGCTCACCGGCAACATCGCGGGCAAAGCCGGAGAAATGTACAAGCCCACAAAAGATGCGATAGAGCTGTTCAATCCGTCCACCAGCTTCGCTATCGGTCCGGTTCCGCTCACATTGGGGCTCAAAGGAAAATTCGACCTGCTCTTTCAGGCCGCGCTGCAGCTTCAGCTTGACGACATATTCATCGGCGGAACAATGATTTTCGGATTCGACTTCAAGATAGGAATGAACATGAGCATAAAATGGAAACGCCTTTTCTGGAAAATATCGGTTCCATCCGGAATTGACGCGGATCCGTATGCGGACGGCCATTTCATCGCGAAGACGGCCTATTATGCCGGTCCGAAATTCGTAAATCCGCAGAAGGATGCCACCGACACGGCGGCGGTCGGCGCGCTCATCTCGGTGATACCTGTGCTTTCGCTGGAGCCGTATATCGGAATCGGCTGCTCCAACGCCTGCACATACGTGAGCATTCCGGTGGATTTCTCCCTTCCGACCAACCTTTTTGTCGGAATGGCGCTCGCAAAAAGCGATGGCGTTAAAATTGAATTCACGCTGGACTTCGCCGCGAACGTCTCGGCCAGATGCGGCCTCAAATTCGATGCGACAATCTGCGGATACGGAATAAAGCGTGACTACAGCCGGCCGCTGTTCACCGCATACATTTTCAGCACACGGCTGCTCAAGGTCACGACGGTAAATTTCACGGACTGGAACGTGGAGGGACCGCAGATAAAATCCAACGCATTCATAATATCGTGAATTCCTCCGGCAGCGCGGAGCGTATGGACACCAAGCCCACGCAGGTAATTTAAACCAAAAACAGCCCCGGAAATCAGGCGCCATTCATAAGCTGCCGGACTATTCGGGGCTGTCTTTATTCAATCTCAGGCTCCTGTCAAGGAAGCCGGCTCACTCAGATTTTTCAGGCGTTTTTTTGCCCCCGGCCGTGCGCTTTTTGCCTGCGGAGGATTTTTTCACCGCCACGGATTTTTCCGCTGACCGGCTTGCGGAATCAGTCTCACGCTTTCCGCGCTTTTTCGGGGAAAATTCGGCGACAAAGAGCGCGCACCTGTAGGCCGCCTTCGTCTTTGACGAATCAATTTTCCTGAACAGCTTCATCACCTCAGGAACAGAATCCTCATCCGCCTCAAGAAGGGCGGACATTTTCGCAAGCGCAAGGCTCATGTCGCTTGTCTCCCTGTTGAACCACCAGACGTTGTCAAAACAGTTCGCTCCGGACAGAAGGGCCGCATTCCGTCCTTCCACAAGCTCATGCACAATCCTGAACGACATTTTTTTTACATCTCCGCCGTCCTCGACACGTCCGTAAAGCGACGAGAGAATGAAAATTTTCCTGAGCAGCTCGCGGGCCGAGAAACTCGCCTTGTATTCGGCGAGCAGACAGCTGAATTTCCTGAAAATCTCACATTCGGCGGCAAATCCGTTCACCGCAAAATCCGACATCAGGGCGCGGCACAGCAGCGCGATCTGCATATCGCGGTCGTCCTGAACAAGAATTTTGGCAAATTCGACAGGCGTCCTCGCCTTGGCCAGAGCCTTTGCCCTGTCAGCGGCAGGAATCTCGTCCGCTCCCATTATCCGCGCGAACTGGCCGATACGGAGACAGAATCTTCTGTAAAGCTCCGCCGCCTCCGGAATTTTCGGAACCGCATGGACGGACAGATAATAATCGGAGGCCGAAGCGTAGAATTTCAGGGCGCTCTCCTCCGCATCCTTAAGAACCTGGGCAACAGCCTCATCTGTCGGCTCGGTGAATTCATCCTCATCAGCAGAATCGGAATCTTTTTCCGCCTCCTCAAAGAAAAGCGCGCAGAGCGGTTTAAGCGCATTCTCCGCAAAGACGGCAAAGTCCGCATAAAGTTTTTTATATACGACCTCAAGCCATGCGCTCTCCAGATCCTCGCAGCCTTTTCCGTTCAAGGTCTCGCAGAGAATTCCGTAGCGGTGATCAATCGTGTCGGAAACCTGACGCACATCCATCAGAACCTGATATTCAAATCCGTTGAGCGCGACGAAAAGCCCCTTTCCGCATATTTCGGATGATTTTCTGATATACCACAGTCCGCTTCTGTGCTCGCGGAAAACCGTGTATTTGTCATCCTCGGCGGTCAGATTCAGGCCCTCGGAGATTGAGCGCGTCACCATCACGACCTCGTCGCCGTTTCCGGTCTTGACAGCATAAGGATCTGACTGCTTTATCCATCCGCAGGCGCGCTCATATTTGTTGTTGTAGAACACGACAGCCCTCTCGTCACCGCAGCCGTTTGAATATGCGAAGACATTCTCGTTCACGTGACCGTTTTCCCAGAGATCGTAGAACAGGAAATTCTCGACTCCGGCAAAAAGATAACGCTTTTTCATCAGCGGAAAAATGTCATGACGATGCCTTGCAAGAAGTCCCTCGTTCGGTTTTTCATCCTTGTAGGCCTTCATGTATTCCATTCCATATTTTTCGGTAAACCCTTCTATCTGGCCGTGGCCGAACATCGGAAGACCGGGCATCGTGACCATCAGCGTACAGACTCCGAAATATTTGTCTCCGTCACCGAACTGCGCGATCGCCGTCTCCTCGTCCGGATTGTTCATGAAATTGACGTAGCGCTTGAGAACCTGCGGATCAAAGGTGATTGTGTTTTTCACCGTCTCCCGGTATTTCTGGTTCTCCTCTTTTTTCAGCATGTTCATGAACGCGGAATTATACACACGGTGCATTCCGAGCGTGCGGACAAAATATCCTTCCATCATCCAGAACGCCTCGGCAAGAAGCAGCGTGTCGGGAACTTCCTTCGCGACACGGTCAACAACCTCGCGCCAGAATTCGTTCGGAATAGCATCGTTGAACTGCTGCGTCGAAAGTCCGGTCTCGCTCCGCGTGGCGATGTCGCCTCCATGTCCCGGCTCCGGATACCACAGGCGGCGGATATGCTTTTTGGCAAGAACCATTGCGGCGTCAAAACGGATTATCGGAAAATTCCTTGCCACATGAAGAATCTCCTGGATTACAGCCTCGCGCGCCTGCGGATTCAGAAAGTCAATCTGGGCGGTGTCGTTCCAGGGAAGTCCGGTTCCGTCATTTCCATGATAGATATAGCGGGTGTCGCCGGTCTGATTGTCAACACGCTTGAACACCACGGCGCAGTCGCTTTTTGAATAATAATGGTCCTCAAGATAAATTCCGACTCTTCCGTCCTGCGAGAGGTTCTCGCCGTTGTATGTGTACTGAGGGAAAGGATTGTCCCGGCGCTGCACAAAAAGATCGGGGCGGTTTATAACCCAGTCGGAATCCATTCCGGTATGGTTCGGAACCATATCCGACGCAAGACGGATTCCGCGCTGCCACAGACGCGCACGCAGGTTTGAAAGCGCATCCCATCCGCCGATATTCTGAGCGATGTTGTAGTCATAAAGGGAATACGCTGATGCGGCGGCCTCGGGATTTCCGCACAGTTGCTTGATTCTCCGGGAGGCCTTTGAGCGTTCCCACAGTCCTATAAGCCACAGTCCCGTAAATCCCTCGTCACGGAGAGCATCAAGCTCCGCATCCGGAATCTGGTCAAGCCGGGTTATCGGGTAGCCGTATTTTTTCGTAAGCTGATCCAGCCAGACAAGAACCGTCTTGGCCATCAGCACGACTTTCGGCATCCAGTCGCTGTCCGCACTGTAACGCTCATATTCATTCATCAGATTCTCGTATGAATAGGGCTGCATATCAGGCCCGTCCCATGGCGCTCCTCCTCCGAGCGGCTGCCAGGCGGCCTTCTCCTCCTCGCTGATTGTGTCCATTCCGGCAAGAAGCCGCCTTATCCATTCGCCAAGCATCGACGACCAGTGTTTCTGAATATACTCAAGCTGATCTTTAAGGGAATCAGGAGCAAAAATCATCGGCTCTTTCAGAAGTGAAATCAGATCATGGTCAAACGGACCGAAGACAGGTTTTTCCGAGGCGAATTCCTCTATCACTGCCCAGGCCTTTCCGTATGACGGATTCTCTGCAAGGGCGGAATCATCGAACAGGACGGAGAACGGACGGAATGCGGGATTCTCGTTCGCAAGACGGAGCATTATGATCTCCTCCACTGTCTGAGCGCGGTTCGTCCGCTCTTTTCCCGTAGAATCCTCGACCGAAACGCGGGACAGATATTCCTCCGCAGTGCACTTTTTCTGGAAAACCTCGACCGGCGGAAATTTCTCCGTGAATTCAAGCAGAAGCCTGTCGAATTTTTCCTTTGTCAGGGCGCTCTCAAGCTCCGCGACAAGTTCCTCCATAAAGTCGCTGTATCTGTCGCGGCGGTAAAGCATACAGACATGGTGAAGAATCTCGTCTATGAGCCCCATGGCGTTCAGCTGGCCGGCGCTGATTTTCTTGTTCCCGTCTCCGATCCTGTCAAAATATCCGTTCAGCAGAAGCGCGAACGAACGGACGCTCTTCATGTCCGCAAGGACTACATTTCCCGTTGAGGCGTAAAGCCGGCTGTCAAAACCACATTCGCGCCTTATCTCCGCTGAAATATGGAATTCGTTGTATGATGTCCGCATTTTCATTTCCACTCCCTAAAAGCTTCATTATGTTTTTCCACGACAGATTTTATTCCGGCAATCAGTTCCTTTTTGGACAAAAGCTCGTCCACCGTAACCGGCATCCGGTATGTCCAGTTGAATTCCGACACAGTGCCAGGAAGATTGATCCGCTCGTCCTCCGGTTTCTCAAGCCAGCAGGAACGGTCCAGATAAAGCAGATCCTGCAGCGGAGGAATGAACCAGCAGCTTGCGGTCTCCGCAGCGGACTCAAGTATAATCCGGGCCGTGCCGGGCGAGAATTCCGACGACGCGGTTCTTCCGGCCGCTGCGGATTCAGTTCCGCCGTCACGCATAAGTGGCTCAAGCCCAAAACGCTCAGCTTTCGAGCGCACAAATTCCCTGACGGAATCCTTCTCGTCCTGCCACCACTGTCTTATCGTCGAGGAATCGTGTACGGATGTCGTCGTGACGGAAAGCGGCTCATATTTTTCCGCCGGAACAAAAGGCTGGTTCTCCGCATCCCAGTCCCGGCACCACCTTGAGACACGCAGTCCCAGAATTCCGTGTTTTTTCATGACCTGAGGAACACATTCTATGTTCACGCCCAAATCCTCACCGCAGGGAACCATATCCACGGCAGACGTGAGCTCCGAAAGGATTTCCGACGCGTTCTTCTTCCATATCCGGTTGTCTGCGGCGGAATTCTGCCCAAAAAGCGCAAGAAGCTTCTCCTTTTCCGCCTGATTGAGCGAATTCCAGGAGGTTGACTGACCGTAAGTCCAGAGAGGAACAAATTTTGTCCGCGAAAGCTCCAGAAGCGTCCTGTCAGCCCATTTTTTTACAAGCAGCTCCTTTATGCGCCGTTCCGCCTGTTCCGTGCAAAGTCCGCCGAAATCAGCCGAAAGTATGTCGCCGGAAGCTTTCACCGAATTCTTGAAAAGCCACAGCTCCTCGCCGCCGATTCTTTCGGCCACTACAGAAAGAATTCCGCAGGCGGCATCATGATTCCAGGTGACATCCTCGACAAGCCCTGTCGGAATGTGAGGACGGCTCAGCCATCTGATTCTGTCATCATCAAAACCGGCCTCGTAAAGCGCGGTGCGTTTTATCGCCGAGCACGGCTCCGGATGACCTGTAAGGGCGTTCACGTCTTTCTCTGGAATAGCCCAGATCCGGAAAAATCCGAGGATATGGTCAAGGCGGTATGCGTCATAATATTTTCCGGCGCAGCGGAGCCTGTCCTTCCACCATGAATATCCGAATTCCTTCAGTTTTTTCCAGTTATATGTCGGGAAGCCCCAGCTCTGGCCGGAGGGATTTCCGCCGTCGGCAGGAGAACCGGCGCGCAGCTCCTGGTTGAAGAATTCGGGATAAGCCCAGGCATCGCACGAATCCTCGTTCATAAGAATCGGCATATCGCCCTTCAGCATTATTCCGAGCGATTTTGTGTATGCGACGGCATCGGCGAACTGCTCCGCCGCGGTCATCTGAACCCAGGCGTAAAAAAGATGATCCTTTCTGAATGCCATCTGCCTCCACAGCGCGTCCATCTGCTCCGGAGTCTTGCGCCTGTCATTCTCAAGCCATGACTTCCATGAAGCCTGCATATAGTTCCATTTTAAATTCTTGTAGACGGCATAGTTCCTTACCCAGGGATTCTCATCTATCCAGGCGGAAAGTCCGGCGGAAGGCTGCCCTGTCTTTCCGGTTTCCGTGGAATCAAAAATCTCCCGCAGAATTCTTTTTTTCGCCTCAAGGATTCCCTGATAGTCATATCTCGGTGAATATGTGAATTCGGCCCGGAAGCTGTCGTAAATTCCGGCAAAACGTCTGTCTGAGGAATAAAGCTCGGAAAATCCCGGAATTTTATCCAGTGAAATGTAAATCGGATGGAGGGCGAATGCGGAAAGTCCGCTGTACGGAGATGACTGGGTTCCCGTGTCGTTAACCGGAAGAAGCTGGATAAGTCCGATTCCCGCCTCAGCGCAGAATTCGGCGAATTTCTTCAGATCCGGAAATTCACCGACCGGTCCGTTTTCCTTTGTATAAAGCGCGCCAAGCGGAACCGCAACTCCGGTAAGCCGCTTCATTTTATTTCTGTCAGAAGATTTTGGCATCATGATGACAATCATTATAGCACAAAAAACCGCCGCAAATGAAACAAAACAATATTTATTTTAAAAATCTTGTTCCGCCGGCTTTCTTCCAGTGCCAGACGGGAACGGCGAGCCTGTTCGGAAACGGATGCGGACTGCGAAAATCCGGAAGCCAGCTGTCATCGTCCGAAAGATCCTGATAAAAAAGCGTCTCAAATTCAAACGCATCTATAAGGTCGCGGAGGTCTCCGTCCTCGGTCCGGGAAACAGGCCTGTTCTCGATTGCGGAAAGCGATTTTTTCCTGCGCTCAAGAATTTCCGCGCTTTCGTCAAACGGAACCGGCGTATACTGCGACATAAGCGATATGTACGCACGTCCGTCAACGTTCTCCTTCAGCCAGGAAAGCACGTCAGCCGTTCCGGAGAATTTTCCCGGAAGAAAAAGATGACGCACAATCACGCCCGAAAGCATTTTCTCCGCAGTTCCGCCGTTTTTTGTTACGGTTACGGTCTTTGCAGGAAAATTCTCCGCCATCCACAGAACCGCCGCCATCGCCACGGAAGGATAGTCCGAAGCTCCGAAAAGCTCAGCAGAAAGCCCTGGATCAAGCGTCTTCAGATCCGGAAGCCAGATGTCAACGCAGCCGCGCAGAAGCTCAAGCATCTCGACAGTCTCGTAGGCCGAGGAATTCCAGCAGAACGGCACGGTGACTCCGGAATTTTTCGCGTCCCGGATGAACTGCGCCAGCACCGGAATATGATGGCTTCCTGTAACAAGATTTATGTTCTCCGCGCCCTTCTCCTCAAGCGCAAGGCAGATCCGCGTGAATTCCGCGGAATCAAGAGGTGAACCCATTCCGTCCTGCGAAATCTGATAGTTCTGGCAGAATGCGCATCTGAGCGTGCATCCTGTAAGAAAAACCGTTCCGCTTCCGCCGAAAACGGTGACAGGAGGCTCCTCCCCGAAATGTAGTCCGGCCGAGGCCGCGCGCAGAGTCATGTCCTCTCCGCAGAATCCTGCGCGTCCGGAAATTCTGTCCGCACGGCAGCCCCGCGGACACTGGACACATTCCTTGTAATATGAAGAAATTCCGCCGGAAGCCATGTCAGAACGCTCCGTTTTCCACAAGCGCGGACATCATCGAATTCAGCATGTCAAGCGGAAGCTCCTCGGCCTCGTAGTTCACAAGCCGGGCAAGCGTGCTCCAGTCGTTTCCGTCAAGGACATCACGGTATTCGTCGCTCCCGGCAATAAACGCAAGCAGCGCGGCAAGCTTTTCCCGTGCGGAATCAGAAAGAATTCCGTCAGGAGCGTCAGACGCATATTCACCCTCCCAGAAACCGAACACGGATTCAGGAAGCCCGCCCGGACAGCCTGACGCGCGCACGAAAAGCCTGCGGAGATCGGACGACACATCCGCATAACGCACGGAATTTCCGCCTGCGGAGCGCGCATGTTTCATCATTCTGCCGACATCAGCGACAAATTTTCCAATTTCAGTCATGCGATAGAATATAACGGAAACCGGAGAATTGGTAAACGGAGTGCGAAGACACCGCGGCCGCAGAATTAACCGGAAATTTACATTTCCATGGGGACGGAATTTACATTCCGGTATTATTGTCTGTACAGAAAGTCTGCGGGCGCTCCGCGACTTTCGGGGAAAAAGTTCCCTGAACAAAACCTTACTGGAGGTAAAATCATGAAGAAATCAGTAAAAACACTCACCACGCTGGCGATGATGCTCTGCGCCGTCGGACTGAACGCGGCAGGAAAAAGGAACAGCTGGAAAAGCAAGTCTGCAATCTCGGTGCTCTCTCGCGAGGACGGTTCCGGAACTCGCGGCGCATTCATAGAACTTTTCGGAATCGAAAAAAAGAATTCAGACGGAAAGAAGGTTGACTTTACTACGGACGAGGCGGTCATAACGAACAGCACAGCAGTCATGATGACCTCGGTCTCACGCGACAAATACGCGATCGGCTATATATCGTTAGGCTCGCTGAACGACACCGTAAAGGCCGTAAAAATTGACGGCGCGGCGGCGACTGTGGAGAACATAACCGCAGGAAAATATAAAATCGCGCGTCCGTTCAACATCGCGGTCACGGACAAGGCTTCCGACGCGGCAAAGGATTTTATCGGCTGGATTATGGGAGACGAAGGCCAGGCGGTTGTAAGCGCGAACGGATACATAAAAGTCTCCTCCGGAAAATTCGTGTCGGCTCAGCCGGAAGGAAAAATCGTCGTGGCAGGCTCATCATCGGTCTCTCCTGTCATGGAAAAATTGATAGAAGCCTACAGAAAGGTCAATCCGAACGTGACAATCGAAATGCAGACAAGCGACAGCACTACAGGAATGACTTCCGCGGCTGACGGACTTTGCGACATAGGAATGGCGTCACGTGACCTGAAGGAATCGGAGATAAACAAAGGCCTTAAAAATACCGTGATTGCGATGGACGGAATCGCGGTAATCGTGAACCTGGAGAATCCGGCCGAAAACCTGACTTCTGCGGACGTAGAGAAAATATTCACAGGCGAGACGACAACCTGGAGAAACATCGTAAAATAACATGAGAGAAAAAATCATGAGGGCCGTGTTCTTCTGCGCGGCCTGCTTTTCGATACTTGCAGTGGCACTTATCTGCGTGTTCCTTTTTATGAACGGAATACCGGCCATGAAGGAAATAGGATTCGCCGAATTCCTTCTGGGCCGCAGATGGAAACCGGGAAACGACCAGTACGGTATTTTCCCGATGATTCTGGGCAGCATATATGTGACGGCGGGCGCGATAATCGTGGGCGTGCCCGTCGGAATTCTTACAGCAGTTTTCATGGCGGAATTCTGCCCTGAAAAATTGAGGAGAATTTTCAAGCCGGCGGTTGACCTCCTTGCCGGCATTCCTTCTGTTGTATACGGCTTTTTCGGTCTGACGGTGATTGTTCCGTTCATCAGAAACACTTTCGGAGGCAACGGAAGCAGCATGTTGGCGGCGTCCGTTCTGCTCGGAATAATGATTCTTCCGACGATAATAAGCGTTTCCGAGGCGGCAATCAGGGCGGTTCCGCGGTCATATTACGAAGGCGCCCGTGCGTTGGGCGCCACGCATGAACGCGGAGTTTTCCTGACCGTCATTCCGGCGGCCGGGTCGGGCATTCTGGCAGCTGTAATCCTCGGAATAGGACGTGCCATCGGAGAAACGATGGCCGTGATTATGGTTGCCGGAAACCAGGCCAGAATGCCTGCGGGACTCCTGAAAGGAGTCAGGACGCTCACGGCAAACATCGTGATAGAGATGGGCTATGCGGCGGACCTGCACAGGGAAGCCCTGATTGCAACAGGCGTCGTGCTGTTTGTGTTCATACTGATAATAAACCTGCTCTTTTCCGCCGTAAAAGGCCGGATGGGCAGAAAATTCTGACCGCAGAATACGGAGGCTAAAAATGGAAAGAATTTCTTCCTACAGAAACCATAAAAAATCGCTTCTGCTGCGCCTTGCGGTTTATGCGGGCGCGGCCGTCACGGTATGCACGCTGCTTTTTATGCTGACGTACATTCTGGTGAACGGAATTCCCAACATGAACAGAAGCCTTTTTTCCCTTCGCTACAATTCCGAAAATGTGTCCGTGTTTCCGGCTCTGGTGAACACGCTCGTGCTTACGGGAATCGCCCTTCTTGTGGCGGTTCCCCTCGGTGTTTTCTCCGCAGTCTACCTTGAGGAATATGCCGGAAAGGGAAACAGATTCGTAAAGGTTGTACGCCTCACCACCGAGACGCTCACAGGAATTCCCTCAATCGTCTACGGACTTTTCGGAATGCTTCTGTTCACGGGAACGCTAAGATGGGGATACTCAATCCTGTCCGGAGCATTCACCGTGGCGATAATGATTCTGCCGGTGATAATGCGGACAACGGAGGAGGCTCTGATCGCGGTTCCTGAAATTTACCGGGAGGGAAGCTACGGGCTTGGAGCCGGAAAACTGCGTACCGTATTCAGGATAATTCTTCCCACGGCAATGCCCGGAATCCTTTCGGGTGTGATTCTTGCGACGGGACGTATTGTCGGAGAAACCGCAGCTCTGATTTACACGGCCGGAACGGTGGCGGCGATTCCCTCAAGCCTGATGGGTTCCGGACGCACGCTTGCGATACACATGTACATACTTTCATCCGAAGGGCTTCACACAGCGCAGGCCTACGCTTCCGCAGTCGTCCTTCTGATACTGGTAGTGATAATAAACATGATCTCGTCGTTTCTGGCAAAAAAAATGACTTTGGGACAAAAATAATGGATAAAATAAACATAAAAGACCTTGATCTGTACTACGGAAAATTTCACGCGCTCAAGAACATTTCCCTTGACATTCAGGAAAACAGAATCACCGCATTCATCGGGCCGTCCGGCTGCGGAAAATCGACGCTGCTCAAGACGCTGAACAGGATGAACGATTTCGTCACGGACTGCCGGATTACCGGCCAGGTGCTTATAGACGGCAAGGACATCTACAAAGACACCGACGTGAACGCGCTGCGGAGAAAAGTCGGAATGGTTTTCCAGAAACCAAATCCGTTCCCCATGAGCATTTACGACAACATCGCCTACGGCCCGCGCACGCACGGAATCCGGAAAAGGGCCGAGCTTGACGAGATAGTGGAGACATCGCTCAGGAACGCCGCGATCTGGGACGAATTCAAGGACAGCCTCAAGAAAAACGCCCTCGCGCTTTCCGGAGGACAGCAGCAGCGACTCTGCATCGCGCGGACCCTTGCGGTTCAGCCGGAAGTGATTCTGATGGACGAGCCGACCTCCGCGCTGGATCCGATTTCCACCTCAAAAATCGAGGATTGCGTGATGGAGCTGAAACAGAAATACACGATTGTGATTGTGACCCACAACATGCAGCAGGCGGTCAGAATTTCAGACACGACGGTTTTCTTCCTTCTGGGAGAAATAATAGAGACGGGCGACACCGAGAGAATTTTCTCCAGGCCGCAGAACAAAAAGACGGAAGACTATATCACAGGAAGGTTCGGCTGATATGCGCGAAAAATACACAAAGGAACTTGGCGAGCTTACAGATGAAATCATGCAGATGGGAAATCTTGTCTGCGATGCGATAACGGCGGCAGGAAAGGCCCTTGCCGGACACGACATTGACGCCGCGGAGAAAATAATCAGAAATGATGATCTTGTCGACGGAAAGGAGAAGGAAATAGAATCCCTGAGCCTCAAGCTGCTTCTGCAGCAGCAGCCGGTCGCCACGGATCTCAGGATAATAACCGCCGCGCTGAAAATGGTGACCGACATGGAGAGAATCGGAGACCATGCGCAGGATATTTCCGAGCTGATAATCCAGATGGCCGGCGCGGAGGCGATGGATATAGAATTCATAGAGGATATGTTCCGCGAAATCTCCGGGATGGTGCGCGGCAGCATAAAGGCTTATGCCGACAATGATTTTTCCGCCGCGAATTCCGTCATTGTCCGGGACGACATTGTTGACGGACTTTACGCGAAGACCAAGAAAAACATAATCTCGCTGATTTCGCAGAATCCAGACAAGGGAGAAATTTTCGCCGACTATCTGATGATTGCAAAATACTGCGAGAGAATCGGAGACCATGCGACAAACATAGCCGAATGGGTTATTTTCTCGGTGACAGGCGATCTTCCGAGGAGCGGCAAAAACACCGCGTCAAGATGATGGAAACCACGCGTCATGGCACAGGAACCGGTCAGCCGGACTCCGTTCCTGTGTAAAAATTCCGTATTTTGTGATAGTATCTGCCACATGAGATACGGATTCATAAGGGCGGCCTGCGCAAGCCCAGGCGTAATTCCAGGCGACTGCGCCGCAAATTCACGCAATATAGCTGCGGCGGCGCAAGAGGCGGCTGCACGCGGCGCGGAGATAATCGTTTTTCCGGAACTTTCGATAACCGGCTACACCTGCGGAGACCTTTTTCTGCAGACAAGGCTGCGGCGCGAAGCCCTTAAGGGACTTGAATTCATCGCGCAGGCGACGGCAGGACTTGACTCCCTGATTTTCGCGGGGCTTCCGCTGGAGCTTGAGGACGGAATCTACAACTGCGCGGCGGCGCTCTCCCACGGAAAGATAACCGCCATAATCCCCAAATCATATCTTCCCAACTACGGCGAATTCTACGAGAAAAGGCAGTTCAGGCCGTTCAGGGCCGGAACGCCGGTAAGAAAAATTTCCGCCGGAAATACAATCCGTGACGTTCCTTTCGGAACCGACATAATAATCACGGAGGACGGAGAAAATTCTCCGCGCATAGCCTGCGAAATCTGTGAGGATCTCTGGGTTCCCGTTCCGCCCTCATCCGTCCATGCGCTTTCCGGAGCGGATCTGATTGTGAATCTTTCGGCGAGCAACGAGATAATCGGAAAAGCCGCATACCGCCGGAATCTTGTGTCATCACACAGCGCAAGGACAATATGCGCCTATCTGTATGCGAACGCGGGAAACGGCGAATCCACACAGGACATGGTTTTTGCGTCCCACAACATAATCGCCGAGAACGGAACGGTGCTTGCGGAGTCAGGGCTTTTTTCCGGAGAAACCATATACGCCGACATCGACATCGAGCGCATAAGACAGGAACGGCTGAGGACTACATCATTCTCCGATTCCGCGGCTGTTTTCGGAAAAACCGAGCGCTACACCGTGATAAATGGCCGTTTTTCAGGCGGAAACGGAATTCCTCCGAAAGGAGAAAAGCTTCTGCGACGGATTGAAAGCGCGCCGTTCGTGCCTTCCGGAAAGGAGGCGCGTACAGAACGCTGCGGCGAGGTGATAGCGCTTCAGGCTCAGGGACTTGCAAAACGGCTGCGCCACATAAACTGCCGCTCCGCGGTAATCGGACTTTCCGGCGGGCTCGACTCCACGCTGGCCCTGCTGGTGACGGCAAAAGCATTCGACATCTGCGGAATTCCAAGAGCCTGCATACATTCGGTGACAATGCCCTGCTTCGGCACAACTGACAGGACCTACACCAACGCGTGCGCGCTTGCGGCGGAATGCGGTACAAATCTGCGCGAAATAAACATCTCGGAAAGCGTCATGCTTCATTTCCGCGACATCGGCCATAATCCGGACGCTCACGATGTCACATACGAGAATTCGCAGGCAAGAGAGCGGACTCAGGTTCTGATGGACATAGCCAACAGTACCAGCGGAATTGTAATCGGAACAGGCGACCTTTCCGAACTCGCGCTCGGCTGGTGCACTTACAACGGAGACCAGATGTCAATGTACGGAGTGAACACGTCGGTTCCAAAAACTCTCGTGCGCTATCTGGTGGAATGGTTCGCGGACGAGGCTCAGGAAAAGAAGCTCGGCGGAATTCTCCGGGACATTCTTGACACGCCCGTAAGCCCGGAGCTGCTTCCTCCTGAGGACGGCAGAATCTCTCAGGTAACGGAGGACATAGTAGGGCCGTACATACTTCACGATTTCTTTCTATATTATGTGCTAAGATTCGGATTTTCGCCGGAAAAAATACTTTTCCTCGCAGGCCAGACGGATCTGCCCTACACGCGCCCCGAAATTCTCAGGTGGATGCGTACGTTCTACAGAAGGTTCTTCAGCCAGCAGTTCAAACGCTCATGTATGCCCGACGGCGCGAAGGTGGGAACGGTGAACCTTTCGCCGCGCGGAGACTGGAGAATGCCAAGCGATGCGTCCGCGGCGGCATGGACCGCCGAGACGGAACGGCTTATGGAGGGTGAAAAATGCTGAGCTACCAGCACGAATTCCATGCGGGAAACCACGCGGACATACTCAAACATTACGTGCTGCTGTCCGTGCTGAATTCGCTTGCGAAAAAGGACAAGCCATGCGCTTTTTTTGACAGCCATGCGGGAACAGGAATTTACGACCTTTACGACGGGCGCAGCATAAAAACCGGCGAGGCGCGGAACGGAATCATGAGGCTTGCAGCCGCCAGGGACATTCCGCCGGAACTGGCTCCGTACATGGAATTCGCGCGCGGTTACCTTGACAGCGGCCGCTATCCCGGATCGCCGGAGTTTGAGCGGAGGCTTCTGCCGTCAGGCTCCTCGCTTGTGCTCTCGGAGCTTCATCCTGCGGAATCCGGAATTTTAAGAAAAAACATGAGAACCGCGGAACATGAAAAGCCAAGCGCGGTAAAAGTAAGCATCCATGAACGCAACGGATTCGAAATGCTCCGTGCCCTCACGCCGCCGCAGATAAAACGCGGAGGCCTGATTATAGACCCCAGCTACGAGGAGGCTTCCGACTATACGGACACGGCGGAGACAATAATTTCCGTACACAAAAAATGGGCGTCCGCCGTAATGCTGGTCTGGTATCCTCTGATTGCGTGCAAACAGGACAGGACAGCCGGAATGTTGAACCGGATGACATCGGAAATCCTCGCGTCTGCCCCGCATACGGAAATGGTTGACCTGCGGCTTTGCGTGAATTCACCGGACTCACACTCGGAAACAAGCCTCGAAGACTATGACAGGACAAAAAATCCGCCGCGCCTCTACGGAAGCGGAATTCTTGTGATAAACGCCCCCTGGCACCTTGATGAATATGCAGCCTCCGCTCTCAGATTCATTGCGGAAAAAACAGGAATTCCGGGAAAATCGTCATCAGAAGTCCGCAAAATCACGGGCCGCACGTAAATCCGTAAACAGGGCGGTTCGTGATTTTATCAGCTTTCAGTTATTCTTCATTGAGGGCAAGGCGGAAGCCTAGTACATTATATTGACCGATATTGCTTACAGAACGCTGCTCATTAGACCAGTCTAATCCTTCTAAAGAAATTCCATTATGATCTGCACACCACTCACCCACATTACCGCTCATATCGTACAGACCATAACCATTTGCTTTTTTAGTTGCAACAGGATGTGTTGTATTTTTGCTGTTGCTGCCACACCAACCAACTTCATCAAGATTATCACTACCTGCATATTTAAAATCCTGCCCTCCTTTTTCTGCATAGCTCCATTCTTCCGGAGTTGGAAGTCTAAAACCGTTATTTTCTTTGAAAAACTGAATACTATTACAATAAGGGTCCTTGCCTTTATTAGGCGTATATGCCCATTCGTTCACATCCGTTTCGTAATCCAAAGCGTAAGCACATTCCAAACCACACATCATGCTTAACTTGTTGCAGAAATAAATTGCATCAAAGAAACTTACATTTTCAACAGGATTATTTTTTCCTTTGAATTCACTTGGGTTTTCGCCCATGATTGATTCATACAGTTTTTGTGTTACTTCTGTTTTGCCGATTGAATAATCTTTACCTGGAATTTTTACCATATCTAAACTGCCGTAATTTGAGCGGACAAGGCGGAAACCAACATCATCATGCTTAAACTCAGCATAGTTAAAATCTCGACAATCCACCTCGCAATCGTCGTAATCATCGAAATAATTACCACCGCAGCTATAGCGTTTGTAGTCGCCGTAGAAATCCCAACACCATTCTTCAACATTTCCGCTCATGTCACACAAGCCATAACCATTGGGCTTTTTCTGTGCAACCGGATGTGTCACATCATTACTATTATCATAATACCAAGCAACTTTATCAATATCATCGCTTCCTGAATAATCGTAATCCTCGTCTCCTTTTGCCGCATACTGCCACTCTTCAACTGTAGGCAAACGGTAACCGTCCGCAAAAATGTTCTGTGTTATCTCGCCATAAATTTCATCTTCCTTATGCGGCTCGTAATCCCACTTACGGACATTAGTTTCTCCGTCCACCGCATAGACTGGCTGCAATCCTTTTTTCGCACTCAGTTTGTTGCAGAAATAAATTGCATCATACCAGCTAACATTTTCAACCGGATAGTTTTTTGTATTTCTTTTAAGATTTTCCAGTTCATCTTCATCAAGGTCTTCATTGTCATGGCGGAAATAGCTTGGATTTTCACCCATTACTGATTCATACAGTTTTTGCGTTACTTCTGTTCTGCTGATTGAATAATCCTTGCCCGGAACTTTTACCATGACCAGACTTGATTTGCGAGCCAGATTTACGCCAAAGAAAATTCCGCCAGCCAACAGGACGGCACAAACAGAGACTGCTACAATTGCAATTATCTTTTTTGTCTTTGGATTAATGGGTTTGCGCGGCTTTTTCTCTTTTTTTAGGCTTTTCTTCTTTTGCGGCAGCTGCCGAAATTTCTTCTGTATT
>DBIW01000027.1:0-14339 GCA_002296965.1 Treponema sp. UBA792 | reverse complement strand
TCACTGAAAGTGTCTTTATAGAATTTTCCCGGCAAAATATAGTTGAACACCAGCGTTATAAAAATGTTATAAATCAATGCGACTCCAGAAAGAATCAAAGAAAAAATGACTATTCCATTCCGACTTTCTTCTGTACCAAAATTATACAATTTTGAAGAAATGAAATTCATAAGATATGGCAAGGCAAAATAAAATGCCCAATTTTGAAAAAATTCATATTTCCGGCCTTTTATCATTTCCTTTGACTTGCTTATAGCTTCCCTCGCGGTTATATCAGGATTGTCCGCAAGAATGAAAAATGTCATGGAATATCTGATTGCGGCAATAATTCCCGGAACAAACAGAAGCAACGACCACAGGAATATTTTTATTCCAAATAACCAGCCGGTACGGAACGCAACACCAAAATCCTTGAATCCAGAAAAAAGCGTTGAAACTTTAACTTTTTTTGTTCTTGCAAGCTGCAAAATCGCACGGTGAAATCCCAAAAACATCGGACCAAATATGACAAGCGGCCCAACAACAGTAATACATGACAAAAGCATAACCAGAGCAAAAAGCGCCCCGATTCCAAACATCTTCCAGTAGCAGCCTTTTATTTTTTCTTTGGCTGAAGACAATTCATCGATAAAATTCATAAAATTCCCCTTTTTTTGATTTTTTGAAAATTGAATAGAATGATTTGTTTTACGTTTTTACCATAACATCTCCCTCCTCCTCTGAAATAAAAAAATAAGTAAAATTTCTGAGACAAAAACTACAATAACCTAGATTCTTTTTGAAATCGGAATAAGCATAACCAGAGGTTAAACTTGCATATTTCTAGATTCTGATTTTAATGCATCATAAAATTTTTCAAGATATTTGCTTAGACCTTTTGTTTTTGGCATCTTATCGTGTTTGATACTTGAAATATCTTTAAATAGTTCTGCATCATTATCCACAGCGTTGTTCATACAAATAAGAATTTTTACAATCCACGCTTCGCTTGTAGTCCAATCTTTTCTGATTATTCTACGCAAAATCCAGCTTGATTCACGGCACATTTCAAGTTCCAGAAAATAATCATTCAGATGTCTGCGTTGATAATGCAAAACATCCGAAAGCTGAAAATTTCCACTTTTTAATTTTTCAAAATCAGATTCAAATCGTTTTTTGTATTCTGCCGGAATTCTTTCCACAGAACATTCACAATCATCATGAAAAAAATTTATTACACTCTGAAAAGCGTGTGCAAATTCAAAACTGCAATAAATTGAGGTTAAATTTGTATAATTTTGAAATTTCATTATCTGGATTGGAATGATAATTGTAAAAAACAATGTAACAACCGAAAGCAGAATAGTAAAAAAATCCATTAAATTCATTTGCACTTAAATCTCCAGAATTGAGTCTATATATTTTTTTTACCATATCCGCCAGTAGGTCTTTTTTATTTGTTGTAATATGTTCTTTTACATCTTTATCTGTAGAAGGATTTTTTCCATCTATTTCTACTTCGTTTAAGCCAGGCTCAATAAATGAGAATTTGTCTCCAAAATTTTCAGCATCTTTAAGAAGATTTAGTTTTCTATACCTAAATCCTACATCGCTTTTCAAAATAATTTTTGTCAAACATATAATACCAACAACAAGAATAATTACCGCACCTATTAATCTTATGTAAATACTAACATCTGAAGAAAACGGTTTCATTTTAAAAACTCCTTTGCTTTTAGACTCAGAAATTTTTATATCTAAATTTTCAGATTTATAAGCAAGATTTTGATTGTTGACTGACTCTACTTTTTCATCATTATTTTCAACAACAACAGGCTCAGGAACTTGTTTGTCTGCTTTTTTAGTAATAGGTGCACGCATTATCAATAATGCAGACAAAAATACAAAAGCACCAAAACCAACAAAATTCAAATTTTTTCTTACTTTATTTTCTTTTTCGGTTGAAGTAAATTTTTTGATAAAATTCATAAAATAATCCTCTTTTTTTCACACTCGCTGTGGCAGTTACGTACCTGTTCCGCTGCGGCTTGCCGCCTGCGCTACACTGGTACTACACAGCCACAGCTCGTATTTACTTGCCTGTAGAGCGGACAAGGCGGAAACCTACGCGGCTGCCCCCGGCGCCGGCATAGCCGTAGCTCCGGCTATCCACCTCGCAAATGTTGCCGCTGCCGCGCCAGCTGCCGCCACAGCTATAGCGGTAGTTGTAATAACAACCATAGACATCCCAACACCACTCATAAACATTTCCGCTCATATCATACAAGCCATAGCCATTGGGCTTTTTTTGTGCAACCGGATGTGTCACACCGTTACTGTTATCATAACACCATGCAACTTTATCAAGCTCATTACTACCTGAGTAAATATAATTTTCACCCCCTCTTGCAGCATACTGCCATTCTTTTAATGTTGGCAAACGAAATCCATTTGCAGATAAATTTTGTTTAATATAGCCATTAACCTCTTTATCTTTATGTGGTTTATAGTTCCATTTTGTAATATCAGTCTCTCCATTCAATGAATATACTGGTGTATACCCTAATCTTTCGCTTAATGTATTACAAAAATAAATCGCATCATACCAACTTACATTCTCAACTGGATAGTCAGATGTTGATGCGTTCAATTCACGCAATTCATCATTGCTAAGATATTCATTACGCCGGTTGAAAGAACTTGGATTTTCACCCATTATTGTTTTATAAAGATTTTGTGTTACCTCTGTTTTCATCACTGAATAATTTTTCCCAGGGATTTCGACCATATCTATCTCCAAAGCGTACAATTCATTTGACATGGAAAAAATTATAAGAGCCACAAAACTCATAGAAACAATTTTTACAATTAATTTTTTCATTAAATTTTCCTTTTCATTTAATCAATTTTGAAAAACCCACTATCTTGTAGAGCGGACAATGCGAATACCTACAGCTGAATCATCAAAATAAACACTTCCATAAGATCGACTACTCACTTCATAGTATGGACTCTCATCGCTATAACCAATTCCTCCATCTATGCTGCAATTTTCAGTATTGTAGCGACTATAACTACCACCACAAGCATTCTGGGTATCGCCGTCATCGGAATTCGTCCAACACCACTCCCACACGTTGCCACTCATGTCGTAAAGTCCATAACCATTAGGTTTTTTCTGTGCAACCGGATGAGTTGTATCTTCGCTGTTACGGCTGTACCATCCGACAGAATCAAGGTTATCACTGCCACTATACTCATAGTTCTGGCCACCTCTTGCAGCGTACTGCCATTCTTCTACAGTTGGTAATCGGAATCCGTTTGCCTCAATGTTCTGAACAATTTCTTTACCTTGCATTGTATAAACAGGTACAAAATCAAACATTTCACTCAATGCATTACAAAATTCAATTGCATCATACCAACTGACTTCTTCAACAGGATTGTTTTCCCCTTTAAAATAACTAGGATTTATTCCCATTATCGTTTCATATAGTTTCTGTGTTACCTCTGTTTTCATCACTGAATAATTTTTTCCAGGAATTTTTACAAAGCTTGCAAGAACATCATTTTTAAACTTAATTTCAGCAGCAATTTTTGCATCCGCATCAGCTCTGCACAAACCAAATTCAACCATATAAGATTCTGTAAGATATTTTTTAGAATCTTCTTTTGCTTTTTGTTTTTCCACTATTCCAGCAAAATTCCTCAAATCCTGTTCAGGTTTCATCGTGCGCGGCTGTTTTTTGCTCAGGTTGCTTGTCTGCGTTACTTTGCCGCTTACGGTGTTTATTACCCTAATCTTGTTAAAATTGAATGTGTATTGGCTTGGCTTGTCGTCCGGCTCGGCGGTTACGTTGTAGTCAATCTCAAAGTAGATAATCGGGTCGCCGCGTGTAAGCAAAGAGTTATACATATCCACGTTGTTTGTGTATTCTTCTATAACTGCGTCGTTCAGCTCCGTCGCCATATCAGGAGCTTTTTTGCCGCTGAGTGCGTCATAATTCACAATAAAGTTGTCCGTGTAAAGCAGAACTCCGTCTGAATACAAGCTAAGGTATGCGTTCCAGCCGTTCTGGCTGCCTTCATACGTTCCAAAACTTACCTTAAGCTCGTCACCCATGCTGCTTACAGTACGGATATTGCCCAGCGCTTTCTGGTCGGTGCGGATTTCCTGCAGAAGGCTCTGCTGCTGCGTCATTGTGCTTTGCTTTACAGCCTCGCAGTCCGTAAAGAATTTGTTCGTAAGGTCTTCGTAGCTTTTTTTCACCTGATTTTCGCGGCGCGTTTGTGCCTGTGCTGTAGGCTGGCCGCCGCTTCCAAGTTCCACAGTTGTGTAATTTTTGTTGCGGATTCTTGATTCCTCGTTATTGCGGTCTTGAACAAGCTGGTCATAAAGTTCCTGTGAGCGGTACTCAACATTCTGCCGGATTTCCACAAGTGCCTTTTTCTTGGATTCGATTATGTTTATCTACCCAAGAACGCCCTGCTTTTCCATTTTCAGTTTGCGGACTTCCGCAGCTTTTGCCGCGGCATCTTTTGCCATCTGGTCGCGCTGTGTTTTTAGAACAATGCTTCGTTCAGCCTCAAGTTTTGCGTCCGCGTCGGCACGAGCCTTTTGTGCTTTTAGTTCTTCCTGGCGTTTTTTTTCGGCATTCTGCTTTTCCAAAAGAAGGGCTTTTTCCGCCTCAATGCGGTTCTTGTTCTGGATAGCGTTTATGTCGTTGCTTGTCATCAGCTTGGAAAGCTCGGCATCGTACTCGTTCATCATCTTCTGGAACTGAGCCTCATTCTGTTTTGCAAGGGCAAGCTGGTCGTCAACGCTAAAATTTGAAGAGCCGCTTGCAAGAAGATTCTTGTTAAGGTCGCTTATCTGAAGCCCAAGCTTTTCGCCAAGCGCAAGGGTTAACTCGTCTATTGCACCTGTTGAGCCGTAAAGATATTCGGCTTTTGAATATTCCTTGCTTGTTGCGCTTGCCATCTGCTCGCCTGTTGTAAGGTCGGTAAAATCCACGCTGATTACATAGCCGCTGCCAGTTTTTCTGAGTTTTGTAAAAAGCGCGAACTTTGCGGTGGTGATTTTTCTAAGTTCGATTGCAGAAGATTCATCGCGGGCATCGCTTTCGCTTTCCGCCTGGAGTTTTTTTAATGCCGCCTCGGACTTTGAGTCAACCACAGTTTTCATTCCAAGAAATTCCTGCAGGTTGCTCTTTAATTTGTCCTGAATCTGCCCTGGAAGCCACGCCGCCTCTGCACCGGCAAGGTTTATTACTTCCTGATTTACAACCTGAACAGGAAGTTTTGTAAGATTTGCAAGCCGTTCAGCTTCCAACCGGGCTTTTTCTGCCTCTTCCGCCTTTCTGCGTTCTTCTTCCAGCCGGCTGTTATATTGGTCAACCGATTCAATGCCTGCAATATCTGTGATTGCATAAGTTTTTGAAGGCAAATCCTTTACCGCAAATGTTGTCGTAAATTTTGCCTTTTTTGTGTTTGCAATGCGTTCGGCTATGTTTGCCATGTCCATACCGGAACCAACTTTTATTTTGTTCTTTGCAAAAAGAGGCAAGGTAATGTTTCCGTCATCAGAAACAGCCATAGAAGTCAAATCAATCTCGCTCACAAAAACAGCGTTAGCGTCCTTGTTCCTTTCAAGAGCTTTTCCAAGTTTTGCCTGTGCGACATTTGTCTGCGCAAAGATGGAAAAAGAAAGAAATGTTGTGATAAATATTGTTAGAATTTTTCTTAATTTCATAACTTAAAATACCTGTTATATAAAAATTTAAATATTTGATAATTCCATTGGTTCAATTTTCAAAATACCATTAGCCAAAGAAGGAGAAAATTCAGTGTTAAGTCGATTAGTAAAACGAATCATTTCTGCGTTTTTCATATCCTTACTATACGCAAGCACATAATGTAGTTTTACTTCTGTTCCATACTCCTTTTTTCTTTGTATAAGCAGATTCAATTTTTTTCCAATATCTTCTCGAATATGAGAGTAAAAACCTATACTTCTTAATAATTTCATTTCAACAAAATATTCAATATTATTTATTTTGTAATAACGATCGAATATTGTTGAAGCACGAGAAATACTATTTGTTGATGAAATTTTTACATCATTTTGAACATTACAAAAATTTACTTCACAAAACTTCGTCTTATAAAAATCCCATATTTTTTCTTCTACTTTTGAATAGTTAATCTTTGTTTCTTCTTTGTTAGCTATATCTGATTCAGAATCTATATCAGACTTCTCAATTTCCACTTTTTCATTCTTATCAGCAAATTCCAAACTGTTATTTATATTGTTTTCATTTTTATTATAATTATTAACAGTTTGGTTTTGAGATAATCTTAAAACAAGAGAAAAATCATTTGCAATTTTATCATATCGATTTTTATATTCATCAGCTCTCTTTTGCTCTTCTTTTATTGCTTTTTCAAAACTAAAAATCTTTACTAACGAAATTTTGTCATAAGAAGTACCGATAGCAATAACTAAAAGAAATAACAATAGAAACAAAATTTCTTTAGTTATTATAAAATTACCTTTTATAAAGCTAATCACTAAACCAACAGAAATTATAACAAAAGACAAAAGTTGTAATGCAATATATACAAAGTTTCTAAACTTTTCTAAGCAACCTTTTTTATTCTCATTATCTTCTGATTTATTTGTACACATATATTTCCCTCTAATCCTAAAAAACAACCCTCTCCGATTTTCCATTTCCCTACATCAAAAAATCAGCCAGATTTGCCGCTTCTTCCGCAGCTGCCTTCGTCTGCGCTTCCTGCGCATCCATTTCTTTTGCTTTTAACGCTGTCTTTGCTGTCTCGGCGTTGCTTGCCGCAGCATCGGCATTTGCTTTTGCCCGTTCTGCTTCAAGGCGTGCCATCTGGGCTTTGTAAAGAGCCTCTTCTTCTGCCTGTTTTGCGGCGTCCTTTTTGTCTGCGTCTGCCTTCATCTCGCTGAATAGCGCGCCCACTTTCTTTTGAGTTTCTGTTGTAAGGTCTGCGCCGCCCATAACATCCATCAGATATTTTTTGCATAGGTTGTCCCAAGTGCCTTTATCCATGGAATAAACTGTGTAGTAGATGTACTGCTCGCTATGCTCCTTTGTTCCGGCTTTTGTTGTGCGCACTTTCTGATAAAAGCCTGTTTCTTCGCGAAGCCCTGTCATATCCGCCTTTGTCTCGCTGGCTGCAACATAAACGGCTTCAAGCTGCCCCACGTCGTTCAACCCCTGACCTACACGTCCGATTACTTTCTGGCTAAGTTCCGCCGCCTGCGTATAGGCAAATCCTGCACGGCTCAATGCCTGGGCGGTCGCTTCTGTTTTTCCTGTTGCCATACTCACCTTTACAACGCGGTTTGCGTCCGTTCCCCACTGCTGCTTGAACGTATCGGAATTTCCGCGTCGCATATTTTTTAGCCACTGAGGAGCCGCGACTTCTCCCAAAGTCCTGTCCGTCCAATCGATGACAACAACTTTGTCAACATCATCGTCAACATTAACCTTCAAAGTCGGGTCAACAGATTTTGTGCTTGCACAACCTGACATTCCTAAAACAAGTGCAGCTGCTGCACATACAACAAATACCTTTTTCATTTTTTCCTCCGAATAAAAATTCTATAATTTAAGAAAGCCGCTCAAATCTTTTTTTACAGCTTCCTCAATTTCTTTTGCCAGTTTTGGAAACGCCTTTTTCTGGGCATTTTCCAGCGTGTATGCAACAGATTTTTCCACCGCCTGAACTTCACATGAATAAACCGTTTTTTCTTCTTTGTTCTGGATTTTAAGTTCCAGTCCAGGTTTTACCGAAACAGGCTCGCTACCGGACGCGTTCAGCTCTATAAGAACTTCCGCAATGTAATTTGATTGCTCAATGTTTTTAGAAACGTTCAATCCGCAGTCTGCAAGTGCAGAGGAAACGGCACTTTCTGCAAGGCGGTTATAGTCGTTTTGCGTCTGAATATATATAGAACAATTCTGCTTGCTTTCCTCAAAAATCACTGGAACTTTGGAGATTTTGTCGCGCTCGCCCTGATAAGAGGCTTCTTCAATAGGATTTATGATTCTTCCGTATTCGAGTTTTTCCAGAAGTTCTGTTGCACTCTGCCACACCTTGCCACACATCTTGGCTTTTTCAAAATAATCTTTTTCTGCCTCAAGATTTGAATAAAGTCCGTTAAAACTGTTCTTTTTGATTTCAATCTGAGGTTTGTACTGCTGCCACGCGTCATTGCGGTTCATGTAGACCACGCAGTACCACTTTTTTTCCGCCTTGTAGTAGAACGGCTCTGTGTATTCAAGCGCGAAAAGCTCCACCTCGGACTGCACGTTCACGTCGTCCACAACAAGAGTTTTTTCTTCCGCGGAATTTGCCGCTGTAACGGAAGTCATTGTTGTTGAAAGATTCGCGTTCACGCTTGTCTTGAAATAGCGCGAAAGTGCGGCAGTTGCGTCAGTCCTTGCTTTTTCGGCGCTGTCGCCGATTCCGCGCTGGGCAAGATATTCAGAATTCGGAAACACCGTCCTGTAATTCTGAACCCATTCCGGCATTACCGCTTTTTTTGCATAAAGCGGCAAAAGACAGCAAAACACCGCTGTCAAAATGAGGAAAGATTTTTTCATGGAATTTTCTCCAAAGACAAAAAAGGCGGAATCCGCGCGCTTGCACGTGCAAATTCCGCCTTTATAAGAATTTTTTATAGATGTGTTATAAGAATTTACATTAGAAGAAACTTCGCCTACAGCAATCGAGGCTAGCAAACTGATAAATTCTCGTCAAGTCCATAACAGTATTTTATTGCAAAAATATTTCGGTGTCAATATTTGCAGAATACACAAAATATGAAGAAAAATTATCTACGATATGCACATAATATGAACATTTTTCTATAAAGTTCAATTTCGAGTTTTGAATTTTAGTGCCCTTATCGAGCTTTAAATTTTAGTGTCATTATCGGGCTTGCCCCTGCGATGTTTCTGAAAGAAACTCGGTTGATAATCCACTAGCAAGATTGCCATGCTTAGGATTCATTCCTTAGCATGATATTTTTTGCTGCCATTGCTTTTCTTAATCGGGCAATCCGACATTGAGAACTTGCGACGTAAATGCTGCAAGTTACATAGCAGTAAAACAATTCCAGCAGTTTCTGTTCCACTCTGTTTTCATCAACTAGAAAAAAGTTTTAGATATTCCTGAAATACAAATATGCGGTTGCGCTGTTGTTTTGTGATTTCCTCAAGTATTCCTTTTTCTACAAAAACAGCGGCTAAATCACCAGCAGCCTTTGCGGACAGTCCTGTGATATTCTGTATATTTTTTATTGAAGCGACAGGATTTTTAAACAGCTCAAGCAAGAGTGTGTGAGCAACTGAATACCGTTTTCCCATTGTCATAATCGTTTCTTCAACTTTTGACTTTAACTGCATTATCTTTTGCAATGTGCGTGTGCTTTCTTCTGCAGTTTGAGCAATTCCGACCAGAAAATATTTTATCCACTGTTTTAAATCGTTCTTTTCGCGAATTATTGTCAGCTTGTCATAATATAATGAGCGATTTTTTTCAAAGAAAGCCGAAAGATACAAAAGCGGTTTTTCAAGAATTCCAGAGGCAACAAAATACAGTGTTATAAGCAGACGTCCGACTCTTCCGTTTCCATCTAAAAATGGGTGAATTGTCTCAAATTGATAATGCGCTATTGCGATTTTTATGAGATGAGGAACATTTATTTCTTCATTGTTCAAGAATTTTTCAAAATCGGACATAAGCTCGCCAAGTTTATCGGCTGCGGGCGGAACATAAACAGCATCCGCAATGCTTGCGCCTCCAATCCAGTTTTGAGAAATTCTGAATTCACCGGGCGTTTTCCGCTCTCCTCTTCCGCTTGCCAACAAAATTCTATGGGCATCTCGTATAAGCCTGCATGACAAAGGCAATGTTTTTAGTTTTTCAATCGCTTCGTTCATTGCCTTTACGTAATTATTAACTTCCAGCCAGTCATCTCTCTTCTCTGGAGAATTCGGTTCTTCGCTGTCCAAAGCTTCTTCAATATTTGTCCTTGTTCCCTCAATTCGGCTCGAAACAACGGCTTCCTTATAAATATGCATTTTTATAAACATATCTATGTCAGGCACAAACCTTGAAAATGAATTCAGTTCTCCTAATTTTAAGGAAGCATTTTCTAGAAGTGAATTTATTGCATCATCTTCCCATGAAAAAGAATGATTTACAGGCGAAGGGACAAAATACTTATATTTATATCCCGATTCCCATGTTCCAGAAATAAAATCTTCAATTTTCATATTCAGCCACCTCTTTTAATTGCAATACATTTAAAAGATAGCATTTTAAGTAAAATAGCGCAATTATTTATTTTACTTTAATCATATTAAATAAAATAAAGCTATTGGTATTTTACTTTCATGATGTTTTCGACTTTGTTTTTGTAGAATAAAGTTCAATTTCGAGGTTTGAATTTTAGTGCCCTTATCGAGTTTTAAATTTTAGTGTCATTATCGGGCTTGCCCCTGCGATGTTTCTGAAAGAAACTCGGTTGATAATCCTCTAGCAAGATTGCCATGCTTAGGATTTCTTTCTGTCAACAAATGAACTCCAGTCAATTTTGTTAAATCCACTTAACAAAATTAACCAAAAATTGTTAAGTCCACTTAACAATTTGAACAATGTATTATAAAATCAGGCTATGGAAAAACTAATCGAAGTTTTCAGAAAGAAAATGACCGCCCCGCTTCCAACCTTTGAGCGCGAACTGGAAAGAAAAATAAACTGGAATGCGCGGCTTATAAGCGTGAGAGGCTCAAGAGGAACTGGAAAAACAACGCTATTCCTGCAGCATATAAAAAAAACTTTCTCCAATAATCTGAACAAAGTTCTTTATGTAAGCCTTGACAACATTTATTTTTCAAACAATACACTTGTTGAACTTGCAGAAAAATTTGTAAGTCATGGCGGCACACATCTTTTCCTTGATGAAGTGCATAAATACGAAAACTGGTCAAAAGAAATCAAAAATCTTTACGATGATTTTCCAGAACTTCATATCGCCTTCACAGGTTCTTCCTTGCTTGAAATTCTGAACGGCAGAGCGGATTTAAGCCGCAGAACTTTAGTTTATGAGCTGACAGGGCTTTCTTTCCGCGAGTATCTTTCGCTGATAAAAGCGCAGGATTTTCCAATTTTTACACTGGAAGAAATATTAAAGAATAACGAACAGATTTCCGCGGAAATCGCATCAAAAATCAAGCCGTTTGAATTTTTTGACGATTATCTGTCTTTTGGCTATTATCCGTACTTTTTGGAGGGAAAAGACGACTATTTTAACCGCCTGAATGAGACCCTGAACATGATTCTTGAAGTTGAGGTTCCTTTTCTCCGCGGACTGGAAATCGCCTATATTCCAAGAATAAAGAAACTTCTGGCTGTCATAGGCGAATCTGCCCCGTTCATTCCAAACATAACACAGCTTGCCGCAAAAATCGGAATCTCAAGGCAGACCTTGCTCATATATTTAAAATATCTGGAAGACGCAAAACTTATAAATCAGCTTTATAAAAAATCACGCGGACTAAGTGTCCTTGAAAAACCCGAAAAAATTCTGATGGAAAACACAAATCTTATGGAACTTTTTAATGGAGAAAACGCCAATACAGGCAACCGCCGGGAAACTTTTGTTCTAAATCAGCTCTTACATTCCCATGAAGTTGATTTTTCAGAGGAAAGCGATTTCTTTGTGGACTCAAAATACACTTTTGAAGTAGGTGGGAAGAACAAAAAGCGTAAACAAATTCAAGAAATTCCAGACTCATACATTATCGCCGACGACATAGAATTCGGCACTGACCGGCGGATTCCTATCTGGCTGCTGGGATTTATGTACTGATTTCTACTTTTTAATAGCTAGAATGCCGAGTTTTAAACATTTTGCCATTGCATTACACAAAATATGAACATTTTTCTATAAGCTTAAATTTCGAGCTTTAAATTTTAGTGTCATTATCTGGCTTTGCGTTCTGTCATTATCAGATATGTTGTTTTGTCATTATCGGGCGCGACCCGATAATCTGCTAGCAAGATTGCCGTTTATTATCTTGTAGCCGCACAAACAAATAAAAAGCCATATTTTGGCTTAAAAAAATCGTCCTCAAAATTAGACAAATTCTTTTTTCATTATTGGCTTTATGAACTGTTTGTTTAATTCTCTTTCATTATGGAAAATCAGGAGTTCAGACCTTGATAGTTCTTTTCGCTTTCGTTTTAAGGCAAGAAGTTGTATTGTGCATATTAAATCTGCTGCCTGAAACAATTTATAATCCTTCGGCAATACTTTTCTAATATCATAATGCAAAAGTTCTGTTGTAAGCACTGCGTTTAAGATTCTGTTCAATTCATGTTGCCCATTGTCGTAATACAGAATCGAATTATCAAAAGTTTGAAAGAATTCAAGGTTGGAACGGATAAACAAGGACATTTCTTTTGCCATTCGTCCTTCAAGTTTTAAAGTGTTATCAAACTGTTTTTTCTCAAAGGCAAAAGTCTTAAACTTTATATCTGATTTTAACACGAAGTAAAACAGTTTTGTAAATAATGCACGACGTTCATTTGGCATTACGTTATTAAACATTTCTTCTTTTCGTATAAGAGGAGCTGTATGAATCACAAAATCTTTTTCATATCCAAGAGACTGTATTTCAGAGTCAAGTTTTTGAACCAATGGTTTTATATCTTTGTCCTGGTCATGAAAAAGCATTGTTATGATGTAATACGGTGAATAATGGCTGTATTCTCCAAAGTCTCCGCTTTCATCAACAAAAATGCTCAAATTATGCATAATTACTCCGGGACAAAAAAAATGGCGGGACAGTCTGCCCGCCTTGATAGGTTGAACCTGGGTCTTTCGACCAGCTCGATGGTTTAAATATATCATATTTTGGATAAAAATCAAGTAATCCAACATTTATTTTGCAAGTTCATTTTTGAACCAATCAAAACAAACAGTCGATTTTGAGAATGTTGCCTAGGTTTGTATTTTCTTGCATTTACAACTTTCTTTATTATTTTTTGGTTGAAAACACAAGAAATAATTTTATTGAAAGAATTTTTTGCATAGACAATATAAGCGTTTTCTCCGCCTTGCCCATATCCGCCAGCCCCCCTTTACAGGAACATACACATATAATGAGGAATCGTGATTTTCTTTCCAGTCCGCCCAACATTGCCGTTTATTATCTTGTAGCCGTATTTTATTTCATCTTTTTTAAGAAGGGAATCCAAAGATGAAGTGCCGCCTTTTTCAACAGGGATTTTATTGTCAAAGTTTTCTTTCAGGCTTAAAATCGCGCTCTGCTCAATTCCCAAAGCCCAAAGAAATTCCTCAAAATCAAGAGAATGCATCTCATACTGACGCTCATAGCCGACTGGAATAGAAGAAATTTCCCTATAATTTATTCCAAGAAGAAAACCTGTCGCAATCACATCAAAAGTGTCATCCTGCGCCAGAAATTTCAAAGCCGTTCTCTTTTGGAACTCAACTACAAAGATGTCTCTTCGTACCCGGTAGGTTATGTTCTTAGATGAATGAGTTCTTATTTTCTAAGCGATTTGCCTGTTGGTCAAAAAACATTCCTTTATGTACTCGCGGCTTTGATAGTAAAAGTCTGTGTTGAATCTGCTGATGCTGTCGCTGACCCAGGAATTGTAAACTTTGAACAGGGTTTCAATTATGCTGTCAACGTTTTCATCCGGCTGGACATCTTCGATAAGGCGCTCATACACTTCGCCTATTATCCAGTAATCAGGAACGGCGTATCTGCATTTTGAAACATTGTCAAAATCGCCTGTTTTTATGGAGCGCATATTTATAAATTCTTCCGCAACGCTGTCTATCACCTCGCAGTGCAGAACATCTGAATGAGTATATATTCTTTTTACAACATTCCTGCCCAGTGCATTCACGATATATGCTCTTTTTTGCTTTTGTCTGCGGCCAATAAATTCGATTAAGCTGCAAGTGTAAAACAGCGCGCTGTCATTCTTCATCGGTAACCTCGTATGAACCACGGAATAGAATTCTACTGCCCATGGAATTATTTTAACATGACTTGAAATATATTTAAAGCAAAGGTTTTGGCATAAAAAACAGGCTCTTCCACTGCGGAAGAGCCTGTTCCATTCTGCTTAGGAATGACGTTTTATTTGCTCTTTATTTCTTCAGATTCTTCAGGAATTTCGCTCCAGTCGTAATAGATTGTGGCGGTTGGATTCTTAACTTCTGTGTACTTAAACTTTGCAAAACGCGACTCATTTTCAAGAACATATATTTGAAG
>DBIW01000038.1 GCA_002296965.1 Treponema sp. UBA792 | reverse complement strand
GTCTGCGAATGAAGAAAGGATTTGGTCTGCCGTCAGGAAATTAAGAAGCGGTGGCTGAGATTTTCCGGAGGAAATCTCACGGCGGCAGTAATTCCGTCTGCGAATGAAGAAAGAATTCAGTCTGCCGCCGTCACCACTTCCCCGATGCGCCGCCTCCGCCGAATGAGCCGCCGCCTCCGGAAAATCCTCCTCCGGAATGTCCGCCGAAACTTCCGCCGCCGAACGAGCTTCCTCCATGTCCTGATTTTGAATTCAGGCTTCTGTTCAGGGAATTTGCCATGGCCCAGAAGAAAAAATTGCCTGCTGTTCCGCGGCGTGATGTCAGCACAAAAAATATGAATATCATCCATATAATCATAAAAAGAAGTCCGATTCCGGCGGAATCCTCTTCCTCGCCGTCAAGAACGCTTTTTTCGACAAGTTCCGCATTGTCCGAGGCGATTCCGCCCATATTCCGGATTCCCTTTACTATGCCCTCAGAATAATTGCCGTTCTTGAATTCCGGGATTATCACGTTTCTGATTATAAGTCCGCTTTTTGTGTCCGTGAGCCTGTCCTCAAGCCCGTAGCCGGTTTCGATTCTGACCTCGCGGTCCTGATATGCAACGATAAGAATTGCGCCGTTGTCCTCGTCCTTTTGTCCGAGTTTCCATTTTTCTGCGGTGCGTATTCCGAAAGATGCGATGTCCTCTCCTTCAAGCGACGGAACCGTAAGAACGGCAATCTGAATTCCGGTTGAATTCTCAAGTGATTCAAGATAGTTCTCCGTTTCGGTGATGTCCTGTCTCTTCATTATTTCCGCGTAGTCGTTTACGCGTCCGCGCAGCTGCGGAATTTCCAGCGTATATGCCGTACATACAAAAAACAGCGCCGTCAGGATGAGACTTGTTTTTCTGCGCGCGAAATTCAGTACCATTCAGAATCCTCCAGTATTACAAGCCCGTCCGCAATCTCGTTGGGATTGTCTTTGTCCGCCGGAAACTGCTCCGCAAGCAGCTCGCCGCATTTTTTTACCGCTCCGCAGAATGCTTCCGATGTTTTTCCGTTTTTAAGTTCCTCGGAGAGCTCTTCCGCAATTATGTTCCATAAATCCTGCGAAATTTTCCGCGATATTCCTGTGTCGGCGATTATTCTGACCTGACGTTCCATGTAGGACACAAAAATCAGAATTCCTGAATGATTCTCCGTTTCGTAGATGCCGCTTTCCGCAAAATGACGCATCGCCCGGTGCGTTACGGATGTGCGTTTGGCGTTGCGCGGGATTATCAGCCTGTCAACCGCAGGAATGTTTGACACATAGAATGTTATTGCCACGGCCGCAAAATATGTCACAATGTAGAAGAAAGGAAGAATCCAGGTAGGCGCGTTGTTCCAGTAGAGACGCTGATAAAGAGATTCAATCTGAGCCGATAAAGGAAGCAGCACAAGCAGAATGATTCCGGCCGCCACGTTTGAAAACAGCAGCTCCCAGAACGAGTAATGTGCGCTTTCCGCGGTAATGGCCACGGCTATTTCTCCCGTTGTCTTTGATTCCGCTTTATGAACCGCAGCTCTGATTCTGTCAAAAGCCTCTTCCGAAAGTCCGAGCTTTTTTATAAGTCTTCTGGTGTTCATTTGCGTCAGAATTCCACTTTCGGCGCTGTCTGAGCCTCCTGCGAGGCTGCAAAATACTGCTTCTTCTCGAAATTGCCGAAGTTTGCGATTATGTTTGTCGGGAATGACCTGATTTTGGTGTTGAAATTTCTTGCGGCATCATTGTAGCGCTGCCGTTCGACGGCGATTCTGTTCTCTGTTCCCTCAAGATTGTCCTGAAGCGCAAGGAACTGTTCATTGGCCTTAAGCTCCGGATAGTTCTCAGTCACCATGAGAAGCCGCTGCAGACTGCTTCCAAGTGAATCCTGAACCTGCTGATAGCGCGCGAATGCTTCGGGATTGTTCAGAACGTCGTCGCTTATGTTTATCTGTCCGCCGGCATTTGCGCGCGCCGTCGCCACTTCCGTAAAAACATCGCTTTCGTGTGATGCATAACCTTTTACGGTGGCAACAAGATTCGGAATAAGATCCATCCTTCTCTGATACTGGTTCTGAACCTGCGCCCATTGTGTCGTTACGCTTTCGTCCAGTGCGACAAGGCTGTTGTACTGTCCGCTTATGCAGGAGACCGTGAAAAATACACATACGGCCACGACTGCTACTACGGTGATTATTTTTCCTGTTTTCTTCATAGAGACTCCATTGAAAGTGTGTTTTTATTTTCCTGCCAGTTCCGCACCGGGAATGTTGCGAAATGCGGAGTTGACATCCATTAAATTTACATAACTTGCCGCTTTTACGTCAATATCAATTTTCCTTATAAATTCTATTGAAAAAAAAACAGATATACTCTAAATTTGTCTCTATCTGATATAGGTGGAATCTACTATATTCAATTCAGGAGCTTTGAATGAGTGACGAGAAATATGATTTTTCAATAGAAAATCTGGGGCCGTGTACAATCCAGTCTCCGATTCAGCTTTCAAGGGAATTCGGCGACTACAGGGCGAATTATGTCAAGGATTCATCGTTCATACGCAACAAGATAAGCGTATATGACACGAACAAACATGACCAGCTTGATTCGTCAAATCTGATGGAAAAAGCCGGTCCGCGCGAGATGATTTATTTTGACCCGACTCATGTCAAGGCCGGAATCTGTACTTGCGGAGGTCTTTGTCCGGGACTGAATGACGTGATACGTGCGATTGTGCGCTGTCTTTCAATCCGCTACGGCGTTAAGTCAATCAAAGGCTATCAGTACGGATTCAAGGGATTTTTTGCCGATGAGGGCTATCACACCGTCGAGCTTACTCCCGAAAACGTTGACGAAATCCACAAAATCGGCGGCTCATTCCTCGGCACAAGCCGCGGCGGCGGTCAGCGCGTCTCCGATATTGTTGACTGCATTGAGCGCGACAATATAAACATGCTGTTCATAATTGGTGGCGACGGAACTCAGCGCGGTTCGCTTGACATTGCGAATGAAGTCGAGAGGCGCAGCATGAAGTGCGCCGTAATAGGAATTCCAAAGACCGTTGACAACGACCTTATGTTCATTGACCGCTCGTTCGGTTTTGAGACCGCGGTTCAGAGGGCAAAGGAAGCGGTCGCGTCAATACACATGGAGGCTTGCTCCCAGATAAACGGAATCGGTCTTGTAAAGCTGATGGGACGTGAGTCCGGATTCATAGCTACGGCCGCCGCTCTTGCCAGCCACGAGACGAATTTCTGCCTTATTCCGGAAGTTCCGTTCGAGATGGACGGCCCGAACGGATTCCTCTATCACCTGGAGAAACGCCTTGAGCGCCGTCATCATGCGGTGGTCATCGTTGCCGAAGGTGCCGGACAGGATCTGCTGTCAAAGACAAATCAGAAGGATGCGTCCGGAAACATAAAGCTTGCGGACATAGGTGTTTATCTGCGCGATGAGATTACAAAATATTTCAAGGAAAAGAAGATTCATATCAATCTGAAATATATTGATCCGGGCTACCAGATTCGCGCTTCGGTCACCACCGCATCCGATTCTGTCTACTGCGAGCGGTTGGGAAACAATGCCGTACATGCGGCGATGGCCGGAAAGACAAAGATGGTGGTCGGTCTTGTGCATGATAAATTCGTTCACATACCGATTCAGATGGTGACAAGACATAGAAACGCCGTTGATCCGGAAAGTTCACTTTGGAGGGATGCGCTTGATGCCACAGGCCAGCCGATTCTGATGGTCAACAATATGCAGGCTGCAAAGGAAAAAATGCAGAAGGCGCTGAAGGAAGCCCAGATGAAGCCTTCCGAAAAGACAGGAAAATAATTTGCAGTAAAAACTGAAAGCGGCGGTTCCGTGGTTTGCGCGGAGCCGCCGTTTTTTTATAAAGCAGTCCTTAGAAAGAATTCTTCAAGAGAATGAATTTTCCTTGACAAAATGCCGGGGGGGGGGAGATTTTCCTGTACTGAAAAACTACATTCATTTCTTTTTAAGGGAGACATTATGAAAAAACTGATGGCAGGACTGGCCGCGCTTGCGGTTCTGGGATTTTTTACGGGCTGCGACAATATGGGCGGCATTTCTGAGCCGGAGACATCCGGCGGAAGCAAGACTGAGCAGACGGACGGAAAGTCTGACGGCAAAAGCGATTCCGGAAAGAATGATTCCGGAAAAGACGGCGGAACTTCCGGCGGAGACAGCTCGTCCGGAAGCGGAGAAAAGGAAACTCCCGGGGCGGACAGCGGCAGCTCCTCCGGCGATACGACCGAAATTGCTGACATACTTACAATAGAAGACAACGGCAACGGAGTTACGTTCAAGCTGGGCGACACTGATGAGAATGCCCATGATTTCATCTATTATATAAAATATTCTGATGACAATACGCTCTGGCACAGACTCAACTATTCAGCGAAAAAGGCTGACTTTGACTACAAATATCTGAAAAAGGGTTCCGATTACAAGTTTTATGTTGAGTTTGGTACGGATGACGCATGGCGAAGCACCAATGAGGTGCCGTTCACGGCAAAGTCCGGCGCAGGTGAGCTTAGAATCAAGAACAACGGAAAATTCACTTTTAGTTACAATCCGGAAACTTTTATGTTTGCCCTGAATCAGAAAGTCGAGTTTGAGGATGACACGGCTTTAAATGGAAACAGCTGTCAGGTGCTTTTCACTTTTTATGAGGAGCCGGAGCCGTACGCTTTTAAGTGGCTTTTTGAGGTACCTTCAGCGGACGGAAAAACATATAGTCTGCTAGACCGGATTTCTGACTTTTCTGGAAAAGAAATTACCGTTCAGGTCACTTTAGGACTTTCTGACGGCAGCAGATGGCATATTTCCGCGGAACCCGATGAAAAAGGTCTTGGAAACAACGATTTCCGTTTTAAAGTTCCGGAATTACAGAACCGTCTGACTGCAGTTCCTTGCGATGAGGGAATCAATGTTGTGTTCACCTTGGGGGCGGATGAAAGCGTTACGTCAGAAAGTTGGGGCTGCATTAAGGAAAAGAACACAGGACTGGAATTTCCGCTGGGTACCGCCAGTGCAAATTCTGAAGCCGGTCAGAAGCTTAACAGCAAAAAATGTCTGTCGGTGATTTTTCCTTTTACCAAGGAAAATGAAACCTACGAATTCAGCTTTTTCGGCGAGGTGAACGGAAATTTTGTAAGCGGCACTGAGGACGGGTACAAGGTTTCTGCTGTGGCGGAACAAACAACGGATCTTGGAACTTGGTTTGAGTCAAACAGAGAAATGTTCAAGGACTACGAAGTTTCGGTAGATTTGGATGATGAGAAACACGAATCTTTTATTGTAAAGAATTCCACTCTTACTTATGAGAATTTGAAGTCGTTTGAAGAAGCTCTTCCTGGTAATGTTCAGAGTCTTATGGGCAGTGAAAGCGTTTGGTTTGTAAAAGCTGAAGAAAATGCCGACGGAACTCTTGTTGAAAGTAGCTCCGAATGGAAGGGTTTTGGACTTACGCCGCTTGTATCTATAAACATTGAGAACGGAGCGCGTGTGCTTATCTCGGAGGCTGGCTTTAACTCCGCCGGACTTATTGACAATCCCGACCAAAGCACGCCGCCGACTATTAATGACATTGATGGAGAAAAATTCACTCATTATAAAGGCGGCTGGAATTATCTGTTTTATGTGGACGGTTCCGGAATCTGGGACACGGCTACAAAATATTCAGATTTGAAACCGGCCTTTGAGTAATAGGTTCAATTTCGAGTTTTAAATTTTACTGTCATTGCCGTGCTTGACACGGCAATATTGTCTAAAAAAGTGCAAGAGATTATCAAGCGACTTTCTTTCAGAAACGTAGCAGGGCGTTTTCGCTTCATCGCGGCTTTTTTTATTCCCCTTTCTGTTTTCGATATTGATGTGGTGAAACGCCGTTCATTTTTTTGAAGGCGCGGATGAAATTCTCGCATTCGTTGTAGCCGCATTTCTGGGAGATTTCCTGGACTGTGAGTTCGGTTGTGTTCAGGAGGCGGAGGGCTTTTTCGTTCACAAAAAAGTGGATGTCTGTCTGCGGCGTGACACCAAAAGTCTTCTTGTATAATACCGAAAAATGCGAGCGCGTTAGAAAGAAATTGTCCGCCATAAGGTCAACTGTCCATTTTTCAGGATTTTCCGAAACTTTTTTTCTGAGCTGATTCAGCCTGAAGCGGGTTTCACTTTCGCGCTTTGTTTTTATGCTCGGATAAAGCCGGTTGTTCTGGAGGTTGGAAAGGACCTTGCAGAGGCGGTCTAGAAGTTCGTGGTCGTGGTTTTCGTAGCGTTCAGTCAGAAAATACGTGATGTCCGTCATCTCGCGCCTGATTATGTCGGAATCGGTCACGTAAAAAATCTCGTCAAATGGAATCTGAAAGTCATTGAAAAACGCCATGTCCGCCGGAAGAAATTTTATATAGTCGTTTTCAAATTCGTTGTTCTTGCACCAGTAAATCTGCGGAGTTCCTGGCCTGTAAAGAATGCATGCGTTCGCCTGGGTTTCAATCTGTTTTCCGTCCAGCGTGATGACCATGGGATTGTAGAAATGAAGAAGAACACATTCCTTGGTTCCTGAAACGAATTTCATTTTAAAAGAGGATTCTTCGGTTTTCTTGTAAAATGCTCCGGCAAAATCTATTCTCATGAATATTCTAATTATAAACAAAAATTGAAGGTAATGTCAGTCGCGGAATTCGTCTGACTTTCAACTCTCTGTGTCCAAAAGCCGCTGAAAACGGCCGCTCCAAAAAATTCAGGGCAGCCGTAATTTTGTATCAAATCGTCAGGTTTGTCAAAGACTTAAGTTTATTGCTTTGAATTCTTCCTTGAGAGAACCACGCTCTGAATCAGGA
>DBIW01000010.1 GCA_002296965.1 Treponema sp. UBA792 | reverse complement strand
GAAATGTCGTCGTCGGAAGATTTCTTCTTTGACGCCTTGCGTGATTTTTTCTCAGCCTTGATTTCCTTGCAGATGTCCCTTACTGTTGCCTCGCCTGACTCAATTCTTTCCAGCTGCTCATCGGTCGCCTCCTCGTCAACGGTTTCCTGCTCGATAATTTCGTTGTAAATCTGATTCGGGGAAGCCTCTCCGCTCTCGATTCTTTCAATCTGCTCGTCGCTCGCCATGTTGTTCACTTTGTTCGCGCGCTCGACTGTTTTTTCAGACACTCCAAGCTCTTTTCCGATTGCCTCGTTCTTGTTTCCCTCGATGCTCTGGATATAGTTGCTTCCCATAAGCTCCTGGATATTTTTCAAGAGGTCGATTCCGCTCAGGTTTCTTCTGTCGGTCTGCAGGTGGAGCGCATAGCGGTGAGCCTCATCGAAAGTCGCGAATGTATGCTTGAAGTACGGAATCATAGTTATTCCGGCCATTTTGCAGGCGGCGACTCTTGTGTATCCGTCTATCAGATAACTGTGCTCAGTTCCGTTCTCCTCTTTTGTTACCCAGATATGTACAGGCTGGCTTGAGTCAAATTTGTTTTTCTCCATGTCGGACGCAATGCGGTCAAGGAGTGCCTTGTCTATAGAGAACAGGTTCTTGAACTTTTCATGCTCTTCGATTTTTTCGATAAGGATGTTCTCGGACAGTTTAAGTCCATTGTTTGCGAACGGAAGATTTTTTCCTGCTGTTATTATGTTAAGCGTCTTTGCCATAGTTTTTATTACACTCCTTGTAGGAAGAGCCGACACGTGTCGGTCTAGAATGTGTCAACCTCGTTGCTGCCTTCCGCCAGCATATTCACAAGCTTGTTGATTTCCACGGCGAGTCTTCTTGTGCCGACAATCCTGCTTGTCTTGCTGATTTTCTCACCTGTCTGCACATATTTGTCAGCGACGGAAGTCTGAGGAATATGGACATCGAGAATGTTCTGGAATTCGCTCTCGAACACTTCCACGAACTGGGACTGCGTTGATGTCGGAAAAACAGACATTCTTTCCTGCCAGTGAGAGTAAAGCAGAAACCATTTTCCGGCCTGCTGCGGACAGTCGTCGTAGATTTGACGCTGGAGAAATTTTGTTGTCGTAAGATTGAAGGATGTGAATTCTAGCGGAGTGAGGATTATGTCGGCTGCAATCAGCGCATTTATGACGATGTTGTCATAATTCGGAGCGGTGTCAATCACGACATAGTCATAGCCGTTGTCCCGGAGAGTTTTCTGAAGCTCGTTATAGCCGATTCCCCTTAGTTTATGTATGTTCAGGTGGCTGGGAATGATGTCGATGTTCTCGACTCGTGATTGAACAGCGTAGTTCTTTATGCTGTTGTGGCTGAGGCTTTCAAAGACATTGCATCGCTCGATAGTCTCCGTGATGTTCTCGATTCCTGCCGTGAAGTACATTGTGCCGGAGTTGTTCGGGTCGAGGTCGAAGTAAAGAACCTTGAATCCTCTTGCGGCGAGGTTTGTCGCCGTCAGAATTGAGTCGGTTGTCTTTCCGACTCCGCCTTTCATGCTTGAGTACGTGATTACCATATTATTTCCTTCCGAAAGACTCTTTCAAAAGGCTAGCCGTTTCTGCCCGCCCAAGACGTTTTTTAGCCGCCCTTATGAAAGAGAAAATATTCAGGCCTTTTAAGCCTTCATAGGCAAATGCCTAAGCCCAAGCCCCGGGAATCGAACCCGGAAATCCCCAATAGGATGAGATGGGCAAAAAAAAACAAGAAAACAACCTGAATCTGCCTGAAAGAGGGTGTCTTCTTGTTCAAAATTGAGAAAAAAGATATAGAAGCAAGCAGATTCCAAGATAAAGCTGCGCTTCACATAGAAATGCTGCTTAAATATCTTGTTTCAACTTGATATTACAATCAACCAATTATTTTTTTATATGAATATATTTTATATATGCCTTTATCTTTCTGTTTTGTATAATAAAAGATGCACTTGAGGCTCGGATCAAATAGTAAGCCTGTTTTAAATCTTCTATAGCTTCTTTTTGTTGAATACATATAGGAGTTTTTTAGGTTCAAAGGAATCGTCGAAAAACAATTTGTATTTCATTATCCCTTAATTCTTTAGATGTGTTACAAATTTGATTATACATACGCGTAATTCCTTTTTCTGAGATGGAGCCATTGCTCGTTTAAAAAGAATTACGCGTTTTTTGTAAATTTTTCTAAAACCCGAAATTCAGGGCAATTATATTATTCTATTTCGCTTCATCCCGGACGGACTCAAGCGTGACGATGCAAGCTCTGGCCGAATGATATGCGGTTTTCCAGTTTCCGCCCTTAGGTTCCTGTAAATCCGGTTTTCCGTCAGGAGAGACAGCCGCCCACCATTCACCGCCTTTCCGGTCAACCTGATGCTCCTCTATCCACTTCCACTGAAGCTCGCAGGCATCCGCATATTTTTTGAGTCCGGTCATAAGCCATGCATTATAAAATCCGTTCAACGCCTCGGCCTGATTCCACCAGATACGGGTTCTGTCACGCTTTCCGCCTTTCGTGAAATTCTCCATGGCGCCTGATCCGGAATCCGTTCCCTCGGCAAGCGCGACATCCACCATATAAAGAACGGTCGGACGGATACGTTCCTTCAGAGGCTCATCACCAAGCTCCACGGCCGCCTCCCAAAGAAGCCAGCTCGCCTCGATGTCATGGCCATAAGAAATCTCGTCATCAAGAAGATTCCACTTCATGTTGAAGAACATTCCGAGATGACCGTTTTTCTGAAGAATTTTCTCCACAGTGACGATTATAAGCGCCGCGAGTGATTTGCCGACGGATTTTCTCTCCTCCATTCTTTCCGGACAGACGACAGGCAAGGTTCGATGCAGATTGGTGTATGCCTCCATGACGTGAAGATTTGTGTTCATGGATTTTGGACAGTTCATGTCTTTTTTGGAAAGAAGCATATCATCCGTGACCGCCCAGTTTTCAGCGCGCGCCTCGACATAGCCTCCGTCAGCAGGATCAAGCGCATATTTCTCCAGAAATTCAAAAATTGCAAGCGCCGAATCCATCGCCTCCTGCGCACAGGAATCCGCGCCTCGGAATTCCCTTACGGCAGCGGCATACTCGGAAAGTCCGTAACAGCAGAACGCCTCGCCATAAATCTGCTTCTTGCGGACATCAGGCGTTCCGTCAGGGCGGACCGACCAGTAGACACCGCCATTCACCCTGTCAATATACTTTTCCTTTATGACCTTATAGGCGAAATCCGCCATGCCAAGAAGCGAACTGTCACCCAGAAGCCTTGCCGCGGAACTGTAAGCCCAAAGAAACCGCGAGGTCATGACAATAGAACGGCTGACGTCACCGTCCTGACGGTTGTCGTTGTCAATATCGCCGAAAAAACCCTCATTCACCGTATCCCTTGAATATTTCTCCCAATAAGGAAGAATATTCCCGACAAGCTCCTTCTTTACCGAATCATAAAATTCTTTTTTCATTTCACATCACACTCCAAAATTTCGACTGAAATAAAACCGCGGCAATCCTCAAACGGAACGGACAGAACATCCGCTCATGAGGAAAGTTTTTTCTTTGACCACTCCGGAAGCAGCCGCCCCGGATCCTTTGCAAGAAGCGCACGGCAGAAAAGCCCGGCAGCCTGCGGAAAAACCTGGGACAGAATTATCTGCTCATCGGAAGAAAAATTTCCAAGGACATACCCCGCAACATCGTCATGAACCGGACGGCCTATTCCGAAACGGAGCCGCCAGAAATCAGGCGTATTAAGCACGGCTTTTGTTGAACGGAGTCCGTTGTGGCCGCCGAGTCCTCCCGACCATTTGAAGCTGACAAATCCGGGCGCAAGCTCCAGCTCATCATGAACGACAAGAACATTCTCAGGCTTGAGCTTATAGAAATTCACAGCTTCTATTATGCTGTCGCCGGAAAGATTCATATATGTCAGCGGCTTGAGAAAATAAATACGGGACGGAGCGCCGTCGGGAACACTGACAGGTTCTCCGTTTTTTGCAGAAAGAATTCCCGAATCACACGCCCACTGCGCAAGCTGGTCAGGAGAAACGGATGCTATTTCTCCCTTGAATTTCTCCTGCCATGAAAGCCTGCCGGAAAAAGGCAGCGAATTCTCAAAAAGCCATGCCACATTATGTCTGGATTTCTCATATTCGCGGCCATAATTTCCAAGAAAAGCAACCAGTTCTATCATTTTTCAAAATCACCGGGCTTCTTCTGGAATTTCTGGACGACATATCCGGGAACCTTGAATTTATACGGCGTGCTGCTGCATGAGCCGTAATAATATTCGGACTCGCCGTCATTTTCCGGAACATGATAAATATCAAGAAGGATTTCGTCCGTGGAGGAAATTCTCACCGAATACTGTCTTGTGCCGGACACAGCCTCGTCTTCTCCCAGCCACGCCGCGATAGAAAGCGCCGACACGCTTCTGAACCAGTCAGACGCCTTTACAGGATCAACCTGGACCTTGTCGCCGGAAAAATTCCATACCGTATCCTCGCCGCTTCCGCTGCGTGACACCGACCATGTCTTTTCCGTTCCGCCCGTAAAATCCGTCACCGAAACGGAAGAAATTCCGTCGGCCTCAGTCTTGTACACAATCTTGCTGCGCAGCTCCTCGACCGTCTTTGAGAATTCCGAATTCAGATTTCCGGACACAAGATAAATGTCATTTCCGCCGTCAAACACCACATAGCTCTGGGCACCGGTGGATGACGCCTTTCCCACGGAGACAGAACGCAGGATCTCGCCGCCGGCCTTTGCCGTAACGTTTATACGTTTTGTTTCGCCAAGGTCATAGCGGCTCATGACCGAATCATCAGAAAGCTTTCCGACCTTATCAAGAGCAGTGATTTTCATAAGCGAATTCTTAATTGAATCCACGGAACTTTCGTTAGCCGGATAAAGCCTTTCTCCAACGAACCATTTTCCGTCCTGCTGGACAAGCTTCACCACGGAACCGGCGTTGTCAATAAGAATCTCGTCCGGCTCGGAATCAATCTCAAAAACCTTGGCCGAATCACGCGCCGCGGCGACACACTGCAGCACGCAAACGCAGAGAAGAACCGCGCAGCCGGAAAGCAGCAATATTTTACGTAATCTCATCTGAAAAACCTCCATTCTGTCACTCGCCGTCATTAACCGGCTCTTCCCTCTTTGAGGAGAATTCGCGCCTGTCGTCCGGATTATAGCGGAGTCTTATCTGATTCCTGCGCCTTGTGCGCGCACGCCAGACAATCAGACCGGCCACAGCCACAATCAGAACAAGTCCGAACTGGTTGAAACATTTGAAAATCTGGGCAAGTACAGGATTCTGGAGCGTCAGCGTGTTCAGCGAAAGGCCTTTTGTGCGCATTGCGCAGAGATCCGCATTTCCGTTCAGATAATCGACCACATTCATCAGGAACATTCCGATCGGACTCTCGCCTTTGTCGTCAAGAACCTGATAGGTTGTTATATACGAAGAGCCCGTGACAAAGATTTTTCCCGGAAGAACGCCCGAACTGATATGGCTGTCGGTGAGAATTCCGGAAGAATCACCGTCTCCGCCCTGAGCCGCGCCTTCTCCATCATCGGCCGCAGGAGCCTTGTCGAACGCGCTGGAGAAACGGCCTTCAAGAAGAACCGCAAGATTATACGGCCTGAGCTCATCAGCCTGAGGAGGATTCAGCATGACGGGATTCAGCATTATGTTCTCCGTCTCGGTCCAGGACTCGTCGGAAGAACGCGCAAGCACCGTAACAGAAACATCCTTCGCCGCCTCAGCCTCCGAGACATCAATCGACCCATTCTGAAGCATTATCACATACCCAAGATTGTCCGTAATCACATTCTTTCTGGCAAGCTGGTTTTTCTGAAGAACCGGCACCCAATACATTGAAAGTTTTCCATACTGGGAATTTGAGCTTTCGTAACACTGCTTGTCCATTACAATGTCGAAATTCCGCTTTACGCCGTAAGCATTCAGCAGCTTGTCAAGAGTATTGTCGTTGGCGATGTAGGAAGGCATCTGGTAATAACCGCCGCCGGAAACCTTGTCCTCAAGGAAAGAATCGACAAAGAACATCACATTTCCGCCGCGCATTACAAACTGATCAATCTTATAAAGCTCCGCATCGGAAAAGTCAGTCTGAGGTCCGTTTATGATGATGGAATTCATTCCGGCGGGAATATCCTCCTCCGCCAGATTAATCTCCACAAGGGAATACATTCCGGACACAAGCTTGTCAAAATTCGCGGCCTGACGTTCATTCGTAACGTCAAGCTCATTGTGACCGACAATATACCCGATTTCCTGGACATTCGACAGAAGGCTCTGGAGACTTTTGTTTATCGTGTCCTCAAGACCTTCAAGGCCGGAAACCGCATATCCGAACAGAACATTCTGAACATAAACCGGAAGGACCCGGAAATTGTCCCCATGCTCAAGGACAAGTCCCACAACGGCGGTATCATATTCGCCGTAAGAATTCTTATACTGAATTCCCTGAAGCCCGTATTTATCCACAAGCGCGGCGGCCTCGGCGGAAGACGGACTGACAGAAGAGAAAGTCAGCCTATCCTGATTCTGCCTGTTCACCGAACGGAACGCATTCTCCACAACCTCGGCAGCCTGATCCGCTCCGGAAATTCTCATAGACTTGAGCGGCTCGCTCAGATAGAGCGTAAGCGAAATATTATCACCGGAAGCAAGACCGGCAAGCGTGTCGGCAGTCGAAACCATCTTTGATACGGTAGACGTGAATTTGTATTCAAATCCGTCGGACGTGGTGACCGCATCCAGAAGCTCGATTCCGTCTCCATAGGAAAGGACAAGCCCCATGTAAACCTGCTTGAATCCTATCTCGTTGTTCTTGACCTCCTGAATCTGAATCTGGCGCAGACCGTAATCACCGGCAAGCTGGCGGCTTTTCTCCTTGGACATATCCATATATGTCACGGAAAAATTCCGGTTCGCGGCGCCCTTGTACTCGACCAGCATATCCTTTACATATTGCGCAGTGCTGTTGTACGGAGACGGAAGCGAACTGTCAAAGAAAACACGGACGGAAAGCGGCTGCTCAAGATTCCTGACCAGCTCGCGGCTTGAGCGCGAAAGCGAATACGACTTGGGCGCCGTCATGTCAAAACGCAGGAATGCATTGTGTCCGGCGATATTCGCCAGAACAAGCAGAATTATAAAAAACAGAAAATCACTTCTGGGACTTTTAAGCCATTCTACAAATTTCTTCATCGGATTATCTCCCATTCCTTTCCCGCTGCTCGACCTTTACGGTAAGAACAAAAAACAGGGCTGTAAGCGAAACAAAATAAAGCAGATCCCTCGTGTCTATTATTCCCCTTGAGATTGAGGTGAAATGGGAATTCGCCGAGAGATAGGACAGAAAGCTGACGGCCGATGCCGGCAGCACAATCAGGAATGTGTCTATCATCGTAAGAACAATGCATATTATGAACGCAGTAAAAAACGCGATAATCTGGTTTTTCGTAACGGATGACGCAAAAATTCCGACCGCACAGAAAGCCGCGCTCAGAAAAACCGCGCCGATATATCCGCCGACAACAGGACCGTAATCCGGACTTCCGAAAACAGCCGCCGTCACCACATAGAAAAGAGTCGGCGCAATCATAGTGAGCGTGCATACAACGGCGGCCATGTATTTTCCAGCCACGACATCCGACTCGGTCACGGGAAGCGTCATAAGCGTCTCGATTGAACCGCTGCGCTTCTCCTCGGCAAAAAGACGCATTGTAAGAGCGGGAACAAAAAATGACAGAAGCAGCGGAAGCAGGGAGAAAAATCCGCGCAGCTCGGCACGGTTCTGTATAAAGAACGTGGAGAAGAATGTTATTCCGGAAATCACAAGGAAAAGTCCGGTGACAATATAGGCCGTCGGCCCCGAAAAATATGACTGAAGCTCCCGGCGCATGATTATCAGCGCAGGACAACGTTTCTTCTGGGAAGAATTTCTACTCATCTGACTTTACCTCACCTTTATCAGCAGTAAGAACATGGAACACATCCTCAAGACTGTTGCGCTGGACGGACATCTCGTAAATCACAAGTTCTTCGGCCACGAGCCTGGCAAAAAGCGCCGGACGGATTTCCTCGTTTCCCTTTACAGCGACAATCGCCCCCGCAAGCTCCGCTCCGCCGGAAACAACCGAATCCGGACGGGTCTTTGTCACGGACGCGACGCCTTCAACCGAAGAAAGAATTTCAACAAGCCTGTCAGGATCGCAGCCTGAAACAGAAATCCTGACGGAAATCTCATGTCCAAAACGCTCCTTCAGCTCCTCGGTCGGACTGTCCGCCACAACTTTCCCGCCGGAGATTATAATCACCCGGCTACAGAGCATCTCGACCTCGCTCAATATATGAGTTGACACGATTACCGTCCGAGTCTTTCCTATTTCCTTGATTATGGCGCGGACATCCTCAACCTGATTCGGATCAAGTCCGCCGGTCGGCTCATCAAGCACAAGAATTTCCGGATCATGCATGAGCGCGTGGGCAAGCGAGACGCGCTGCCTGTTTCCGCGCGACAGGTCGCTTATATTCTTGCTCATCACCTCTTTAAGCCCGCATTCCGCGCACAGAAACGGAACCTTCTCATCCGGATTCTCGCCGTGAATTTCTGCGACATACCGGAGATAATCCTCCACAATCATGTCACTGTATAAAGGCGCTGATTCCGGCATATAACCTATTTTTTTCTTAGCCTCGACCGAAAATTCCGAAATATCCATTCCGTCTATAAGAACCTTACCCTCGGAAGGCGCAAGAAAACCGGTAATCATCCGCATCGTGGTTGTTTTTCCGGCACCGTTCGGTCCCAAAAGACCGACAATCTGACCGGTAGGAATAGAAAAACTGATGTCATTTACCGCACGGAACGTCCCGAAATTCCGGGAAACGTGGGAAACCTCTATCATGGAGTCCTCCAGATTCTGTTTATGGATTTATCTGAAATTCCCGTCCTGAAAAGGCGGAACCGGGAACAGCACATTTCAGTATATAACAAAAACATGGAATTGGGAAACACGGTTACACGGTCACACGAACAGCCGGTGGCCGCCGCAACGGCAACGCCAAATGCAGGACCGGTTTTTCTGTTTATATTGTCCTCCGGCTCCGCTTTTCCATGTTTTCAAAATAATTTACAGTTTTCCGCTTTCCGCCGCGCCAGGAAGACCGATGTCCTTACGGAAGAAGGCTCCGTCAAATTTCACAGCGGAGATTCCGCAGTATGCGTTTTCCCATGCCTCGCGGAATGTAGCTCCGTATGCGCTGCACGCAAGAACACGGCCGCCGCTTGTAAGAAGATCGTCTCCGCCGCGTTTTCCCGTCTCGGCTCCGGCTATGAATATTTTGGCAGTTCTTCCTTCAAGCAGCTTTCCATTCACGGCAATCGGAATTCCTTTTTTGTAGGCTCCCGGATAACCGCCGGAAACCATCACCGGAGCAACCTGGTAGCCTGTTTTCCACCTGAATTCAAAATTCTTCAGCGTCCCGTTCATGACGGAGCAGCACATCGCGGCAAAATCAAAATCCATCAGAGGAAGAACAGCCTGTGTCTCAGGATCACCGAGACGAACATTGTATTCGAGCAGCTTCGGACCGTTTTTCGTTATCATCACGCCAAAAAATATGAATCCGCGGTAGTCGAATTTTTCCTTTATGAGTCCGTTCAGCGTAGGCTCCAGGATGTCCTTTCTGAACAGCTCCATGGTTCCGGCATCGACGTCATCAAGCGGACAGACCGCTCCCATTCCGCCGGTGTTCGGACCTTTTGCTCCGTCCATAAGCCTTTTGTGATCACGCGCAGGCAGAAACGGCTCGATTACCGCGTTTCCCTGAACAGCGTATTCGGGGGTAACGGAAACCGCCGCAAGAACGGAAATCTCCACGCCCTCAAGATAATCCTCTATCACGACACGGCGGCCGGCCGGACCGACACGCCCGGAATTCATTATGTCCTCCACCGCGGCAAGCGCCTCTGTTTCCGTGGCGGCGACCACGACACCTTTTCCTGCCGCAAGACCGTCCGCCTTTATCACGACCGGTGCTCCGTGTTTCCGGATGTAAGCGCAGGCAGACGCGGAATCCGTAAAAGTCTCGCTTGCGGCGCAGGCCACACCGTATTTCTTCATGAATGATTTTGCAAAGTCCTTGCTGGCCTCAAGCTGGGCCGCCGCCTTTTTGGGACCGACGCACGGAATTTCCGCCGCCCAGAATTCATCGGCAAGACCTTCGGCAAGCGGATCTTCCGGACCTATCACCGCCATCCGGCAGTTCTCATGGCGCGCAATCTGAACGCACGGATTCTCGCCTTCCTTTATATAATCACAGTCCTTCGGATTTACATTTACGCATTTGTTCTCCGTGGCGGTGCCACCGTTTCCGGGCACAACAAAAATCCTGTCCACAAGCTGGCTCTGCGACAATTTCCAGCAGATTGCGTGTTCTCTTCCGCCGCCGCCAACAACTATTATATTCATTTTTCCTCCACCTTGGACAACTTCACCGCCTTGGGAACAGTTCCTCACGGACAATGACAGCCGGAAGAATATTCTATTGCAAAAAGATGATTCCATCAATAATATCACGGGATGGACTGTCTTGCGATGGGAGCTGCGGCCGCCCTGATAATCGCGCTGCTTGCCGGATACGCCGAAATCCGCAGAAGAAAAAATTCCGGGGCGAAAACCGGTTCCAAAAACCGGGACGGCACAGCGGGAAAACACGGATTCTCAAAATGTCCGCTCTGCGGCCATCCTCTTGCAAAAGGAGAGAACATCATTTCAAAGGTGTACCGCCCGATGAATGTTCCCGACCAGTTCTGCACAATCTCCGGCTGCCCGCACTGCTGGCCGATATGCGGAAACGGACTCTCAAGAAAATGCCCGGTATGCGGAAAATCAGTTCCGAAGGACGGAAACCTGACCGCCAGACTCTTCAACAGGACGGACGGAAGCCGCCATGTCCATATAACCGGCTGCCAGAACTGCCACAGGACAAAAAATCCGGATGTTCTTGTTTAAAACGGACGGTTCGTCATATAATGTGCGCATGAAAATCCGTCACCTTCTTTTTGACCTTGACAACACACTTTATCCGTCATCCTCCGAAATGGACAGAGGAATAACACGCCGGATGCTCGAATGTGTCGCCGAATTCTTCAATGTGTCTCCGGATGAGGCCGTCCGTCTGCGCGCCGACCGGATAACGCATTATTCGACAACGCTTGAATGGCTCCGGGCGGAAGGATTTACAGACGTGGAGAAATTTCTTGCCCACGTGCATCCGGAAAACGAGGCGGACGAGCTGCCGCCTCAGGAAGGGCTGAGGAATTTCCTGATTTCTCTGGATTATCCCAAATCCATTCTTACAAACGCGCCAAGGGAACACGCGGACAGGGTTCTTGCGAAGCTCGGAATCGGCGACCTTTTTTCCGCCGTATGCGACATACGCGACTGCGGCTTTCTGGGCAAACCGTATCCGCAGGCATACACGACGGCGCTTTCAAAAACGGGAGCGGAAATAGGGACGACGCTTTTTCTGGACGACATGACAAAATATACGGACGGATGGGCGGCTCTTGGAGGAACGGCGGTTCTTGTCGGAAACAAAAACGGACGGAAGCTGAGCGGAGATGCGGAGGCCGTAAAACAGGGCGGAAATCCGGAGAAAGGAAAGACGCTCCGGCTTGACTCTATCTACGGTCTTCCGGGACTTATTGCTGAACTGGATTCAGAGTGTTGACCAACTGACAGGAAATATGCTATCATCCAAAAACATTCGGGCCATTAGCTCAGTGGTTAGAGCAGAGGACTCATAATCCTTTGGTCCTAAGTTCAAGTCTTAGATGGCCCAAAAAAGATTCCGTCAGCACGGAATCTTTTTTTATTTATGCGGTTCATGCATACACCTATATCCAGAATCGGGCCTCATTCATCTCGGCAGGATTTTCCCGCATAAAAAAACGGCCGCCATAACACCGGCAGCCGTCCCATCTGTTTTCCGGAATATTATTTTCCAATGCTTCCGTCTATCGTCTTTATGCTTCCGTCCGCATTGAATTCAAGCGTGCAGAATTTTATGTTGCGCTTGTGGTTTATTCCGCCGGAGAGCTCGCAGTCGTGATAGAACATATACCATTTTCCGTTGAATTCTAGGATTGAATGGTGCGTGGTCCAGCCGAGCACAGGAGTCAGAATCACTCCGCCGTACTTGTAAGGCCCGTACACATCGGATGAGGTCGCCCAATGAAGCTGATGCGTATCCCCGGACGAATATGTGAAATAATAAATTCCGTCCTTTTTGAAAAGCCACGGATCCTCAAAATACCTGCGCTCATGGTCGCCGCCTTTAAGCGGAATTCCGTCACCGTCCGTAATCACAAGATCACGCGGCTCCTCCGCAAGCTCCTTGAGGCTGTCCTTCATCAGCGCGATTTTGGGACACACAGCCGGCTCGTCACCTTCCGGCTCGCGGTTGTTCTCGTCGTAGACATTGTTGCGGTATTTGTCAAGCTGACCGCCCCAGATTCCGCCGACCGTAAGATAGAATTTTCCGTCCGTATCCGGAAACATACACGGATCAATGCTGTATGTTCCCTTTATAGGCTCCGGCTCAGCCTTGAACGGCCCGGCAGGATTTTTTGAGGTTGCAATTCCTATGCGGAAAAATCCGTCCTTGTCTCGCGCCGGAAAAACAAAATAATAAATCCCGTCCTTCTCCACACAGTCGGGTGCCCAGACCTGTTTTGATGCCCACGGAATATCCTCCAGCGAGAGCGCGACTCCGCAGTCCCTAGGATATGTCTCCGTGCTGTCCATCTCGTAGACATGATAATCCGTCATGTCATACTGATCGCCGTTGTCATTGTTCTCGATTTCAATATCACGGTCATGAGAAGGATAAATGTAGATTTTTCCGTTAAAAACGTGCGCCGAAGGATCGGCCGTATACAAGTCGCGTACAAGAGGCTTTTTCTCTATCATCTGAAACTCCAAAAGATAATTATCGTTTTTGTTGTACGTAGAGTCTCTTCTATAAAGCCCGGACATACAATAAGGATTTTGCCCTATTTTTTGAGGATTTTTCCAGCAAGCCAGAAAATAACGAACGCGGCCAGATTCACAGCGACAATGCTGGCACCGGCCGGAAGCGAGAACACAAAGGAAATCATTATTCCGGCAAAAAAACAGATGACGGAAAGGACGGAGGAACAGACGGTGACTGAAAAAAAGCTCCTGAACACGCGCATGGATGTAAGAGCCGGAAAAATTATCAGGCTGGAAATCATCATGGATCCCATCAGCCTCATTCCCACGACAACGGTGAGCGCGGTCAGAACGGCGATAAGACGGTCGTAGGCGGCGGAATTTATCCCTGCGGCGGTGGCGAACGTTGAGTCGAACGTCACAAGAAAAATATTCCTGTAGCAGCAGACGAAGAGGACAATCACCACGGCGCTAAGCACGACGGAAATCAGGACATCGGTTTTAGAAAGCGCAAGAACCGACCCGAAAAGATACGACGTGACATCGGTGTTGAGTCCGCTGACCGCACTGGTAATCAGAATTCCAAGCGCAAGTGAACTGGCAGAAATCAGGGCGATTGCCGCATCGCCGTTTATTCCGCCCTCCGATGAGCTTATCCGCAGAAGGAGGAACGCCGCAAGCACGGACACAGGAACAGAAACCGCAAGCGGAGACAGATTCAACGCCATGGCAACGGCAAGAGCTCCGAATCCGACGTGACTTAGACCGTCGCCTATCATCGAATAGCGTTTGAGAACGAGCGTGACACCAAGAAGAGCGGAACATAACGCGACAAGCGAACCGGCGACAAGCGCGCGGACAATAAAACTGTACGAGAAAAGCGACAAAATCATATCAGTCATGGCTGGCTCCTGGAAAAATATTTATGTGGCTTGCGGTGCATCCGGCTCCGCAGTGGGTGCAGGCATGGGTCGCGCAGGTCTCAACCTCGCCCATCTTTCTGTAAAGGGCAGTCTCCTGATATTCCGCGGAAGTTCCCCAGAAAAGAATTTTGTGGTCAAGATGAAGGATGTGTGTGGCATTCTGAACCGCCCGGTGGATGTCGTGGCTCACCATTAGAATTCCTACTCCATCCTTTCTGTTCAGCTCGCGCACGACGGAATAAAGCTCATCGGTCACAACCGGATCCAGTCCGTTCACCGGCTCGTCAAGCACGAGGAATGAGCCAGATGCGCAGAGCGCTCTGGCAAGCAGGACACGCTGCATCTGTCCGCCGCTCAAAGTGCTGAACGGGCGGCTCATAAGCGTCCCGATTCCAAGCCGCTCCGCATTCTCACGGGCAAGCAGCTTCTCCTGTTTTGTGTAGACAGGACAGAAACGCAGAATTCCGCGGCGCGCGCCGAGAACTCCGGAAAGCACAACCTCCTGAACGGAAGCCGGAAAATCCCTTCTTACCGAATGCTGCTGGCTCAGATAACCAGTTCCGTGGCGGACAAATTCAATCTGTCCGGAAAACGGCTTTACAAGTCCAAGAAGAGTCTTTACAAGCGTCGATTTGCCCGAACCGTTCGCACCGACGATGCACAGATATTCCCCCCGCCGGAAATCAAAGGAAATATCAGAAAGCGCGGTGTAGGAACCGTACTTTACAGTGACATTCCGGCAGCTGATTATATTTTCTTCCATAAAAGCTCACCTCATTCCGCGCGCAAGCGCATCGGCGTTATCAGAAAGCGCATCTATATACGAAAACTCAGAATCAAACTGTTTTTTTGTAAGATTGTGCGCCGCATTAAGCTCAATCACCTCCGCGCCCGACGACTCAGCGACAACGGAAGCTATCTTGCGGTTGCTGAGCTCTATCGTGAACACCGCCGGCAGTTTTTTCTCCCTGACCGTGGCGATTAAAGCCGCAAGCGTAGCCGGACTGGCCTCAACAGCAGTTGAACAGCCGGAAAAAGCGGCGACATATTCAATTCCGAATTCGTCCGCAAAATATCTGAGAGGAAAACGGTCGCCCATCACGATGAACCGCTCCTCCTTTGAATTCACGACATCCCGGATTTTCCGCGCCTGCTCCACGATAAGCGCAGTGTATATTCCGGCGTTTTTCCTGTATGCGTCCCGGTTCTGCGGATTCAGCCCGGAAAGCCTCTCCGCAAGCGCATTCACGATAAGGACGGAATTTTCAGGCGATGTCCATACATGCTCGTCCGCCTCGTGGACATTCTCCCCGTGCCCAGGTCCATGGTGTCCGTGCGGCTTTTCCTCATCCTCCAGCACAGACTCCTCATCCTCTTCCAGCAGCCGGACATTTTCCATAAAAACGAATGTAGGAATTTCAGCCCCGGAAAACGAATCCATGATTTTCTCCACCCACTCGTCGCTTTCTCCGCCGACATGAACAAAAAGGTCCGCATTCCGGATTGAAATTATGTCCACCGGAGAAGGATCAAACGAATGAACTTCCATTCCGGGCTTTATCAGCATTGTGATTTCGGCGCCGGTATTCTCCATTCCTAAAAAGACGTAATTTCTGGAAGCGTCTCCTGTTCCGGCGACCGCGCGGGCAAAATCGTAACACGGAAATCCGGTCGCAACCATGCTGAATTTCCGCGGAGAAACGTTCTTTTTTGCAGAACATGACAGAACCGCACCGCACAGAAACAAAATCATGACGGCGGAAATGACATTGAAGGAGTTCTTTTCTTTCATAAATTTTCCAGAGTCAAACAAATCACACTATCGAACCGGGACATTCACGTTCAGCATTTCTGGCGGCGCAATAAGTTCCCTTGGAAAGGGCATTCTCGAACTTCCCGGACAAAACATATTCATGCAGAAATCCCGCGCTGAAAGAATCTCCGCAGGCCGTCGTGTTCACCGCCCTTACCGTCTCAGCAGGAAAACGGAAGAATTCTCCGTGGTCCGCGGCGAAAGTGTCGTTTTTTCCGCGCGTAACGACAACCATGTTGCCAAATTCGCGGCTTTTTCCGGCCACAGCCTTCATCAGCACATCTTCCGGCAGATACGTGTCAAATCCGAATGTTCTTGAGAATTCCTCTTCATTTATTTTTATTACGGAAGGCGTGCATACTGCAAGGGTCCGCCTCAAATCCTCGCCGCAATAATCGGCAAGCAGGATTTTTCCGGCGGAAACCGCCATTTTTGCGGCGCAGGCTACAAGTCCGTCTGACCAGACCTCAGGACGGCTTCCTGCAATCAGCACTCCGTCAACAGAAGGAAGAATTCCGTCAATAAACCCGACAAGTCCGGCTTCCTGCTCAGAACAGTCTCCGGCATCCGCAGGTTCGGTTATGACGATTTCCGTCGTCGTGCCGCGCAGCCTGTCAAGAAGAGTAAGACATTCCCTTGTGTAACCGGGAATCTCGACATGAAGCACAGGAATCGAGTCACGCGCCGCAAGCTCCAGAAAAAGAGCGGAATTTTTCGCGCCCAGCGGACACACGGCGGTCACGCAGCCCGGTTCAAGCTGATTCATCACGCGGGCAGAATTCACGGCCTTTCCGGAAGCGTCCATCCTGTAGAATTCAGAACGGTTCACCTTCGCCAGCTCAAGATTTCCGAATGTTACGGTTTTTTGGATTGTCGCGCTTAGACAGAAAGAAAGAAATCTGGACATTAGAGTTCCATCTTGGAATGAATAGGATAAAAGTGGAGATGATCGGACTCGAACCGACTACCTACAGATTGCGAACCTGTCGCTCTACCAGGTGAGCTACATCCCCAAAAAGTTTCTACAATATAGCGGATTGTAAAAAATAAATCAATACCCGATTTCATCATAAGTGCGCAGAATACTCTCCGCAACCGAAGTTCTGCTGCGCCGCATATTCATCGCCTGCTTCTCGATGTATTTATGCGCCTGCTCCTCGGTCATGTTCAGATACTGAATCAGAACACATTTTGCCCTGTTTATCAGTTTGGACTCCTCCATTTTCCGCTGAAGTTCCCGGTTTTCCCGATCAAAATGCTCCATCCGGAGCTTTACGGAACGCAGAAGCCTCATCGCCCTGCGGAATTCCGGAATATCAACGGGACGCCGGATTACGTAGACTCCGGCATCCCATGCATCCTGAGCCGCCGGAGAATCTTCTGGAAGCGATGTGACAAGAAGCGGACAGGATTTTGTCGTTTCCGCCGCCATGACAGAAAAATCCGCGGCCTCCTCATCAAAAATTCCGTAATCCGTAACCAAAAAATCAAATTTCCCTGCGGAAATCAGCCCGCGCGCGGCCACAAGATCCGTGCCGACAGTCAAATCAACGGTTTCTGCAAGTCCGGTCATGGCGGCGAATCCCTCGGCATGACGGATTGTGCCGCAGACCAGGAGACACGAATCCATTATTCCACGGTAACGCTTTTTGCCAGATTGCGCGGTTTGTCCGGATCAAAGCCTCGGAGAACAGCACAGTAATAGGCGAAAAGCTGGGCCGGAATAATCGTAAGCAGAGACGAAAGCGTGTCGGAAACCGGCGGAATCTGGAATTCCTCATCAACCTTGTTGCGGAAAGAATCGGTCTCATCCTGCGTTATCACAAGGACATTCGCGCCGCGCGTTCTCACCTCGACAATATTCGAGCCGATTTTGTCATAGAGAGCCGGAACGGAAGCGATTGCCACGACAAGCGTGGAATTGTCGATAAGAGCAATCGGGCCGTGCTTGAGCTCTCCTGCCGGAAACGCCTCGCTGTGCATATAACTGACTTCCTTGAGCTTAAGCGCGGACTCAAGGCTTGTCGCGCTGTCAAACTGACGGCCTATGTAGAAAACCTTGTCCTTGTTGAACTGCCTTGAGGCGAATTTCTGAATCACCTCTTTGTTGTCAAGAATCTGCTGGACTTTATCGGGAACGGTCTCAAGCTCGGCAAGGCACGACGAGACATCATCATCGGAAAGAATTCCGCGGAGTTTTCCGGCCTTGACAGCAAGAAGATACAGGCACATCAGCTGGGTCGTATACGCCTTTGTAGATGCGACCGCTATCTCAGGACCCGCCCAGGTGTAGACGACTTCATCCGCCTCCCTTGTGACAGTTGAGCCGACGCAGTTTGTTATCGCAATCACCTTGAGTCCCTGAGCCTTTGCGAGCCGCAGCGCGGAAAGCGTGTCGGCCGTCTCTCCGGACTGACTTATCACGATAAAAATATCTTTTTTGTCAAGGATAGGATTTCTGTACCTGAATTCGCTTGCCACATCGACATCAACTCTGAGCCTGGCTAGTTTCTCAAAGGCATATTTTGCCACGACGCCGGCATGATATGCGGTTCCGCAGGCAGTTATGACAATCCTTCCAGCGTTCTTCCATTCATCGCCAAAAGCCATCTCCTCAAAATGCACGTCAACCGGCTTTCCGTCATTATTCCTGACAACGCGCGGACGCATTGTGTCCAGAAGCGCTTTCGGCTGCTCGTGAATTTCCTTCAGCATGAAATGAGGATAACCGCCCTTTTCCGCGGATTCCATATCCCAGTCGACATGGGACGGCTTCCTTATTATACGCTCACCGGCAAGGTTGAAAAGATCTACATGATCGGTGTAAAGAACCGCGACCTCCCTTTCCTCAAGGTAATAGACATCGCGGGTATATTCCAACAAGGGCGGGACATCAGATGCGATGAGATTCTCACCTTTTCCCAAGCCGACGACAAGCGGACACTCCTTGCGCGCGGCAATTATACGGTCGGGATAATCGCTGCACATAACGGCAAGAGCATAAGAGCCTTCAAGCTGACGCAATGTGTCAAGAACCGCCCCGAAAATATCATTTAACTTCTCGTAGTTGCTGTTTATAAGATGAACAACGACTTCCGTGTCCGTCTGGCTTTTAAATACAACGCCCTTCGCCTGAAGACTTTCCTTGATTGTAGCGTAATTTTCTATTATCCCGTTGTGGACTATCGAGATTGTTCCGGCCGCATTTGTGTGCGGATGGGCGTTTATATCGCTTGGCTCTCCATGAGTCGCCCATCTTGTATGACCGATTCCGAGGGAACCTCTTATTGTCTCGTCCGCAATTTTTGCCTCCAGGACTTTAAGCGCGCCTTTTGCCTTGCGGACAATGATGTTTTCTCCGTCAAGCACGGCGATTCCGGCTGAATCATAGCCACGGTACTCCAGTTTTTTCAGCGCATTTATCAGCACGGCCGAAGCCTGCCTGTTTCCTACATAACCGACGATTCCACACATATAAACTCCAAAATATAAAATTTAACCCGCAACCCGCGGAGAATTCTGATCCCTCAAACTGCAATATATTATAATTTATCAGGACTAAAAACAATCATCGCCGAAAAAATTCATGCTTATTGGGAGATTCACTTTCCGACGCAGAATCTTGAGAAAACGCTTCCGAGCACGTCATCCGGCGTCACATCCCCTGTAACCTCACCGAGAGACGCGAGAACATCCTCCAAATCCTGAACAACGGCATCAAGCGAGTAATGCTCATCAGCGGAGACAAGAGCATGGCGTGCGGATTCAAGCGCGGCCGCCACAGATTCCTTCTGCCTTGCCGAGCCGAGTCCGGCCTGAATTCTGTCGGCGGTCGTTCCCTGAGCAAGAATTTCCTTTATTCCGGAAAAAATTCCGTCAAGCCCGGCCCCGCTTTTTACGGAAATCCTGAATTCCGCACGGAAAGGCGGATGCCCCGCGGCATTTCTGATTCCGGAAATATTTTTCCGGGACAAAGCGCAGCCACCAGGCAAATCGCATTTGTTCCAGACAAGAACCACAGGAACATCGCATGACGAAAGGAATTCCTCATCATCAGGTTGGATTCCCGCCCCGGAATCGACCACATAAAGAACCGCATCAGCCTCCCTTGAGAGCGACAGCGAAAGTTTCACGCCCTCGCTCTCGACAACGTCTTCCGTCTGCCGCAGGCCGGCCGTATCGAACAGACGCACGGGAATTCCGTCAAAATCAGCCCAGCTTTCAATCCAGTCCCTCGTTGTTCCCTCCAGATCAGAGACAATCGCGCGCTCCTCCTTCAGAAGCGCATTGAACAGACTTGATTTTCCGGCATTGGTACGGCCGCAGAGCACGACACGCGCGCCTTCCTGATACAGCTTCTCGCCTTTCCAGGAATCATTCAGAGATTCAAGCCGTCTGACCGCCTCAAGAATTTCTCCGCGGTCAAAGGTATCGGCTATCGTCTCCTCGTCCTCCGGATATTCAATCTCCACCTCGACGGCCGCAAGCGTATCGGTTACAAGTTTTTTTATAGAATCGATTTCCCTGTAAAGCGAACCGGCAAGACGTCCGGCGGCATGGCTTCTTGACGCATCCGTTCTGCTTCCGATAATCTCGCGGACTGCCTCGGCTTTTGTAAGATCGGTTTTTCCGTTTATGTACGCGCGGAATGTATACTCTCCGGGCAATGCCTGACGGAATCCGGAGGCAAGCATAAGATTATGTACGGCGGTGACAACAGCAGGCCCGCCGTGACAGAAAATTTCGGCCATATCCTCGCCCGTAAAACTTTTTGGCGCGCGGTAGACCGCAACCATAACCTCGTCCACCGGAATTCCTGAATTCTCAAGCCATCCGTAGACAATTGTATTTCCGGGCGCGTCAAGCAGCGCCTGTTTTCTGGAGAATTTTCCGGAGACAAGCCTGATGCAGTCCTTTCCGGAAACCCGGACAATTCCCAGAGCGGCAGGAGCAAGCGCGGTCGCAATGGACGAAATCGGCTCGTCAGGAGTATAAAGCTGTGAATTCATCCGTCATTCCGTCCTTCCGCCAAGGAAAGGTTGGGTTTGAAGAAACGGCGTATATGTATAATCGGCGTAATAATCATACTGATGCTGCTCAAGAATACTGTCCAGCACGGAAATTCCGGGATCAACGTAAAGCGGCTTCATCATTGTTCCGATTGCAGGCTTCTTGAAATCCGGTGAAGATTCCGGCGATGTTCCGATAAAAGGCTCGCCGTCAGTTATATCCGGCGGAAGCACCGTATAGTCGCCGGAATTGTTCCAGCACATATAGCCATGGTTTACGGAATCCCTTACTCCGAAATACTGCTTTTTTATATAATCGGAATCATAGTAGAGCCTGTCGTAGCTCACGTTAAGATAAAACGCCTGAACCCAAGGCCTTACAAGCACGCGGTTTCTGCACATAACGGTGTTACGGAACGAGCCGTAGTAATAGATTCTGTAGGTTCTGTCGGCGGCCGGAGCATAATTCAAAAATGACTGCTCAAAGTGGCTCGGATAGAACATCGGTCCGATAACGTCCACATATTCGGCAAGAAGCTCCGCATCCTGACCGGTTCTTGTGCCGCTTCTGTACCATCCGTTCGCACCGTAAATATCTATTCCAATCGGAGCGTCGATATTCGCCCTTGCATACGAAAGGAACGAAATCAGCGCGCTTTCCTTGTCCATCCCCTGATTCTGCCATCTGTACCTTGCGTTGCGGAGATTGTATCCGTCCGTCGGAAACCTGATGTAGTCAAACTGAATCTCGTCAAATCCGCGGTTTATCAGCTCCTTTGCCACGGCCACGTTGTATTCCCAGACTTCCTCCGAATACGGATCGACCCAATGCTCATCGTAATAAAGAGTCTTGCGTCCGGATGCTCCGTCTGCAGTCGCATCGGACACATCCTCATATCCCTTTATTCCGAGCCACGGGCGGCCGGTGACTTTATCCCAGACCGCATATTTTGAACCGCCGTAGCCGGCAAGGTTTCTGTCCTTGAATACAACTATTCTGGCGATAAGATAAATATTCTCCTTTTTGAATTCCTCGATAAAATGATCCAGATTCACCGCATATTGGCTGACTTTTCCCTTCTGAAGAAGCAGCGGATCCCGCGTGTCATAACGGAGAAGCCCATAATCATCCTTCATGTCGATGACAAGACTGTTCATTCCGTTTTCCTTGATGATTTTCTTGAATTTGTCGATTCCCGACTGAAGCCGGCACTGGTATGCCGATACATATATGCTCTTCTTTCCGTCGGCTTTTTCGGCGTAAGGAGTGTTCACCGTGCCCGGATAAAGCATCCAAAGCTCATTCAGCTGAAGCCCCTCCGAGAATCCGCTGATTCCTTTAGGAACCCAGGCGCAGGAAATCATGCCCGGCACCGAGGCGAACGAATTGTTCCAGTGCGAGAAATTGGCGGGAATTCCCGGACTTTCAAACGAATTCAAATCCAGGGAGCCGAATCCTTCCAGCTCCGTGAACAGCAGGACATCATCTATCACTGTAAGTCCGTCAAGCGCATCCGCAGGTTTCGCGCCCTTGTAGACAAGCTCGGCCCTTTTGCTGCTCCAGTCAAAACGGTAGATGCACGGCAGATACATCTGGGACACGTAGATTTCAGCGTAGCGGCTTCCGTCCGCACCGGTTCTGACGACAGGGAAAATATCGGAAATTTCATCCGGAGAAGAAAGCGACTTCATCATCTCAAAGCCGTCCGGAACATCCTGCCACTTCGCATTCTTGGAGAACGGAAGAATATATGAGAAACCGAAAATCGGATGCGACATGAACACGACCGTCTCGCTGTCCAATGTGACAACGGCGACAGCCTTTACGCCCGGAGTAAGCGCGCTCATCGAGCCAAGCTCCATCCAGCTCATGCCTCCGTCCCTTGTTATGAACACATCGTCCTTTGTCGCGACCACAAGCTCCAGCGGATTGAACGGATTCACGCTTATGTCCTTGAGCATCTGAATCTGGCGTTCAAGACGGACTTCGCCCGCATCATATTTTTTTATCGTGAGGAATGGAAGGCCGGTGTTGCGCTCCTCAAAATTCACAAGGTCGGATGAATAGAGGACTCCTTTTGACGTACGGAAATACCAGTTTTCAGCGGGAATTCCGCCCGCATCAGCCGTCACGCGGAGAATCTGCTCTACTCTGCCCTCCGTCCAAAGAGGAATCGCATTGTTGCTGTTTGTGATTCTGTACAGACCGGAATCCGAGCCGACGACAAAAAATGCCGATGAAGGTTCGGATTCGTCCGCGACGGAAATTTTTTCAGGAAGCCTGTACAAGGGTTTTATCTCCTGGGCGCCGAGCGGCGGCGCAAAAATCATCAATGACAATGCGATGAGTAGAATAGCCATACTCATTTATCGGCACGCCGGAGATAAAATTTTAGGATATTATATTGTCTGCTCCAGCACCTCAACCACATCCTTGTCGTAAAGCTGCGGCTGGCTTTTAAGCATTTCGATCGCCGTCTCCTTGTCGATTATCTGACGGTAGTTTCTCTTGCTGGACATGGAGATATAAGTCTCGGACACACGGATAAGCCTCGCAATCTGAGGAATAGCCTCTCCCTTCAGGCCCTCAGGATAACCGCTGCCGTCCATATTCTCGTGGTGTTTTCTTGCGGCATCCTCAAAAACGCTCCAGTATTTTTTAGGAACAAAATCAAGGTATTTTTCAGCAAGATTCACGTGCTCCTTCATCTGCTCCTTCTGTTCCGCCGAAAGCGAATCCGCAGAAAGCAGTTCCGGCGCAATCCCGAAAAATCCGGCGTCATAAACCATTGCGGCGCAAAAATAAAGCATCGCCTCGCCCTGCGGAAGTCCCAGCTGGACCGCAAGCTTGTAGACAAGCTCACCGACATTTTTGGAGTTGTTCTTCCGTCCGGTGTACTGATCGATTTTCGCACCGATTTCCCTGCATTTTTCGGCCAGCGCATGAAGCTCGTCCATATCCTCTTTTGTCGGCTGTGACTCCGGAAGTGCGGCCGGCGCCCATCTTGACGATCCGGCCAGCTTGAGCGGCGAGCTTCCATACAAATCGGTCACACCGCCGAGCATAAGGCTGTTTGTCTGGTGCTGATTTGCGGCAAGCATCCTGAACGCCTCGACATACTGCTCCTGAGTCTGCCGCTGCTGCTTGAATCCCTTGTGCGCAATCACGACTATCAGCAGGACAACGACAAGAATCACCGCGGCTATAATTGTTATTACAATAAAAATGACTTTTGCCGAATTTTTTGCGGCGAGCGTGGATTCGGACAGATTCTCATTCAGAGACTTTATCCCGATCTCCAGTTTGTCGCTCAGTTCCTTCTGGCCTTTCGCGCTGGCTTCCATCTGCTCCTTCATCACGGCGGACTGATCCTGCATGGCCTGAGTCTGACTGCGGATCGCCTCCTGATTCTGCTCAAACTGCCGGTTCTGCGATTCCTGCTGCTTCTCAAAACGTTCGGACTCAAGCCTGCGCTGGGTCTCAAGCTCCGCCTGACGCTCAGCTTCCTTTTTCTGAAGCTGCCGCTCATCAATCTGGGCGATAAGTTTTCTGACTGAAGTGTTCGCGACATTCGGGTAACGGTCAAGATTCATTTTTATATCAATGTAAGCATCCGGATTGTAATTATCGCGTATGCCCTCAAGCTTTTTGGCATAAACCGTCTGCGCGAAATAAAGCACATTCGCCGCAGATTCCTCGTCCCGGCTTACGGCAAGCGCCTGGTTCACATATTTATAAGCCGAATCAATATCCGCGCCCTCAAAAGCCTCGTTAGCCTTCTCAAGATAACGCGCCGTAAGATCCACCGGAGCCGCCGTCATGTTCAAGGCGAAAAAAAACGGAATCACCAAAAGAACAATCCTTCTGATTCTATCTGACAACATTTTCAACTCCTACAGCAAAAATCAAACTGGCGCGGTTTTCGATTCCGGCCTGCTTTACAAAAAATTTATCCCTCAGTCCGACATTCAGATTCAGTTTTATCTGCTCAAGCTCCGCAAAAGGAATCTGAAGATTCACAGCTGCGCCGGCCGCAAATTTCAACTCCTCTGTATACAGATGCCCGACATAATAATCCAATCCGGCGGAAAAAGCCGCTCCTCCGATTTTCACGCGCTCGCAGCTGATTCCGGCAACCGGAGAAACGAACGTGGCAAGAAGCGGAGAATTCACATCCGATTTGGATTTCGCCGTTATCATCCCGACAGCACCGGCGCGCACAAAAAAATTCTTTGAGAATTTTCTGAACGCGATTTTCGGAACAAATTCAATATCGGAAAGAATGGAATTTTCGGACTCACCGATTGAAAGGAATTTAAAGTCGGCAAAGACATCGGCTCCAAATGAAATCCGGGGAAGGACATATTCATAGGAGAACATGGCCGAAACTCCGTCCTTGAATGCGTTCAGTCCCGAATCAGATTCCGCAAGCCAGGCCAGATCCGCCATTCCGAATGCAATCTTCCAGTTGTAGCTTGAGCGCTTCGCCTCGCGTTCCGAAACATACACATCTGAACCTGACGCCGTTTTTACGGAAACAAATTCCTTCTCCGCGGAGGAACGCTGCTTCTCCATTTCAGCCTGAATTCTCGCAAGTTCCGCCTGACGTTTCCGCTCCTTTTCGGCCTCATAATCCAGCTGAACCTGATACGCATCGGCGACAGCCGTATACATCTCGACCGCCTGCTCATTGTCAAGATTGTTGTCTATCAGCGCGATAATTGAATTCATCGCAAATTCGTAGTCGCTGTTCACAATAAGACGGCGGATTTTTTTCTCCGTGTAGCCTTCAATCAGATAATATGAACTGTTCCGGCAGTTCGCCTCAAGGACAGAATTAAGCTCATCTGCGGAACGGTTTTTGAAAGCCGAATCGATTGCCCTGTAGGCGTCGCTGACATATTCATCCAGCGCACACAGCGGAGCGGCAGCGACGGAAAGCAGGACGGCGGCTGACATAAAAATTTTCTTTACAGACATAAACAAATTCCTTCCGCCGCTAGAAAATGTTCACGCGGATTCCGGCCGAAATCTGCGGAATTATATTTTTTATCGAAACCGTACTGGACACATCCGTAGGAATAAACCAGAGCGAACCTTCCGTATAAAGCGAGAACGTGCTGAACATCTTGAGCTGGGGCAGACTGACGCGCGGAAATTCTATCTGACCGAGAAGCGCGGAAAGAATCTGCGGCCGCCCGCTGTTTGTCTCGGTAAAATAGGAGAAATTCGCACCGAGCGCGAAACTTGCCGAAAGCCATTCCCAGTCATGTCCGAAGAAATAACTGAACGGAAGCTGCGCTATGTTCGCAAGAATTTTGATTCCGAAAACATCACCGCCATAACGGAGTTTTGTCATTGAGAACACATCCCTCTGCGCCTGGGTGAATTCTCCCCATTGCAGCTGGACCCTTACGACATCATCAAAAAATGTAAGTCCGACACCTATGTCAAAAAGCGTCGCGCCCCAGAAGTTGAAGTCCACATAAAGCCCCTGAATGAATGACGGAACCTGATATGCCGCCTTGTCGCCCTTGCGGAGCGCAATCCTTACGCCGTCAAGTCCCACGTCATCGTTTGAAAGACCTGAAACATCAAGCCGCTGATTATAACGGCCTCCGTTTGTCGGAGAAATCAGTCTTATCGTCGGCTTTGTGTTGTCAATCTGAACAATCGTTCTTGTGATTGCAGTCTCGCCGTTCTTCATTGTCGCGCGCAGCAACATAAAGTGATAGCCTTCGGCAATATCCTGATTCTCGATTCGGTACATCCATTTTTCGTTGTTGGAAAGCTCCATGAACGATTTTCCGTTGTCAAAACTCAGCTCTATTTTTGCGACGGTTTTTGCCGCAACCGCATCCTTCAGTTCTTTTGAGGCTTCCTTTGTCTTTGAAAGCAGAAGCTCTTCCTCGCTGATTGAATATCCCGCCTGACCTTTGATATAAGGCCTTCCGGTGGCAAAATCGCCGTAGGTAAAATTGTCAATCGTAATCCACGGCCCTGACGGACTGTAAGTCAGAGTCTGTTCCCTTGAGGAGACTTCCCGTCCGGATTCCAGCACAGTATCGACATGATAAGTATGAACTCCGGCATCCATTGTTTCAGGCGTAACTGCGAATTTGAAGAATCCGCTGGAAGTAAGCTCCGTTCCGGAGATGAATTTTCCGTCCACGTAAAGCCTCAGCTCCCTGATTTCGCATTCCGCAGAAGCCTGTCCGTATATATTGAAAATTCCCTGTTTGTGCTCGCCGTTCATGGGATAAAGCACATCGACAACTGCCGGCGGCCGGTTCTTCTCAAGATGGATGTTCCGGCTTACATTGGTGGAATTTCCGGCCTTATCCTTTCCTGTAAGCTCGACATTATAAAATCCGTCATCAAGACCGGTAATATCAAGAGTCTCGCCGATTATCCGGTCAATTTTTATCGGTCTGATTTCGGTTTCGCCGGGATTTCCCAAATTTCTGATTGAGACATAAAGCTCGGTGACCTCAACGTTGTCATAGGTGAAACCGGAGAAGAACAACATTCCTGTCGTGGCGGAATCGTCAAGCGGCAGCTCAAGCTGAACAAGGGGAGCTTCGTTGTCTATGTTCACAAGGCTCGAATAAAGCCCCTGAATTCCGTAGTTGTCAGTTATTTTAAGGAACACAACCTGAGTTCCGCCGGGAACCGCCCTTGTGTCAAAAGTGTAGCTCCAGGATTCTGTTCCCTCGGCGTCGTTGTAGCTGTTTCCGTTGTCAAGCGAAAGCTGAACTTTTGCGATTCCGTTTTTGTCCGACGCGACACCCGAAATCGTGGTCACTCCGCGGACAGAGGTGTCTATTGTAGGCGCAACAACCGAACCTTTAGGCTCCTCCAGAGAAATTCTGAATTTACGGGAAACCTCCTCTCCCTTTACGCCGTTTATATCGACCGCATAAACGGTAACCGTATGCTCGTTGTCCGTCATGGAAAGCAGCGGAATATCTACGGAAAAACTAGTTCCCATTTCCGGCAGCCGGACATATTCGCCGTCATCAATTTTATAGAAAATCGTAGACTCGCCGTCATCATCGTAGACGACACCGGAAACCGTAAAATCCCTTGTCAGCACCTGATTGTCTTCGGGAGTATGAATTTCGGCGCGGGGAAGATCGGACAGGCTGTCTATGCTGAAATCCCAGGCCTCGATGAACGTGCTGTTTCCGGCCTCGTCCCTGAATTCAAATGACATCGCCTCATCAATCGGACAATTCTCCGTACCGACGACCGATGACACCAGCGGATTAAGCTCAAGCGCGGTTCTTGCCGGAACTGAATCCGCATGGGGAGGCGCGATATAATCCGCCGAGGCAAAAAGTCCTTTATCCTTGACCTCGAAAACAAGCGTCGTCATTCCGTTCACGACGTCAAGCTCCGTCGGCTCAATCACCGTGACTTCCGGCGGTGTTGTATCCTTGTGGACAGCAGTGCGCAGACAGGACTCAAGACCGGCCGTATCGACCGCACGGACATCAATCCGGACAAGACCGTCATCCATTCCGGAAAGATCCGCCTGAACGCTGAATGCCGCTCCCGCGGAATTTGTCCTGTCAGACGCGCTCAAATCAAAAGGCTTCCATGAATTTCCGCCATCGAACGAATATTCAACAGACTCTATTCCGAGAGGATCCGCGGCCGTTCCGGAAATCGACACCGTATCTCCGGTCCAGACAAAACTTTCGGGAGAAACCAGATTCAATTCGGGGCGGGAGGAATCAGCGACAAAATTCATGTAATCAGAAAAGAACGTGTTGCCAAGCGCATCCACCGCAGTGACACGCACATTGTCATAACGCCCCGGCTTTTCCGGATAAAGCGTGACCAGCCGGCCGTCAGTTCTGAGAGCAAGTCCGTCCGCGGCGGATTCAAGCGACACGGAAAAAGGAGCACGGATGTTCATATAAAATCCGTAAGTGCAGTCATCTATAAGGTGATAGGTATTTGAAACTTCATTGTATTTTGTTCCGGCCGAGGCGAAGCCGTAAATCCGCTCGTCATCGTCCAGTCGTTCCGGCACTTCTTCCCGGACAACAGCTACGGAACCTGTTATTGTACACTCCAGGCCGCCGGCTTTTACTGTCGCCTTTATCCGGTTTATTCTTACAGGAAGCCCCGAAAGAGGAATTTCGGCGGACCAACGGGAAGAACCGTCCTCCGGCTTCTGCAATTTTGCATTGCCCTTCTGCACGGCAGCTCCGCCGGGAACTTCATCACCGTAAATTTCATAGCTGACGGACGAAACCGCCGCACCGGAATCAATAAGAACCGTTACAGCTTCAGAATCCGACGCTCCGTCAAGAACAACTGTTTTTCCGCTGAAATACGGCTCTCCGTTCACTGCGGCAAAGACAGCGGAAAGCGTCGGCTTTTTGTTCACCGTGAATTTTCCGCTCAGAATTTTTCCGGCGGAATCCGTCACCGTCATTACGACCTGATTTGCGCCCTCGCTCATATCATCTCTGCGGAAAACCTGAAAATTCCTGTCCAGTTCCCCCTGAAAAAGCGCAAGTCCGTAGGCGTCGACACCGTCAACAAACCTGATTACAGGAGGTTTTGGCGAAGGCATTTTGCCGTTGACTTCGTGAACGTCCGGAATTGTGCTGAACGCGGAAGCTGCGGAAGATGAATTTCCTCCGACGGTTTCGGCGACAATCTCGATTACGTGCATTCCCAGCGGAACTTCGGACGGATATACATCAAATGAAAAACGTCCGTCCGCTCCAAGCTGAATTTTCGTAAAATTCTGCGGAAACGGCACATCCTTCACCGCAGAAATGACGGAATTCTTTATCTCCGCGCTTACAGAAATAATTCTGTAGGCTGCGGATTTGATTTCCGTACCGCACAGAATTTCGCCCGAAACGGAAAATGCTCCGCCGTCCGCACGGAATGCCACCGAATCCGTTCCGCCGTCAATTTTTATCTGCGGAAATACATCGTCATGCCTGAACCTGAGCGGGCGCGAGTCAAAAGTTTTTCCGTCGGCAGCAGTCACCCTCACGACGACAGGCTCTGAAATGCCGACCGCATCTTTTTCCGGAACAAGTTTTATCAGATTTCCGTCCAACTGAACGGAGGCAAACGGCGTCGGAGGAACAAGCTCGGCAAAAAAGGCGTCCGCGCCTATAAAATATCCCGTCGCGGGAAATTCAAAATCACTCTCGATAAGTCCGTCTTCCGAAACCACGCTGTCGTCAAAAACAACCTCCGGAACATCCCTGCGCAATCTGTAAGTGTCGGTGATATAAACAGGCGACCTGAATTCCGCGGTACGCCCGGTAATATCGGTGGCGCGCACGACAAATTCCGCGGCTCCCTTCGGCGCATCAGCTCCGAAATTCCACACATATCTGTATTCCTTGGGATTTTTCAGAACATCATTTCTTTCTATAATACCGTCGCGTCCCCATCTCAGCTCAGACACAATCTCCGAAATTCCCATCTGAGAACTGATGTTCATTTCCAAGGATGTTCCGCTTTCCGGATGAATTTCCATTCCTCCGGAAAAAGCCTCCGAATTCTTTGATGACACAATCCGGACATCAGAAAAAACCGGCGGCAGACCTGTAGTTGAGATTTCGGTTACAAGAGGAGTTCCCGCGACTCCGTTCACATCGACCGCATAAACGGTGATTTTATGTTTTCCGACAGAGAGAGTGTCGGAACCGCACAGAAGCTTCTGGAATGTTCCCCTTGTCCTGATTTCCTCCGCATCGCCGTCGTCAAGCTGGACAAAAACAGACTGAATTCCGTCATCATCAACGGCTATTCCGCGCACAAAAACATCCTTCCCGTCCGAATAAACGGTCTGCGGCTCCGGCTCGGACAAAAGCACCACAGCTTTGTCCTGTTCCTGATTCAGCGCGATACTCCTTGTCACTTCGACCACATTTCCCGCGCTGTCCTTCGCATGGATGGTGAATTTCCTTGACTTATCGGACGAACCGATTGTGTCCAACGTGACGCACCAGTATGGATTGCCGGGAATCAGCTCAAAATCTCCGGTCTCATCGCCGAATTTCCACGAAAGCTCCACAATGCCCATCGTATCCTTAGCATAGCCGGCCACGGAGAATTTTCCGTTCATCACGGCATCCGCCTCCGGAGAAACAATCTGAACGTCGGGCTTTGTATTGTCTATAAAAAGGAGAAACGCGTAATAGCCGACCGAACCTGTTTTGTCCACAGCCTTGAACCAGATTACCGACGGGCCGTCCTCGAATTTTCTGGTGTCTATATTTATGCTGAAGCTGCACTGCGCCTGATTTTTCGGCAGCTTTACCGGACTGAATTTCTCGCCGCCGTCAATGGAATAGGACATCTCCCGGATTCCGTTTCCGTCCGAAACCGTTCCCTTCAGGCTCACATTACCGGAAACGAGCATTCCCATGGCAGGATCGGCCACCTGAGTCACCGGCGCGGAACGGTCAAGCTGCCATTCCACAGAAACAGGATGTCCGGCAAGCCCGTTTATGTCGTAGCCGGTGACCTGAATTTTATGAGGTCCCTCCGCCATATCGACCGTATCAAGATAATATGACCAGAATTCCTTTCCTTCGGCACGGATCGGATTTTCCGTATCGCCGTCCAGAACAAGCTCCACCCAGGAGACCGCATCATCATCCACGCAGGTTCCCACTATGTTCAGATTTCCGGCGACCCGCATTCCGGACGCAGGATTTGTAATTCCGGCGACAGGAAGATCGGACAGGGGATCCACAAAAAGATTGAACGGACCTTCCACATACTGATTTCCGCCCTTGTCGGTGGCCGTAATCATCATGTTGTATTTGCCGGCTTTTTTGGATTCAAGATCAAACACTTCCTGCCAGCTGTTCAGGTTCGCGACATCAGTCTCCTCAATATCACTTTTTCCGTGGGCAAACAAAGAAAACACAGCTGCAAAAACGATGAACCCAGACAAACTTTTTTTCATACAAACCCCTCTGAACTGAATTTCTCCACACTCTCCGCCGCCCCTCATGTTTTTCCGCACGGAAAATACACCTGACATCTATATTATCGGCTTAATACCGGTATTTTATCAGTATAAATCCCGTTCCAGAAAAAATCCAACTTTAAATCTGAAAATCCATTGCCATCAAAGCCGAATGAATATACAATACACAAAGTACGCTAGCTATAGTGTTTTGAATATAAATATACGGAGTATTCCCACAAATGAAAATAATAAAGCGAAACGGCGAGGAAGTCGTTTTTGATCGCTCAAAAATAGCAACTGCAATAACAAAAGCCAACAATGAAGTCCCGGTGAACGAACGTCTCAGCGCAGCCACAATTCAGGGCATGGCGATGGATATAGAGAACCAGTGCCGTCAGGAAAAGCACGAGATGAACGTTGAGTCGATTCAGGATCTTGTTGAAAAGGCGATAATGCGTTCCGGCGCATTCGACATCGCGAAAATATACATAACATACCGTTACCAGCATGAACTTATGCGCAAGGCGAATTCCACGGACAGGCAGATTCTGTCGCTGCTTGAATGCAACAACGAGGAAGTGAAGCAGGAGAATTCCAACAAGAATTCTACAGTCGTAAGCGTTCAGCGTGATTATATGGCCGGAGAAGTCAGCAAGGACATAACAAAACGTTTTCTGCTTGACGAGGACATCGCAAAGGCTCACGAGGAAGGACTGATTCATTTTCATGATGCGGACTATTTTGCCCAGCACATGCACAACTGCGACCTTGTGAATCTTGAGGACATGCTTCAGAACGGGACAGTGATAAGCGGAACCAGAATCGACACTCCACATTCATTCTCAACCGCCTGCAATATCGCGACCCAGATAATCGCGCAGGTGGCATCATCCCAGTACGGCGGACAGAGCATATCTCTTTCGCATCTCGCGCCGTTCGTGGATGTAAGCCGGAAAAAAATCGCAAAGGATCTTCATGCGATTGAGGAGAAAACCGGGCTGAGATATACGGAAGAGCAGTTTGACGAAATTGTGGAAATGAGGCTCCACGATGAAATCACAAGAGGAGTCCAGACCATCCAGTATCAGGTTGTCACTCTCATGACAACCAACGGTCAGTCTCCTTTTGTCACCGTATTCATGTACCTGAACGAAGCCAAGAACGAGCAGGAGAAAAAAGACCTTGCAATGATAATAGAAGAAGTTCTGAAGCAGCGTTATCAGGGCGTAAAAAACGAGAAGGGATTTTGGGTCACACCGGCCTTTCCAAAACTTATTTACGTGCTTGAGGAAGACAACATAACGCCCGACTCCAGATTCTATTATCTGAGCGAGCTTGCCGCAAAATGCACGGCGAAAAGGCTCGTTCCCGACTATATAAGCGAAAAGAAAATGAAGGAGCTGAAGGAAGGCAACTGCTATCCGTGCATGGGCTGCCGTTCATTTCTTACGGTCTACAAGGACGACTCAGGCAAACCGAAATTTTACGGAAGATTCAATCAGGGAGTTGTCACAATCAATCTTGTGGATGCCGCCTGCTCATCCGGCGGAAACACGGATGAATTCTGGAAAATTCTTGACGACAGGCTGCAGCTCTGCTACCGCGCGCTTATGAAACGCCATGAACGTCTTCTCGGAACACCGTCAGATGTCGCACCGATTCTATGGCAGAACGGAGCTCTGGCAAGGCTGAAAAAAGGAGAGACAATCGACAAGCTGCTTTTCGGCGGATACTCAACAATCTCCCTGGGATATGCGGGTTTATGCGAGGCCGTCCGCTATATGACCGGAAAACCGCACACCGATCCGGAGGCGACGCCGTTCGCGCTGGAGATAATGAAACATCTGAACAGAAAATGCGCCGAATGGAAGGAAAAGACAAACATCGCCTTCTCCCTTTATGGAACTCCGCTCGAAAGCACAACATACAAATTTGCAAAATGCCTGAAGAAGCGTTTTGGAGAAATTCCCGGCGTGACGGACAAAAATTATATAACGAACAGTTACCATATTCATGTCACCGAGCCGGTTGACGCATTCACCAAGCTGACATTTGAAGCCCAGTTTCAGGAGCTGTCTCCGGGCGGAGCCGTCAGCTATGTTGAAGTTCCGAACATGGAAAACAACATTCCGGCGGTGATGGCGTTGCTCCGGCATATTTATGACCACATCATGTATGCCGAGCTTAACACAAAAAGCGACTGCTGCCAGAAATGCGGCTATACAGGCGAAATAAAAATCGTGACCGACGGGGAAAACAAGCTTGTGTGGGAATGTCCGAACTGCGGAAACCGCGACCAGGCGACGATGAACGTGGCGCGCCGTACCTGCGGATATATAGGAACACAGTACTGGAATCAGGGCCGGACCCAGGAAATAAAAGAAAGGGTTCTCCACCTCTAATCTGCCATGTATTACGGAAACATCAAAAAGACGGACATCGCCGACGGACCGGGAGTAAGAGTGGCGCTTTTTGTTTCGGGATGCCGCGTCAACTGTGAAGGCTGCTTCAACAGACAGACATGGGATTTCAAATTCGGAAAGGAATTCACTGATGCCACGGAAGATGAAATTTTTCTCGCGCTTGAACCGGAATATATCGCCGGCCTGACAATTCTTGGCGGTGAACCGTTTGAAGAAGAAAACCAGAGAACGCTCGCACCGTTCCTGAAAAAAGTAAAGGCAAAATTTCCGGACAAAAACATCTGGTGCTACACCGGCTACGTCTACGACCAGGATATTCTTCCGGCCGACGGTAAAAAACGCTGCGAAGCTACAGAAATCATGCTGGAATGTATAGACACGCTTGTGGACGGGCCTTTCGTCTCCGAACTCCGTGACATTTCACTTGCATTCCGAGGCTCATCCAATCAGCGGATAATCAATCTCCATTGAAAATTCAGCGGAAATCCCAAAGGATAATCACCGGCTTGCGAGCCGCAAAAAAAAACACCGCGGAAGAATTCCGCGGCATCCGAAGTCCGTCCGACACGAACGGCGTATTTTTATATCTTACCGGGAGAGGAAAAAACATTTCCGCCCCGCATAAGTCCAAAACCTACTCCTTTACACCACCAGCTGTAACACCGCCTATAATATACTTGGAGAGGAAAAGATAAATTACAATCAGCGGAACAACAGCAAAAGTAAGAAGCAGATAGGTGATTGCCATGTTGTTGGCCAAATAATCCGCATTTCGTACATTCGCAATCAGGATCGGCACAGTCCAAAGCTTTTTGTCGTTTATGACCAACGCCGGAACAAAATAGTTGTTCCAGGAAGTCACGAATGCGAAAATCGCCTGAACAGCAATCGCCGGTTTCATCATCGGAAGTACAATCTGATTGAAGGTCTTGAATTCATGGCATCCGTCCACACGGGCGGCCTCAACGATTGAATACGGAAGAGTCGCCTCCATTGACTGATACATATAGAAGAAAACCACAGGAGCAGCGACTGACGGAATAATAAGAGAGACATAGTTGTTTATCAGATTAAGTTTCTGCAGCAAATTCAAGAAACCAAGCGTCGAAACCTGAACCGGCACCATCATGACCGCCATGATAAAATTGAACGCGAATTTACGGCCCTTAAAATTGTACATATAAATTCCGTAGGAAGTCATGGCGGAAAAATATGTCGTCACACAAGCCGTAAGCGCCGCAATTATTATGCTGTTCAGCATACAGCGCATTACAGGATAATTTTTCGCATAATCAACAAGCGGACTCGCAAAATTCTGGGCTGCAATAAGCTTCTGTCCCAAAGGACTTTGAGTTCCTTTCGGAATAACAAGGTTTATTATATTCCTTACAAGCTGATTGCCCGGCAAAGCCGAAAAACCGCCCTGAACCTGCGCATGGGACCGGGTCGCGTTTATTATCATCACATAGAACGGAAACAATGACAATATTGTCAGAATTATCAGCACTATGTAGCAAACTGTTCTTCTTACTGCAAGCGTCTTGCTCTGGCTCTGAATAGATTCCATTTATTTCCTCCTGACCTAGCGTTTATTCTGATACTGCTTCATTGTGGATTTGTAGACGACTCCGCTGAGAATTCCTGTTATAGCAAACAGCAGCAAAGACATCGCTCCGGCAGGACCATAGTTCTTGTTTGCAAGATGCTTGTTCAATTTCATTATGATTGTCATTGTAGTTCTATCAGGTCCGCCGGTTCCGTTGGTAAGAATCTGCGGAACATCGAACATCTGGATACCACCGATAAGCGAGGTGATAAGAACGTAGACAAAAATCGGAATCAAAAGCGGTATTGTAACCTTGAAGAAAATCTGAATCGGACTGGCTCCGTCTATGCGGGCGGCCTCAAAAAGACTCTCATCTATTCCCATAACGCCGGCCATAAGCAGAATCGTCGTGTTTCCATACCACATAAGGAAGTTCATTGTGGCAACAATTACCCGTGACCAGCCTGTCGTACTGAAAAACCTGACTCCTTCCATCGGCTGAATGGTTCCGGCCTCAATCGCCGCCTTGTTTGAGCTGTTCACAAGACTTGTGATTATGCTGTTCACAGGACCTGACGGAGAAAACAGCGTGAAGAAAAGCATTGCGAATGCCGCCGCCATGATAAGGTTCGGCATATATATGACTGTCTTGAAAAAACGCTGTCCTTTCAGCCTCAACTCCGTATTTGTAAACCATACGGCAAGAAGCAGAGATATAAGAATCTGCGGAATAAATCCTATCAGCCACATGACAAGCGTGTTCCAAAAGTATTTTGCAAGATTGTCGCTTGAAGTAAAGACCCCGATATAGTTCTTGATGCCTATAAAATTCGGTCCGATTATATTCATTCCAGAACGGTAATATTCAAAGAAACTGTAAACAAATGTTGTAAGAAGCGGAATCAGTGAAAATATAACATAGACAATAAAGAAAGGAGCTATAAAGAAATACCCCCAATTGTCATACTGAACTGTATGCCGCTTTTTTGATTTTGTAATCTGCCCTGCATCCGTACCGGCAATTTTTTCCGCCATAACGTCCTCTCAAAAAAAGAATTTGTTTTTCAACAAAAAGGGGGACGCCATTCAGCAATCCCCCTTTCAAACTCAAATCAAACAGTCAGAGACTATTTTGTAAGGTTCGGATAAAGCTCAAGAACAGATGTGTAGAAGTTGTCCCAAGCCTTATCAAGAGTAACTTTACCCTCGAAATAATCCTTCATAGCAGCCTGAATTTTTTCTGACATACCCTGATCGTACATAGAGAGGAAGCTCTTGTCGATAGAAGCGGCAGAATCGATAAAGAACGCCATGTGGTTCTGTCCGGCGAGGAGCGGGTTGCCGTAGTCTGAGTTAGCAACTTCGCGCATAGCAGGCTCGTTGTTTGTGAAGTCTCCCATTTCCTTTGCGATAGCAACCATCGTGTCCTTGTCGCAAGTAAGAGTCTTCATAATATCTTTGATGAGAGGAATATTGTCTGAACCAGCAGCGGCACAGATCCAGGTTCCACCCCAAGAGAAGCCCTGCGGTCCTTTACAGAAAGCCCAGTCACCATAGGAGCCGTCTTTCGCACCAGGATTATCCTCTGTGTTAGGAGCAAGAGAGAAGTCAACGAACCAAGCCGGTCCGAAATATCCGAACACGTTTCCGTTCTTCTTCATTCCCTGAGCCCACTCAGAAGACCAAAGACTTGTCTTGTTGTTGTATCCTTTGTCCGTATACTCTTTTGTCTGCTCAATCCAGCGGTTGATCATCGGATCAATCGTGATTTTGTTTCCGTTGACCCACTTTGTCTTCATGTTGTCAGAGAAGACACGGAAGTCATCATCATAGCCGGAAACCATGTAATATCCTTTTGCCTTTGCCTTAGCAGCAACCTCATCGAATTTGTCCCAAGAAGAGAGAGCATTCTGAACTTCTGCCGGATCATCAGTTCCGAGAACAGCTTTTGCATAAGAGCGGCGGTATACGAAACCGGCCGGGCAAGCCTGCCATGTAACACCTTTAAGAACACCCTTTGAATCCGTCATGACGTCCTTTGTGTACTTGAACTGGTTGGCAAGATCCGCATCCGTAAGACCGACATCCTTCTTCACATCAAGCGTATAAGCTGTATCGACATACTTAAGAGCATAGTCGGCCTCTACAAGGAAGATGTCAACTTTGTCATCAGCAGCGGCAGACTCCTGCATAAGAAGAGCCTCATCCAGCTTGTTCTGATAGGCATTGTCCTGGTTCGGTGTCTGAATGAAATTCACAGTCACATCTGCCGGAACTCTTGATTTGTAATACTTCTCAAAACGAGACGAGAATTCATCGTTCCAAACATAAATGTTAAGAACTTTTCCGTCGCTCTTTGCCGATGCTCCTTCCTTCTTTGAGCAAGACATAAGTGTCGCTACTGATACGACCGCAAGAGCTGCCGCAACAATCTTTTTCATACAATTTCCTCCTGTATTATGGTTCTGTATGAAGTACCTTTTTAAGGTTCTGAAGTTAATAACAACGCCGCTTTCTCATACTACAACGTTGTAGTTAATACTATAACTCATTATTCTTATTTGTCAATAAAAAAAAGTTAATTATCCTAAAAATAGAGTTATTTTTCGCCTTGTATATTGAAGACGTTAGCATTATAATTATTCCGTGTCGGTTTTATATATAGTAGGAACTCCAATAGGAAATCTTGGTGACATAACGTTCAGGGCGGTGGAGACATTCAGAAACGCCGACTTCATCGCCTGTGAGGACACGCGCCATACGCTTCAGCTGCTGAATCACCTTGAAATAAAAAAACCGCTTATCTCATGCCGGGCACAGAACGAAAAATCCGCCGGAGAAAAAATAGTCCGGCTGCTTGACGAAGGAAACACCGTAGCGTACGCAAGCGATGCCGGAACACCCGGAATAAGCGATCCCGGAGCGGTTCTTGTGGACGCAGCACGTGCGGCAGGTCATCAGATTGTTCCGATTCCAGGTCCGGCCGCATTTGCGGCGCTGGTCAGCGTGGCAGGCTCCGGAGGCAAGACGCTTATATTTGAAGGATTTCTTTCTCCAAAGCCAGGAAAAAGAAGATCCAGACTGAGGGAATTAATATCAACAGGCGATGCGGCCGTCATATACGAATCTCCGTTCAGAATAGTAAAGTTGCTGACGGATATTGCCGATATTGATGGAAGCAGACGTATTGTTGTGGGACGGGAACTGACAAAACTGCATGAGGAAATAAAAAGCGGAACCGCTGCGGAACTGCGTGATGACTTTGCCGCAAGAACTTCCATAAAAGGAGAATTCGCTGTTTTTATTTCCGGTGCAAAAAGCGTTCAGATTTCAGAGAATTCTGCCGAAAATTAAAGGCAGAGGGGCAGGATGTAATGATGATAGATAAAATAGGAATTTTGAATCCTCTTAACAATGTGCAGAACACCCGCAAAACAGACAGTTCCGCAAAGAGCGTATCAAATTCAGACAGTGTTCATATTTCCAAGGACGCAATGCAGCTTGCCGAAGCTTATTATCTGGATAAAGTTGCGGAAGAAACCCCGAATGTCAGAGCGGATCGCATTGCGGAAGTGAAGGCAAAAATAAAAGATCCGTCATATTTAAGCGATGCCGTGATAATGAGTGCCGCAGAAGGTATTATGACCAGTTTCGGACTGTAATCCAAGCAATACGGATACAGACCGGAGATATTGTATTTTCAGAAGGCGGATAGTATCCGCCTTTTTTTTCGGAGAAATCTATGTCTGATTTTATTTTCAGGATAACCCCAAACATCATGCTCGGCTCATACACCGTAAGCAGATTAGGTCAGCAGGTTCTTGAATTCGGTTCCAGATTCATGGTCATAATGGATCCGATTCTTCACGAAATGAAGACCGCGGACAAAATCCTTGAGTCGCTTAACAGCAGAAAAATTGAGAATTTCGTCTTTTCTGAAATTTCAGACGGAGCGACCACAAAGACAATTCAACGTGCGCTTACGCTTGCAAAGGAAGGACACATCCACGGAATAATCGCCGCAGGCGGAACAAAGGCAATCAGCATAGCAAAATGCATCGCGGCCGTATTCAATGAAGTTCATGATTTGTACACTTTTGTCGATGGCGCAGTTCCATCTACCGCCGCATTGCCATGTATCTGCGTTCCCACGACGTACAGAACTCCCTTTGTGTTCACGAATGAGATTCCGGTTACGGATTCAAGATGCAACCAGATGAAAATCATGAAAGTTCAGAACAACATCTGCCGGCTTCTTCTGACAGATCCGAATCTGATGCTGACACTGACCGAAAACCAGAAGTCCACGATGACGATGGAAATTCTGAACATGGCGGTTGAATCATATCTTTCAAGAAAAGCGACTTTTTTCAGCGACACATTTGCGGAAAAAGGAGTTGAGCTTCTTTCATACGTGACGAACGGCTCACCGTCGCTGGACATAACGACTCCGCCGGAAATTCTTCTTGCCGAAGCCGGCTGCATGATTTCGCTTTCGGTCGCATCAAGCTCCGTAGGTCTGAATTCGCTCCTTGCGATGGCGATAAATTCAAGATACAGAATATCAAAGCCTCTTGTCGCCTCGATTCTTCTTCCTTATATGATTGACGATGCGGCCAAATACAAATGTGCCAGAATCGAAAAAATCGCTTCAATAATGCACTGCATTCCGGAAGGGCAAAGCGGCGAGGAGGCGGTGAAATCTTTCTCCGATATGATACGCCAGAAAATCGCGGCGGGAAATCTTCCTGCGAGGCTAAAGGATATTCAGCTTTCAATAGAACAGCTTTCTCTTGCGGTCGAGGATGCCGGTCAGACGGAGACCGTAACTTCACTGCCGAGAAGCATGTCTACCGACGATATTTTTGAATTCGTAAAATCCGCATACTGAGATGATTGAGCCGACAAAACTGTTCCAGCTGGAGGGAGGACAGAAACGCCGCAAACTTGCGCTTACTTTCGGCGCGCTTGAGCGGGACATAAAAGGAATCGCTGAAAAAGGCACGGAATATTCATTCACCGGAATGCCGCGGGTTCAATACACAAAAAAAATAACAGAAATTCTGCTGAAAGATCCAAAACTTCCTCCAGAAGCCGCGGATGAGCTTAGAAATCTGCTTTCCGAAAATCCAGTTGACGAGCTGCGCCTCTGCAACTGCGCAAGAAATCATCTGCTTGCGATAATCGGAACTTTTCCCGCGGAATGGGATCTGATAATCGCGCCTCATTCTCCGCAACAGGCTGACGGAACTGTAATACGGCGCGATTTTTTTTCTGGAATTTATGTCTATGCGGAGGATATACGCTCTCCGTTCAACATAGGCTCGATATTCAGGACTGCGGAGGCGATGGGGGCGGAAAAAATTCTTGTATCTCCATGCTGCGTTAATCCGAGGCAGCCGCGCGCCATAAGGAGCTCCATGGGATGCACGGACACAATTCCGTGGGAAAGGGCATCCCTTTCTGAAATTCCGCACGGACTTCCGGTGTTTTCGCTGGAAACCGGAGGAACAGACATAAACGAATTTGAGTTTCCGCGCAACGGAGTCTGCATAATCGGCTCGGAGGAACTCGGTGTAAGCCCGGAAGCCCTTCACCGTGCGGAGTACGGGCGTGTGTCCATTCCGATGAAAGGCCTGAAGGCATCCCTGAACGTGGGAGTGGCATTCGGAATTCTGATGCAGAAATGGACGGAATTTCTCAAAAAATAAAAATTCCTCTTCACATTTGCCGGCTTTCGTGTAGAATATCCACATCGAATAAATGGAAGAAAAATTCAACTATCTGCGAAAAAAAGACATCGAAAAGATAAGAACCGCCGTCAACCTTCACACTCCCGTGGAAATCACTTCATATACCCTTCCGCGCAATATGGAGAACTATATGCAGGAGACACTGCGGAAATTTCTCGTGGAATGCAGACAGGAATATCTGACGGAACAGCTGAGTTTTTCACTTGGAGAACTTCTGACGAATTCCAAAAAAGCAAACACAAAACGTGTATACTTTAAGGAGAAAAATCTAGACATAACAGACGAGGCGGACTACAAACGCGGAATGGAATCGTTCAAAAGCGACACACTTTCAAACATAGGCCATTATCTTTCAATCCAAAAAAAACAGGGACTTTACATAAAGCTGCTTCTGCGGATGACATCTGATTTTATAAAGGTGGAAATCCGCAACAACTCGGTTCTTACGGTGTTTGAGACTGAGCGCATTCAGGAAAAAATCCGCAAGGCCCGGCAGTACAATTCCATGGAAGAAGTCTACATGGATGTTCTTGATCAGACTGAAGGCTCCGGACTCGGAATAATAATCATGATTCTGATGCTGCAGAAAGTCGGACTCTCTTCGGAAAACTACCAGATTTTTTCGGTGGGGAACGAGACAATCACAAAGATAATCCTTCCGCTGAACCAGAAAATAAAATCGGACTTTCTGCTGCTTTCCAAGGAATTTGTGCGCAACCAGAAAAAAATTCCGGTCAGAAGAGATAAATTTGAAAAACTGAACCAGCTTCTTGCGGACGGCTCGACATCCAGACAAGTCCTTACTGATTTTATCGCCAGAGACGCTACGCTTTCCATAATCACGCTGAAAGAATTCATCGCCGAAGGAAATTCCGCCCTTTCGCTCACGCAGGCAGTGGACAGAATCAGCCCCGGAAAACTTGCGGAAATCTTCAGCACGGAAAATCCCGAAATCACGCTGATCACGCCGGATGAAAGAGCGGCCGATATATGGAACCACTGCTTTTTTGTCGCATTCGCCGCATACAACATTGCGGCAAATTGTCTTCCGCAGGAGACCTCCGCTCCTGAAGCCGTATATATCTGCGGACTGATTCATGACATAGAAAGAATTCTTCTCCATGCCGCCTCGGAGGAACAGCTTATAAGACTGAAGGAACTGTGCACCAACTACGGAATTTCGGCGCGGATGCTTGAGACATTTTTTGACGACCGTGTTCACAGCCAGGCGGGAAAACTCATCCTTGAAAAATGGAATTTTCCGAAAGAAATCTCTGAAATGGTGAATTCTCATCATGATCCCGAAAATGCTCCTGCCGAAATAAGCGACATGACCGCGGCTGTATATCTTGCCGACATAATGCAGAACTACAACGACAAAAACATCGAATATTATCAGATAAACAAGACAATCCTGAAGAAATTCGGAATAAAGACAGAAAGAAAATTCCGCTTTATGCTGCGGCAGATAAATTACGAATTCATCAAAAATCTTGAGAAATGACAAAACACCGGTGCTCCGGTATACATATAGGTGATTTTTCACTAGAATACAATATCGCTTTTAAGTAAAAAAACGCCGCGAACCGGCGGTAATCCAGAGGTTGATATGATTTTTTCTCCCGTCGAAATTCAGGAAACTGTAAATATGTTCATGCGCCAGAAACTTGACGTGCGCGCAATCACAATGGGAATTTCTCTCAGAGACTGTGCCTGCGAGGACGGAAAAAGAAGCCGCGGAAAAATGTACGATAAAATCATGCGCTATGCCGGAAATCTTGTAAAGACCGGCCGGGCAATTGAATCCGAATTCGGAGTTCCGATAATCAACAAGCGGGTGGCGGTAACTCCTATTTCCATGATCGCGGAACCGAGCGGCGAGGACAGCTACATTGAATGGGCAATCACCCTCGACAAAATAGCAAAGGAACTGAACATTGATTTTGTCGGAGGATTTTCCGCCCTTGTTCAGAAAGGAATGACACCGGGAGACAGAATTCTGATAAATTCGATTCCGGATGCGCTTGCACAAACAGAACGCGTCTGCTCCTCGGTGAATGTCGGAACAACAAAAAACGGAATCAACATGGACGCCGTGAAACTGATGGGCGAGATAATAAGGAAAACCGCCGAAAAGACAAAAGAACGCGACAGCCTGGGCTGCTCAAAGCTTGTCGTGTTCTGCAACGCGCCGGAAGACAATCCGTTCATGGCGGGCGCATTTCACGGACCGGGCGAAGGAGACGCAGTCCTGAGCGTCGGAGTTTCCGGTCCAGGAGTAATTCTTGCCGCGGCAAAGGAATACAAAGGCAAACCGATTGATGTGCTTGCGGAAGGAATAAAAAAGATGGCATTCAAAGTCAGCCGCATGGGACAGCTTGTAGGGACCGAAGCCGCCAAACGGCTCGGCGTGGACTTTGGAATCCTAGATCTTTCGCTTGCCCCTACACCTGCAGTAGGCGATTCGGTCGCCCGCATTCTTGAGGAAATCGGACTTGAAGGCGCCGGCGCTCCGGGAACCACAGCAGCTTTGGCCATGCTCACCGACATGGTGAAAAAAGGCGGAGTCATGGCAAGCACAAGAGTCGGCGGACTCAGCGGCGCGTTCATTCCTGTTTCTGAAGATGAGGGAATGATAAACGCCGTAAAACAAGGCTCCATAACCCTGGAAAAACTTGAGGCGATGACGACCGTCTGTTCAGTAGGACTTGACATGATAGCAATTCCGGGTGACACTCCGGCCACCACGATAAGCGGAATCATGGCGGATGAATTTGCAATCGGCATGGTGAACAATAAGACAACCGCAGTCCGCGTCATTCCGGTGATTGGCAAAAAGGAAGGCGAATGGGCGGAATTCGGCGGTCTGCTCGGAGGAGCTCCGATAATCCCGGTGAACAGGTTCAGCTGCGCAGAATTCATAAACCGCGGAGGAAGAATTCCGGCTCCAATCCACAGTTTCAGAAACTGACAGGCCGGACTGAAGCACAGATATAAGGCAGAATTTTCCGTATCGCATGGAGAATTCTGCCTTTTTTTCATCCCATCCGCTTTCTGAAAGGTGCGACTGGAATTTCTCCGGAATAAAGGTTCACCGGAGCCGGGCTGTCAGCCCAAAGATAGCGGATTTCAATAATTTTTCCGGCGGCAGCAGAGCAGTCCACGGAAATTTCATTTTTCCCCGAAATACGCGCGTCAGCTCCAAAAATACCGCAATCTGTAAGAATGGAAAATCCGTACACGTATTCAGATTCAGCGGAAAAATCGGCACGCTTTCCGTCAACGGCGAACGCCTTCAGCATCTCATTGCCGCAGTCAAATCCGACAGTTATGTTTTTTTGACTCAGCGAAAACTTTTCAGGAACCGCTCCGGCAGGATAATTTTTCCCGTATGCGATTCTGAGTGCCTCCCTTGCGGCGCGTGTTCCGGCGGTAAATTTTTTCTCAGGATGCAGGTCATTCCATTCGCCGGCGTCAATCATCACAGAAAGCGCGCAGTTGTCCGTCTCATCGGAAACCAGCGACTGAACCTCGCGCATCGAGGCCCATTCCGAATTCATCTGGAACAGGTTCTCGTCCCGGCCGTCGCTCCAGTTCGGAAGCTGGATCACGACAAAAGGCATCTTTCCGCCGTCCTGAACAGCCTGATAACGGAATTTGTTCCGCCAAAGATTTATCATGCTCATGAGAAGGAATTTGTAGTCGGAATAACGGCCCGCATCAGACTCACCCTGATACCAGACCGCGCCTCGGACACAATGCCCGAACGCCGGAGCAAGCATCGAGTTGAACAGCGCGGTCGGTTCCCACTCAAAAAACACTTCTCCCGGACGCGGTTTCGCCGTTGTTCCCTGCCTCATCTTCCAGGTTCCGCAAAGACTTATCTTGACACCTGTTCCTGTCGCGTCATCAAATTTCTCCACATTCCGGCTTGCCGCCGGAGCGACACGGACATCACCGCAAAAAAGGAAATATGGCTTTTCGCTGTAGAATTTCACCCTTCCGCCACCGTACTGAACACGGACTGTAATCGTATTGGAGCCGGCCCGGAGAATTCCCGACGGAACGGAATATCTGCGCGGCGGATAACAATAGTACGTGACTCCACATTCCGTGCCGTTCACCCATACTTTGTCCGCATCGACAATCGAACCAAGCCACAGATTTCCTCCGGCGGCATTGAATTCCGCAGCTTCCTGTGCGGAAAGGACAATTTCCTTTTTGAACCAGACTGAACCGGCCGGAGAATCCATTCTCAATTCCCCCGGAAGCGAAAAATCCTGCCAGGACGAATCAAGCGAGGAAATATCACTTCTGTCCCATCCATGGCGGAATCCCTCATCGGACGCAAAAAATGAACTGTCCCACCCGGACTGCGCGGCATGGGTCTCCTGAAGAACCCGCTGCGGATATTCCTTTGTGCGGCATTTTTCCAGTCTCTCAAGATACTGTTCTCCGACGCCGGACATTTTTATCGCATCTTCGTTCATCCATGATACAACCGGAGAACCGCCCTGGCTTGCGTTTATTATTCCGACAGGAACACCAAGTTCGGCGCGCAGCTTTTTTGCGAAAAAATATCCGGTTCCGGACATATTCCCCAGATTTTCCGGCGAGGCGCATTTCCACGAAATTCCGCCGTCTGGAAGGGAATCTTTCTCACCGTCAAACGACCAGCTTATCGGAACAGTAATCATTCTGACAAAAGGATCCGCAGGCGCCGCGAATTCATCCGGATACGTATACGCCATCCGCTCCATCGGGAGCTGGGCGTTCGACTGACCGGAACTTACCCACACTTCACCGATATAAATGTCGTCAAAGCAGATTTCAGTCGCGCCGCATTTCAGGAGCATCCGCTCAGGACCGCCTTCCGCTCCGGGATTGAATTCTATTTTCCACGAACCGTCTTTATCAGCAGTAACAGAAAATTTCCGGCCGCGGAATTCCATCAGAATCTCAGAACCGGCCGGAGCCGCTCCATAAACGCAGTTCGTAGAATTCCTCTGCAGAACCATTCCGCTTCCGCAGAGTCCTTTCACCAAAAATTCATCGCTGCTCATCTGTCCACTCCACCTCATCCGAATAATAGGCGAAACCGTCAAAATCAGCGAACATCTGCCGTCCCGGATTTCCATCCGGAGATTCGGCGAACATTCCAAGAACAGTTCCGACAAATCCTCCGGCCTTCTCCACGCTGAGAATGCTTCCGTCCACATTTTCTGCAAGGAGATTCATTTTGCCGCCGTCCGTCGAAAAGAGAAAACTGAGATTCTGCCTTTCCGCGATAACCTCAAGCGCGAAATGCCTGTCTTCGGATGCAGGAATTTCCACAGACGCTAGAATTTCCGGCCTGTCCGAACCGCAGAAACGGAGAACCTGAACAAAATCAGTTCCGCCGCGACGGGTGACGGCAAGCCTCAAATTGAATTTCTCGCTCTGAAAGCACACGAGGCCGGCGGATTCTCCGTCCCGGACAAGATGAGGCTCCATCTCGGCGGTAATTCTCCAGCTGAATGAAGCCTGTCTTCTGGCGAACAAGCTTACGTCTCCGTTTCCGCAGAGTTCATTTCCGCCATACATACGCAGCCATCCACGTCTTTCAGAAAGAGACACATTATGCCGGCCGCGGAGCGAGAGCCAGTACATTTCCGGCTCCGGAGAATCAAATTCGTCCCTTTCTGGAAAAAGCGCCGCGGCACGCTCCGAATTCTGACTGACAGCGACGGATCCGTCCGGATTGTAGACATTCTCGACAAGCCCAGTCTGCCATGACACAACCGGCCATCCGTTTTCCCATTTTACAGGAACAATAAAAGTCTCACGTCCGAGATTGCTGCACCGGGAATTACCATCACCATAAGGACGGGAGGCAAGACAGACCATCCACCAGGTTCCATCGCCCTTGCAAAAGAGATCCGCATGACCGACGCAGGTCACACCGGCGGTTTCTCCCAGATGCCTGTGCGTAAGTATGGGATTCGCGGGTTTTCCAGTCCATTCTCCGTCAATCGAAGCGCAACGGGCGACACAAACCGCATGGTCAGGTCCGGTTCCGCCTTCCGCATGAATCAGATAGTACATTCCGTTTATCTTGTAGATGTGCGGACCTTCAGGCCAGATACAATGCTTGAGCGCGCCGCGCCAGATTCCCTTGGAGTCGCCCAGAAGCGTTCCTGTCTTCACGTCTATGCGCTGAATCCAGACTTCCCAGTTTCCGTTCCATTTTGGACCTTCGGGAACCGGTCTTGTCCCGATATACCAGGCTGTTCCGTCGTCATCAAAGAAAAGCGAAGGATCTATTCCTTCCGCCCCGCGGATTTCGACAGGATCCGACCATGGACCTTCCGGTCTGTCGGCGCTCACAATGAAATTTCCGATTTTGTCAACCTGCGTGCAGACGCAGTAGAATTTTCCGCCGTAAAAGCGGATTGTCGGCGCAAAAAGCCCGCGGGACACGCCCGCACCTGAAAAATCAAGCTGGGACTCCCTGTCTATAATGTTGCCAATCTGTTTCCAGTTCATGCCGTCATCGCTTTCGAAAACAGGAAGACCGGGAAAATATGAGAACGTGGAATTCACAAGATAAAATTTTCCGCCGGCCGCACAGACCGACGGGTCAGGATAAAATCCAGGAAGAATCGGATTGATTATTTTTGTGTTCATGACAAAACATTAATGCACTTTCCGACGAATGAACATCAGTATTTTTACTGAACGTAAGGACATCCGTCAGATTCAGAAGACATTCGCAGGAACAGCTTTTCCGGCGGTCACTCCAAACTGCTTCAGTCTGCTCCAAAGAGCGGCGGTTTTGTCCGGATGCCTTACGGCAAGCACAATCAGGGCGGAAGCCGCAGCAATCACCAGAATCCAGGCAATCACGCTTTTCAGCGGAAATTTCTTCAGCGGAAACGGATCATATTTGAACAGGCTGGCATTCAGCGGACGGACAGGAAGATGTGTCAACGAAGCGCCGAGAACAGGCGTTATCCTGACATTTCCATTTACAGCCCATCCCGATGCGTCAAGAATCGGACCGATATTCCGCTGCTTGAGTTTGTGCCAGGCGATAATCACGGAAGGAAGGGAAACCGCAAGCATTATTCCTGCAATTCCAAGAGGAATCCACACGCCGAGTCCGAAAAAAGCCTGAAGAAGTCCGCCGACAACTGTAGCGATTCCCGTAAACGCGACGCTGAGCGCGGCGACTGTCCCCACATCGGTCTTTTTTGACTGCGCATCCTGAACCGCGGACGACGGATTGTCAACGACTTTTGTCATTTTGTCCAAAACTGAACTTTCTGCCGCAGATGCGGTCTTTGCGAATTTCTCCTGAATCATTCTGGCCAGTTTTTTATATGGACTCCAGAAAGCCTGCCTGACACTGACAGGATTATCGATTATCCGGACGACGGTCGCATCCCAATCACGGCCCGCTCGGTCAAAGAAAATTCCGTTCCTGCCAAGAATTATATTGTCCGTGCTGCCGTTGCTTATAAGAGCGGCAATCCGCATTTTTTCCGAAGTCTGTTTCCTTGAGCATTCACAGTAGACAAGAAAGCATTGCGAAAGCGCAGACATAACGGAATGTCTTGCGATGTCGGAAACCCGGAAACACAAATCACATGAACGCCCGTCGATATAGAGGACTCCGCACTGAAACATCGCTTTCTTTGACAGACTATAAAAATCCTCAAACGAGACAAAATTCCTGAGAAGATCCACAAAATTCTTTTTCAGGCACATCATTTTCCGCATTTCTGCAACGGCTTTTTTCATCGGCGGCTGACTCTCCTCCCTCTCAAGGCATGAATAAATCACAGCCTCCGCACCGGACTCAAGGATTTCATTTATGCGCTTCTTTCCCAGCATACAAGCCTGGTTTTCCGAAAAATTCTTTTTCCAGTCAATGTACGGCGCAAAAACTCCGGAAATTCTGCGCCATTCGGATTCGGCAAGAGCTGAAACATCTTCGCCGTCAGAAAGCGGAATCACAACCTCGTCACGGAATTTCGCGACATCATCGGCCCAGACAGGATTTATTCCCGAACGCAGCGGAAGAGGCTTTGCGGCCTCGCAGAGAGCCAGCGGAAGCACGGAGATTTTCTCCGCATCGAACACAGGAGAATTTCCGGAAAGCAGAACGGATTCCGTTTCCTTGCGGAGCAGCTCCTGGGAATTCCCGTCATAGCCCACGACGGAACATCTTATAAAATAGTCATCTATTTTTTCCCGGAGGCGGAGAAAAAGCTCGGCCGCCGGCTCCGTCTTTTCTCCGAGCGGGAAATATGTCTTTGAATCCTTTTCTATTTTTCTGCGGCAGCTTCCAGCGGAATGGATTGACTCGAAAAAAGAGTCCGCCTGAGCACGCGTAACTCCCTTCACGCCGCTTAAATCGTCAGTTCCGCCGGTTATCCGTATTATATCATCGACAACCGCGGCAGCCGTGGAATCTGAAACACATTCCTTTGTAAGCACGCCGTCTCCGTTAAACACTGACGGAGCAAAAAGTTTTTCCGGCGAATCCAAATCCCCGGCCAGAATCGCCTCTGAGTCTTTTCTGTTGAGGACAGAAAGCATCGCCGCCGCACATTCATGCGGAGAATAACCGAAATCAAATTTTGCGCCGCTCAGCGCATAAAGATTCAGCTCGTCCTTTCCGTCCATTATCACGTCGGGAACCGCAAAATACTTTTTGATATATTTCATCGCGGCAATCACATCCGGAACGCGCACCCGGCCGTTTCCGTCGGAATCTATGACTTTCAGCGTCTCCTCACTGAATTCAAGTCCCGTCACAGGACAGGCAAGAGCAGTCCAGAGCTTGGGATCAAGTTCATCAATATGCAGAACATCATCGACGCTCGAAATCGTAACCTGAATAAGTCCGCCGTTCTGAACAAATTTCCATTTGTGGTCACTTTTTTCCATCATTCTCTTCATTTTATTCCCCAAAACACCGCATTACCTCTTAAAACTCCGGTTCATGTAAAAATGAACAGACAGACCTGAAGCAGGCGGAGGACTTGATTTTCCGGTTCCAATCGAACCGTCAGAAATTATATCACTTAGGGACGCAACTTGGAAACGATATTTGACAAGAATTCGATTGCCTTTTGGAATTGTAAATGATATATTTGTAATAATTACAATTTTACGGAGGTAAAATCATGGAATTGAAAGGCTCAAAAACAGAGGCGAACCTTCAGACTGCATTCGCCGGAGAATCTCAGGCGAGGAATAAATACACTTATTTTGCGGGCAAAGCAAGAAAAGAAGGATACGAGCAGATTGCTGAAATTTTTGAGGAAACCGCGAACAATGAGAAGGAACACGCAAAGATGTGGTTCAAGCTGCTTAACGGCGGAATAGGAACTACAGCGGAAAACCTGAAAGCCGCGGCGGAAGGCGAGAATTTTGAATGGACTGATATGTATGACGGTTTCGCCAAAACCGCGAAAGAAGAAGGTTTTGAGCACATCGCCAAACTTTTTGAGATGGTCGGTCAGATTGAAAAACACCACGAGGAACGGTACCGCAAACTTCTTAAGAATGTGGAGGACGGACTTGTGTTCAGCAGCGACGGTGACGCGATCTGGCAGTGCAGAAACTGCGGTCATATAGTCGTAGGAAAAAAAGCGCCGGAAGTATGTCCTGTATGCGCCCATCCGCAGAGCTATTTCCAAATTGAAGCGCAGAACTACTGACTGAACTCTCAACAACGGGGAGCGGTCTAAGACTGTCCGTTCCGACGTAATATCGCGGCCGCCGGGAATCCGCTCACAGAATTTCCTGCGGCCGCCTAAACTAAAACACCGATATCTGATAAAATCCTCCGACATGGGCAATAAAAAAAGAGACTTCACCGAAGACATATTAAAAAACAAACGCATAAAGGAAATTTTCTCAAGAATTCTGTTCGGCAGACTCGTGCTTACATTTCTGATTCTTTTTATTCAGGTCGCTGTCCTTTTTGTGTTCATGAAGTGGCTGGAACCGTACATTGGCTACTATTTCGGAGGAAGCATCACCCTCAGTTTTCTGTTCATGATATATCTGGCGAACAGCGATGGCCGCAACGAGTTCAAGCTGGCATGGCTGCTTCCGCTGATAATTTTTCCGCTTTTCGGGGTAATCGCATACACACTCTACCACATAGATATGGGAGGCTATAAATTCAAAAAAAGAATCGCCTATCTCAAAAAGCAGACAGACGAATTTCTGCCCGAACCTTCCGAATCCGCAAAAATCATATCGGCATATCCAGAAATCCGCGATCTGGCGGTATATCTTCTTGATACAGGACATTACGCGCCGCATACAAATTCTTCAGTCAGATACTTTTCCTGCGGAGAGGAATTCTTTCCTGATTTTCTTGCGGAACTGGAGAAAGCGCGGAAATTCATTTTTATAGAATACTTTATAATAAAACTCGATGAGTCATGGCTCAGAACTGTCAGAATTCTTGAGAAAAAGGCCGCGGAAGGCGTTGAGATTCGGGTTCTTTTTGATGCGGTCGGCTCCGTCACTGCCGCCTCCGCAAACTACGTAAAATACCTGAATGAGCACGGAATAAACGCACAGATTTTTTCTCCTATAACGGCGTTGTTTTCGATTCATTACAACAACCGTGACCACAGAAAAATCGTGATTATTGACGGCGAGACAGCCTACACCGGCGGCCTAAACATCGCGAACGAATATTTCAACTTCGGAAAGAACAAATTTAGGTACTGGAAAGATACCGCGGTAAAAGTTCAGGGACCGGCAATCCAGAATTTTACATGCATGTTCATGCACACATGGAACCTTGACCAGAAAAAAGATGATGATTATGGAAAATACATAAAGCTCGACTATCCGAAAAAAGAAAGCACAAGCCTGCTGATTCCTTATGGGGACAACGCTTTCAACAACGAGGACATAGCCGAGAATATATATTCCTATATGATAAATACAGCTAAAAAATACGTGCACATAACATCGCCATATCTTGTGATTGACAACAAGCTTTTGTCCGAACTAATATTCGCGGCGAAACGAGGAGTTGATGTATCTGTTATTGTTCCGTCAATGCCCGATCATCTGATGACGTTCTGCATCGGAAAAACCTTTCTCAAACAACTCGTCGAAAACGGAGTGAATGTCTATCTCTACAAAAAAGAATGTTTTATTCATGCCAAGAATTTCATCGCGGACGGAAAAACGGCGACAATCGGCTCCGTCAATCTTGACTACAGAAGCCTATATCACCATTTTGAATGCGGCCTTCTGATTCACGACGACAATGTAATAAACAAAATCGAACATGATTTTCAGGACACGATCGGAGAATGCACCAAAATGGACATAAATTCCTACAAAATGCTGCCGTGGCATATCCGCACCATCGGAAAGCTATGCAGAATATTCGCTCCGCTAGTATAAGCACAATAAATTCGCCAACTCAAAGATTCCACATTCGCGACATATAAATAAGCGGCCGGAACAAAAAAAATCCGCCGGACAAAACGCCGACGGATTATAGCAAATGCTCTGCTAATTCAGTTTACTCAGCAGCCGCTTCCGCTGCTGGAGCAGCATTTCTCGCCTTGTTCTTGAGCGCAGCATTGCAATATTTACAGATATTCATTTTCTGTCCGTTTATTTCCTGCTCATAAAGAACTTTTATGTTCTCTTTCTTGCAAAGCGGACAAATTCCTCTTCCGTGTGCGGGAAGAGTTCTGATACCGGATCCACGGTGTGATTTTGACATAACAACTCCTTGTCCGCGGCCTACTCAGCAGCAGATTCCTCTTTCTTCTCAGCAGTCTTTTTTGACGTCTTAGCAGGTTTCTTAGCACCTTCCGCATCACCCTTTGATTTTGCAGCAGATTTTTTTGACTTGTCTGCGACATCATCAGAAGATGTGTCAAGTTTATAATCAACCAATTCAAGGATTACTACATCAGCGGCATCACCCTGACGATAGCCCAATTTAAGAACGCGCGTATAACCACCGTTTCTGTCCTTCATACGCGGACCAATCTCGGTGAAAAGCTTATTCAGAATCTTCTCGTCCTGAATGAACTTTGCAACCTGACGGCGGTTATGAACAGAATCAACTTTTCCTCTAGTAATAAGCTTTTCAGCAGCTTTTCTTACTTCAAGAGCCTTTGATTTTGTTGTAGTAATGCGCTCATACCTGAAAAGAGATGTCACCATATTACGGGACATGGCGCGGCGATGAGCCGTTGTGCGTGAAAGCGGATTAAAACCATTTCTATGATTCATCTGTTTCTTCCTTCTGCTTTGTTAAATTGGCAGCATTCTTCAGATGACTGTAATCTGTCATGCCAAGCGTAAGATTCCACTCAAGGAGCTTCTCCTTTATCTCGGCCAGACTTTTTTTACCAAAGTTTCTTGTCTTTGTTATGTCATCCTCAGTTTTTCTTGTTAATTCGCCGATTGTACGAATATTTGCATTTTTCAGACAGTTTGATGAACGGACTGAAAGATCAAGTTCCTCTACAGAGGTGTTCAGAATCTTCTGAACAATCTCATTGGTCTCGTCACCGTCATCAGCTCCGATAATATCCCTATCGTTGAAATTCACAAAAATCGCAAAATGATCTTTCGCTATTTTTGCGGCCTCAGCAAGGGCATCTTCCGGAGGAATAGTTCCATCAGTCCATATCTCAAGAACAAGTTTGTCATAGTCGTTGCGCTGACCGACCCTGTAAGGCTCAATCGAATACTTTACCTTAGGAACCGGAGTATAAATCGCATCCACAGGAATTGTGCCTACAACCTCTATGTAATGCTCATTTGTCTCAGCAGGCACATAACCGCGTCCGAGGTCAACCTGAATTTCAATATCCAGATGAGCGCCCTCCATCATGGTAAAGATAACCTGATCTTTTGTCATGATTTCGAGCTGTCCTTCCTTCGCAAAGTTATCACTCTTTACGACACCCGGTCCCTTGAATTCGTAACTGATTGTAGACTGATCCGTATCCTCAGGCAGTTTCAGACGAACTTGTTTGAGACTGTTTATTATTTCCAGCGTATCCTCCGCAACATCCGGAATGGTATCAAATTCACTGGAAATAACGTGCGAAATACCATTGGCATCATAAGAAGTTATGCGAATAGAACTGATTGCATAACCCTGAATTGATGACAACAGCACCCGCCTGAGAGTATTACCGACCGTCGTACCGAATCCTGGCTCAAAGGGGTATGCAATGAACTTACCGTAGTTCGGATTAGTACTAATATGTTCAAATGTAATGCTCTTGGGCTGTTTAATACCCTTGAGCAAATTTTTGCGAGCCATCTGCCCCCCTCTTACTTAGAATAGTACTCAACGATAAGGTGCTCTTCGACCGGATAATCGATATCGCTTCTTGCAGCAAGATTCAGAACCTTGCCAGAAAAATTCTCCTTGTTTACTTCAAGCCAAGAAGGAACTATTCTGTTAAAATCCTTTTCGAGGATTGCCTTTATTCCTGCTGAGGAACGGCTTGATTCCTTAATCGACACCACATCTCCTGCTTTTACAAGATATGAAGGAATATCGACTTTCTTACCATTGACCTCAACATGACCATGATTCACGAGCTGCCTTGCCGCATTGCGTGTTTTTGCAAATCCCATACGGAATATGACATTATCCAGACGAGACTCAAGAATCTGGAGAAGCATTTCACCTGTTATGCCTGACTTTTTAGTTGCCATAACATAATATTTCTTGAACTGTTTCTCCTGCATTCCGTAAATCAGCTTAACTTTCTGTTTTTCATTCAACTGAGTTCCGTATTCTGATTTCTTTCTTCTGGTATTATCTTTTGCGTTTCTTTTTGTTGTTTTATCATAACCCAACACAGTCGGGTTAATTCCGAGCGTCTTGCATCTCTTCAATACAGGTGCCATACTTCTGCCCATAACTTAATTTCTCCTTACTACATACGGCGAGTTTTGCGCGGACGACAACCATTATGAGGAATCGGAGTAACATCAGAAATTGATTTTACCTTCAGCCCCATGGCTCCCAGAGAACGGATTGCATTCTCGCGTCCCATTCCCGGTCCTTTCACAAAAACATGAACTTCGCGCAAGCCGTAGCTTACGGCCTTCTGTATTGCCGCTTCAGCAACAGACTGTGCAGCAAACGGAGTAGACTTTTTTGCTCCGCGGAAACCAAGTCCACCTGACGATGCCCAAGAAAGAGCATTTCCTCTCAGGTCAGTAATAGTTACGATAGTATTATTGAACGTCGCCTGAACATAGACGTTACCTTCATAGACGCTCTTTTTTTCCTTTCGTTTTTTAACGGTAGCCACTTACTTTACCTCCGCCCTATTTCTTCTTGTTGGCAACAGTTTTCTTCTTGCCTTTTCTGGTTCTTGCATTTGTACGTGTTCTCTGGCCACGCACAGGAAGACCTCTTCTATGACGAAGACCACGATAGCAGCCAATATCCATAAGGCGTTTAAGGTTAAGTCCTATCTCAGAACGAAGACGGCCCTCCACCTTATAATCCTTATCAATGATTTCACGAAGCTTTGTAAGTTCATCCTGAGAAAGATCATTCATCATTTTTTCAGGATCAATCTTGGTCTCTTCACAAATCTTTTTAGCCGCTGAACGACCGATACCATAAATATAAGTTAATGCGGTACCTACATGTTTATTAGGGATGTCAACTCCCGCAATTCGAGCCATTTGTTTCTCCTTAAGCCTCTTAGCCCTGTCTCTGTTTGTGTTTCGGGTTTGTGCAAATGATGCGGACTATTCCGTTCCTTTTGATAACCTTACATTTATCACAGATAGGTTTTACACTGGTTCGTACTTTCATAAAAGCCCCCATGAGAATATATTTTTACCAAATTTAAGCACCTCGCAATGAGAGACAATTTGGTAAAAATCAATATATCATATATTCTCATTTCTTTTCTACTGGTTATTCACGAAATTCTACAAATTTCGCGACCTGATTTTGCCCTTCTTTGTAAGTCCGTCATGATGATGCATTTTCAGAAGAGCCTCTACCTGACTCATTGTATCAAGATCCACACCGACCATAATGATTAAGGATGTTCCGCCCATAAGCATCGAAATCGACTGGGGGAATCCGAACCAATTCTGGATAACCGTCGGAATAACGGCAATCAGCGCAAGGAATAATGAGCCCGGCAATACAAGCCTGTTCAATATTTTCTGAAGATATTCTTCTGTTTTGTCCGTCCGAACACCGGGAATGGAGCCACCGTTTTCCCTGATATTCTTTGCAATTTCGGTGGGGTTCAGTGTTACCTGAGTGTAGAAGTACGCAAAAAAGACGATAAGAATAACCAACAGTATATTATACCAGATTCCATTCGGAGAAAGAAACGCAGCAAGACGTGTAACCCATCTTGAAGAATTCTGACCGCTCCCGAATGAAGTAAGAAGCGACAAAGGCAAAGTCAATATTGAAGACGCAAAAATCAGAGGTATAACGTTAGACGGATTCACCTTGAACGGAATATAAGTATTCTGTCCGCCATACATTTTTCTTCCGACAACACGTTTTGCATAATGAACAGGAATTTTTCTCTGTCCAGACTCTTCATATACAACAAGAGCGATTATCGCAACAAACATAACCAAGACAAGGATGACAAACACAAGCTGGACTTCTCCGGAACTTACTTTCTGGACAAGTTCAATTATCGCATTCGGCAGACGCGCCACGATACCTGCGAAAATCATCATTGAAATACCATTTCCAATACCACGAGCTGTAATCTGGTCGCCGAGCCAGATAGTAACCATAGAACCGGTTGTTACTGTAATCATGGCAAGAAGCTTGAAGCCTATCTTGCTGTCAAGAACAATACAACCTGGGATACTATTGGCATATTCGGTAACCGCGAAAGACTGAATCAGACAGACAACAATAGTTCCTATTCTTGTCCACGATGCAATCTTCCGCTGTCCGCCGTCTTCCTGAGAAACACGTTTAAGTGACGGAAATATAATCACAGCAAGCTGCATAATAATCTGCATCGAAATGAAGGGCATTACTCCGAGCATAAAAATAGAGAAGTTGGAGAATGCACCTCCGACGAAGAAGTCCATGTAACTGGCGAACGCATTTTTATTCTGCCTCGCCAATTCATCAAAGTAACTGAGCAGCACGTTCGCATCTATCCCCGGTATTGTCAGAACGCTTCCCAGACGGAAGACAGCCAACACCAGAAGTGTAAAAAACATACGGTCGCGCAGTTCTTTGACTTTAAACATATTCACAATCGGATTGCTTGCCATGTTCTACTCCGCTCTATTTCTCACTTTCCGCAGTTTCTGCAACAAGCTTTACCGCACCGCCGGCCTTTTCCACCTTCTCTTTCGCGGAGGCAGAAATTTTATCAGCGACGACAGTAATCTTCTTGGTCAAATCTCCATTTCCGAGAATTTTTACCATAGAAGTATTCTTTGAAGACATGAATCCTTTCGCAACGAGAGAAGCTCTATCAACTGTATCTCCATCATTGAACTTCAGCTCAATCTGATCAAGATTCACGCAGACAAATTCTTTCTTGAACGGATAATTGGAAAAACCTCTGTGCGCAATACGCCTGTACAAAGGCATCTGTCCACCCTCGAAACCGACATAGGTCTTTCCACCGGAGCGTGACTGCTGACCTTTGTTTCCTCTTCCAGCCGTTGTACCACGACCAGATGAAGAACCGCGGCCGACTCTTCTACTTTTCTTGTTAGCACCCTTCGGAGCAATAAGAATCGGATTATAATCAGACATAATTATATCTCCTCAACTTTTACTATATGAGATACAGCAGCGGCCATTCCGCGAATAGCCGGGTTATCATCATGCACAACAGAAGAATTTATCTTCTTGAGACCAAGGCTGCGTACAGTCGCAACTTTAGCCGGTTTCTGACCGATTGTACTTTTGATCAGTGTAATCTTAAGTTGTTTGTTAGCCATAGATTATCCCCACAACTCATCAAGAGTTTTGCCTCTATTCTGAGCCACTTTCTTAGCATCCATCATTTTGGAAATGGCATCGAAAGTCGCACGGACAACATTAACAGAAGCACTTGAACCCAAGGATTTTGCAAGAAGATCAGTCGCTCCGGCAGCATCCATAATGGCACGGACTGCACCACCGGCAATAATTCCGGTACCGGAACAGGCCGGCTTCAGAAGAACTGAAGAACTCTTGTATTTTCCTATAATATCATGCGGTATTGTTCCGTTTTTAAGAGGAATAGTTATAAGATTTCTCTTTGCGCGGTCAACACTCTTCTTAATAGCCTCGGAAACATCGTTTGCCTTGCCGAATCCGTATCCGACACGGCCTTTCTGGTCACCCACAACAGTAAGTGCAGCGAAAGACATACGACGTCCGCCTTTTACGGTTTTTGCCGTTCTGTTAAGAGTTACAAGCTTTTCAACAAACTCTTTCGGCTCTTTTTCAAAGTTTTTCTGGTGTTCCATGTCAACTCCTAGAATTCAATCCCGGCTTTACGGGTTCCATCAGCAAGGGCTTTTACAACACCATGGTACAAATAACCATTTCTGTCAAAAACCACTTTGGAAATATTTTTATCCTTGAGTCTTGCACCGAAAGCTTCTCCGAGTTTTGCCGCACCCTCGGTATTCGGCTTAAGAGCCTCAAATTCCTTCTCCAGAGTGGAAATGGAAGCCAAAGTCTTTCCTTCATCATCATTTATGACCTGAACAGAAAGATTCTTGTTGCTGCGTGTAACGGTCATTCTCGGTCTGTCGGCAGTACCGTAAACAGACTTGCGGATATGAACCTTTCTGTGCAGACGTTTTCTGTTTTTATCATTCAGTTTTTTAAACATATAGCTTCACCTTATTTAACACCAGTTTTACCGACTTTACGTCTGATAACTTCAGTCTCGTAGCGGATTCCCTTACCTTTATATGGTTCAGGCTTGCGCAGTTTGCGAAGCTGAGCGCTGAATTCACCGACTTTCTGCTTATCGATACCGAAAACAGTAACCTTTCCATTAGCATCGGCAACAACTGTCAGCCCGTCAGGAATTATTGCGATGTAGTCACTTGAATAACCAAGATTCATCACAAGCTCTTTTCCCTTCACTTCGGCACGATAACCGACACCGTTGATTATCAGTGACTTTGAGAACCCGGCTGTGACACCGGTAACCATATTGGCTATCAGGCTTCTATAAAGACCATGATCAGCATTTGCCTGCTTTGTTCCGTTCAGAACAGAAAGAATAACTTCATTATTCTGAACTTCAATCTTTATATCGCTACTGAATGCCTGTTTCAGTTCACCTTTCGGTCCTTTTACCGAAACAACACCGTCAGCAACACTAACCGTAACACCTGCAGGAACAGCAACAGGAAGTTTTCCAATCTTAGACATATCTTACTCCCATTACCAGATAGAGCATACAAGCTCACCGCCGACCATCTTCTCGGTTGCCTTTTTACCGGTAGTCACACCAGAAGATGTTGATACGATTATTGTGCCATAGCCGTTGTAAACACGCGGCAAATCTTTATAACCGGAATAAACGCGGCGTCCGGGTGTAGAGATTTTCTTCACACCATGAATAACCGAATTATTCTCGTCATCATATTTCAGGAATATGCGGAGCGTCGTATGTCCGTCCTCCTGAACCTTCTTGAAGTTTTTAATGTATCCTTCAGTCTTCAGAATCTTCACGATTTCAAGTTTCAGCTTTGAAGCCGGAACATCTACTTTCTCGTGGCGGGCTACAGCCGCATTCCGAACCTTTGTAAGCATATCTGCTACTGGATCTGATGCACTCATTTCAATCTCCTACCACTACCAACTGGATTTTGTGATGCCAGGAAGCTGGCCTTCACTTGCCAATTTACGGAAGCAAAGACGACACATCTTAAACTTACGCAAATATCCACGCGGACGTCCGCAAATCTGACAGCGGTTATACTCACGTGTCGAATACTTCTGCTTGCGGGCTGCCTTTATAATCATTGATTTCTTGGCCATACTTCACCTACTTCCGGAACGGCATATTGAACTTGGTAAGCAGAGCTTTTGCCTCAGCATCTGTTTTAGCGCTTGTTACAATCGCAATGTTCATACCGGCAATCTTAGTGATTTTATCAAAGTCGATTTCCGGGAAAATAATCTGCTCTGTGATACCAAGAGAAAAATTTCCATGTCCGTCAAAACCTGTGGCTTTGATTCCGCGGAAATCCTTAACACGTGGAAGCGCAATATTGATGAGACGATCAAGGAACTCATACATAATTGTTCCGCGAAGAGTCACCATCGCACCAACCTCGTTACCCTCACGAAGTTTAAAATTAGCAATACTTTTTCTTGCCTTTGTCTTGACCGCCTTCTGTCCTGTAATCTGAGTCAGGTCAGCAACAGCGGCATCAAGAAGTTTCTTATTTGTGAGAGCCTCACCCACACCCATGCTTACAACAATCTTCTTTATTGCAGGAACCTGCATAGGAGTTGTGTAATTGAACTCTTTTACAAGAGCCGGTGCGATTTCGTCCTTATAGACTTTCTTAAGCCGGGGTACGTAATTATCCATTACAGTATATCTCCACATTTTCGGCAGACACGAACCTTTTTATCGCCGTCGATTTTATAACCGATTCTTGTCGGACCGCATTTTTTACACACGATCGCAACATTTGAAATATCAAGAGGAGCCTCAATCTCGACGATTCCGCCCTGATCCTGCTGACTCTTCTTTTTCATTGCCTTCTTGACAATATTCACGCCAGAAACAATGACGGCTTCCTTCTTAAGAAGAACCTTCACCACTGTCCCGCGCTTTCCTTTGTCCTTTCCGGCAAGCACCTGTACTGTATCGTTCTTGCGGATTTTTGATTTTTCCAACATTTCGTTTCTCCTTAAAGAACTTCCGGAGCAAGAGATATGATTTTCATATAATCCATATCACGAAGCTCACGGGCAACAGGTCCGAAAATACGCTTTCCCTTGGGATTCTTGTTGTCATCGACTATAACACAGGCGTTATCATCGAAGCGGATATAAGTTCCATCAGGGCGACGGTATTCTTTAGCCTGGCGGACTATAACCGCCTTCTCTATTGAACCTTTCTTTATTGTGGACGTAGGAATCGCATCCTTAACAGCCACAACCACGATGTCACCGATACCGGCATATCTGCGGTGTGTACCACCGATAACCTTAATACACTGAACGATTTTCGCTCCGGAGTTATCAGCAACAGTCATTTTTGATTGCATTTGAATCATAACAAAACTCCTTATTTAGCGCGTTCAACGATTTCAGCCAGACGCCAGCATTTATTCTTGCTGAGTGGTCTGCATTCAACAATGCGGACTGTATCACCTATATGAGCATCATTGTTCTCATCATGAGCCATATATTTTTTCGTCCGTGTAACATACTTCTTATAAAGCCTGTCCATTTTCTTTGTTGCTATTGTGACAACGATAGTCTTATCCATCTTGTCACTTGTCACAAGACCAACGAATGAACGTTTTGCCGGCTTTACAGTCTGAACAGCATTCTCTTCCACAGTTCAGCTCCTACAAATTCTCTCCAGCAGATTCTTTCTGCTGGATAAACGTATTAAGACGTGCTATCTCGCGGCGCATCGTACGTTTCTGCATCGGGTTATCAACATGGGCAACTATCATTTTGAAACGAAGATCCATGTACTTCCTCTTAAGCTCATCACGCTTTGTAACCAGTTCCTTATAAGACAGTTCTTTATCGTTCTTTTTCTTTGAATCAGCCATCTTATTTCCTCCTAGTCGTGTGTCGGCTTATATGCGATTTTTGTTCTGACCGGAAGCTTACTTGCCGCAAGCTCAAGCGCTCTGGCCGCAAGCTGAATATCAACTCCGCCGATTTCGAACAAAATCATACCAGGTTTTATCACGGCAGCCCAGAATTCCGGAGCTCCCTTACCCTTACCCATACGAACTTCAGCAGGTTTTTTTGAAATCGGTTTATCAGGAAAAACACGAATCCAAACATTACCTTTACGATCCAATTTACGATTGATTGCGACACGAGCGGCTTCTATAACCCTAGCGTTCAACCATGTCGGCTCCATAGCGACAAGTGCGATGTCACCGAAATCGATATTGTTATCGCGCGTAGCAAAACCCTTCTCGCGTCCGCGCTGCACCTTGCGGTGTATAACTCTTTTTGGTGCGAGTGGCATACATTAACTCCTTGCCTTTCTAGCAGACTCAGAACCTTCATTCTTATCCTGAGCCGGGCGGTTGCGTCTCGGTTTTCTTACAAGCTGACCTGCGTCCTCGTTCTGTTCGACTCCGTAGTTCATTCCGTTATAAACCCAGACCTTAACACCAATTTTTCCATAAGTGGTAAGAGCCGCATACGTTCCATAATCAATATCAGCACGGAGAGTATGGAGCGGAACACGTCCCTCCTTGTGCTCCTCTGTGCGGGACATATCTGCACCGCCAAGACGTCCGCTGAGGCGGACTTTTATACCCTGTGCCCCGGCACGCATCGCATTGTTAATCGCCTGCTTCATCGCTTTTCTGAAAGAACCGCGACCGACGAGCTGACGTGCGATATTCTGAGCAATAAGACTGGCATTCAAATCTGCACGTTTGATTTCTTTAATCTTGATCTGAACTTTCTTAGTCAACTGCTTCTGAATATCAGCGCTTATCTTTTCAATAGTTGCGCCCTTTACACCGATGATTACTCCCGGACGAGCCGTATGAATCACGATTGTAACACGCTGCGGATGACGTACTATCTCTATCTCTGCAATATCAGCATTCTTACATTCAGGAAGATCAGAAACCATTTTTCTGATTTTAAGATCTTCAAGAACCAGATCCGCATATTCACGTGGATCTGCATACCAACGTGACTGCCAGGTTTTGTTTACGCCAAGACGCAAACCAATAGGATTTACTTTCTGACCCACTTTATTCCCCCGCCTTTTCGTCAACGACGACGGTAATATGACACATACGTTTCAGAAGCTGATCGGCACGGCCGCGAGCGCGGAACCAGACTCTCTTGAGTCTCGGACCTTCATCGATTCTGATTTCCTTTACGTACAGCATATCTTCATCCAATTTGCTATTTGCATAAAGCGCATTTGCAGCAGCCGATTTCAGAGTCGCACTGATGAGTCCGGCACCTTTCTGCGGCATATTAGCCAAAATAGCCATAGCTTCCGAATAGGACTTCTGATTAATTACACGGGCGACAGGACGAACCTTTGTCGGCGATGCAATCAGGAATTTTGAAGTGGCTACATAACCTTTTTTCTCAGCCATAATATCCACCTACCTATTATTTAGCCTTCCCGGCTGTTTTATCTGAACCACCATGACCGCGGAATGTACGTGTAGGAGCAAATTCGCCGAGCTTATGGCCGACAAGGTTCTCCGTCACATATACCGGAATCCATGATTTTCCGTTGTAAACGGAAATGGTATTTCCAACCATCTCCGGAATAATCGTAGAGCAGCGAGAATATGTCTTTATCATCTTCTTGTCTGCTTCTTTATTCATCGCTATTACCTTTTTGTAAAGACTCTTGTCTACAAAAGGTCCTTTCTTAACAGATCTTGACACAGTTATCTCCTATGCAACTACTTCTTACGGCGAGAAACAATGAACTTGCTTGACGTCTTTCTCTTGTTGCGAGTCTGGTAACCTTTACAAGGCTGACCCCATGGAGTAACAGGGTTACGACCTTTACCGGCACCTTCACCACCACCAAGCGGATGATCCACTGGGTTCATGGCCATACCACGGACTGTCGGTCTGACACCAAGCCAACGTCTGTGACCGGCCTTACCGAGCTTAACATTCATGTGTTCTTCATTACCGACAACACCGATTGTGGCATAGCACTTTCCGTTGATTTTTCTCATTTCACTTGACGGCAGACGGACGATAACATAATCTCCCTCGCGGCCGGCAATCATCGCACTGGCACCAGCCGAGCGGACGAGCTGTCCACCACAACCAAGCGTAAGCTCGATGTTATGAATTGTGAATCCTACAGGAATCACATTGAGCGGAAGTGCATTTCCAACTGTCGGAGCTGCGTTCTCGCCGGACATAATCTTCTGTCCGACCTGAAGACCTTTTGGTGCGATAATATAACGCTTATCACCATCGGCATAAAAAATCAGGGCGATATTAGCACTGCGGTTAGGATCATACTCGATTGTCTTCACTGTTCCCGGAATTCCGTGCTTATCACGTCTGAAATCTATATCACGATAACGTCTCTTGTGTCCGCCGCCCTGATGACGCACTGAAATACGTCCTCCGGCTCCACGTCCAGCATGAGACTTTCTGCCTGACACCAAAGTTTTTTCGGGTCTATCGGTTGTCAGTTCATCTCTATGCAAGTCTACACGACCACGTGTACCTGCTGTAATCGGCTTAAATGCTTTAAGAGCCATTTCTTTCCCCTTAATCTAATACTTGGACTTAAACGCCTTCAAAAGCTGAAATTGTTTCACCCTCTGCAACGCGTACAATCGCCTTCTTATATGAAGCCGTGCGTCCAGGTCGTCCACGAAGCCGTTTCATTTTTCCAAGGACATTCATCGTCGTACAGTTGACAACATTCACATTAAAAAGGCGTTTTACAGCCTCCTTAATCTGCGTTTTTGTTGCATCCGGATGAACAATGAAAACATATTTATTCTGCTCGCGCAGGGCACTTGCTTTCTCTGAAACGACAGGCTCAATAAGAATATCTTCGTAGTTCATTATTTAGCCTCCTTATCTTCCGCATAAAATTCAGAAAGATTCTTGACCGCACCTTCGAGAGCAATAACCTTTCTTCCGTAGAACAGATCATGCGCACGCAGACGATTATATGCAAGGAAAGTAAGGTTCGGAATATTTCTTCCGGCCTGCCTGATCTTAGCATCATCATCTTTAAGAATGATTACCGTTCTTTCACCGTTTGCGAAATTATTCAGAATCTTAACCAGATCCTTCGTCTTTCCGCTTTCAACAGTAAAATCTTCAACAACTGTAAGTCTTTCTTCCTGTGCATGTTTGCTCAAGATTGACTTCATAGCCAACCTTTTGGCTTTTTTAGGAATCGCATAGCTGTAATCACGCGGCTTAGGTCCAAAAATTGTACCGCCACCTACCGTAATCGGCGATTTCTTATCACCACGACGTGCGTTACCTGTACCTTTCTGTTTGTACGGCTTGTTATTACTTCCATGAACTTCAGAGCGAGTCTTTGTGCAAGCAGTACCAACACGCTTATTTGCTAATTCATTTGTGATGGCGTAATAGATTACATCATCATTTACCGGGAGACCGAATACGTTATCATCAAGAGTGATAGTACGCAGCCCTTTACCATCGACTGAATAGACTTTCTTTTCCATAATACTCATCCTCTGCCGTTATTTCTTTACCGCGGACTTTACGATCAGCGTACAGTCTTTATTCCCAGGGACAGCCCCACGAACCATGATCACTTTAAGCTCAGGATCAACCTTTACGATTTTCAGATTCTGAACAGTAACCCTTCTAAAACCCATGTGTCCAGGAAGCTTGATGTTCTTAAAGCTGTGTCCAGGCGTTGTACATTCTCCAGTACCACCCGGCTCACGATGGAATTTTGAACCATGAGTAGCACGTCCACCATGGAATCCCCATCTCTTCATAACACCCTGAAAGCCTTTTCCTTTTGAAGTGGCAGTCACATCAAGAAAACGGCTGTTCTCAAAGAGTTCAAGACCAACAACATCACCTACATTAACTTCTTTCTCAAAGTCGCGGAACTCTTTCAAGTGGCGCTTTGGCGTGATGTTCTCCGGGAATTGTCCGGCATAAGGCTTTGTTGTTCTAGAAGCTTTCTTATCATCAAGTCCAAGAACAACCGCGTCATAACCGCAATTTTCCTTTGTTTTTTTAGCAACGACAACATTAGGCTCGATGTGGATCACGGTGACAGGAGTCAAATTACCGCTTTCATCGAATATCTGCGTCATTCCTACTTTTTTAGCAATCAGACCTTTCATTCTGATATTCTCCTATATGGAACCGAAGCTCCAGTTTATTAAGGTCGTCATCCCAGATCCAAGGGGACCGTACCTTCTAATCACTTATTGTGTTATCACAACATCAACACCGGCAGGAAGCTCAAGCTTCATCAGTGAATCCATAACATCCTGTGAAGGATTCATTATGTCAATAAGACGTTTGTGTGTACGCATCTCAAACTGCTCACGTGATTTCTTGTTTACATGCGGAGAGCGAAGTACCGTCATCTTATTGATTCTTGTCGGAAGAGGGATAGGACCAGAAACCTTTGCACCCGCCTTCTGAACTGTCTGCACGATGGCTTTAGCACTCTGATCGATCAGCTCGACATCAAACGCACGGAGTCTGACACGAATCTTCTCATTAGCCATTTACTTAATTCCTCCATTGCAGAGGAAAGACAGAACCAATCCGTCCAACCTCTGCAAAAACTAAAAACTACTCAATAATTTTTGTTACCTGTCCGGAAGCGATTGTATGACCGCCCTCGCGGATAGCAAGCTTAAGACCCTCGTCCATAGCAATCGGGTGAATAAGCTCACCGATAATCTTGACGTTATCACCAGGTTTTACCATGTCTGTACCCGGCTCAAGCTCGATTGTACCGGTAATGTCCGTAGTTCTGAAATAGAACTGCGGGCGGTAACCTGTAAAGAACGGACTGTGGCGTCCGCCTTCCTCTTTTGAGAGAACATAAATCTGCGCCTCGAACTTTGTGTGAGGGTGGATGGAACCCGGCTTTGCCAGAACCTGTCCGCGCTCGACATCTTTCTTGTCGACACCGCGGAGAAGAATACCGACGTTATCACCGGCGATACCCTGATCAAGAGTCTTCTGGAACATCTCGATACCGGTTACTGTTGAGGACTGTGTCGGTTTGATACCAACAATCTCAACAGGATCGTTCATATTGATTACACCGCGCTCGATACGTCCTGTAACAACAGTTCCACGTCCAGAGATTGTGAATATATCCTCAATCGGCATAAGGAACGGCTTCTCATCATCGCGGACTGGATCATCGAACCATGTGTCCATAGCGGCAAGAAGCTCCTCGATACAAGCTGTATTCTCAGGAGTAGGATCATTCAGAGCCTTAAAAGCAGAACCCTTGATTATAGGAGTATCCTCAGAGAATCCGTACTCTTTAAGAACATCCTTCACCTCTTCCTCAACCAGCATCAGCATCTCTTCGTCGCCGTCGAGCATATCAACCTTGTTAAGGAAAACGATAATCTTCGGAACTCCAACCTGACGTGCAAGCAGAAGGTGCTCACGTGTCTGAGGCATAACAGAATCCGGAGCTGAAACAACCAGAATAGCTCCATCCATCTGCGCCGCACCGGTAATCATGTTCTTGATATAGTCAGCATGTCCCGGACAGTCAATGTGCGCATAGTGACGCTTGTCAGACTGATACTCAAGGTGGCGGGTATTGATTGTAATACCGCGCTCTTTCTCCTCAGGAGCATTGTCGATTTCGTCATACTTAAGAGCCTTGTCACCATATTTGTTTGCACAATATGAAGTGATGGCAGCTGAAAGAGTAGTTTTACCATGGTCAACGTGACCAATGGTACCAACGTTCATGTGAGGTTTAGTTCTAACGAACTTCTCCTTTGCCATGTGTTTCTCCTTGCCGGTGTCCATTTAATTCCGGCATACTTATTTTTATGTGTTGCACTTTAAGCCAGAACAAAAAACGCACCAAAAGATACATATTCTGTTCGCAGACACACTTGATCAACAGAAATTCTGAGAATGACAGATTGAAACGGAAGATTTTTAATCCTTTCAACACAACGCCACATCACATTCGGAGCGTCATGACCCGCAACCACCGATCATTATCAAAAGATTTTCTGACAACTGGTTTGGTACATTCGAGTTTTAAGTCCGGAAGACCCAGCAGAAACCCAAAAACTTTATCAGTCATCTATACACAATCACTGCCGACGGCAATAATTCAAAAGTAAAGGGCCGCATATTCCTGAAAACCGGAAGACCGGTTAACTTTACGGATATGCCGGGAAAAACCCGCCTGCTCTCAAAGAACCCATCTCCTGTACTAGCATAAAACCATACAGGATAGTTCCGACTTTATACTATTTTTACAAAAAAAAATCAATAGTCTACAAAGAAAGGCGACAAAACAAAAAAAAAGGCACCCGGACTTCCGGATGCCATGAAAACTGAAAGACTACCAGCGGTAGTGTGCAAACGCCTTGTTCGCCTCAGCCATCTTATGTGTATCCTCGCGCTTTTTATAAGCGGAGCCGGTATTGTTGTAGGCATCCATCAGCTCGGCGGCGAGAGTATCCGCCATTCCGTGACCGCTTCTGGAGCGGGCCGCGTCGATAATCCAGCGCATTGCCAGAGCCTCACGGCGGGCATCACGGATTTCAACAGGAACCTGATACGTAGCACCGCCGACACGTCTTGACTTTACCTCGACCATCGGCTTAACATTGTCAAGCGCCTTCAGGAAAACCTCAAGCGGATCCTTGTCGGTCTTTGCCTTGAGATTATCCATAGCCTTGTAGACAATCTTCATACAGGTATCTTTCTTTCCGTCAAGCATCATGCGGCAGACGAATTTTGAGATAACCTTGCTGTTATATTTTACATCCGGCATCATCGGACGTTCGACTGATTTCTTATGTCTTCCCATCTTACGCCTCCATTATGCCTTAGGTTTCTTTGCTCCGTACTTTGAACGGGCGCGCTTGCGGTCCTCGACACCGAGAGTATCTTTTGTACCGCGGATTATATGATAGCGGACACCAGGAAGATCCTTTACACGTCCACCACGTACCAGCACAACCGAGTGTTCCTGAAGATTGTGACCAATTCCAGGAATGTATGCTGTAACTTCAATACCATTGCTCAAGCGAACACGGGCAATCTTTCTGAGAGCCGAATTCGGCTTCTTCGGAGTCTGGGTCATGACACGCGTGCAAACACCGCGTTTCTGCGGGCAGGACTCAAGTGCGGGAGCTTTAGTTCTGTTTGCGGCAGACTTGCGACCCTGACGGATCAACTGATTAATTGTAGGCATCGCCTATTCTCCTATATTTAATTCCGGTCAGCACCCCGGAAAAGATGAACAGAATGATTTACAGGTTTGTGTATTCTAATAAATTCGGAAAATGAATTCAAGAGGAATTCGAGCTTCACGCTCCGGCGTGGCCGCAATGTTACTGCCCCCGGAGATTCCCGTGTCGCGGCACGGGAATGACATTGGCGTCATTTTCGGGCGGAATTCAATGTCATTGTCCGGCGTGACCGGACAACCGCACAAAAAAAATCCCCCGCCCGGAGGACGCACTCTACCGAACGCCGGCCGGACGGAGGAAATTAAGGATGATTCAAAGAATCAAAGAGTTACTTGTAATATATTGCAGCTATCTGGAAATTATAATTCGCTTTCTGGAATTGAATTTCAAGAGCTGTAATGGAAGCCCAGCTGTCCACCTCAGATATTGAGTTATCTTCTGTCCAGCACACCCAACCTGCACCAGGAACAAGTTCCGAAAATTTCGTATTATCAGACGGGTAAATCTTGTTCGTCTCATTTTTGTGGGCATCATCCTGTACATACACCAACTTGAGGTCATTGCTTCCTTCAAGTCCACTCTTACCTTTCATCATAAGGCACACACTCTTTCCTGTAAGGTCAAGCGGTGCGTCAAATGTAATTTTCATTGTGGCATAACTGCCGTTTTCAGAACCTTCTTTGAGAGATAAATCAAGAACTTTACCATAAGTATCATCACTTACAAGAGTTGCCTCATATCCACAACCAGGAGCAGTTAAAGAACCCGGCAGTTCCGTCATTGAGCCAAAATCAAGGAGCGCAGTCGCTCCTTCCGGAACAGCGGAAACTATTGCACCAGGAGCCGGCGGAGCTTTGTACGTAAGTTTTGTCAAAGTGACATCATATCCCTGAATACGAAGACCGTTTGCCTTTACGATCGCCAAATCAGTCTCATTCATTTTAAATGACAGTGTCGAAGCGGAAACTGTAACGCAACTGTATTCATTTGCGTTCAAATCGGATGCTATACCATCAAGAACAGACCAACCTTCTCCGTTGGAACAAAGTTTTACCTGATGATATGATTCAGTACCAAGTGTCACATAAAGGGTGAAAGTACCGCCAACCTCGCAAGAAGCAAATTTGTCGGCATCGATTCCAAGCGATGCAGCCCACTTTGTCCCCATGTCAACTGAGCCAGTCCAGATAACACCAGATTCTGTCGGCTCAACCGGAGTCGGCTCCGGCTCGGTTTTGTTCGCCTCCCACTTTGCCTTGAGGGTGATGTTGCCTGTGACCGGGGCGTCGAAATTATACTCCGCGTCGCCGAGGAGCCAGCCTTTGAACGTGTATCCGTCCTTCGCCGGGTCGGTAGGCTTCGCCGCCTTCTCGCCGCTCTTCACGGTTACTGCCGCCACCGCGGAGCCGCCGTCACTGTCGAACGTCACCGTGAATTTCTGCACCGCCTTGACCTTTACGTAGAGCGTCGTGTCCGCGGTGATTTTTGTTGAAGTGTCGAACGCCGCCGCAAGAGCCGCGGCCGTGTAGAGTCCGTCATACTCGTACTCGCCGAGCGACGCGATCTTGCCCTTGGCGGCCTCAAGCTGCGCGTCGGAGATTTTGTCTCCGTCGTTCACCTTGATGCTGTCGGTTCCGAGGACAGTTCCGTTCGCCTCCGCCACGACATTGAACGTCACGGTGAATTCCTTGAGAGCCTCCGCTCCGAACCTGGCGTAGAACGTCCTGTCGCCGGTGCTGCCCTTCGCTATCACGGCAGGGCTCACGCGGTTCTGGAAATCCTTGTCGGAATACCAGCCCTGGAACACAGGAGCCGCAGCCGGTCCCGTCGGATCCTTGAGCGTTAT
>DBIW01000015.1:1116-18755 GCA_002296965.1 Treponema sp. UBA792 | reverse complement strand
CCAAGGGTTTGGCTGTTCGCCAATTAAAGCGGTACGTGAGCTGGGTTCAGAACGTCGCGAGACAGTTCGGTCCCTATCTGTTATGGGCGTTGGAAGTTTGAGGGGAGCTGCCTTTAGTACGAGAGGACCGAGGTGGACGGACCTCTGGTTTGCCGGTTGTCGCGCCAGCGGCAGGTGCCGGGTATCTAAGTCCGGAAGGGATAACCGCTGAAAGCATCTAAGCGGGAAGCCCACCCCAAGACATGACTTCCCAGGGAGCGTGACTCCCCCGAAGGCCCCCGGGAGACTACCGGGTCGATAGGATGCAGGTGCAGGCGCGGCGACGCGCACAGCCGAGCATTACTAATAGGCCGCGAGGCTTGACCATATTATCATCTCCGCCGTCTTTCCCCGAACGTCCCCCCGACTCCTCGGGCCGTGGTTTTGTTTTCTGCGCCCGGTGGCCACAGTGGAGAGGCTATACCCGTTCCCATTCCGAACACGGAAGTCAAGCTCTCTTACGCCGATGATACTGCCCTTGCGGCGGGAAAGTAGGTAGCCGCCGGGCTTTTTTTTCGCCCGGCGCACGGATGTCTGGATTCCGTTTTTTTTCTGTTTTTTCCCTGTCAGGCTATTGATTAAATTAGTTTTTTGATATAATATATCAAGCGTTCCGCGGGGGTGGTGGAATTGGTAGACACGCTAGCTTGAGGTGCTAGTGATGAAAATCGTGCCTGTTCAAGTCAGGTCCTCCGCAAAGGGTTGCCAAAAGGCAACCCTTTTTTTGTTCGTAGAAAATATCGATGTAATTATGAATCCTTCTGTTTGTTGTATAAACATGCTTAATGCGTTATAATTATTTTCCATGACTATCCATAAAAGAATTGATCAACAGACGCTTTCAAATTTGTTGTATCTGTCCAGATTGTCCGAAGACAGCACTGATATTGATGTTTTAAAAAAACAGGTTGATGACATAATCGGTTATTTTGAAATTCTTTCGAAATATGATGACAGCGAAAATCCTTATGATGCATATCCTTCGACTTCAGTGGATAAGCTGCGCGCCGATAAAATTGTTCCGGGCCTTGAGATCACTGATGTGAAACATATATCCGAGAATTTTATGGACGGATATTTTCAGGTTCCTAAAGTTCTTGGTGAAGGAGCTTAAAACAGATTTTATTATGCGGAGAGCTTAGTTGTTTGGAGATAATATGTTTTACACTATAAACGAAGCAAGAGAAGCCTTGAAGTCCGGAGAAACATCAAGTGTCGCAATTATAAATGAATCGGTGGCTATTTTTGAGCAGGACAAAAAATCAGATGTCCCTTTGAATGCATTCCTTGAAATCTATTCCGATGTCGTAGAAAAGGCAGAGGTCGCGGATAAACTTATAGCACAAGCGCGTCTTGACGGAAACCTTGATAAACTTTTTTTTGAGAAACCCCTTCTTGGACTTCCATTTGCCGTTAAAGATAATATTTCGGTAAAAGGTAAGCATCTTACATGCGCGTCAAAAATCCTTGAGGGTTACGTGGCGCCTTATGATGCGACTGTTATTTCCCGGCTTGAGGCGGCAGGTGCGATTCCTCTCGGAAGATGTAACCAGGATGAGTTCGCAATGGGCTCCTCTACGGAATATTCATGCTACGGTCCGACGCGGAATCCTATAAACCGTGAATTTGTTTCCGGTGGTTCTTCAGGCGGTTCGACCGCTGCCGTATCATCCAATCAGGTTCTGTTCGGATTGGGAACCGAGACTGGAGGTTCTGTCAGATTGCCTGCAAGTTATTGCGGGGTATATGGGCTGAAACCTACTTATGGAGTTCTCAGCCGTTGGGGAGTAGTGGCTTATGGAAGTTCACTTGATCAGGTTGGAATCATCGGACACACACCTGCTGACATAGCGGAGCCTCTTGCTGCGATGTGCGGTGTGGATTTTTATGATGATACGAGTGTCGATTTTTCCGAAGTCGATGAACTTAAAAAATTGAGAGGATTTACTGATGAAGAATTTTCCTCTCTTAAAGTTGCCATTCCAAGACAGTTCCTTGAGACTGATGGAATGGATCCTGACGTCACACGTGTATTTGAGGAGACAAAAAGCTGGTTTGTCCAAAAAGGCGCTTCAGTTGAGATTGTGGATCTTCCGGTACTGGATGCATCAATCGCAAGTTATTATGTTATCGCTCTTTCTGAAGCTGCTTCTAATTTGAGCCGATTCGACGGAATCCGATATGGGCGCCGTGTTGATGCCGGAAAGGGATATGATGAGCTTTATGTCGAGACGAGGTCGGAAGGGTTCGGTCCTGAAGTGAAGAGGCGCATTGTCATAGGAAATTATGTGCTTTCGGAACAGTTCAGCGGTGATACTTACAAGAAAGGAATGACCGTCCGCGCGAGAATTCAGCGTGAAATTGCAGAGCTGTTCAAATCATACAATGTCATATTATGTCCGACTTGCCCTACTCCGGCTTTTAGACTCGGACAGAAAGTTGACAGCCCTCTGGAGATGTATTTGAGCGATCTTTTTACGACCTTCGTTAATCTGGCTAGAATTCCGTCTGTTTCAGTTCCTGCCGGGAAAACCGCAGCGGATAATATGCCTGTGGGAATGCAGTTCGCGGGTCCGATGTTCGGGGAAATCTCAATCCTACGCATGGCACAGAGCTGGGAGTCTGATCATCCGGGCTGCGGCTGTCCTGTAAGGTAGCCGTCTTCGCCTGACTGGAATTTATTTTACGTTTGTTATTTTATTTTGTTTTATATATGAAAAAGGCTGACCTCATTCTCCGATGGTCAGCCTTTTTGTAAAAGGGAAGTGTTTTCAGTCAGCCAGACAACTGTCAAGTTCAGATTCTATTTTGTTTCTGTCCAGGTGCTGTCCTATAATGACGAGTTTTATCATCCTGTCGCCGACTTCCGGATCCCAGTCTTTTTTCATCTCGGGTTCTTCGGCGAGAATTTTTTCCTGCTCGGCTTTCGGGCAGGCCGCAAGCCACTGTCCTGAATATCCTGCCTGTATCTGTCTTCCGCTTGTTTCAAGAACGTAGGCCATTTCGCTTTCATCACTGAACCATACAACTCCTTTTGAGCGGATTATGCTGCGCGGCCAGTTATTCGCATACTGATCAAGCTTTATGCGGTCAAACGGTTTCCGTCTGTAGTATACAAACGAACCGATTCCGTATTCGTCCTCATCTTCGCCTTCATGTTTGTGCTCATGATGATGTTCGTGGTGATCATGTCCGTCTTCGTCCTCATCATGTTCGTGCTCATGTTTCTCAAGCTCGGCGACCCATCCCGCGCTTGCGTAGACAGTCTCAAAGTCGAACCGGTTCGTTCCGATAATCTCCTCTACAGGAACGTCGCATCTTGTGGTTTCAATTACCTTCACCGATGGCTGAAGCTTGTTGATTACGGCCCTTACTTTTTTCATCTGCTCGTCAGATACAAGATCGCGCTTATTTACTATCAGTGTAGAACAGAATTCAATCTGCTGTATCAGAAGGGATTCGATATCCTCCTCGTCCACATCGTTTTTCAGAAGCGCATTTCCACCGTCGAATTCCTCTACGAGGCGACTGGCATCTACAACTCCGACTACATTGTCAAGTCTTCCTATCTCTATGGTTTCTATCGCCTGCGCGATTGGCATCGGTTCACAGACTCCGCTTGCCTCAATCATGATATAATCGAATTTTCCGGTTTTCATCAGATTTTCTATCTGTTGAACCATATCTGATTTGAGCGTGCAGCAGATGCATCCGTTGGTGAGCGGAACAAGACTGCTTGAATCGGTTATCTGCGCCTCTTTTGAGATGAGTCTTTCGTCAACATTCACTTCACCTATATCGTTCACGATGACGGCCACTTTATAGCCCTTCTGATTTGTAAGGACACGGTTCAGCAATGTTGTTTTTCCAGCTCCGAGGTAGCCGGTCAGCAGTGTTATTGGAATTTTCTTCTTTGACATTTTAAGCTCCATATTATCTGTCTAATATAATATAAAAAATGATATTTGTGTACACTCCGGAACGAAAAGTTCATCGGACGGAAATTCCACATCCTTTCATCGTGAATTCGTGCCGAAAACACGTTCCTCAGGAATAGTTTGTTTTCATGTAATTTTTGAAGAATTCATTTGACAGACAAAGTTTTTGGTCATAAAATAACAGTTATAATATAACCCCTAGGGAGGCCAAAAATGGCAAAAGTAGAACTGAAGGGTATTGGAAAAATCTACGACGGCGGAGTTCGTGCCGTTACAAATTCCAATATCACAATTGAAGACAAGGAATTCTGCGTATTCGTAGGTCCTTCTGGATGCGGAAAATCAACAACTCTCCGCATGATTGCCGGTCTTGAGGATATTTCTGAAGGAAAACTCTATATCGACGGCGTTGAGATGAACGATGTTCCGCCGAAAGACCGCGATATAGCTATGGTTTTCCAGAACTATGCTCTTTATCCGCACATGACGGTTTATGACAACATGGCTTTTGGTCTTAAAATCCGCAAGATGGATAAGGCTGAGATTGACCGCCGTGTACGCGATGCGGCAAAACAGCTTGACCTTACTCAGTATCTTGACCGCAAGCCGAAAGCGCTTTCCGGAGGACAGAGGCAGCGTGTTGCGGTAGGCCGTGCTATCGTCCGTAATCCTAAAGTCTTCCTTTTTGATGAGCCTCTTTCGAACCTCGATGCGAAGCTCCGTGTAACGATGCGTTCTGAGCTTGCTTCTCTTCATAACAGACTTCAGGCCACAATGATTTATGTTACACATGATCAGATTGAGGCTATGACTCTTGGAACGAAGATTGTCGTTATGAAAGACGGAGTGATTCAGCAGATTGGTGCTCCTCTTTATCTGTATAATAACCCGATTAACAAATTCGTAGCCGGCTTTATCGGAACTCCTCCGATGAACTTCCTGACTGTAAAGGTTCTTGAGAAGAACGGAAAGATTGTCTGTGATGAGGGATCTTTCGAAATCAATCCGACGGACGAGCAGGCGAAGTATCTTAAAGATTATGTCAATAAGGAAGTTTCTTTCGGAATCCGTCCGGAGGATCTCAAATATACAGAGAAACCTGTCGCAAAAGATGATATGCAGATGAAGATTACAAACAAGGAGCCGCTTGGAGCCGAGACACATCTGTATCTTATTTCAAACAAAGGTCAGAGCATCATCGCAAAGACTACGGCCAATGCGGAATTCCGCCTTGGCGATTCAGTGAATGTCGTTCCGGATATGACAAAGGCAAAATTCTTCTCAATGGAAGAAGGTGAGCTTAATATCTGTGATCAGATTGAGAAAAAATGGTAGTCTGAAAGACATTTAATCTGGTTTTTATGACGGTCACATCGAACTGTACGGTGTGGCCGTTTCTATTTAACAGATGTTTTCTTTTTTCTGTCATAATGATATAGTTTCTCCTGTTTTTGGAGGTATTGGATATGAAGAAAATTATGGCCGCATTAGGCGCGCTTGTCTTCTCGGCGGGAATCCTTTCCGCCCAGATGCTTGATTCATCCGGCGTTCAGAATACCCTGTGGACCGGCTTCGGTGTCCCGATGGGACAGGTCAATGATGGGGACAGGGCGGGATTCCGGTTCTACGGACTTATTGAGACGCTTCAGGTCAGACTTGATGTCGGAAAATTTACAGTTGAGGGAATGTTGAACTGGGGCGCTCTTACAGATTGGGACGGAAATCAGTTCGCCGCCTTCCGCTTTGCCAATACGGAGGTTACTCCTTTCTATTATACAAATTATACGGATCAGGGCGGATGGTGGACTAATGGAGAGACAAAGTCCTATTATGTGAATTTCCTTTTCCATCCGATGAAGGGATTTGATCTTGGAATGGGAACAAGATTGAACTGGCGTATCGGACCGGCTCCGGCGAGCCTTGCAAATTACTGGGAGCCTTTGGCGCATATTGTCCAGGGCGGACTGAAGGATGCTGTTCCAGGCAATGCTGATGTGTCCGGTTATACATATTATGCGAACCGCTACACAAGCTATTATCATGGAAACACCAATGCGGCGCTTGGAGCGAGATATGTTTACAACGATTTTCTTGAGGTCGGAATCGCAATTCCAAATGGCGTGACCACTGCCGCGCCTCTGTTTAATGCGGCTTTCCGTATTCATCCTGTGGATGTTTTTGAGGCCAGTTTCGCCTACGAGGGAATTATTCAGGGAGACGGCAATCTGTACACCGGGCTTTCACTTTTCCTCAAAAATTTTACGCTTGACGCTTATCTTGCTGTGGACAATATTGGCGGCAACGATAATGACGGACGTATAGGAACCGGAGCCGCCATCACGTGGCAGATTCCAAAAGTCGCAATTGTAATCAGACCGGAAGCGGGATTTACTTTCTGGGAGAATGTCAATTATACTCCGGCGTTCTATTTCGGCGGAAGACTTGATTTTACAATAAGCAGCCAGTTTGTTCTCGGTGCCTGGACTTCATGCGCCTGGGGCTCGGCGGACAGATATTGGCATGATAAAAACAATCCGCGCTACAATACAACAAAATCATATACAGGCGGATTCGTATTTGACATAAGACCGGACTTCTCCGTAATCATAAACAAAAATCATTCCATATCCGTTTTTGTCGATTATCAGAACAGGGTGAAATATGACAATACAATCCGCGACACCTGGGCGTCAGGTATTTTCTGGACATACAGAAGCTGAATTTAGGGTTTTCAGCATAATTTGCCCATAGGTAAATAAGTGAATCTGTTTTGGCCGCGGCGGAATTTCTGACCGCGGCTTTTTCATGTCTTTTTATAACGGTTATTTATCCGCCGATAACAGTAATTTTTTGAAAGTTCACCGGTTAAACATTATTATATAAGCATACGGTGTGAGTCCGTAAATCTTTTTCCGGAGAAATTCAATGAAAATAAAAAAAATTGCGCTTCTATTTCTCATGTCGGCGGCGTTTTTTTCTGTACTGTTTGCGGAGGATGAAAAGCGTGTCCTGACTGTTGAGGAGGCTGTCATTCTTGCTGCGGACAATAACATTGACCTTAAACGGAACAGACTTTCCTTGGAGCTGCTTGAGAAAAAGGACAAATTTTCATGGAGCGGAATAAGCCCCACCGCCAATATAAGCGGAAATTTCGCGAAGCCGCTTGATGACGATACTTACAGCTGGTCTGTTTCCGCGGCGCTTAGTCTGAATCTCACGCCGTCTCTGTATACGACAATGAAAAGTGCGGCGCTTGAATATGAAAGCGGAAAAATTTCCTATGAGGAAGCCGTCCGCACCGTGGAATTGAACGTCCGGAAGGCGTTTTACAGCCTGATTTATCAGAATGAAAGCATCGCGCTCAGCCGCAGAAATCTTGAGACCGCAAGGCAGCGCTATGAACTCAGCCGTGACAAATACAACCGTGGCCAGCTTTCGGAGCTTGATCTGCTTTCCTCCCAGGTGAACTACGAGAATTTGAAGCCGTCAATAGAATCCGCAGTAATCACTTATGAGAACAATCTGGCGCTTTTCAAGCAGATGCTCGGCATAGACCAGTCTGTTCAAATTGAGCTTGACGGAAGCCTGAAGGAAGCGCTGCCGGCAGGAAATATAGATTCCGGAACTGTCGCCGATGAGCTTCCTTCCGTAAAACGCATAATGCGCAGTATCGAGGCCGCGGAGAATTCGCTTCTTGCCACGCGTTTTTCCGCCTGGGGGCCTTCCCTTACCGCAGGATTTTCATACGGTGTCTCCGGCTCAAAAATGCTTTCGGAGCCGAGAACATCATCCCAGCTTTCTCTGGGAGTTATAATTCCGCTTGACGGATATTTGCCGTGGTCATCAGGAGCGCTCGGAATCGCATCGCAAAAAGCCTCGCTCGAAAATCTGCGGCTTCAGCTTGAGGACGAGAAGACATCGTCCGTCATTCAGATAGAAAACAGCCTGAAAGGAATCCGCCAGGCTGAATCGCAGCTTGCATCGCTGAACAACAATGCGGAGCTTGCGCAGCGCAGCTACGACATGACGCTGGCCGCATATAATTACGGTTCAAAGGATCTGCTGACCTTGCAGAATGCTTCCGACTCGCTTATGCAGGCGAAAACACAGCTTCAGTCCCAGTATTATACGATAATTTCAGCGGTCCTTGATCTGGAGAATACGCTCGGTGTTCCCTTCGGCACGCTTGGAGCCGCGCCGGAGAATTCCGAATCATAAAATAAAACAGGATTAAACATTTAAGAGGTGAAATATGAAATCTGCCAAGAAAATAGGAACAATAGTTGCGGTCGTGGTGATTGTCGCCGTCACAGCTGGAGCGGTCATGCTCATATCCGGCTCAAAGAAATCCGGCGGAGGACCGGGCGGAAGAAATTTTCCTCAGGGAATGTCCTCCCGTGATACCGTTTATTCAGTAATAACAATGGATGCCCGCAAGACGACGCTCAAGGATTTTGTGATGACGAACGGAGAGGTGGAGACCCAGAGCTCAATCGAGGTGTTTCCGTCCATCGGCGGAAAAGTGGTGGAGATGAATGTCTCCCTCGGATCTCCTGTAAGAAAAGGCGATGTGATTGCAAAAATAGATCCTTCCGAGCCCGGCAGCTATTATGCGTTGAGTCCTGTCACCGCGCCGATAAGCGGAAGCATCCTGTCCGCGCCTGTAAGAACCGGCGCGAAGGTTTCTGTCAGCAGTGTCGTTACGACGATAGGTGATATTGAGAATCTTCAGGTTACCGCGAAAATTCCGGAACGCTATGTCGCCTCGCTTGTTCCCGGACTGAAGGCTGAAATTCTGCTTGAGGCCTATCCGGACAGCGTTTTTGCCGCGACGGTGACGCGTGTGTCTCCGGTGCTTGATCCTGCCACAAGGACAAAGGAGATAATTCTGAATTTTGACCGCAGGGACAGCAGGATAAATGCGGGAATGTTCGCGAAAGTGAAGCTGTATACGGTCGATTATTCGGGCGCGGTCGCCGTTCCCCAGGATTCTGTGGTCGAGAACAATGACGCAAAATATCTTTTTGTCGTAAAATCCGACGGAACTGCGGAAAAACGTGAGATAACCACGGGAAAAAGCGTAGACGGCTATATTCAGGTTACGGATGGAATTTCGGAAGGCGACAAGGTCGTAATAGAAGGAATGCTTTCACTTTACGACGGCGCCAAGGTGAACGACATTACGAAATCCGCGGAATAGCGGAATTGGAGATGAAATTATGAGTGTTTCAAGAAAAACGCTGGAACATCCTGTTCTGGTTCTGATGATATTTGCCCTTTTGGGAATGCTTGGAATTTTCACCTTGGGAAAAGTCGCAATAGCGCTTTTCCCGGAGACGGAAAGTCCGTTTCTGATGGTGATGACGACCTACACAAATGCCGGACCTGAGTCGGTGGAGAAAACAATCACAAAACCGATAGAAAGCGCGCTTGTAAGTCTGAACGGTCTTAAAAATATGTCTTCCTCATCATCGGAGGGTGTCTCCAATGTATCGCTGGAATTCAACTACGGAACAGATCTTGATGCCGCGATTTCTGATGTCCGTGACAAGCTGGACCGCGTGACGCGTTCGCTTCCGGACAACGCTGGAACGCCGTCGATAATGCGTTTCTCCGCAAATTCCATGCCGATTATGCGGATTCTTGTCCGGGGCAACCGTTCAGTGGACGACCTCAAGCAGATTGCGGAGAATTCAATTGTGGATGTGCTTGAGCAGGCCGATGGAGTCGGAGAGGCTGATGTTTCCGGCGGCCGTACCGCGCAGGTATGTGTCGAATTGAACCAGAACCGGCTTGTGGCTTATGGATATACCGTAACTTCCGTATCAGCCGCGCTTGCGAAGCAGAATCTGGAACTTGGCGGCGGAAAACTGAACGAGGGGCAGTACGATTATATTGTCAGGACCACAGGCGAGTATACAAGCATAGACGAGATAAATGACACAGTCATTTCCACGGTGAACGGATATGATGTCCGTCTGCGCGATGTGGGAACGGCATATATGGGATATGCCGACCAGACGAGCGAGGCTTACATAAACGGCGAGCCTGGAGTTTACGTCTCGGTCACAAAGGCCTCCGATGCGAATACCGTGAGTGTGGCGAATGCCGTGTACGGAAAAATAGATCAGCTTAAACAGACGCTTCCTCCGGACATTACGCTTGAAATCATTTCCGACGACACGACGTCAATCCGCGAGACAATCAGCACCCTTGTCCAGTCCGCGGTGGAAGGGCTTCTTCTTGCTGTCCTCATTCTTTTCATCTTCCTGCAGAATTTCAAGAGCACGATAATAATCTCCATTTCTATTCCTCTTTCCATTATCATCACGCTGTTCTGCATGAACATGGCGGGAATCACCCTGAACATGATGACTCTTACGGGACTGATTCTCGGTGTAGGAATGATTGTCGATGCCTCAATCGTCATGATAGACAACATTTATTCCTACCGTCAGCGGGGCGCACGTCCAAAAGTTGCCGCGATTCTCGGCTCCCAGGAAATGCTCATGTCGGTTGTCTCCGGAAACCTGACTACAATCTGTGTTTTCATTCCGTTCCTCTTCTATATAAAGGAGCTGGGAATGATGGGGCAGATGTTCCAGGGAATAATATTCACGATTGTAATCGCGCTTGTGTCGTCCCTTGTCGTTGCGGTGTTTCTTGTGCCGGTTCTGGCGGGAAAATTCCTGCCGCTTTCAAACCGCGACGAAAAACCGGTGACCAATCCGGTGCTCAAATTCATCTACGGACTGTTCCAGAAGGTGATTGACGCCGCCACCTCCGTGTATTCAAGAATTCTGCGGGTTGCGCTGAACAACAAGCTGGTCACGATACTGGTCTCGGTCTGCCTGCTTGTGGTTGCCGTCGCCTTTATTCCGACAATGCAGCTGAATATGATGCCGTCGGGCTCGGATGATTCTGTCACCCTTAGGCTGACGATGCCGGTAGGAACTCCTCTCGCGGAGACAAAGCGCATTCTCCTTGAATTCGAGGATGTCATAAAGAACGAGGTTAAAGGCTACAAGAACATAACGACTACCGCGGGAAGCAGCGGACGCAGCAGCGCGTCCTACAAGGGAAGCATAGAAATTTCGCTTCCCGATACCGCCGACAGAATCGACTCGCCTCAGGAAATCCAGCAGAAACTGCGCGCGCATTTTGCGGATTATCCGAATGCGGCCTTTTCTTTCCGGGAGGGATTCCGCGGCCAGATGATGGGAGCGGATATAGACATTGCAATCCGCTCGGACGATTTTGACGCCGCGCTTGATGTCGCGGACAAAATTTCGGATGTGATAAGCGGAATTCCGGACCTCAGCGAGCCGAATATTGACACGGACAGGGGACTTCCGCAGGTTGAGGTTGTTATTGACAGAGACCGGGCGTATTCCTTCGGAGTGGATGTGAACACCGTCGCAAACGAGATAAACGCCGCTCTGAACGGAAAAACAGCTTCGGTCTACCGTTCCGGCGGAAATGAATACAATGTGGTCGTAAAATACCGCCCGGAGGACAGAAGGGAAGTCACGGATCTTGACTCCATTTATGTGCTCGGAACCGGAGGAATGGTTTCCGTCGCGAATTTCGCCTCATTCAAAAAAGGACTCGGTCCTGTCACCATAAGCCGTGAGAACAGGACGCGTATAATCCATGTAACGGCGAGCATTCTTACGGACAAAAATGCCAATGTGGTTGAGGACATGATAAAGGACGGAATCAGCAACTCGTTCATAATTCCGGACAGCGTCACCGTGAGCTACGAAGGCTCCTGGCAGGACACAACCTCGCAGATGAAGCTCTATCTTCAGATTATACTTATGGCCGTGATTCTTGTTTTCGGAGTGATGGCGTCAACCTACGAGTCGTTCAAGGCTCCGCTTATAAATCTGGCCACAATTCCGTTCATGATAATAGGCGTGGTGTTCCTGTATAAGATACTTGGACAGGCGATTTCAATCATGTCTATGGTCGGTCTGATTATGCTTGTCGGTATCGTCGTGAACAATGGAATCATCCTTGTCGACTACACGAACCTGCTTGTCGGCCGCGGAATTCCTCTTATGGAAGCCTGCTGGCAGGCCGGAAAAAGCCGCTTCCGCCCGGTCATGATGACGACTCTTACGACAATTCTCGGAATGATTCCGATGTGCTTCGCGACGGAAGGTCAGGCGGCGCTGGTTCAGCCGATCGGCGTGGCGGTTGTAGGAGGACTTACTTCGAGCACCTTTGTCACGCTGCTTGTGATTCCTGTGCTGTATGCGCTTTTCATGAAGCCGAAGGTGGCCGCAAAATCTCCGATAAAAGTTGATTATTCGGATGTGAAGAAAGAGCTTGCGGATCAGAACGCAGCCGAGGAGAAATAGCCATGAAGGAAAAATTCGACTACAGGGCGGAGATAATATCCAATCAGTCCGTGGAGGACGACATAATCGAGCTTCTGGAGCAGGAAATTCCTGAGATAGAATATACGGTTCTTCCGGTGACGCACGGCCGAGGCGCCAGGGCAAAAAAGCTCGGCTCGACCGTCTGGCCGGAACAGAATTTCGTCCTGTTCACTTATGTCTCACGTGAGGAGGCGCTTAAAATACAGGCCATAATCAGAGCTGTCAAGCAGAAGTTTCCAGGCGAGGGAATTTCCGTGTTTTTCAGCAAAAGCGAGCTGGTGTAGCGGCCGGTCACAGCGAGGCCTGCACAAGGCGGAGCTGGTCCGCGAGATCCCGGTGAACAGTCACATTCCTGAATCCCGCGCTTTCCGCCAGTTCCGCCGCTGCCTCCGCATTGTATTCGCCGGTCTCCATCAGAAGAATTCCATAGGGCGCAAGGTGATTTTTCGCCTGAGGAACAAGCCTCCTGATTATTTCCAGTCCGTCACCGGATTCCGCCCTTTCCCCGTTTTCCGTCACGTCTCCGTCAAGCGCGAGCCTCGGTTCGCATCTTCCGTCTGCAAGAAGCCCGTCCGTCATCGCCGCGGGAATATACGGCGGATTTGCTGTTATCATGTCGAATTTTCCCGGAACAGAGGCGAACAGATTTGACTGCACGAATTTTATCCGGAGATTTTCTTTGCTGCCCAGGATTTTCCGCGCGTTGGCCTTTGCCGTCTCAAGCGCGGCCGGACTTATGTCCGCAAGCGTGAACGCCGGAAGAATTCCGCCGCCGGTTCCGGACGAAAGCAGCGCCGAAATCACCGAGATTCCGACACAGCCGCTGCCCGTGCACATATCGCAGACGGTGAGAATAGAATCTTTTCTTTTGTGAATTTTTTCCGCGAGAATTTCCGCCGCCTTCTCCACAAGAAGCTCGGTGTCAGGCTTCGGAATCAGAACGGACGGATTCACCTCAAAATCAAGCCCGAAGAATTCCTTGCGGCCTGTTATGTATGCGACCGGAAGTCCGGTTCTCCGTCTGCGCAGACATTCGTCCAACGCTCCGGCCTGCTCGCCGGTCAGAATTCCGTCCGAATGGGCCAGCAGGAACGATTTCGGCCTGTCCAGAATGAATTCAAGAAAACAGTCCGTGTCGAGCGCGGCAGTCGGAGACGACTCCGCGAGGAATCTCATTCCGGCAGCCTTGGCTTCCCGTATCGTCATTTCCGTTATGCGTTGCTTTCCAGCGCGGAGACATCCGCCTTGAGTTGCTCTTCCTTTGCATAGACATTCAGCGCGTCGAGCATCTCGTCCATATATCCCATCATGAACTGGTCAAGCTTGTAGAGCGTGAGGTTGATTCTGTGGTCGGTCACGCGGTTCTGGGGAAAATTGTATGTCCTTATCCTTTCCGAGCGGTCTCCGGAACCGACCATCGACTTGCGCGCGTTGTCGCGTTCCGCACGTTTCTTGCTTTCCTCAAGATCAAAGAGCCTTGCGCGGAGAACGCGGAACGCCTTTGCCTTGTTCTTTATCTGGCTTTTCTCGTCCTGCTGGATTACGACGATTCCTGTGGGAATATGCGTGAGCCTGACCGCGGAGTCCGTCGTGTTTACGCACTGTCCTCCGGGGCCGCCCGCCCGCATTACATCAACCCGCACATCGCTGTCCTTTATCTCTATTTCGGTCTCCTCCGCCTCAGGAAGAACCGCTACGGTCACCGTGCTCGTATGGATTCTTCCCTGAGCCTCAGTCGTGGGAACGCGCTGCACGCGGTGAACTCCGCCTTCCCATCTCAGCGTTCCGTATACGAATTTTCCGCTTATCGAAAATGATATTTCCTTATATCCGCCGACTTCCGTCGGGCTGGAATTCATTATCTCGTATCTCCAGCCCTTCATCTCGGCAAGACGCGTGTACATCTCAAAAAGATCCGCCACAAAAAGCGAGGCCTCGTCTCCGCCGACGCCGTTCCTGATTTCCACGATTATATTCTTCTCGTCAAGCGGATCCGGCGGAACAAGCTTGAGCTTTATCTTCTCCTCGACAGCGGGTTTCTGCGCCTCAAGCTCCTTGAGCTCCTCGCGGGCCATCTCCTTCATGTCGTGGTCTTCCTCGTTCGTTATCATCTCCGTGGCATCCTTTATGCCCTGAAGAATCTTCTTGTATTCATCATAAAGCGCGACGACCTCCGAAAGATAGCCGTGCTCGCGCATTGTGTCCTTGTATTTTTTCTGATCCTTTACAAGATTGCTGTCCATGACAAGCGCGTTCACTTCCTCGTAGCGTCTCGCGCAGTCATCAAGTTTTTTCAATAAATCCATGCCGATATTCTACTGTTTGCGCCGCAAAAATTCAATTAAACCCCGGATTCGGGCGGCCGTCACGATGTGCCGCCGGCAGTTCCGCCGTTCGCTCACGCTCAAAGTCCTCACCGTGCGCCGGCACGGTTCCGGTCTTCGGCTTCGCCGCGGCTCCATTGCCTGCCGCGGCAGTCAGTTCTTTTTCATCACATCCCATGTGACCTCGACGCTGCGCTGCTCCTTGTTGGGAATACGCTGGTACACGAGGCAGTCCGCGCGGTGCACGGAGACTCCGCGCAGCCGGGAGATGTAGCCGACAATCGGATCCGGATATTTGGGGCGGCAGCACTGCGCGATGGTGAACACGAAATTCACCGAGCCGTCGATTTTTATGCGCCCTGTGACGTTGTGCTCCGGAATCTCGTGCTCGCCGCTTTTCGGCCGTCTCTTCCGCGGCGGCTTTGCGGCCGGAATTTCCGCCGGATTTTTCTGCGCTGCGGCGTTCTTCTCGCTGAAATTCGGAATGTTCGCCGAAAGCCAGGCATGGATTTTCTGCCTCGCCTTGGATGTCTTTGCGGCCTTGTACTGCGATTCCGTCGGGTGCGCCTGCGGATTCGTCATCACTTCTATTATCTGGGTGTTCTTGAGCGGCGCCGTAAGAGGAATTATCTTTCCGTCCGCCTTTGCCCCGACAATCTTCTCGCCGACCGCGGAATGAATCGCGTATGCAAAATCAATCGCCGTCGCGCCTGCCGGCAGCTGGATCACGTCGCCTTTCGGTGTGAAGACGTAAATCGAATCTCCAAGAAGCTCGTCCTTGAGCGAGGCGAACGAATTCTCGTCCGCAACCGGACTGTCCTTGAGCGCCTGCAGCTTGTTGAATATGTCCAGCTTGTCCTTCTCGACAAGATCCCGGTTCGTCCCTTTCTTGTAAAGCCAGTGGCTTGCGATTCCGTGCTCGGCCATGTTGTGCATGTCGTAGGTGCGTATCTGAATCTCAAGCGGCCGTTCTCCGCACATTACGGTTGTATGCAGCGACTGGTAGCCGTTTGATTTGGGCATGGCGATGTAATCCTTGAATCGGCCCTCAAGCGGCTTCCATAGGCTGTGGACAATCCCCAGAAGCGTATAACATTCCGCCGGAGTGTTGCACAGAATTCTCAGGGCAAGCAGGTCATAAAGCTCGCCCGGTTCCTTGTTGCGGCGGCGCATCTTCTGGTATATGGAATAAAAATGCTTTGCCCGGCTTGTTATGGAAACCTGAATTCCGGCCTTTTCCGCCGAGCGGTAAATGCTCTGAACTGCCTTGTCAAGATAGTTGGCGCGCTCGTTCTTCTTTTGGGCCACAATCGCCTTTATCTGCTGGAAAACCGCCGGATTCGTATATTTGAGGCTCAGATCCTCAAGCTCGTTCTTCTCGTCCTGCATTCCGAGCCTGTCGGCAAGCGGCGCCCAGATGTCGATTATCTCCTCGGCCAGAATCCGCTGCTGCTCCGGACCGAGGCTCTTTATGTGGCGGATACGGTCAAGCCGGTCGGCAAGCTTTATCAGTATAATCCGGACATCATCCACCATCGCAAAAAGCATCTTGCGGACTGCGTCGGACTGGTGCAGTGTCTTTGAATTCTTGGAAAGATGCATTATCCGCGTGGTTCCCCGGATGATTCCCGCGACCTGCTCTCCGAACCGCTCTCGGATCTCGCCGTCCGTCACGCCGAATTCATCGATGCTGTGCAGAATCGCCGCAATCACCGCGTCCGCATCAAGCCTGTTCTGGGCGATTATGTTCGCGACGCGCAGAGGATGAAGATAATATGGACTTCCGCACGGACGGAGCTTTCCGCCGCATTTTCCGACAAGAAAATTCCATGCCTCTCCGATTCTTTTTCTGTCTTCCTCGGAAAGGTAGCCGTTGTCCGTAAAAAATTCGCCTATCAGCGCGTCAGGATTATTCTCGTCAGAATCAAAAATAATTTCCGTACTCATACCGTTGCCGTGAATTTAGCAGAAACGGACGGAATTTACAACGGAAATGGTGACATGATTGCAAGGAATGGACACAGAATACGTCTGGTCAAGGCACGCTTACGCTCAAGTCCTTGACTCGTCCGTTTTTACGGTTTGATTAAACCCTAAATGAAAAGCCGGCCTGTTTTCGCAGGCCGGCTTAAAATCAGAACAGAAACGAGAGCTTATTTTTTCTCGACTTTAAATTCGGACACTTTTAGTGTTACGGCATCGTCCTGCATAGGCTCAAAATAAAGTCCCAGCTTGCAGGCCTCAGACGCAGCGCTGGAGGCATCCCCAGTTATATCCACGTCAAATGTTATTGTGGCCTCGGTGTCTTTTGTCAAAGCCACACCTGTATTTACATAGCCGGAAAGCGTTTTCCACCAGCTGGCCGCCTTGCTGTTGTCAACCATAAAGGCCTTTACCTCGCTGACAGCTCCGTCCGGAATTCCCTTTATGGTGAACGAAAGCTTGTCTCCTGTCTTGACCGCATACTCGTTGTCTGACGCAATCCATTCTACAACAGCCTGATTGTTGTTGCCGCCTGTATTTTTCTCCATCTTGATTGATTCGACAGTTCCGACTTTAGGTCCGGCTTTGATTTCCGTATTGTTGCCGCTGTCCTTGTTCGAGTCTCCTCCGCTCGGCTGGTTACAGGCTACAAGACCGAGCGCGAGAGCGAGAACCGCGGCACCCTTTAAAAAAAACGTTCCTTTAAATTAAACAGTTGGAGTAAAATTATTCTTTTTTCTGTGGCGGACATCCACGGAGAAAATCGTGGAAAATTCCGCTGAAGCTAGGGAAAATCACCTATGTTTTTATCAAAATTATGGATGTAAACTGCATATATTGCTTCAAAAAACAAAATGCTTAATTTTATTTGAGCAAAATCAAAACTTTTTGAAGGCAAGGAGTATGTATGAAAAAAGGAACCTTTTTTCTGAATACAGCTCCTTTTTTTTCTTGTCACAAGGAGGAAC
>DBIW01000015.1:0-1033 GCA_002296965.1 Treponema sp. UBA792 | reverse complement strand
TGAGCCGCGCGGCGGCGGCCGCAACAGCTCTGGTACTCCTGGGGGGGGGTAGTATTCACCTCATGCCAGCAGCCCACGACAACTGATCCGGAGACGGCGAAACACACCGTCACGTTCGACAGCAAAGGCGGCACGGAAATCGCGCCCGTGACCGTGGAGGACGGAAAGACCGTGGCGAAACCGGAGACAGACCCGACAAAGAAAGGCTACGACTTCGGCGGATGGCAGAACGGAGAGGCGGCCTATGACTTTTCCGCGGCCGTAACATCAGACCTGACGCTCACCGCGAAATGGACGGCGAAGACCTACAAAATCACCTACGAGCTGAACGGCGGAACGAACAGCTCCGAAAATCCAGCGACATACACAATCGAGACAGAAGACATAACGCTCAAGGATCCGACAGGACCGGCTGCGGCTCCTGTGTTCCAGGGCTGGTATTCCGACAAGGACTTCCAGAACCGCGTGAGCCCTGCCGTGATAGCGAAGGGCAGCACCGGCGACAGGACGTTCTGCGCCAAGTTCGGAACGGAGACTCTCAAGGAATTCACCGTCACGTTCAATGTCGTGGCGGAGGCGAACGGAACTGTCCTCGGAACCGACAGCATCAAGGTGAACGACGGCGACAAGATCTCCGACGCGCAGCTTGAGGCCGCCAAGTCCAAGATCGCGTCGCTCGGCGAGTACGAGTATGACGGACTCTACACGGACGCGGCTCTTGCGGCGGCGTTCGACACTTCGGCAAAAATCACCGCGGACACGACGCTCTACGTAAAGGTCAAGGCGGTCCAGAAATTCACCGTCACGTTCGACAGTGACGGCGGCTCCGCGGTGGCGGCAGTGACCGTGAAGAGCGGCGAGAAGGCGGCGAAGCCTGCCGACCCGGCGAAGGACGGATACACGTTCAAAGGCTGGCTCCTCGGCGACGCGGAGTATAATTTCGACACCCCGGTCACAGGCGACATCACCCTCAAGGCAAAGTGGGAGGAAGCGACTAAATCAGAATCTATAATTTCAGTTTCCCCTTGGAGTC
>DBIW01000042.1:99660-99898 GCA_002296965.1 Treponema sp. UBA792 | reverse complement strand
TTGAATTTCCTGCGATTGGCGTCTGTGATGGAATCGCGATGGGCCACGAGGGAATGAAATATTCGCTTGTTACCCGCGAGCTTATTGCCGACAGCGTTGAATGTGTTGCAAAAGCTCACCAGTTTGACGCTCTTGTTATGATTCCGAACTGCGACAAGATTGTTCCGGGAATGCTGATGGCTGCCGCACGTCTTGACTTGCCGACTGTTTTTGTTTCCGGCGGTCCGATGATGCCGGG
>DBIW01000042.1:73987-99537 GCA_002296965.1 Treponema sp. UBA792 | reverse complement strand
AGCAGCTTAAGGAAATGGAGCACCGCGCTTGTCCGGGCTGCGGAGCTTGCTCTGGAATGTTCACCGCGAACTCAATGAACTGTCTTACTGAAGTTTTGGGGCTTGGGCTTCCTGGAAACGGAACAATTCCTGCCGTAACTGGCGAACGAATCGCGCTTGCAAAGCACGCTGGCATGGCTGTTATGAATTTGTATAAAAAAGGAATTACTGCCCGGGCGATGATGACGGCTGAAAATTTCTGCAATGCGTTGACTGCGGATATGGCGCTCGGATGTTCTTCCAACACAATGCTGCACGTTCCGGCTATTGCGCACGAGGCTGGAATTGACATTGACTTGCACGAGGTAAACAAGATTTCAGAAAGAACTCCAAACCTTTGCCACTTGGCTCCTGCAGGACACACTTTTATGTGCGAGCTTGATGATGCCGGCGGCGTTCAGGCGGTCTTGGCGGAACTTGCAAAAAAGAATCTTATAAACACTTCTCTGATTACCGCGACAGGAAAGACAATCGCGGAAAACATCAAAGGCGTAAAAAATAGAAATCCTGAAATCCTTCGCCCGATTGAAAATCCGTTCAGCGACAACGGCGGAATTGCGATTTTGTTTGGAAACCTTGCGCCGAACGGAACAGTTGTAAAACGTTCAGCCTGCGCTCCTGAGCTTATGCACCACACAGGACCTGCTCGCGTGTTCAACGATGAAAGCGAGGCGATGGAAGCTGTTCAGAAATCCCAGATTAAGCCGGGCGATGTTGTTGTAATCCGCTACGAAGGGCCAAAAGGCGGTCCTGGAATGCGCGAGATGCTTGCGGTTACAGCGGCACTTGCAGGTCAGGGCTTGGACAAGCAGGTTGCGCTTATCACTGACGGACGTTTTAGTGGCGCTACAAGAGGTGCTTCTCTTGGACACTGCTCGCCAGAAGCGGCTGTTGGCGGTCCGATTGCGCTCGTTCAGGAAGGCGACAAAATCACGCTCGACATAAACAATTACAAGATTCATCTTGAAGTAAGCGACGAGGAGCTTGCCGCACGCAAAGCAAAATGGGTTGCCCCTGAGCCAAAAGTAAAAACCGGCTATCTTGCGCGCTACGCAAAATTGGTTTCCAGTGCCGATAAAGGCGCAATATTGCAGTAGAAGTATTTGCGAGTTTATCGAAAGATAAACTCGGTAAGCAGCCGTAGGCTGCGACCAGACAAAGGCGCGATTCTTCAGTAGCCAATGTTTCGCGAGTTTGCCATTCGGCAAACTCGGTAAGCAGCCGCAGGCTGCGATGAATTTATCGACACGGCCGGTGAATTCTGCTATACTTCTGCATAAATTTTTACAGTTCGTGCAGGATGTTTTAGATGACAAAATATATTTTTATTACCGGCGGCGTTGTTTCCGGCTTAGGAAAGGGAATCGCCGCGGCCTCAATCGGTCTTATCCTGAAAAGCCGCGGCTTCAAGGTTGTGAACCAGAAATTTGATCCGTATCTCAACATAGATCCCGGAACAATGAACCCGATTCAGCACGGCGAGGTTTTTGTCACAGACGATGGAGCCGAGACAGATCTTGATCTCGGACATTATGAGCGTTTTACCGACGCGTCGCTTTCCCAGTCATCAAATACAACTGCCGGGCGGGTCTATCTTTCCGTGCTGAACAAGGAGCGTGAGGGCGGATTTCACGGCGGAACAGTCCAGGTCATACCGAATATCACTGAGGAAATTCTCCGGCGTATGCTGCTTTCCACGGAAGAGACAAACGCCGATGTTGTCATAACGGAAATCGGAGGAACTGTAGGAGACATAGAGTCCCTTCCGTTCATCGAGGCGATCCGTCAGATGAAATACAGGGTCGGGGAGGAGAACTGCTGTTATATTCATCTTACGCTTGTTCCCTTCATAAAAACCGCCGCCCAGATAAAGACAAAACCGACACAGCACAGCGTCAAGGAGCTTCAGGAGCTTGGAATAAAGCCGGATATACTTATGCTCCGTACTGAACATCCTATTGACAGCACGACACGGGAACGCCTTGCCGCATTCTGCAATGTCGATACAAGCGACATAATACAGAACCTGAATGCGCATTCGATATATGAGGTTCCGCTCCAGATGGAGAAGGAGGAACTTGGACAGGCGGTCTGCAGGGTGCTCGGACTCAAGAACACAAAATCCGATCTGAGGGAATGGACGGCCATGGTTGACCGCTACAACAATCCCAAACGCACAGTCAGGATTGCTCTTGTCGGAAAATATGTCGAGCTTCATGACGCGTATCTCTCCGTCGTGGAATCGCTGACCCACGGCGGAATCTGCAACGAGGCGGAAGTCATAATCGACTGGGTCGATTCGGAGTCGCTTACGGACAGGACTGTCGCGGCGGAACGGCTTCGGGATGCCGACGGAATCATTGTTCCAGGCGGTTTCGGTCTGCGCGGAATAGAGGGAATGATAATGGCCGCGGAATTTGCAAGGGTGAACAAGGTTCCTTATCTTGGAATATGTCTGGGAATGCAGATTCTTGTGATTGAATATGCGCGGAATGTTCTTGGCTATGCGGACGCTAATTCCACTGAAATGGACAAAAACACGGCTCATCCGGTGATTGATCTGATGCCCGACCAGAACGGAAAGATACTCGGAGGAACATTGCGGCTTGGAAAGTATGAATGCAGGGTGGCTCCGGGGACGCTTACCGAAAAGGCATACGGCTCGGATGTCATCTGGGAGCGTCACCGTCACCGCTATGAATTCAACAATGCATTCCGGGATGAGCTGGAGAAGGCGGGACTTGTGATTGCCGGTATAAATCCGGAGCGTAATCTCGTTGAGGTCTGCGAGGTTTCAGGTCATCCCTGGATGGTCGGAGCGCAGTTTCATCCTGAATTCAAGAGCCGCCCGGACAAGGCAGGCCCGCTTTTCCGGGAATTCATAAAGGCATCCTGCGGCGGAAAATAGCCGCGGAAATCAGAAAGTTCCGTCTGGAGATGACGGAACTTTTTTTTCATCTGCGGCCCAGGATAAAGGCTTTCCGGTTCATCTCCAGAAACTGCGGCTTCACAAGCTTTTCAATCGCGTTGAGCCATGCCTCTTCGGTGAAGTCAAGGTATTTTGACAGTCTTCCCATGAGGACTATGTTTACCGATTTCGCGGTTCCGGCCTGCTCCGCAAGCGCAAGGCAGTCAACCGGATCTACCTTGAATCCCTCGTTCCTGAGCGTGTCAAGCAGATTCTCCGGATATTCTGCCGCGCCCGTAATCACAGGCATCGGATCTATCTCCTGGGTGTTCACGATTATCTGCCCGTCCTTTTTGAGGAATTCAGTGTAGCGCGCGGCCTCAAGCTGTTCAAACGATACAATGAAGTCTGCCTCTCCCCTGTCAACGACAGGAGAATATACTTTGTCACCGTAACGCACATAGGTGACTACGCTTCCTCCGCGCTGGCTCATTCCGTGGACTTCCGAAACCTTCACGTCAAGTCCGGCATCAAGTATCACCCGGCCAAGTGTCTTGCTCGCGAGAAGCGCTCCCTGACCGCCGACTCCGGTTATCATTATGTTCTTTACCATGGTTTCCTCCGTTCCCTGTTATTTCAGCGCGTCAAACTTGCACATCTGCACGCATACTCCGCAGCCAGTGCAGAGTGTCCTGTCAATCTTCGCCTTTCCGTCCTTGATTGCGATTGCCGGACAGCCGATTTTCATGCACATCCTGCAGGATCTGCATTTTCCGCTGTCAACTTTGAGCGGAGGCTTCGTTTTTACTTCCTTTAGCAGAACGCACGGCCTGCGGCTTATTATTACGCTTGGCTCATCCGCTGCGAGCTCCTCTTTTACGGCCGCCTCACATTCCGCGATATTGTACGGATCCACGACACGGACTCTTCTTATCCCCATGGCGGACACAAGCTTCTCAAGGTCTATTTTGCCGGCAGGCTCGCCGTAGAGGTTTTTTCCTGTGGTCGGGTTCTGCTGATGTCCTGTCATTCCGGTGATTGAGTTGTCCACGATTATGACGGTCGAATTTGACTGGTTGTAGGCTATGTTCGCAAGTCCCGTCATTCCTGAATGCATGAACGTCGAGTCTCCGATTATCGCGACGGTTTTTCCCTCTGAATCATGGCCGAGCGCCTTGTTGAATCCGTGCAGTGACGAGACGGATGCTCCCATGCACAGCGTCATGTCCATTGCCGAAAGCGGAGCTACAGAGCCGAGAGTGTAGCAGCCTATGTCTCCGAGAACGGTGACGCGGAGTTTCGAGAGCGCATAGAAAATTCCACGGTGCGGACAGCCTGCGCACATTATCGGCGGACGGACAGGAATTTCCGCCGAAGTCTTTCTTGATTCCGGAACCGCTTTTCCGAATGCCGCGGCGATCATGTTCTGGCTGAATTCTCCGCATACAGGAAGAATGTCTTTTCCGTGAGCCTCAATTCCGAGCGACCGGCAGAAATTCTCGATTATCGGATCAAGTTCTTCTATTATATACACGTTTTTTACAGAGGCGGCAAATTCGCGGATCATTTTTTCAGGAAGGGGAAAGACCATTCCGAGCTTCAGGATGCTCACGCTGTCTCCGAAGACTTCCTTGGCATACTGATAGCAGGTGGATGACGTGATGATTCCGATTTCGGCTCCGCCTGCCTCAATTCTGTTTATTCCCGATGTCTCGGACCATGCGGCGATGTCCTTCAGCCGCTGCTCCAGGACGGGATGCCGGCGGATTGCGTTTGCCGGCGCCATCACGTATTTTGCGATGTTCTTCTCATATTTTCTGACAGGAATCTCCTTCCTTTCGGACGGCTCCACCACGCTCTGTGAATGTGCGATTCTTGTGCACATTTTATAGAGCACAGGGGTGTCGAATTTTTCGGAAATCTCGAAGGCCTTTTTCGCGAATTCCAGCGCCTCGGCTGAGTCTGCCGGTTCCAGCATCGGAATTTTTGATGCCGCCGCATAGTGCCTGGAGTCCTGCTCGTTCTGCGAGGAATGCATTCCCGGATCATCGGCGACTCCTATCACAAGCCCGGCGTTTACCCCCGTGTATGCTGTCGTGAAAAGCGGATCCGCCGCGACGTTCAGGCCGACGTGCTTCATCGCGCAGAAGGCGCGTTTTCCTGCAAGAGACGCGCCGAATGCGGTTTCAAGCGCGACCTTCTCGTTCGGTGCCCATTCGCAGTAAATTTCCTTGAATTTCGCCGCTTCTTCAGTGATTTCGGTGCTGGGAGTTCCGGGATAACTTGATATTACGGAACATCCGGCTTCAAAAAGTCCGCGGGCTGCCGCCGCGTTCCCCAACATAAGCTGTTTCATCGTTATGTTTCCTTGATTTATCAGAAAATTTGTGTTCAGCAATTTTATACGTTTTTCGGGCGTGTGTACAGACTTCACATTCCGGGTGTGGAATGGGGACGCGCGTCGCTGTCCTGTTGACTTTTTATACTGATTTAAGTATAACTGAAGAGAATTAAATATTATTAAATGGAGTTTGCGGAATGGAAAAGACTATAGCCCTGATTCCCGGCGATGGAATCGGTCCTGATGTTGTGGACGAGGCCGTAAAGGTTCTCAATGCGGTGGCAAATAAATTCGGTCATAAGTTCACCTATAAAAACGTGATTGCCGGCGGAAAGGCGATTGATATGTTCAGGAATCCGCTTCCGAAGGATCAGCTGGATATATGTCTCCATTCTGATTCGGTTCTTCTCGGTGCTGTCGGCGGTCCGAAGTGGGATGATGTGGATCCGTCAATCCGCCCGGAAAAGGCGCTGCTCGGTCTGCGCGGCGGAATGAAGGTCTATGCGAATCTCCGCCCTGCCGTGATGTTCCCTCAGCTGAAGGCCGCGTGTCCGCTCAAGGACGAGGTTGCCGGAGACGGTCTTGATATTCTTATCGTGCGCGAGCTTACAGGTGGAATTTATTTTGGCGACCGTGGAATTTCTCCTGATGGAAACACCGCATGGGACACTGAAAAATATACCTGGAACGAGATTGAGCGTATTGTCCGTCTCGGATTTGAGGCTGCTCAGGGAAGAAAGAAGCGTCTCTGTGTCGTGGACAAGGCCAATATTCTTAATTCCAGCCGTTTGTGGAGAAAGGTGACGGAATCCGTGAAAGGGGATTATCCGGATGTCGAGCTGAACTATCTTTACATAGACAATGCCGCCATGCAGCTTGTGCGCAATCCGCAGCAGTTCGATGTTATCGCCACGAGCAATATGTTCGGCGACATTCTTTCTGACGAGGCGAGCCAGATTACAGGTTCAATCGGAATGTTGGCTTCCGCATCTCTTGGTGACGGAACAGGTCCGGGACTTTATGAGCCGATTCACGGTTCCGCCCCTGACATTGCGGGAAAAAATCTTGCCAATCCTCTTGCGACCATTCTTTCGGCCGCAATGCTGCTCCGGTATGACTTCAAACTTGAGACAGAGGCTAAGGCGATTGAGGATGCGGTTCAGGCGGTTCTGAATGAAGGCTGGCGCACCGGTGATATTGCCGGAAATGTTGATGCCGTCCGTGCCGCAGGAAAGCTTGTCGGAACAAAAGAGATGGGTCAGCTCGTGGTTGACAGAATTTAAATTGTGCTGCCGTTTTTCCGGCGCATTTTGTCCGCGGAGAAGGCGCGAAATATCTGCCTGATTTCCGCGGATTTTTTTTTGCGATGCAGCTCAATCCCATCCGCTCATTCTTGTTGAAAAAATAGCGTTTTCTTATTAAAGTATAAATATTCGGATCGGCATAATCCGCCGCTCCGTGAAAAAGCCCCAAGTTTTGGAGAGCCTTCCGAATTCCGTGTTTCGGGCGGAATTTCTTACCAGTTTTTAGGAAAACAGATGGAAAATAAAGAAAATGATGCCGCAGTTGCGGTTCCTGTAAGAATAGGAATAGATGTAGGTTCAACGACGGTAAAAATCGCTGTGCTTGCAGATGATGATAGTCTTGTGTACAGCGATTATCAGCGTCACCGTGCCGATATACGTTCCACGATAATAAATGTTGTCGGCAAAGCCCTTGATATAATAGAAGAAAAATTTCCGGCCGGAGAATCGCAGCCGGTCAGCGTCAAGGTGACAGGTTCAGGCGGACTTTCGGTGTCCCAGTGGCTGAACATTCCCTTTATTCAGGAAGTGATAGCGGCGACTACGGCTGTCAAAAAACTGATTCCCCAGACGGATGTGGTGATAGAGCTTGGCGGCGAGGATGCGAAGATAACTTATTTCCGCGGCGGAGTGGAGCAGAGGATGAACGGAACCTGTGCCGGCGGAACCGGTGCGTTCATAGATCAGATGGCCGCGCTTCTTGAGACGGATGCTGCCGGTCTGAATGAGCTTGCGCGCAGCGCCACCCAGATTTATCCGATCGCCGCGCGCTGCGGTGTGTTTGCCAAGACGGATGTCCAACCGCTTATAAACGAAGGGGCGCGCCGCGAGGATATTGCCGCATCCATCTATCAGGCGGTGGTGAATCAGACGATTTCAGGCCTTGCCTGCGGCAAGCCGATCCGCGGTCATGTGGCTTTTCTAGGCGGTCCGCTTCATTTCATGGACCAGCTGCGCGAGCGATTTATAAAGACACTGAAGCTTAAGGACGACGAGATAATTGTTCCGGAGAATTCCCAGCTTTTTGTCGCATCCGGCTGTGCGTATTCCGCGGAACGTAAAATCCGCTGCGCGGACGGATCCGATTTTCATTTTCCGTCCGTCCGTGAATTCCGTGACAGTCTGCGTAATCTTGTCGGCGCCGAGCTTTCCGAGGTTCAGCGTCTTGAGCCGCTTTTCAGGAATCAGGAGGAGCTTGATGAGTTCAGGACACGTCACGGCTCCGAGAAGGCATTGCGCGGAAATCTTTCGGAAACCCACGGCCCGGTTTTTCTGGGACTTGATGCAGGCTCAACTACGACAAAGGCGGTTCTTGTAGATACGGAGGGAAGAATTCTCTGGAATTTCTACGCCGCAAATGCGGGGAATCCTGTGGAGCTTGCCGTCAAGGTGCTGAAGGAGCTTTACCGCCAGCTTCCTGATGATGTCTATATCGCACGGGCTGTCTCGACCGGCTACGGCGAGGTTCTGTTTCAGTCGGCGTTCGGAGTTGACGCCGGAGAGGTTGAGACGATAACCCATTACCGCGCCGCGAATTTTTTTGTGCCCGGTGTTGAGTTTCTTCTTGACATCGGCGGACAGGACATGAAATGTCTGCGGATGAAGGACGGAGCGATTGTTTCCATCCAGCTGAACGAGGCCTGCTCGTCTGGCTGCGGAAGTTTTCTTGACAATTTTGCCCGGACAATGGGCATGGACATAAAGGAATTCAGCAGGATCGCGCTTCTTGCGGAAAAGCCCGTCGATCTGGGAAGCCGCTGTACGGTATTTATGAACAGCCGTGTAAAGCAGGCTCAGAAGGAAGGCTCGTCCGTTGCGGATATTTCAGCGGGGCTTTCCTATTCCGTCATCAAGAACGCTCTTTTCAAGGTGATAAAGCTCCGGAAGGCGAGCGACATAGGAACAAAAATCGTCGTGCAGGGCGGCACTTTCAACAATGATGCTGTTCTGCGTGCATTTGAGAAAATCGCCGGGGTGAACGTATTCCGTCCGGATGTCGCCGGGCTTATGGGCGCATACGGTTCAGCCCTTATCGCATACGACCAGTGGAGAGATTTGACCGCGCCTAAACCTGGCGAGCCGGAGAATACATTCCACGAGATTCGTTCCGCAATAGCTTCGCTGGAGGAGCTTGAGAATTTCCATGTGGATCTTGAGCTCAAGAGATGCGGAAAATGTCAGAACAACTGTCTTCTTACAATAAATACATTCTCCACCGGTACGGCCGAGCGGAAATTTGTAACGGGAAACCGCTGTGAGCGCGGAGCGGAAGTAGGAGCGAATGTCCTTGCCGCGAGCAACAGGGAATCGGCGCTTGACAATCCGGAAGAGAAGATGCCGAATCTGTTTGAATGGAAATACAGGCGTCTGTTCAGCTATGTTCCGCGGAAAAAGGAGGATGCTCCTCTCGGTGAGGTCGGAATTCCCCGTGTCCTCAATATGTATGAGAATTATCCGCTGTGGTTCACATTCTTCAATGAGCTTGGATTCAGGGTTGTCCTGTCGCAGCGTTCCTCGCGCAAAGTGTACGAGAAGGGCCTTGAGTCCATTCCCTCCGAATCAGTCTGCTATCCGGGAAAAATTTCGCACGGCCATCTTGAGTCGCTGATTCAGCAGGGCGTGAAATTCATATTCTATCCGTGTGCGCCTTACGAGCAGCAGGAGGATCCGGGAGCAGGAAACCATTACAACTGTCCTATTGTGACCAGCTATCCGGAAGTTCTCAGAAATAATATTGATTCGCTCAGACAGGATTCTTCCCTATTATATATGGATCCGTTCCTTCCTATTTATGACAGGAAACGGCTTGCCGAACGGCTATGCGAGGAACTGATTCCTCATTTTTCAATGCTCACACCGGAAAAAATCGCCGCCGCTGTTGACGCGGCATGGAATGAACAGGAGCGTTTCCGCAGCGACGTGCGTAAAGCCGGAGAAGAGGCGCTTGAGGTTGTGATAAGGAATTCGGGAACGGGAATCGTGCTTGCCGGCAGGCCATATCATCTTGATCCGGAGATAAACCACGGAATTCCGGAGCTGATTAACGGTCTCGGACTTGCTGTTCTTACCGAGGACAGTGTCGCGCATCTTGGAAACGTGGAGCGGCCTCTACGTATAATAGACCAGTGGGTTTATCACAACAGGCTTTACCGTGCCGCGAGCTTTGTCTCCGAAATGCCGAATCTTGAGCTTGTGCAGCTTACAAGTTTCGGCTGCGGACTTGATGCCGTTACAGCGGATCAGGTTGACGAGATTCTCCGGGCAAAGAGCCGGATGTACACTCTCATAAAAATAGACGAAGGCTCAAATCTGGGCGCGGTCAGAATCAGAATCCGTTCGCTTATAGCTGCTGTCCGTGAGCGCCGCCGGAACAAGACGAAAACCGCCGTAAAGTCATCCGCATATAACCGTGTGGTGTTCACAAAGGAGATGAAGTATACGCATACGATAATCGGTCCTCAGATGTCGCCGATTCATTTCAGAATTCTGAAGAAGGCTTTTGAGGGCTGCGGATATAACTTTGTCGTGCTTGATGCCGTGGATCCGAAGGCCGTGGACACAGGACTTCAGTATGTGAACAATGATGCGTGCTATCCGTCGATTCTTGTTGCCGGCCAGATGATTTCCGCGCTCCAGTCCGGAAAATATGATCTGGATCACACGTCTCTTATAATCACGCAGACAGGAGGCGGCTGCCGCGCCACAAATTATATCGGATTCATAAGGCGCGCCCTGAATGACGCGGGACTTAGCAGAATTCCGGTTCTTTCGCTTTCGGCCCAGGGATTTGAGAAAAATCCTGGATTCAAAATAACACCGGCTCTGCTTCACCGGCTTGTAAAGGCGATCATGGTCGGAGACGTGCTTATGCGTGTGCTTTACAGAACGCGGCCTTATGAGGCTGTGCCCGGTTCGGCGAACCAGCTTTACGAGAAATGGAATGCGGTGGCGGAACAGGAGGCCGGAAGTCTTTCTGTCCGCAAATATCACAAGCTCATCAAAAACATAATCCGTGATTTTGACAGTCTGCCGCTCAAACCGGTGAAAAAGCCGCGTGTCGGTGTCGTCGGCGAGATTCTTGTGAAATTCCATCCGACGGCCAACAATCAGATTGTGGACACGATTGAGCGTGAGGGCGCTGAATGTGTGATGCCGGATCTTGCCGATTTCTTCTTCTACTCGTTCAGCACGGGAATTTTCCGCCATGAGCAGCTCGCCTTCCCCGGAAAGACCGAGCGCAATGCGAGGCTTTTTGTCTGGTTCCTGGAGCTGTACCGCGGCAAGATGAAGAAATATCTGCGGAAAAGCCGACGTTTCGATGCGCCTTCTTCAATTTATGATCTGATGAAGGGTGTTGATGACATCGTCCAGCTGGGAAATATAACCGGAGAGGGCTGGTTCCTGACCGCGGAGATGGTCGAGCTGATACACGAGGGCTGCCCGAGCATCGCCTGCGTGCAGCCGTTCGCCTGTCTTCCGAACCATGTCACCGGAAAGGGGATGATAAAGGAGCTCCGCCGGCGTTTTCCGGATGCGAATATAAGCGCGATAGACTACGATCCGGGTTCCAGCGAGGTGAATCAGCTGAACAGGCTCAAGCTGCTTCTTTCGAATGCTCCGGTCGGAAAACACCCTGACGAGAATCCGGACGGAACTATAACAGGTCCTGACGGAAAGACTGTGGAGCCGCAGATTATCTATGCGGAGGGCGGAAACGGTTTTGTGGATACGGATCCGGCGGGTGAGATATGAGAAGAATTCTGTTTTTTTTGGTGGCGTTCTTTTCCGCCGCTGCTTTTCCTGCTTTTGCTGAATACAACCGTTTCGGAATTCCTGACTCGTCCGAGATAAGGGACGGGCTTGTCGAGACCTGGTTCGAGGCTCCTTTTTCCGCGGTGAGGACATCAGTTCCTGAAGTCAGAAGAAACAGCACCGGAACCGAATTCCAGATCCGCGCCGAGGAGTCGGATGACGATTTCAGCATATTTGTCGCGCCAAGAACAACCATCTCGGTGGAGGTGACTTCCGATACGGGCAGCTATACGGAGCAGCATACGGTTTATCCCGGCGATGCCTCAGGCTCCTGGATGCTCGTGAGAAACAAGCGGAACGGAAAACCTCTGAGAATCCGTTTCTATTTTGCCAAGAACAGCGAGGTTTATATACAGTTCTCTCCGCACGGAAAGACAGCCTTATGTGATCTTGTCGTTTTTGGAGCGTATGCCGCAAAAGGCGTTCCGACCGGAGTTCCGTTCTCCAGTTTTTACACCGCGCCGTTTGAGGATGTGGTCAGAATCACCGCGGATACAATTCCATGGAATTTCGTGCGGCCTGACACCGATATGTATCACAGCATAAAGCAGATGGCCGCGGTAATAGATGGGGCGCTTCCCGATATTGTATATGCAGACAACGCAATGTATGACGGTGACGGAAATCTCGTGAGAATTTCGGACGGAAAGCCGTTCGACAGAAGCGATTTTCCGGAAGGAAAGTATATTCTCTCGTCCGCCGGATTTGTAAAATGGATTGCCGACGGTCTTGTCATGCCCCTCACCGGCGGCCGTATCCGCCGTGCGCCGCTTGCCGTAAAGACTGTGGAGATAAAGGAGACGGGGTATCAGGGAGTGCTGTCCCAGGTCTACGACCTTTATTTTTCATTGAACTGGATAAGAAATCTTGCGTCCGCCGTGATTTCCGTCTATACGGGAAAAAAATATATGTTCAATGAGTCCGGTGTCGATGTGACTGCCGAGCCTTTTTCAGTCGGGCTCACCGGCCGCGGAGCCGAGAACACCGTTACGTTCATCGAGAACAACGGCTATGATGTCGCCAGGATAAAACCGCTCCTGTACGTGCTTGCCGCTTCGGATCCGGGAACATTTTATTTCGGAGCGATACGCGGAACTGACCGCAGCGTGACACCGGAGGTCAAGGCGTTCAATGAATGTGCGGCCATATTCCCGTATTTCGAGAATGACGGAGGATTCAGCTGCCGTGTTTTCATGAACGGAAAGTCACTTCCGCTTGAGGAATTCTGCTCGCTTTATTCGGATTCAAGCGTCTATCTGACGAAAGTCCGCTCCTCCGACCGTTTTTTTCCGGAGTGACCGATGTCAATGGAGCGCCGTCAGCTCAACGCACCGCCTGCTCATAACAGGCTGAGTTTGGGCGGCGCCGGCGGAAAGTCCATGTTGAACATCCTTGCTGCTCCGGTTGTGGTGGGCGGCCCGTGGCCGGGCATGAGTATAACCACGTCCTGCTGCGAGAAAATCTTTCTTGCGATGTTTGACCTGAGAATGAATTCCGAATAGCTTGAATTTGTGCTTCCGATTTTTCCGGCGGAAAGAACATCGCCTACAAACAGGATGTTTCCTATTCCGTACACCATAGAGTCTGCCGTATGTCCCGGAAGCGCCATGTAGCGTACGCCCATTCCGGCGATTCTGATTTTTCCGTCGCCCGTAAGGACGCAGGTCCCGTTTCCGGCAACCTCCCAGTCCGCCGCATAAATTTTAGGCGAGTAGATTTTTCTGAGCGTCGCAAGTCCGTGCACATGGCTTCCGTGGTTGTGTGTGATAAGCGCCGCCGACAGTTTAAGCCTGCTGTCCTCTATCTGCCTGATTATCTCGTCAGTTATCTGTCCCGGATCGATTATCAGCGCCTCCGATGTCTTCTCGTTCACGACGACGTAGCAGTTCGAGAATCCTCCGAGGTTCAGATGAAAGTATACCTTCAAATTTCGTTCTCCCCGCCGGTCACGGCTCCAAAGTCCTTTCCCTGAGAAAGTGCGCTGCCTTCTGTCTCGAATATCGCCTCGCGCGTGTTCGACATCTTGAATGATACGTTCGTCCTTTCAGTCCGGTAAAAAAGCGTTTTCTTGAGGTTGCAGTTCCGGAATGACGTGTCAACCAGTGTGGAAAGGATGAACCTGGAGTTGTATAAATCCGAGTCGTCGAACGATGACTGATAGGCCTTTATTCCGTTGAAATTGTCCTGAATCATGTCGCTTGCGGTGAACAGCGTGTGCGAGAACGTGCAGCCTGAGAACGATGTGAATTTCGCGTTGCTTCTTATGAGCGTGCAGTCGTTGAACACCGCAAAATCGAATATGCACATCCTCAGCCACATCTGCTCGCAGTGGATGTTTGTGAATGTGCAGTGCGAGAAGTTGCATCCGTTGAATTTCTTGTCGGACAGGTCTATTCCGGTGAATATAAGTCCGGCTGCGTTCAGGCCGGTGATTGTAGTGTTGTTGCTTATGTAGCTGTAGATCTCGTCCTTCGCCTTACCCGGATCGGGAATGTGGTCAAGGCAGTAGTTCTTGCCTTCCGTCAGTTCTCCGTCCGCGTCAAAAGTGGACAGCGCCATGTTCCGGCAGTGATGGACAAGGCATTTATTCTGTGTGAACATTGTTTCAGATTACGCTATTGAGCATTTTTAGTCAAATAGATATTATTGTCGTTATTATGCGTTCTGTCGCGGCGGAGATTTCATGACAAAGTGCTGGAAATGCGGAAAGGAAATAGATTCTGAGATATACAGAAATTCGGAGTGCCCGTCGTGCGGTGCGGATCTTCATGTGTGCCGTGGCTGCGGTTTTTATTCTCCCGGAAGCCACAACAGCTGCCGCGAAAGCCATGCGGATTCCGTGGGTGACAGGGAGCGGGCCAATTTCTGTGACTGGTTCCGTCCCAGTTCTGCGGCTGAGTCTGCCGGTGACGGCATAAAGCGTAAGAACGCGCTGGATGCCTTCAACAGCCTTTTCGGAGGCGGAATTTGCCTGTAGACTTCGCTTTTCTTGATTCCGGAACGGGCGGAATTCCGTATCTCCTTCATCTTGAAAAAAAATGTCCCGGAGCGGAGTGCGTATATCTCGCCGACACAAGGAATTTTCCTTATGGCGAAAAATCATCCGTCGAGATAATCCGCAGTTCTGTAGCCGCTGCCGGAATTATTGTGGACAGATTCAGTCCCGCCGCCGTGATTGTCGCATGCAACACAATCTCCGTAACCGCGCTTGACGATATCCGCCGCGCCTTTCCTGAAGTCAGGATTGTCGGAACAGTTCCCGCGATAAAGCTTGCGGCCGATGTGTCCGTAAACCGGAGAATCGGTCTTCTCGCCACAAACGCCACTGTCGGCAATCCGTATAATATGAGGCTGAAAGATGAATTCGCGCCTGACTGCGAGCTTGTTCCGCGCGGCGATTCTGAGCTTGTGTCGTTCGTGGAGCACAGGGCGTTCACCGCGTCGGAGGCTGAATGTGAGCAGGCCGTGCGTCCGGCCGTGGAATTCTTCCGCAGCCGCGGCTGCGACACGATAATTCTGGGCTGCACGCATTTTCTGAATCTTGCGGATACAATCAGGCGTGTCGCCGGAGAGGGCATCAGGGTTGTGGACTCAAGGGACGGTGTTGTCCGGCGCGCCCTTTCGGTGCATCCCTGCGTTCGGGCCGGAATTCTTTCCCGCCGGAATCCGCGGCTTTTTGTGACAGGATTTTCGGACGGAAAGGACGAGGCGGAATACGGTCTGATATGCCGCAGGTTCAGCCTCGACTGGGGCGGAATTCTCGGATGAATGTATCCGGCGGCCGCAGCGGATTCTGCGGATAATATTTTGATACAAAAAATAAATTTCTGAAGCGAGGTACAGAATGAAAAAAATAATCAGCGGAAAAGTCCGCGAAGTCTACGATCTTGAGGACGGAAGAATGGTCATAGTCACAACCGACCGCCTGTCCGCCTTTGACGTGATTCTTCCGACACCGATATGGGGCAAGGGAAAGGTTCTCAACTCCATATCGAATTTCTGGTTCGGCTACACAAAGGACATCGTGGGAAACCACCTGATTTCCGCTGACATAAACGATATGCCCGAAGAATTCAGAAAACCGGAATACGAGGGCAGGACGGTTCTTGTCAGAAAGCTCAAGATGATTCCTTATGAGGTGATTGTGCGCGGATATATGTTCGGCAGTATGTGGGATGCGTATCAGAAGGACGGAACTTTCAGCGGATATTCATTCGGAAGAAAGTATCAGCAGGCCGAAAAGCTTGATGCGCCGATTCTGACTCCGTCCACAAAAGCCGCGGAAGGCCATGACATCAATGTCTCAAAAAAATATATGGCGGACGACATCGGCTCGGAGCTTGCGGACAGAATAGAAAAGGTCAGCCTGGAGATATTCGGAAAATGCGCCGACTATGCGTTCGGAAAGGGAATAATAATCGCGGACACGAAATTTGAATTCGGCCTTGACGGTGACGGCAATCTTACCCTTGCCGACGAGGTTCTTACTCCGGACTCAAGCCGCTTCTGGAATGCCGATGAGTATAAGATCGGAACTTCGCCAAAAAGTTACGACAAGCAGTTCATCCGTGACTGGCTCAAGGAGAACAATCTTGCCGGAGATCCGTCAATAAAGGAAATTCCGGCCGACATTGCGGAGAAGACTTCCCGGATTTATCAGGAATGTCAGAACCGTCTGCTCGGCTAGCGCGGAGCATGGTTTCCGTTAGGTGAGCCATGCTTACGGCGGACTGCATATATGGCGCTGAGCTGTCACCGGATATGCGGACCGTCCGTGTTTTATCAGTTTTATTTCTTGAAGTAGCTGTTGAATTCCTCGTCGCTGCGTGCCCCGGCGGTTTTATCTCCATCCCTGGCGCAGGCTCCGCTTCCGTCCTCCGCGTCGTCTACATTCGCACGCTTGAGATTCTCGTAGTCCTGTGCGGGTTTGTCCGGCATTATGAGCGCGGCGATGATGTAAAGGACTATTCCCGATCCCCAGCCGAATATCGTGACCGCAGCTATGAGCAGCCGGATTATTGTCGGATCGATGTTGAAGAATTCTGCTATTCCGGCGCAGACACCGCAGAGCATTCTGTTGTCGGATTTTCTGAGTGTTTTCATTTTTTCTCCCGTTGTAACTGTTGAAATTACTTGTTCTCTCCTGATGATACGCGCATCTCAGTTTTTTTGGCCAGGTTCTGTCGTTATCTTTACGCAGCCCATTCCGCAGTTGACCGAAAAATGATTCGCAAGCCGCTTTCCGCCGATGTTCTGGCAGACTCCGCTTTTTTTCTCGTCGTTGAAGCGGAATTCTCCGAGTCCGACCTTCACGTCATAGGAGTATTCGTTTCTGTCGCCTGCCAGATGAAGCTCCACATTTCCCATGCCGCAGTCAATATCTGACCTGCCCGATGCGCTTCCCGTAAGCTCAAGGTTTCCCATTCCGCATATTATCTTCATTCTCCCGCCGAAGATTCCGCCGAGAACAAGATTTCCTGCTCCTACGTTCAGGTTCGCGCTCGCGCATTTTATAGAGATTCCTTTTGACGTCAGCTGGCCGGCGCCGAGCTTTATGCTCAGGTTTTTCAGGCTTATGTTGTCCGGAACCGTCACGAGAATCCGCGGCGTGATTCTTGAGCCTCTGTCGTGGCTGAAGAATCTGAGCAGCTGGATCCGCTTCGTGTTTGCTATCCGCAGAGTTCCGCCCGCAAGCGAACATTCCATGTTCTCGGCCCTGATTCCCCGGGTCTCCACGGTGAATTTATCTCCGGCCGCAACCACAATCTGGGCGGCTCCAAAATTCATGTCGAGATTTTCGACCTGTTCTCCTTCTCCGAACGAGAAGAACAGCGCACAGTCGGCTGTGGCCCCGGATGTGTTTTCTTTTTCGCCGTCGGCACGGTTTTCCGCCGACACCGGGACATTGGCGAATTTTTCTATTATCGTGCGCGCAAGCTCCTCAGGTTCCCCAAGCTCCTGCGTCACCTTTTCATCATCACCGGCCTCGTCAAAATAATCAGAGTAATACTGAATCGCTTCGGCCTGCTCGTCCATCGTGAGCGACATTATGCAGTTTTTGAGTCTGCCAAGATATTCTTCCTTTTTCATTGTTCCCCCAATAGTATTGAGTCTATGCTTTTTCTGTATTCAATCCAGTCACGTCTGTAGCTGTCCAGCAGAATCATTCCGTTTGGAGTGATTTTGTAGTAGCGCCTGTTTCTGCCCTGGAATTCCATGTCGTAAGTCTCAAGGTATCCGTCTTTCTGAAGCCGCCTGAGCACAGGATATAGCGTGCTTTCAGACACATCCATCAAGCTTCTTACATCCTGCGTTATTCTGTAGCCGTAGGTTCCCTCTTTCGCCACCACAGAAAGGACGACTGCATCCAGAAGCGCGGAACCCGTTGTAAAAACCATAGTACCTCCGAAAACAAGTCTTAAACGTTATGCTTATAATATTATATGATATATAATATATTGTCAATAATAATATTATGCCGGGCGATTTCCCAAGGAGCTGTGTCATTGTAAAATATGTATGTTGGTGATAAAATCGCCATTCATAATGAAGCATATTACGGAACTTTCGGTCAGATCTTACGAATGTGACTCCTACGGTCATGTGAACAATGCGGTCTATCTGAATTATCTTGAATTCGCGCGGATGGATTTCCTTGATGCGTCCGGATTCCGCTACAAGGATTTTGTCGCCGCCGGATTCTTTCTTTACGTGACGCACATCGACATCCGTTATAGGGCATCGGCATTTCTGGGCGACAGGCTTTTTATAGAAAGCGAGCCTGTCGAGCTTAAGCTTGTCCGGGGAAAATTCCGTCAGATAATCAGAAAGGAGGACGGGACTGTATGCGCGGAAGCTCTTGTCGAGTGGGCCAGCGTGAGCTCTTCTGGCCGGCCGTCGCGGATTCCTGAGGAATTCATGGTGGAACGGCTTGTTCCTGCTCCGGCTGCGGAATCCGGAAATTAAAGCTCATGACAGTCTGTCTGCACGCATAAATTTCCTCATAAACCTCTTGACGGTTTGATATTTATCATCACCTGATGTATAATCGTTCCATTATGGTTGGAACTTTTTGGTCTCTTGTGCCGGCGCTGGTCGCCATTGTGCTGGCTCTCCTAACAAAGGAAGTTTATTCTTCCCTTTTCATCGGCATCGTTATCGGTGGTATCTTTTATGCGGGATTCTCATTTTCAGGATTTTTCACGCACATTTTTCAGGACGGAATGATAGCCCAGCTGTCCGACAGTTATAACGTCGGAATTCTGGTTTTTCTTGTCGTCCTTGGAATTCTTGTGGCTCTGATGAACAAGGCCGGAGGTTCTGCGGCGTTCGGAAGATGGGCCAAGACGCACATCAAGACAAAGGCCGGCGCTCAGCTTGCCACGGTCTGCCTCGGAATAATGATTTTCATAGACGACTACTTCAACTGTCTTACGGTCGGAAGCGTCATGCGGCCGGTGACGGAACGCCATCATGTCTCACGCGAGAAGCTGGCCTATCTCATTGACGCCACGGCAGCTCCTGTCTGCATAATCGCTCCGATCAGTTCCTGGGCGGCGGCTGTATCCGGATTCGTCGATGGCGAGAACGGACTGAGCCTTTTTATAAAGTCGATTCCTTTCAATTACTATGCGCTTCTTACAATACTTATGATGTTCGCCCTTATCGTGATGAAGGTCGAGTACGGTCCGATGGCGAAATTCGAGGCTGCCGCAGATATGCTCAGTGACAGCAAGATGGAGGAGTCTGACATCGGAAATCCGAACGGCAAGGTCATAGACCTTATTTTTCCGGTCGTGATTCTTATTGTGCTCTGCACACTCGGCATGATTTACACAGGCGGATTTTTCGCGTCCGGCGCTGACAGAAAGAATTTCATCGATGCGTTCGCGTCAAGCGATGCGTCCGTCGGCCTTGTGCTGGGGTCGTTCGCCACGCTTGTGATTACGGTAATTGTATATGCAATCCGCCGGGTTCTTTCATTCTCCGACAGCATGGGCTGCATTCCTGAAGGATTCAAGGCTATGGTTCCCGCGATACTGATTCTTACGCTTGCATGGACTCTCAAGGCCATGACTGACAGCCTCGGTGCCAAGGAATTTGTCGCCGGCATCGTCGAGGGCAGCGCGTCCGGATTCATGAATTTCATGCCGGCCATTGTGTTCATCATCGCGGGATGTCTCGGCTTTGCGACTGGAACTTCATGGGGAACTTTCGGAATTCTGATTCCGATCGCAGTCGCGGTTTTCTCCAAGACTGACTATTCCCTGATGGTCATATCGATTTCGGCCTGTATGGCAGGAGCTGTTTTCGGCGATCACTGTTCACCGATTTCCGACACGACAATCATGTCAAGCGCCGGCGCGCAGTGTGATCACGTTAACCATGTATCGACGCAGCTGCCTTATGCGGTGACTGTGGCGGTGATTTCCTTTGTGACATATATTATCGCGGGATTCAGCCGCAGCGCGGTGCTGTCGTTCATCTGCGGCGCCGTGATGCTTGTCGGATTCCTGTTCTTCATGAAAAGGCGGCAGGCCAAAAAAGCCGTGGCGGAGTAAAAATCTCCGGCGGAGCATCTGAAAAACGCTGCGGAACACTTCCGCGGCGTTTTTTTTACATGGCGACAGTCATTATCAGTGTGCCGGCCGTCATAAGTCCAAGTCCTGCCGCGGCCTTCGGAGAAAGACGCTCGTCGAAGAAAATTCTTGAGAACACCACGGTGAAAAGTATGCTCATTTTGTCTATCGGAGTGACTACGCTGAGAATTCCGTGTTTGACCGCATAGTAGTAGCACAGCCAGGAGGCTCCGGTCGCGATTCCTGAAATCACGATGAAGGCAAGCTCCCGGCCGCATGGCATTCTGAAATTCTGCTTTTTCTTTGCGAGCACCACAATCCATGACATCAGCAGCACGACTGTAGTGCGGAGCGCAGTTCCGGCGTTCGAGTCTACGTCCTGAATTCCAATCTTCGCAAGTACTGACGTGAGGCTTGCGGACACGGCCGAAAGCGCTGCCCAGAAAATATATCCGTGTCCTTTTTCCGGAGCCCCGGTCCGGTCCTTTTTTTCAATCATCATGAGAATTCCGCAGGCGAGCAAGAGAGTTCCGGCGGTTTTTTCCGCAAGCCGGTCAGTCTCTCCGAAAACTATCACGGCAAGAATCACCGTCAGAACCGTACTTGACTTGTCGATCGGAGCGACCTTGTTCACGTCACCGATGGACAGCGCGCGGAAATAGCACAGCCAGGACGTTCCCGTCGCGGCGCCGGAAAGAATCAGGAACGTAAGGGTCTTTGCGCTGATTCGGCTTACGGGCGGCATTGCGCCGGAAACAAGCGCCATCAGCCATGAGAAAATCACCACAACGGCGGTTCTGAGCGCGGTCGCTACGTCAGAATCCGTCTGCTTTATGCCTGACTTCGCAAGAACAGCTGTAAGGCCGGCGAAAAATGACGACAATATCGCTGCTGTTATCCACATGGCGCATATTCTAGTGTCATCTGTATTTTTCTTCAACATTGAATATTTCGCTAAATAAATTCCCTGATATACCGATAACCAGAATAAGAATCCTTTTTCCCTGTCCGCAGAATTTCGCGCGGCGGAGAAAGAGATGACTGGAGGTTGAAATGACAGCTTCATCATTGAGCATGAATCCTTATTCATATCAGGGCTTCTCTTCTGGCGGTACGGGAAAACTGTATGTTCCTGTGAACAGGAATTCGCTTGTATATTCGCATTTCGATCATGTCTCCGGTGTGGCTGCCGGGGCGGGGCAGAGAGGAATCTCGATAAGCAAAATAAGAATTCTCAATTCTCTGATAGACAGAATATCCGCGATAAAGAACCAGCCGGTTGAGTCGGTGACGGAGATGAGTGACGGACAGGCCGATGCGCTTATCAGCCAGTACCAGCAGCAGATTCAGCAGGCGGTCGCCCAGACTCCTTATATGCTTGCCGGCGCACAGCCGCAGCCCGGAGTTCTGTTCTCGTTTCAGGCCTGAATGATGTTCCTGGAATTTTTATGATTCCGCGGCTCCTTGTGGCGCACGGACTATGTTACGTTGCAATCGGTTTTAGATGAAGAAGGGCTGCCGGAAGATGATTTTCCGGCAGCCGTTTTTTATGCCCAGATGAGCCAGAGAAGCGCGGCCGCGGCGGCTGTTGTTATTAGCGTGAACGGCGCGCTTATTTTGAGGAATCCAGTGAATTCTATGGGATGGCCGTCCTTTCGGAGAATTCCCATGGCGACAATGTTGGCAGAAGCTCCGAACGGGGTAAGGTTTCCTCCTAGGCACGAGCCGACAAGAAGCGCGAACATATAGAGTTCCTTCTGGATTCCCATTGCGGCGGCGAGAGCGCCGGCCACGGGAAGCATGACGATTATGTACGGAACATTGTCCACGAATCCGGAAATAAGGACCGAGAACGCCAGAATCAGTATGAATCCTGCCAGCTTGCTTCCGCCCGTTATTCTTGCCAGGAAATCGGCGAATTCCTGGAGAAGTCCAGTCTCGGATACCGCTCCGACTACAATGAAAATTCCTATCAGGAAAAAGATTGTCTCCCAGTCAAGCTCTTTCACCAGTTTCAGGACTTCCTTTCCGTTCTTTTTCTGGAAGAATCTGTACCAGACAAGTCCCGCGGCTCCGAGGGCGACAACCAGAGTTCCCGACGCATATCCCAGCTCAGAGCTCATGAATGAAATCGCCGCCAGACCGAAAATCATCAGAAGAAGCAGTCCGAGCGGAACCCAGGAGATGACGTCCTCCTTTTCCACTGAGCTTTTTTCCCTGACTTTTCCGAATATAAAATAGAAGAAAATACATCCGGCCGCCATTCCCGCCTGGATTATAAAGAAAATTGAGAGTTTTCCCTGATGGATGAAAAAGTCGTTGAAGTTGTATCCGGCGTAGCTTGCGAAAATCATGGATGGAGGATCGCCTACAAGCGTCGCTGTTCCCTCAAGGTTCGACATCAGCGCAAGCCCGATCATGAACGGAACCGGATTCAGCTTGAGTTTTTTTGACAGAGCCATCGCAATCGGCGCCATCACGAGTACGGTCGCAACGTTTTCGACAAAAATCGATATGATTCCCGTCATGGCAAGAATCAGAATCACCGCGATTCCTGTTGACGGCGAGCGGCTTACGATTCCGTCGGCAATCCTTGCCGGAACCTTGGAGTAGATGAAGAGGGAAGCTATCGTCATGCTGCCCACATAAATCATCAGGATGTTCCAGTTGACAAGCTCCCCGAACGAATGGGTCAGGACGGAAATTCTTCCGCCTGCCGCCTGCGTGAATATTTCTCCGGGAAAAATCATCCCCAGCACAATCAGCACGGCCACCGCCGCCGATGTTATGAGCACTTTCTTTTCCTGAAAGAGAATCACAAGAAGATACATGAGAACCGCCGTTCCCAGCACAATCCATTTCAGCTCCATAAAATTTACTCCAGTTCTATGATTTTTTTAGTCCGCCGCTTGGAAATTCAGCTGCCGTAAGTTCTGATTACATTCTCCGCAATCGCCGTCTTTTTTACGCACCTGTCCATGGCCTCTTTTTCTATGTATCTGTGCGCCTCATGTTCAGTCATCGTGAGATTCTGCATCAAAATCATCTTAGCCCTGTTAACAAGCCTTATCTCCTCCATTTTCTCCTCAAGCTTCATTGTCTTTACGGTAAGTGCTCTTATCTTGTTCTGAACCGCGCAGGCCACCTTCAGCATTGTATAGAAGAGAAAACGGTCGAGTGGTTTTGCAATCGTTATGACGCCGTAGGTTTCCACCCGGAATGAAATCTGGTCGTAGACCTGGCCCGGCACCAGAAGAAGGACCGTGCTCGGCGATTCGGACAGATCCACCGCAGTCTCCGCGTCGATTCCATCTCCTGAATCCACGATAATTATGTCCGCCGGCTTGTCTATCAGAATCCTTTTGGCCTCGTTCTGATCCGCAACTGTGCTGACGTGGAAAAGCGCCGGCACCAGCAGGTCTGTAATGAAAGATGAGGTTCTGCTGTCTTTCGTTATGATGATTACTGTACGCACGTCATTTTCGTGTCTCACAGAAAGCTCCTCCCGAAAAAATCCCGGCTGTTATTCCCTGCCATAGGATGTGAAGAAAGATTCTCCAAGAATTTCCTTTATGAACGGACTTTCTGCCGCCGCCCTGCGTGCCTCCTCCAGTGTCGCAGGCAGTTCCTCAAGCCCGGAATTTTCCGTGAGCGCGGAATTCTCAAGGTCGGATTCGACAGGCGGAGGAAGCGGAATGTTGTTTTTTATTCCTTCGAGCGCGGCATGGATTATCAGTGCGAACGCAAGATACGGATTCGCCTCCGGATCGGGCGAACGAAGCTCAATCCTCTTCTGTCCGCAGGTGGATGCCGGAATTCTTATCAGCGCCGAGCGGTTTCCGTGTCCCCAGCTGATGAATTTCGGAGCCTTGTGTTTTCCGAGCCTTTCATAAGACTCTGAATGTGGGTTCAGAAAAAGCGTCATTTCCTTTATATGCGCGAGAATTCCGGCGGTTATGCGTTCCGAAAAATCCTCTCCGGATGACGAGACGCATGAGATGTTTATGTGCATTCCGTTTCCGCTTTTTGCCGCGAGCGGTTTGGGCGAGAAGTCCGCGCTGAGACCGGATGCGGATGCCTTTGTCCTGACAACCCATTTGAATGAGGCTGTATTGTCCGCGGCGGAGACCGCATCGCTGTGATGAAAATCAATCTCGTTCTGTCCGGGACCTTCCTCATGGTGTGAGGATTCCGGCGGAATTCCCATCTGCTCAAGCGTGAAGCAGATGTCGCGGCGCACATTTTCGCCCAGGTCGTCGGGAAATATGTCCATATAGCCGCCTCCGTCGAACGGAATTTTTGTAGGGCAGCTGTTTCCGTCAAGCTTGAAAAGATAGAATTCAATCTCCGGTCCGAACTTGAATTCCAGTCCGGCTTCACCGGCTTTTTTTACGGCCTCCTTCAGTATGTGTCGGCTGTCCTTTTTGTACGGAGTTCCGTCCGGATTCCTTATGTCGCAGAACATTCTGACAACCCTTCCGTGGGACGGCCGCCATGGAAGAATCACTATTGTCGATGGATCCGGGTGAAGGAAAAGATCTGACTTTTCGGGAGTCTCGAAGCCTTTTATGGACGAGGCGTCAAAGGAAATTCCGTTTTTGAATGCGCGCGGAAGCTGTTCCGCCATTATCGATATGTTCTTCTGTTTTCCGAACACATCGAAAAACGCCAGCCTTATGAATTTCACGTCCTCTTCCTTGATAAAATCAAGGACTTCATTCTGGGAGTACATATTGGAATCCTCTGAAAATGATTTTGCAGGCGCATGGAAAGTCCTGCTGTACGTGCCATTCTATATGAAAAAAGGACGTTTGTACACGGCGGAGCAGTTTCTGGAATCATATACTGCCGGTATGTCCGTCATATTCCTGTTTCTATTGAATTCACCTAAAAATATCATTATTATTGTAGTGATGTTTTCGGGTGTTTGCCTGATTGCATACAGAGACTTATAGGAGTAATCGAATGACAGTTAATGACATCAAACATGCCAAAATCAAGGCATGGATTGAAGAATGTGTTAAGATGTGTGAGCCGGACAATGTTGTTGTTTGCGATGGTTCTACAGCCGAATATGACCGCCTTATGAAAAAATGCGTTGATGCAGGCCTTGCAACTCCGCTTACAAAAAAGCCTAACAGCTTCCTTTTCCGCTCGCTTCCAAGTGATGTTGCCCGTGTTGAATCACGCACATTCATTTCTTCTGTAAAGGAAGAGGATGCAGGTCCTACAAACCACTGGATTGATCCTAAAGAGCTCAAGGCTACAATGAAAGGTCTTTACACAGGATGTATGCACGGACGCACAATGTACGTTATTCCTTTCTGCATGGGACCGCTCGGCTCACCGATTGCAAAATACGGAATCGAGCTTACAGACTCTGAATACGTTGTTCTCAATATGGACATCATGACACGCGCAGGCGAAAAAGTTTGGGAATATTTCGGCACGGACGGAGATTTTGTTCCATGTCTTCACTCAGTTGGTAAACCGCTCAACAACGGCGAAAAAGACAACGGTGTTTGGCCTTGCGCAGATGTTGAACACAAATACATCAGCCAGTTCCC
>DBIW01000042.1:0-73843 GCA_002296965.1 Treponema sp. UBA792 | reverse complement strand
GCACGCGAAGAAGGCTGGCTTGCTGAGCACATGCTTATCCTTAAGCTCACAAACCCTGAAGGAGAAGTTAAATACGTTACCGGCGCATTCCCTTCAGCTTGTGGAAAAACAAACCTTGCAATGCTTATTCCTACAATTCCTGGCTGGAAAGTTGAGACAGTCGGCGATGATATTGCCTGGATGAAATTCGGAAAAGACGGACGTCTTTACGCTATCAACCCAGAGGCAGGATTCTTCGGTGTTGCACCAGGAACATCTGCTGAATCTAACAAGAACGCTCTTGAAGCTGCTTCAAAGAACACAATCTTCACAAACTGCGCTCTTACAGAAGACGGAGACGTTTGGTGGGAAGGAATCGGTTATCCTGCAAAGGGCAAACTTGTTGACTGGAAAGGAAACACACGCGACGCTCTTCCAAAAGACAAATCTCCTAAGGGTGAAGAATTCGCTCATCCGAACGCACGCTTTACAGCTCCTGCAAAACAGTGTCCTTGTATCGCTTCTGACTGGGAATCTCCAGAAGGTGTACCAATCAGCGCAATCTTGTTTGGCGGTCGCCGTCCTTCAACAGTTCCGCTCGTACACCAGAGCCGCAACTGGAACCACGGTGTATTCCTTGGATCTATCGTAGGTTCAGAAATCACTGCCGCTTCTACAATCGACGCTTCTCAGGTTGGAAAAATCCGCCGCGACCCATTCGCAATTCTTCCATTCTGCGGATACAACATGGGCGACTACTTCCAGCACTGGATTGACGTTGGCAACGCTGCTGCTGACAAAGACAAGCTTCCTAAGATTTTCTATGTTAACTGGTTCCGCAAGGACGAAAACAACAAGGATCTTCCAGGTGGATTCATGTGGCCAGGATACGGCGACAACAGCCGCGTTCTTGCATGGATTTTTGACCGCTGCGACGGAAAAGACAACTACGTTGACACACCAATCGGATTCATGCCAAAAGAAGGCGCTCTCAACCTTGACGGTCTTGCAGACGTTTACAAAGCACAGATTCCAGCAATCACAGCAGTTGACAAGGAAGGCTGGCTCAAGGAATGCAAAGACATCCGCGAGAACCACTATCCAAAGTTCGGCAAACACCTTCCAAAAGAATTGTCTGCCTGCTTGGACGACCTCGAAACTCGCTTGAATAAAGCATAACAGCTGCGCTAGTTTGCCGAAAGGCAAACTAGGTAAGTTTATCCCGCTGGAATTTTTTCTGGCGGGATTTTTTTTGTTTTTACATAATTTCTGGTTTAAAATTTTTCTGTCATGTCAGGCTCGCCCATGTAGGTTTTCTGAAAGAGACCCGGCTGAGAATCCGTCGGAAATTAACGGCGGATTGCCAGCCGGGTTCGCCATGCGCGGACTTTATACGGATTCCAGAAACTGGCGGTGAATTCTCAGGTCGCCGTCAAGCTCCGGATGGAACGACAGCGCCGTCTGGTTCCTCCACCTTGCGGCTACGATGTGTCCGCCCGTCTCTGCGAGAATTTCCGTCTCTCCCCGGACGTTTTCTATATATGGCGCGCGGATGAATGTCATGGGAACGTTACCGATTCCGCGGAATTCTGCGGAGGTGTGGAAGCTTCCGAGCTGTCTTCCGTATGCGTTTCTGACCACTGTGACCGGCATCGTGGCGAACCATTTTCTGGTGTCGTTGGCGCTGCTTTCCGCAAGCAGAATCAGTCCGGCGCAGGTGGCCAGGACAGGAAGGCCGTTCTCAATCATCTCTTTCAGGGGGCCGAACATTCCAAGTTCCTTCAGCAGCTTTCCCTGTACCGTGCTCTCGCCGCCCGGAAGTATGAGCGCGTCAAAATGTCTGTCCAGGTCGGATGACTGGCGCAGCTCCACACATTCCGCACCGAGCCTGCGGCACATATTCTCATGTTCGATGAATCCGCCCTGGACTGCGGATACGGCTACGGTAATCATTTTCCGCGTTCCGCCATAAGAAGCTTTATCTCGTTTTCGTTTATTCCGACCATAGCTTCTCCCAGGTCTTCGGAAAGTGAGGCAATCATCTCCGCATCCGTGAAATTCGTCACCGCCTTTACAATTGCCGCCGCACGTTTTTCCGGATTTCCGGACTTGAATATTCCAGATCCGACAAATACACCTTCCGCGCCGAGCTGCATCATGAACGCGGCGTCCGCAGGTGTCGCCACTCCTCCCGCCGCAAAATTCACGACAGGAATCCGTCTGTTGTCATGGATATATTTCACAAGCTCGAAGGGAACCTGGAGCTCCTTTGCCGCGTTAAAAAGCTCGTCGTCCCTCATCGCGGTTATTCCGGCAATCTGACTGTTCATCTTCCTCAGATGGCGGACCGCCTGCACTATGTCCCCTGTTCCGGGCTCGCCTTTTGTCCTTATCATGGAGGCTCCCTCGTTTATGCGCCTCAGCGCTTCCCCCAAATCTTTTGCTCCGCAGACAAACGGAACCCGGAATTCATTCTTGTTGATGTGATGCACGTCATCAGCCGGAGAAAGAACCTCGCTCTCATCGATGTAGTCGATTTCTATAGCCTGCAGAACCTGAGCCTCGACAAAATGTCCTATCCGGCATTTCGCCATCACGGGAATCGATACTGCCGCCTGAATTCCCTTTATCATCTTGGGATCGCTCATTCTTGACACTCCGCCTGCAGCCCTTATGTCCGCCGGAATCCGTTCAAGCGCCATCACCGCACACGCGCCCGCCGCCTCCGCGATTTTCGCCTGTTCGGGTGTGGTTACGTCCATAATCACGCCGCCTTTGAGCATCTGCGCAAGCTGCCTGTTAAGAGCGCTTCTGTTTTCTTCCATAATATGTTCCTCCTGTAAAGAAATTCAATTCGCAACGCACGTCAGCGGCAGAACAGAAATGCGGGCTGACTGCATTCTTCTGGCATGAGCTAATCTAAGAATAAATTGATATTATGAAAATATTCAGCTTGAGTATTTTTGATAAGGTCAGATTTTTTTGCCGGTTCTCTTACGGAATCATTTTCCCTGTGAGGGCCGGAATTTCCGAAAAAAATCCGTCATTGTTGAATAACAGTTGTTCTTTCAGTATTATATAGAAATAATCTCCGCTTCCGTAAGAATCGTCGATTTGAATTTCTGCGGAGATTGAATTCTTATTTGGAGCAATCATGAAATCAATCTATCAGTCGCCCCTTTTTGATGATGAGGACGAGGACGACAAGAAAAAGATGCCGGAAATGCCGGATCCGCTTACCGAAAAATTCCTCAAGACAAGGCAGATTATTCTTTCCGGCGAGATAAACAAGGAGCTTGCGGATAAAATCGTCAGGCAGCTTCTGGTTCTTGAGGCGGATGACAGCTCGAAGACAATTTATATGTACATAGATTCTCCCGGCGGAGATGTGGATGCGGGCTTTGCGATTTTTGACATGATTCGTTTTGTCAAGGCTCCCGTTGTCCTTATAGGAATGGGACTTATCGCCAGCGCCGCGACTCTCGTGCTGCTTGCCGTTCCGAAACCGCGGAGGGTCGGACTTCCGAACAGCCGCTATCTGATTCACCAGCCCATGAGCGGAATGAAGGGCGTCGCGACGGATATCGAGATCCATGCGAAGGAGCTGGAGAAAACACGTGCAAAGCTGAACAGACTGATTTCCGACGAGACGGGAACCGCGCTGGAACAGGTTTCTAAGGATACGGACCGTGATTACTGGCTTGATTCCGATGCCGCTGTGGAATACGGACTTATAAGTTCCATAGTAAGCGGCAGGGACGGACTTTCGGAACTGTAGATGACTTTTACTCTTACCGACACTCTCGCCGACGAAATTCAGAACGCTCTGGAAAATCAGGAGCAGACTTTTCTTGTTGATGCCCAGGAGAATGTGCTGGTGGAGCAGGACGGCTCCGTTTCGGATGACGGAGTCAGATACTACAAACTGCCGGAATGGACTTCCGCAGACGGTTTCGCGATGCGCGATGAATTTGCCAAAAATCTTTATTCGCCGCTTGCGCGCGAACGTCTGCTGGAGGCGCTCCATTCAGGAAGGGGGGTGTTCAGAAATTTCAGAAATGTGCTGAAGGATTATCCTGAAGTTGACAGGAAATGGCATTCGTTCAAATTCAGGACGATGCAGAATTATATCAGCGGATGGTACAACGGACTGTGCGAAATCTGGGGACTGGAGAAACTGGATCTGATAACCGAATCGGACAGTTCTCTTGTGCGCGATGATTTTTCATTCAGGGCTTATGCTCCTGATAATGACAGAAATGAAATCCTTCTTTCTGTGGGCGCATCCGTGGAAAATTACGGGGATGACATACCGGATTATGTCGGCTTCGCATTTTATGAACTCTGGCGGAATCAGTTTGAATTTTATGGGTCCGCCATTTGTTCCGGAGTCGTGTGCAGGAGCCCGGCTGATGAATTTGCGGGATGTATCACCTCGGCGTCAGTTTCAAAGTCCTGGGAGTCGGCCGTCGTGCTGACTGCATTTTTTGTGCCCAGGCAGTTCCGTGGTCTTGGTATAGGTACGGAGCTTCTTTCGGAGTGTCTCGCGGATTTGAGGAAACGCGGGAAAAAACTTGTTTTGCTGCCGGAAACAATTGTACCGGAATTCATTCAGCCTTTGCTGCTGAGAAACGGTTTTAAAAAAACGGGTTCCGGCTATGCCGCTGTGATTGGCGGCTGAATTTTATAGGAGTGCCAGATGAGCTACAACAGAGAATTTGAGATTAACGAGGAACAGGTTGTCGCCTTTCTTCAGGATGCGGTAAACAGGGTCAAGACGGAGGAGAACATTGACACCCTTTCTAAACTTATAAAGATATACAAGAAAAATGTTCCGCTTTCTCTCAGAAAGTATGTCGCCGCTTCGCTGCTCAAGGAAGCGCTGAAACATGACAGGTCGTTCTTCAGGAATATGAGGAGGACAGCCCGTCCGATGCAGGGAAGAAGGGGAGAGACGGCGGAACCGTTCAGACGTGAATTCCGTCCGAGAACGGAACGCCCGTTTGATCAGGCTGACGACGGAGCCACCGAGGAAAGAATTCCGCATCCGAGAGTTCAGATAGATCCGTCACAGGCGACATCGATTTTCATCAGCATCGGACGTAACCGCCGTGTGTATCCGCGTGATCTGGTCGGACTGCTTGTCGGAGTCGCCGGAATCGACCGCGAGAGAATCGGTGACATAAAGGTCCTTGCGAACTATTCTTTCATCCAGCTTTATACCGAGGATACAAAACAGGCAATCGAAAAGCTCAACGGATATGATTACAGGGGACGCAAGCTTGCCGTGAGCTATTCCCGCCTCAGGGATATGAATCCTTCTGGCGAGGCCGCTGCTGAAAATGACAGCTCCCAGGTTTCAGCCGGGAACGGAGACATGGCGGCCGAGGATGCCGCAGCTTATGCCGCCGCAGAGAAGGCCGCCGCCGAAAAAGAGCCGTTCCCGTCCTTTGCTCCGGCGGGTGAGTGAGCCTGATGCCGGAATTGGATTCACCGTGGCCGGTCTGTTCCGGAATTCTTGGTGTCAACACCTGGATTGTTCCATCCGGACCGGAAAGCGTTTTTGTAGTGGATCCCGCCGCCTGTGCACTTTCCGGAGACGGGCGGGCGGTGACCGGCTTTCTTGAATCCCGCGGTCTTGAGTGCGTGGCGGTTCTTCTTACACACACGCATTTTGATCATATAACCGGAATCTCCGCGGTAAAGGCCGAATTTCCTGATGCCGTTCTGGCCGTGCATGAGGCTGAATGTGGTGAGCTTGGCTGTGTGGGGCCGATGAACCGTCATCTGCTTGGACTTTTCCGTCTTGGCCATCTTTCTCGGACTGTTTCGGAGCAGCCGCTTCCAGATGTCGTGTTCCGGGGCGGAGAAAACCTCGGTTCGGTCGTACGTTCCGCTGATTCCGGTGTCGCCGGCGCGCTTTCCGAATGGCGGATTATCCATACTCCGGGGCATAGTCCTGGCTCAGTCTGTTTTTATAACGGAAGCAGAGGATGGCTTATCTCCGGTGACACTCTTTTTTCCGGAACCTATGGAAGGACAGATATGTACGGCGGAGACCGCCGCGCAATGGGCAGAAGCCTGGGACTTCTTGCAAAGGCCGTGCGTCCTGGCTCGCGTGTCTATCCCGGTCATGATGACTGGGGCTTTGTTATGGAAGAAAATGTCTTGATTTGAGCCGGCCGGAATTCCTTTCTATGAAAATCGCGTCATAGCGGAGGCGTGAACAGGCTGAATTCCGTTCCGCCGGATTTTCTTGTGATTCTTATGAATGACGTATCCAGAATTCCCCTTCCGATTGTCATTATCGCGAATGACGGCGGAAATCCTCCTCTTGGAAGAGAGCAGCTTCCCGGATTCATCAGGGTGACTCCTCTTTCGGTCCGGTTCTCCGGAATATGTGAATGTCCGAAGATTGCGATTCCGCAGTTTTCGGCTGTGGCTTCAGCCAGAAGCAGGTCTGTTCCGTATTTTATGCTCATCGTATGGCCGTGCGCCACAAGAATTCTGCGTCCGCATATTTCCGCTGTCTGCACCGGCGGTATGCTCAGCCGTCTCTCCGGATAGCCTGCCTCCGTGTCTTCCGGCAGACGGATTCTCTCGCGTGTGCAGATGAATCCGGGGTCTCCGTTTCCGCGCACGAAAATCACCGCTCCGGGTACACATTCCGCAAATTCCGCCGAAGCCGCCGCCTCGTCAACGGCTCCTGCTATTTCGGAGGCTCCGTCGCCGCAGAACACAAGCGCATCCGTCGTTTTTCCGAACCGCGTTATTATGTTCCTGAAAACGCTGTAGTCTCCGTGCGAATCTGAGACCACAAGAATTCTTGCGCTTTCAAGTGAATTCAGTGATTTTATGTATGAGCTGTCGCCTATGATGCCGTTTCTGTTCTGAATCAGAGAGATCATTGTGTTTCAGTCTATCACAAAGTGGTTGACGGACTGCAGTCCCGATTCCGGGTCGGTGTAGCTGTGGAATTTCCGTGAGCCGAGCATCTGCTGTATATGGATTCTAAGTGACGGAGCCGCTGAAATCAGGTCTCCGGCCTCCAGCATATAGTCCGCGGCTGCCGTTATTATCTCGGCCGCGCCGGAAATGTCATTCTGAGTCTCCTCGCTCATGTCTGACGCCGCGGAATCCGCAATTCCCTTGTCCAGGACAAAATCGCATGTCGCCTCAAGACCGAGTATGTCATCCTGGGGAAAAAGCGCGGCCACCGGAAATGGAATCTCCTGGTTCCATTCGTCCTGCAGGCGTGCAAGCGCGGTATGGGTGTTCTCCGGCGCGCCGAGAATCAGCACGCCCGCATAGTCTTTTGAGCTGTCCGAAAGCATCGCCGTGAGGCTTGAGACAAAGCTTTTTCCGCCGTGCCTGAAATCGTCGGGATACCTCACTGTCTCCACAAGGCCTCCGTCCGCGGCGGCTCCGTATCTTTCCGTGAGAATTCTGGCTGTCTCTTCTGCCGCGGCTCCGGTGTTGAAGTCGTATCCGAGCAGGACGAAAAGCCTTCTGTTCGTGACGTGCCAGAACTGAGTCCCGGCGCCGCCAGGAATTTCCGCGTCCTCAAGTTCTATCTGCTGTGAATATGTTTCGGAAATCTGCTGTCTGTCGTCCGCGCAGCCGCCGAGAAGCGGAATCATAAGAAATGCAAGCAGCCGCACGCTGAAATTTTTTCTGAGTCTCATAGCTTGTTCCGCCGCCATTGTACCGCATTTGTTTTTTCTTGAAAAGAAGACTTGTTTTACTGTATCATGTCGGCATGAATATATTCGTACTGATTCTTCAGCTTGTCGGAAGCCTGGGCTTCCTGCTTTATGGAATGCAGCTTATGAGCAGCGGCGTCCAGAAGAGCGCGGGCGAGAAGCTCCAGCGTGCGCTTGGTTTCATGACAAAGAACAAATTCATGGCGCTGCTGACCGGACTTTTCATCACGATGATAATCCAGTCTTCCGGAGCGACAACCGTCATGGTCGTGACATTCGTGAATGCCGGCCTGATGACGCTGAGCCAGTCAGTTGGTGTGATTTTCGGTGCGAATATAGGAACAACGGTCACCGCCTGGATTGTCTCGATCTTCGGATTCAACTTCAATATTTCAAATTTCGCCGTTCCCGCCTTTGGACTTGGATTTTTCCTCTCGCTGATGAAGAGCGGAAGCTACAGAAACATCGGCGAGGCGGTTATGGGATTCGGGCTGCTTTTTCTCGGACTGAGTATGCTCTCGGCGGCAATATCGTTCGAGCCTGAGCAGCTGAAATGGCTGAACCGTCTTCAGAATTTCGGCGCCCTTTCTGTCCTGATTGCTTTTGCCGCCGGAATTTTCATTACGGCGCTGCTGCATTCATCAAGCGCGTTCACCGCCATTGTCATTACAATGGCATACAACGGGCTTGTCACCTGGGAATTCGCGGCCGCGATGACGCTCGGAAGCAACATCGGTTCTACGATAGATGTCGTGCTCGCCTCGCTCGGAAGCTCCACGAATGCGCGCCGCGTCGCCCTGATTCATGTTCTTTTCAATACCGTCGGAACTCTGGTGACCCTGATTGTGTTCCGTCCGTTTCTTGCGTTCGTGTCGCTCATAACGCCCGGTGATCCCGCATCGAACATCGCGACGAGAATCTCCATGCTGCATACGGTTTTCAACACTCTTGCCACAGTTGTGTTCCTTCCGTTCTCCGAGAAAATCGTCCGTCTTTCGGAAAAAATCATCATCCAGAAGGGCGGAATCGAGAACGAGCCGTATCACCTTGAATTCCCCGAATTCCAGAAGACCGGAAACGTCGCTGTCTACATGATTCAGGCGGAGAAGGCCATTTCAGACATAACGGACATCGTCACCGGAATGTTCGACAGGATTCAGGTCGGATTCAGCCGGCGTGACAGGGAATTTGTCGATGAGCATATAAAACCCATCGAGCAGGAGGAGGACTACATCGACCAGATGCACGAGCAGGTCACGCGCTATCTGCTGAAATGCGGAAACCTTCCTGTAAACGAGAAGCAGTCCATCCACATAAACAACATGATTCAGATTGTCGATGAGCTTGAGAATATGTCGGACAGCTGTTTCAGCGCCGCCATGCTGATAGAGAAAAGCATCACGAAAAAGATGAAATTTCCGCAGGAGGATATGGAGCTTATGATTCCTTATGTCGAGCTTGCAAGGCAGTTCCTCCAGTTCATAAGAATAAATGTGAACAGGCAGCTTGACGAGGCGAAGCTTGCGATGGCGACCGAGCTTGAGAACCAGATTGACAGCTACCGAAAGGAGCTTAAAAAAATCGCGCGCAAACGCCTGGAATCCGGGGCTGATGTCAAGGCGGAGCTTCTTTACATAGATCTTGTCCGCCTGATCGAAAAAATCGGCGACAACTGCTTCAATATATCGGAGTCGCTTACAAACAGCTGACAATCCGTCCGTTTCCTGAATAATTGATAAGGCCGTAGCAATTCATTATAATCTCTGTCATCGTATTTTTAGAACCAAGGACGGAATGAACGATGAAGGCTATTGAACTTGAGAAAGCTTACGATCCGAAGTCTTTTGAGGACCGCATTTATTCAGAATGGGAAAGCAAGGGATATTTCAAGCCGGTTTCTGACGAGAAGAATCCGGTTCACTGCCAGTGCGCGCAGTGCAGCAAGAAAACCGATACTTATTCCGTCGTCATTCCTCCTCCGAATGTGACCGGCGTCCTGCACATGGGGCACGGCCTGAACAACACGCTTCAGGATATTGTCGTCCGCTACCACAGAATGAAGGGAGACAACACTCTCTGGGTGACAGGAACGGATCATGCCGGAATCGCGACACAGAACGTCGTGGAGCGTCAGCTGAAAAAAGAAGGCAAGACGCGCAATGACCTCGGGCGCGAGAAATTCCTTGAGCGCACCTGGCAGGTGAAGGAAGATCATCATAATACAATCGTAAAGCAGCAGCGGAAGCTCGGAAATTCAACGGACTGGGACCGCGAGCGGTTCACCATGGACGAGGGACTTTCAAAGGCTGTCCGCGATGTCTTTGTTACGCTGTACGAGCGCGGGCTTATCTACAAAGGACACTATCTTGTGAACTGGTGTCCGCGCTGCGGAACCGCGCTTGCCGATGACGAGGTTGACCACACCGACACTCAGGGCGCGATGTATCACATCTACTATGAATATGCGGACGGACCGGCTCCTGATGGCTCGACGAGAATCGAGATCGCCACGACGCGTCCTGAAACCCTGCTCGGAGATACGGCGGTCGCCGTGAATCCGGAGGACGGGCGTTACAAGTCAATTGTCGGAAAAAAGCTGAAGCTTCCGCTTACGGACCGCATAATTCCTGTCATCGCCGACAGCTACGTTGACCGCGAATTCGGGACAGGAATGGTGAAAATAACTCCGGCCCACGATCCGAACGACTGGCAGGTGGGGCAGAGGAACGGCCTTGAGGTGATAAATATCCTTAATCCGGACGGAACGCTGAACGAGAACTGTCCGGAAAAGTACCGCGGTCTCACCTGCGCCAAGGCACGTGCCGTTATTATAGAAGATCTGAAGGAGCTCGGACTTTTCAAGGACGAGGAGAAAATCACCCATTCTGTCGGGCACTGCTACCGCTGCGGAACGGTCGTCGAGCCGTATCTGAGCTGGCAGTGGTTTGTCAAGATGAAGCCGCTTGCGGACAAGGCTCTCAAGGCCTGGAAGGACGGAGAGATTGTCTTTTATCCGAGGAAGTGGGAGAACACCTATGAGCACTGGCTCACCGGAATCCGCGACTGGTGCATAAGCCGTCAGCTTTGGTGGGGACACAGAATTCCGGCCTGGACATGCTCGGAATGCGGAAACGAGATTGTAAGCCGCGCTGATCCGGAAAAATGTCCGAAATGCGGCGCATCCAAGGAAAAACTTGAGCAGGATCCGGATGTCCTTGACACCTGGTTCAGTTCCTGGCTCTGGCCTTTCAGCACGCTCGGCTGGCCTGAGAACACCGCCGATTTTGAGAAATTCTATCCGACCACCGCGCTTGTTACGGCCTATGACATAATTTTCTTCTGGGTGGCGAGGATGATTATGGCCGGACTTGAATTCACCGGAAAGGCTCCGTTCCATGACATCTACATCCACGGACTTGTCCGCGACAAGCAGGGCCGCAAGATGTCCAAGTCGCTCGGCAACGGAATGGATCCTCTTGAGATTATCGATATGTACGGAGCGGACGCGCTCAAATTCACGCTCGGATTCATGTGCGCCCAGGGACAGGACATCCTTATTGACAAGGATTCGTTCAAGCTTGGAAGCCGCTTCTGCAACAAGGTGTGGAACGCTTCGCGCTATCTGCTCGGGAATCTTGAGGGAAGAAACCTTGTTCCGGTAGGCGACTCCGATCTGACCGAGCTTGACAGATGGATTTACGGACGGCTGAACCATGCCGCGAAAACCGCGCGCGAGGCTCTTGAAAGCTACCGCTACAACGACGCCGCCTCCGCCCTGATGGAATATTTCTGGAACGAATTCTGCGACTGGTACGTGGAGGCCACAAAAATAAATTTCCGTGACGGAGACGATGCCGAGAAGGACAGACAGGCTTCCGTCCTGCTGAATATTCTTGAGGAGAACTTGAGGCTGCTCCATCCCTTCCTTCCGTTCGTGACGGAGGAGATTTACGGAAAGCTTCCGCTTGCTCAGATTGCTGAGGCAAGAAAATCCGCGAAGGCCGCAGGCGTTCTGAAGGTTGCGTCCGCCTGTGAATATGATGGAATGTTGATAAACGCGCCTTATCCTGAATTTGCCGGGGCGCGCGAGGACGGGAATACGGAGAAGCGTTTTGCGGTTCTCAAGGATTTAATCGGCAAGGTGCGCGCCCTCAGGACGGAATGCGGAATCGATCCCGCCGCGAAAATAAAAATCGCGCTTCTGGTGGAGAAGGGCAGCGCGGCGGAAGTATGCCGCGAGAAGGTCGAGATGATTCAGCTTCTTGCCGGAGTTTCCTCGGTCGGATTTACGGACGAAAAGCCTGCCAGCTCAATCGGAACAGTCGGAACAGGATTCGAGGCGTTCATTCTGGTTGACGAGAGCATAAACCGGGAGCAGCTGCTCGCGCGCTTTACAAAATCAATTGATTCCGAGACTGCAATGATAAAAAGAAGCGAGGCGAAACTTTCAGGCTCCTTCGCCGAGCACGCTCCGGCAGAACTTGTGGCTGCGGAACAGCAGAAGCTTGAGGAAAGCCGCCGCCGTGTCGAAAAACTGCGGTCTTATGTGGACTGTCTGTAGAGGAGCGGTCAGGAGGTTCTGTGATGGCAAGGCAGCGTTATGAGATGAACACGAACAAGCCGGATAAGATGGATACACAGCACATGCTCCAGCTCAAGAGCATTTTTCTGGCTCCGTATATGCAGCTTGCCACCGGGCTTATAGGAAAGGCGCGTCATGCGGGCGGCAATATGTTCCGCCACCAGCTTGATACGATGGCGATCCTGATTGACTACGGTTATATAGATGCCGTTCTGCTGAAGGCTTCCTGTATTCATGATACGATTGAGGATATTCCGGGGTTTGACCACAGCCTGATTGTCAACGCCGATGATGATGGGCCTGATGTGTACAGGCTTGTTCTTGAGGTGACAAAAAAGGACGGTCAGGACAAGAAGGAATATCTGCGCAACATAATTGCTTATGGCAGTCAGAAGGCGAAGGTGCTGAAATGCGCGGACAGAATAAGCAACATGATAAGCCTCGGATTTGTCACTGACCCGAAATTCATCGAACGTTACTGCGATGAGACTGAGTATTTTATTCTTCCCATCGCCCTTGAGGTGGATTTCAATATGTATCAGGAGCTTATAAATCTGATTATAACACGGCGGAAATATCTTGAGGATTCCGGGTATATCGAGAGGCTAAAGGCCGGACTTGTCTGAGCGTGAGGAATTGGTTCAGCCGGTTCTCCGTTTTATTGCCTTGCCATCAAATATTGACTATTTTCTTTAATAGAAATAAAATGAATCCAAAATTCGAATAAGGAGCTAACTTAAATGGTTAAAGTTGCTATCAACGGTTTCGGCCGTATCGGTCGTCTCGCTTTCAGACAGATGTTTGATGCTGACGGTTATGAAGTTGTCGCAATCAACGATCTTACAAGCCCGAAGATGCTTGCCCATCTTCTGAAATATGATACAGCACAGGGCGGTTTTGCCGGAAAAATCGGTGAAGGAAAACACACTGTCTCCGCCACAGAGGATTCAATCATCGTTGACGGAAAGGAAATCAAAATCTACGCCGAGAAAGATGCCAACACCTGTCCGTGGGGCAAGCTCGGAGTCGATGTCGTCCTTGAGTGCACAGGCTTCTATACTTCAAAGGAAAAGGCCCAGGCTCATATCAACGCCGGCGCGCGCAAGGTTGTCATCTCGGCTCCTGCCGGAAACGATCTTCCGACAATCGTTTACAATGTAAACCACAAGACGCTCACAAAGAACGACAACATCATTTCCGCCGCTTCCTGCACGACAAACTGTCTTGCTCCTATGGCTAAGGCTCTCAACGACTATGCTCCGATCCAGAGCGGAATCATGTCTACAATCCACGCTTACACCGGTGACCAGATGATTCTTGACGGTCCGCAGCGCAAGGGTGACCTCCGCCGTTCACGCGCCGGAGCGGCGAACATCGTTCCGAACTCAACCGGTGCCGCAAAAGCCATCGGCCTTGTAATTCCTGAACTGAACGGAAAACTGATCGGCTCAGCTCAGCGTGTTCCGGTTCCGACAGGATCCACAACAATCCTCACGGCTGTCGTGAAGAAAGCCGGAGTTACAAAAGAGGACATCAACGCCGCTATGAAAGCCGCCGCGACGGAATCTTTCGGATACAACGAAGATCAGATTGTTTCTTCAGATGTAATCGGAATGCGCTTCGGCTCTCTCTTCGATGCTACACAGACTATGGTTTCTAAGATTGTCTGACGATACATACCAGGTACAGGTTGTTTCTTGGTATGACAACGAGAACATCTTACACATCACAGATGGTAAGAACAATCAAATACTTCAGCGAGAACTGCTAATTACAGCTAGTTTTTGAAGTGAAAGGGCATCCTGAAAATGGATGCCTTTTTGTTTTTTAAGTATTTGATTGTTCTTTCATGTTTTACTTGTCGCAAACTCTTCGAGTTATGCTCCGGCACAATGCTACGCACTTGCTTGCATTGTGGGTACGCACAATCAAATACTTCAGCGAGAACTGCTAAGCAGCATTCAGTCTGAAAAGAAAAGGCTTCCTTGTAAAAGGAAGCCTTTTTTTGTGTCATGCGGAAAATGTCCGGACCTGCATCCTACCTTCTGAACATGTTTCCCATATCCATTCCCAGCTGGCTCATCAGCTTGCCCTGAAGTCCGCGGTTTCTGCTTATCTTCTTCATCGCAAGTTTTGTCTTCTCGAACTGCTTTATGAGTTTGTTCACGTCTGCGACGGATGTTCCTGAGCCCTTGGCAATCCGTTTCCGTCTTGAGGGGCCTATTATCAGGTGGTTCTGGCGTTCCTTCATGGTCATGGACTGGATTATCGCCTGCTGTTTTTTGATTCCGCCCGTGTCAATCTGCCTGTCTCCGAGCTGTGCCGCCATTCCTGGCATCATCTCCATAAGCGACTGCATTGAGCCCATCTTGCTGACCTGCTGGAACTGCTCCAGCATATCCTGCAGCGTGAATTCGTTCCGGCTCATTTTTTTCTGGAGCTTCTCTGCCTGCTCCTGATCCACCGTCTCCTGGGCCTTCTCCACGAGCGAGACTATGTCGCCCATTCCGAGAATTCTGCTCGCAATCCGCTCCGGATGGAACGGCTCGAAGTCTCCTGTCTTTTCTCCTGTTCCGATGAACAGAATCGGCTTGTTTGTTATGGATTTCAGCGAAAGCGCCGCGCCGCCGCGTGCGTCGGAGTCGAATTTCGTCAGTATTACGCCTGTCAGTCCCAGCTGCTCGTCGAATGTCTTCGCTATTTCCACGGCATTCTGTCCTGTCATGGCGTCCGCGACAAGAAGAACCTCCACCGGGGAGACCGCCTTCTTTATCCTGACCAGCTCATCCATCATCTCTCCGTCAATCTGGAGACGACCGGCGGTATCGATTATTATCGTGTCGAACTGATTTTTGCGCGCATAGTCCAGTGAATTTTTCGCGGTTCTGACGGCATCCTTGCCGTCCTCCTTGTATACAGGAACATTTATCTTAGCTCCCAGCTGGCACAGCTGCTCCACGGCTGCCGGGCGGACAAGGTCACAGGCGACCAGAAGGGGCTTTCTGCCTTCACCGGCAAGTCTTGCCGCAAGTTTATGCGCGGCGGTGGTTTTTCCCGCGCCCTGGAGACCCAGCATCAGGATTACGGACTGGGTGTCCGGTCCTTTCAGATGGAGATCCTGTTTTGTGTCTCCGAGCATGGATACAAGCCTGTCGTATATGATTTTTACGAACTGCTGTCCCGGATTCACCGATTTGAGAACCTTCTCGCCTTTCGCCTCCTCCACCGTGGAGTTGACGAAGCGTCTGACGACGCGCAGGTTTACATCGGCCTCAAGCAGCGCCATTTTTATCTGCTCGACCGTATCCTCGATGTTTTTCTCTGTGATTGTTGATTTTCCGCTCATCGTGCGGATTATGCTGCTGAAGGTTCCCGTGATTTTTTCAAGCATGATTATGTATCCTTAGGAGTGTCAGTATCCGGAGCCGAGAAGCTCGTCCAGAAACCCTGACGGTGTTATTTCCTTGTTGAGAATTCTGTAAAGTCCGTCGCAGATGACCAGTTTTATGTTTTTTTTCTGCGCTATCTCGTGAATGTACTTGCAGGCGATTGCGCCTTCCGGAAGATAGCCGATTTTTCCGACATTGCTGATCAGGTCGTCTATCGAGGAGAATTTGGAGAGCATATCGGTCTTTATCATGTCCTGACCGAACCTGCGGTTGCGTCCGTAGCGGCTTTTGCACGTGACGTCAAGGTCACCGACACCGGCGATGGATGTGAATGTCTCCGCATGTGTCGCGCCCATGGCGAATCCGAGCGTCTGGATTTCGTTCAGTCCGGCAGCCATCAGAAGCGATTCCGTGTTGTCCCCGAAAATCCTCGATGTCTCGGTAATCGCATCAAGCGCGCCGTATACGACAGCAATCACGTTTTTGGCCGCGGCGCATACCTGAACACCTATAATATCAAAGCTGGAGTAGACCATAAGTCCCGGCACGCGGAGAAGCTCCCTGAATCTTATCGAATTCTTGGCATTCTCCGAGGCCGCGATAAGTCCTGTAAGCTTGCCCATCGCGACTTCCTCCGCATGACTCGGACCTGAGATGTACACGGTCGCGCCTTTGTATACCGGGGGAAGTGAATTTTCTATGGTCTCAAGAACGAATTTAGGACCTTCTGGCGACGGAACAAAGCCTTTTGTAAGCGCTCCGATTACCGTGGAGCCGTCCGCAATGTTGGGCACGTCCGTAATTTTTTTTATTGTGCTGGAAAGGTAGAGGGACGGAGATGCGATTATAAGGAATTCCTTTGCTGCCGCAACCTCAAGGATGTCGTTTGATACGGTGATGTTTTCCGAGAGGCTGAAACCAGGCAGAAACAGCTTGTTCTCATGGCTGCTGTTCACAGATTCCGCAACTTCCGGTTCCAATGCCCAAAGCTGAACCTTGTTGTTTCCGCGTGCAAGCGCCTGGGCAAGTCCTGTTCCCCATGCGCCGCATCCGATAATACCGACAGTTTTGTTTTCCATAATATAAGCTATTTCCTATCCGCTTGCTTATTCTGACAGACAGTTTCCGTCCCGCTCTCCGCTCAGTACCAGTTCGTGCAGCAGTCGTCCCAGTCGATCAGCTCTTCGGGGCGGAAGAAAATGCTGATTTCCCTTTCGGCGCTGGCATCGCTGTCGGATGCGTGGATTATGTTGTGCGACGTGTGGCTGCAGTAATCGCCGCGGATTGTTCCCGGCTGCGCCTCGGACGGTTTTGTCGAGCCTACAAGCTTCCTGACGAGCGTTATGCAGTCATCCGCCTGCCAGACCATGGCAACCACCGGTCCGGATGTGACGTATTCGACTAGTGAATCATAAAAATCCTTGCCCTCATGCTCCGCATAATGCTGTGAAGCCATGTCCCGTGTTATGTTAATCATTTTGAGACCAACAAGTTTAAGACCCTTTTTTTCCAGACGGCTGATAACTTCGCCGACAAGCCGGCGGTTTATCACGCCCGGCTTTAACATCGTAAAACATCTTGTCATAATTCGCCCATTATAATATAAGACCCTATTTTTATCAATAAGATTGTCCGGCGCGGCCTCCGCTGTGGTTCTTCTGAAAAAAAACAAATTAAACGGGTCGAATTTTTCAATTTACTTTTTTGCGCGCCGAATATATGATTCTTGTAAAAATCGCACTAGGAGGTGTTTTGGTGAACAGAAAAAGATATTTCTCATGGCTTGCCGCGCTGCTTTTCTCGGCCGGACTGCTTTTTGTACCGGTCGCATGCAATCTCCAGATTCCCGGAGCGGGCGGCACCGAAAATACGAAGACTGATGACGGCGGCGGTTCCGGCACAAAGGATGACAACACAGCCGAAAATACAAATCAAGATGACGGAAATAATGACTCCGGCTCCAAGAACAATGACAAGAATCAGGATCCGGACACCCAGAAAAATACGGAAGTCTCAGTTGCGGACAAGACATTCCAGCAAACCTCCGGAAATGAAACTTACGAATTCACTGCGGAAATTTCCGGAAAAAGCGGGGATTCGGTTGCATTCTCCGTAACCGTAAACGGCGCGTCGAACTATAAGCAGATCGGTCTCCAGACAAAGCTTGACGGCGAGACATGGCATGAATATGCATGGCAGGAGAAAGGAATTTCCGACGGAACGGTCTATACACAAAAAGTAACCGCAGCCTCGGACTTCTCTTCCGTAGGCGCAAAATATCTTATCCAGAATGCGGTTGACTCCTCAAAAACATCAAACATAAAGCTGACAAAAATTTCAGTGAAGGTTATTTCCGCCTCGTCAGAAACGGGCGGGGGCGGCTCTGGCTCCGGCGGAAACACGGAAACTGGCGGCGGCACGGACGTTCCTGATGCGGATGTTACCGTAGGTTCAAGCTCCGTCGTCATGGCAAAAAATATGACAATCGGCTGGAACCTGGGAAATTCGATGGACGCCACAAAAGATGACGGCGGAACAAATCAGGGAACCGGCACGGAGACCGCATGGAGTATGCCGGTTACGACTCAGGCGATGATAGACGCCGTGCGTGCGGCGGGATTCAAGACGGTCAGAATTCCTGTGAGCTGGCACAACCACGTGAGCACGGACGGAAAATACACGGTGAATTCGGCTTGGATGGCGCGCGTAAGGCAGGTTGTGGACTACGCGTATAAAAAGGGAATGTTCGTCATTCTGAACGTCCACCACGACAACATCAGCATTTCCGACCTGAATTCGGGAAAGACAGGATACGCGCTCTCATCTGATTCGGCCGTGAAAACAAAGTCAAAGGCGTTCCTTTCTGCGGTATGGAAGCAGATTGCCGAAGAATTCAAGGACTACGACGAGAAGCTTGTGTTCGAGGTTCTGAACGAGCCGCGGGACAAGGACAGTCAGTTCGACGGAAACGAATGGTGGACAACCGATAAGAATATACTGAACGTGGTGACTGAATACGAGAAGACCTGCATAGACACGATTCGTTCCGTGAGCGGCGACTACCAGTATACGCGCTACCTTATGGTTCCGTGCTACGCCGCGACGTCAGACCTTCAGATTATTCCGAACTACACGATGCCAAAAGACGCTGATTCTGCAAAAGACCGCCTGATTTTCTCGGTTCACGCATATTCACCTTATAAATTTGCGATGTATGACAATAGTAATCCGGACACAACTTTTGACGATGACGACAAGAAAGATCTTGACCAGAAATTCTCCTATTACAAGACGAATTTTGTTGACAATGGAATCGGAGTTGTAATCGGCGAGGCGAGCGCGTCGAACAAGGGAAATCTTTCCGAGCGCGAGAAGTGGTTCTCATATTATTTCTCCGAGGCGTACAAAAAGGGAATGCCTGTAGTCCTGTGGGACAACGGCGCGTCCGATGCGAATGCGACTGGAAGCGAGCAGCACGGCTACCTGAACCGCACCGCCGGAAAATGGTACTTCCCGACGCTCATTCAAACGGCGATGGATGCGGTCGGAGTCACAGGATATTCGGTTCCGGAGTAATGCCGGAATCTGCGGCGGAGCGTCATTCGCCGGTGTAGCGCAGCGCGATCACCGTAAGGTCGTCGCGCAGCGGCACTGCTTCCGTGTATAATCCGAAAATTTCTATGACATGCTCAAGAATTCCTTTTGCGGTGGTTTTCTCTGCCTGCGAAAGGATTTTTGCCAGCCGCTCCGCTCCCATCTCGTCGCCGGCGAGATTCCGGCTCTCGACAAGGCAGTCGGTATAAAGAAGAAGCGTGTCGCCTTTTTTCATTCTGGCATTGACAGTGCCGTATTTGTCGTCAAGTCCTGCCATGCCGAGAAACATTCCGCGGAAAGAGCCGTCCTCTCCGCCTAGAACGGACACTTTTCCGTCCTGGCTGCGCAGAAGAACATCGGTGTGTCCTCCGTTCGCATATTCAACATGATTTCCGTCTATCCTGAGGAAAATTCCGGTCAGGTAGTTCTCTACCGCGCCCTTGGCTTCCGAAAGCGTCCTGCTGAATTCTCCCATCACGTCACCGAGCGGTTTATCCGTTCCTGAGGTGAAGATTTTTTCGGCAAGATATTTTGACAGGATTCCGACAAGGCCGGAGGCCACACCGTGGCCCGATACATCGAAAAGTCCGGCTCCTGAGAATTTTCCGTCTCCGCCGCGGTAAAAATCATACAAATCTCCGGAAACCGATGCCATCGGGCGGAAGATGAACGCACATTCCCATCCGTCTCCACAAGGAGCCGCCGAAGGGTAGAAGCTTTTCTGCACAAGCTCCGCCATTTTCATGTCGCGTGCCTGAATCTGCTGCTGGTTCTGAAGAAGCCTGTTCTTCCGGCTGATTTCGCGCGTCCTCTCGTTCACCTCGACAGTGACAATGCAGTCCAGAAGCTCCTTGATTGTTACGATTCCGGAATATTTTCCGCCGCGCTCCACAATCACCGGGTCGTAGAGATTTTTATCTCCGCGCGCCATTGCTTTTGTAGCGACCGCGCCGGAGGTCTCGTTCCAGTCCACCGCAAGAAACTCCGTCAGCATCATGTCGCGCAGAATTTTACGGCTGTTCAGACCGAACCCGAACTGACCGCCCAGAATGTCGGCAAGAACCATGCGCGGCATTATTCCAAGCACGTGCTGTTCCGTATCGACAACCGTGACAAGAGGGCAGGCCGGATTCGCATGGAAAAATCCCATCAGTTCGGTGAGCGGCATATCCGGAAAAACCGTAACTCCCTGGGCCGCAAGCTCTCCGATGCTGTGCGTACCGCCGCGTATTGTCCGCTCCTTTTCTGCCGGAGCGTTTTTCCTCTCCGTGGAATTTTCCCGTTTTCCGCCGGCATTCTCAGGCTCGGCGCGGTTTCTGAGAGACTCGGAATTCTTTCTGTGGGCGGCGATCCTCGCGTAAGCCGCCGCGGTCACTTTTCCGGGAACACGCTGGGGCCGGCCCAGAAAAAATCCCTGCGCCAGGTGAACGCCCAGATTCAGCAGCGTGTCAAGCTCGCGCGCGGTCTCCACGCCGACCGCCACAATCGCCGTTCCCGACTCATCGCAGAATTTGGCGAGGTTTCTGACCATCGACTGTCTTATTCCGTCCGTCTCGATTCCGCGGATTATGTTCATGTCGATTTTTATGAAGTCCGGATTCAGCGTGCAGATCCGCTCAAGCCCGGAATATGCCGAGCCGACGTTGTCCAGCGCTATGCTGAAATTCTGCGCGCGGTAATGGGCCGCGACTTCTCCCAAAAGCCGCGGATTTCCCTCCGCGCAGTGCTCGGTTATCTCAAGAACTATGCTGTCAGGATTGACCCCGTATTTTTCAAGGAGTTTCATTGTGAATCCGCCGCGGAATTCCTCGTCAAGGATGATGTCGGGATTTATGTTGATGAAGAGCTTTCCGCCGAGACCCGTCATCCGTGCCGCCCTGATTATGGCTCTGCGGCAGATTTTCTCAAGTTTCCAGCTCTTTTCCGCTTTGTCTGCAAGATAAAAAAGCTCCGTCACCGGCTTTTCTTCGCCGTCGGACTTTCCCTCAATTCTTGAAAACGCCTCGTAGCCGAAGATGTCTCCGCTCTCAAGCGAGACGACCGGCTGAAAAACCGGAAAAATTTTCTTTCCGCTCAGAATTTTCTGTAAATCCATGCGGACAGATTAACTCCGCGCGGTAAAATGTATGTTCATTCCGTGTAAATTTTAGGATAAAATTTCAGGTCAGCCTGAGCCGCTTCCATTTTCCGCCGGCATATCTGATAAGACATACCGCCGCCGTGGTTCCCCAGGTCAGTCCGGTTGTCAGCCATATTCCCCAGAATCCGAGCGACGGAATTCTCGTCAGAATCTGTGAGTAGCCGATTCTGCAGACGACTTCCGTAAGTCCGTTTATCATCGCGAATCCCGTGTCGCCGCAGCCGTTGAGCACCGCGCGCGGAACGTAAATCATTCCGAGCGCGAAGTAGAACAGGCTTGTGATTTTGAGCGCGCGGAATCCGATTTTGACCACAGCATCTTCCTTTACGAACGCGCGGACGATGTTTCCTCCGAAAATATATGCGACGGGAATTATCGCCATGCTGAACAGGAATACGATCACCGTGGCGCGCCTAAGTCCAAGCCTTACGCGTTCGGTCTGTCCGGCTCCCATGTTCTGCCCTGAATATGTTGTGAGCGCCATTCCCAGGGAGCTGTACGGCTGCTGGACAAGCTGCTCAATCCTCATGATTATCGTGTAGGCCGCCATCACCGTCTCGCCGAAGGTGTTCACCACGCCCTGCAGCACCATGCACGAGACCGCGATCATCGAATTCTGGAGCGCGACTGGAATTCCCAGCTTGAACGATTTTATTATTATCCGCCGGTCCGGACGGAACTGCTGCCTTGTCAGATGAAAGTACGGAACTTTTCTGAACGCATAGAAGAGGCTTGCGGCGGCGCACACGGCCTGCGATATGATTGTCGCCAGCGCCACTCCGAACACGCTCCATCCGCAGTAAAGCACGAACACAAGATCCAGAACCACGTTTATTATGCTGGCCAGAATCAGGAAATAAAGCGGAGTCTTTGAGTCTCCGAGCGCGCGCAGAATCGCCGCGACGCCGTTGTAAAGCGCGATTCCCACGATTCCGACGCACGTTGTCCTCATATAGACGATTGAATTTCCGATTATCGTTTCGGGAGTCGAGAGCAGCCGCAGCAGAAACGGACAGAAGATGATTCCGATTGCCGTCACGAAAAGAGCCGCGGAAACAAGCACGTAAAATGAATTGGCGATTGTCGCGCTTACATTGGTGTAGTCCTTCGCGCCGAAATACTGCGAGACAATCACTCCGATACCGATTGCGAGACCTGAGCTTAGCGAGAAGAACAGGAAATTCATCGAGCCGCAGGTTCCGACAGCCGCAAGCGCGTCAGCGCCGACAAAATTTCCTACAATCAGCGAGTCGACCATATTGTAGAACTGCTGGAACACGTTTCCTATAAGCAGCGGAAACGCGAACGAAAGTATATGCCTTACCGGATTTCCGGTGGTCATGTCTGTTGTGCTGTTGGATTTCATGGATATGATTATTCTGAATTGCCGGACAAAATACAATATCAGGAGTCTCCGCTTATTGTACGTAACTCTATCCGCTGATTCGGGGCGTTTCCGGTTCGTCTTTTGATATTGAAGAATGTCATGCAAAAAAGTATATTAGAAGCCACTTCGGACTTGTTCCTGCGGATGTGTGTTCCGGCCGTTCCGGAATTCTTGCTCAGACAGGCGATTCCCCTTGAATTTATTTTATTGGAGCTGAAAAATGGTGCCTCAACTTATCAAAAACATAATCACTTCCGAACCCGACGGCCGCAAGGTTACAGTCTGCGGCTGGGTCCGGACGGTACGTGATTCCAAAAATCTTGTCTTTGTCCAGGTGAACGACGGAAGCTGCTTCGCCAATATCCAGCTGACTTTTGACAGGACAAATCCTTCCGGAGCCGCCGATGTCAATAATATAGAAGAGAATCTGAAAAAACTTTCAACTGGAGCTTCCGTGCGCGCGGAGGGAATTCTTATTCCTTCTCCGGCGAGCGGCCAGGCCGTAGAGGTCACACTTGAGAGCCTTGTCTGCCTCGGTGTCTGTCCTCCTGAGGAATATCCGCTCCAGAAAAACAGGATGTCCATGGAATATCTGCGCGAGAACGCCCATCTCCGCGCAAGGACAAACACGTTCGGCGCGGTCTACCGTGTCAGAAACCAGATGGCGTTCGCCGTCCATTCGTTTTTTCAGGAGCGCGGTTTTCAGTATATAAACGCGCCGGAGATAACCTGCTCGGACTGCGAGGGAGCCGGCGAGATGTTCCAGGTGACGACGCTTTCCCTTGAAAAAATCGCGGAGCTTGGAGTAAAAGCCGGTCAGGGCGGAATGAAAATAGAGGACGCCTCGAAGCTGATTGATTATTCAAAGGATTTTTTCGGAAAAAAAGCCGGACTTACGGTTTCCGGTCAGCTTGAGGCCGAGACGATGGCGACTGCGCTGAGCCGCGTGTACACCTTCGGACCGACTTTCCGCGCAGAGAATTCAAACACTCCGCGCCATCTTGCCGAATTCTGGATGATTGAGCCGGAGATGGCCTTCTACAATCTTGACGACGACATGGACATTCAGGAGGAATTCGTAAAATATCTGCTGAACTGGGCGCTTACAAAATGCCGTGAGGATCTTGAATTCTTTGACAAGAGAATTCAGCCGGGGCTTATAAAAATGCTTGAGCACGTCGCCACGTCTCAGTTCGTGCGGATTTCATATACGGATGCGGTCGCCGAGCTGGAAAAACATTCCGCCGAGGCGAAATTTGAATTCAAGCCCTACTGGGGCTGCGACATCGCCACGGAGCACGAGCGCTATCTGACAGAAAAGATATTCAAGTGTCCCGTGATGGTCTACAACTATCCCAAGGAGATAAAGTCCTTCTACATGAAGCAGAATGATGACGGAAAGACCGTAAAGGCGGTGGATGTTCTTGTCCCTGGAATCGGCGAGATAATCGGAGGTTCCGAGCGTGAGGAAAACTACGACAAGCTGATGGCCGCCTGCCGCGAGCGCAATATGGATATGTCAAACTACGGATGGTATCTTGATTTGCGCCGCTTCGGAACGGTTCCTCATTCAGGCTTCGGGCTGGGATTCGAGCGTCTTATCCGCTATGTCACCGGAATGGAGAACATCCGCGACGTGATTCCCTATCCGCGCGCGCCAAGGCTGGCGGATTTCTAGCGATACGGGAAAGCTGTCTTGGTCAGAATCGGACGGAAAGGAAAAATCTCTATTCTCAGGCTGGGACAGCTGACCTATCTGTCATTCATGAATTTCTGTCAGAACAATCTGTGGGAAAGCGCGTCATCATGTTCGTTCGGGTTCGTTTTCTCGTTCATTCCGATTCTTCTGATAATCGCATCTATGATGATCGGGCTGCTGCGTTCATATCCGTCCGTCATGGACTGGTTCATGAATTTCTGCAGCTCCTTTAAATCCGTGTTCGACCTGACTCCTTTTGTCCGGAAGATGATGGAATTCCATCCTTTCTCCCTGGTGGACGCTTTTCTTTCCGTCTGGGTTGTCTGGATGGCGCGGAAACTTTTCATGTCGATTCTGCAGGCGATGTCGCGGATTTTCCGCTCCGTGTCCAGGCGCGGCTCCGTGATAAACCAGCTGCTTACGCTTGCCGCGGAATTCCTGATTGTCGTGCTTTTTGTCGTAATCTGCCTGGCATCGTTCTTCATGGATAAATTCTTCCAGCTGCCGTTCTTCCGTTCGCTCCAGGAATTTTTTCCGCTTCTGTTCAGCTACGGCTCAAAGCTCGTCGTATCGTCAGTCATGTACTTTCTGATTTTCGTGGCGACCGTCGCATTCTACAGGTTCGGATCGGGAACAAGGCCGGACTTTATGATGTGCATTTTCTGTTCCCTGCTTTCCACCGGGTGTTTTCTCGGAACCTCCGTCTTCCTGAATCTTTTTATGAACGTGACCAACTACAACATAATTTACGGGACGGCGAGCGCGCTTGTCCTCATGATGCTGAAAGTCTACATTTTCTTCATATTTTTCCTTTTCTTTGCGCAGATGATTTATGTGATCCAGTTCTTTGACATACTTCTCCGCGCCGAGCTGTATCTGCTTCCGGACTACGATACGGTGAATCCTATGGACGCATTCAGGCGTGTCCTTTTTATAAATCCGTATATGCTCCAGTCGGCGGAGAACACGCTGAACTGCGTTCCCGGAGATGTGATTTTCGGTCCGGGCGAAAAACCTTCATGTGTCTTCTATATAAAAAGCGGAACCGTCTGCGAGATTTCCGGCCGCGGAACAGTCTATTACGACCAGGGAAGTTTTTTCGGCGACCTCCAGTGCATTCTTAACACGGCTACGGACGGAACGGCAACCGCCGTGACCGGCTGCGAGATAATCGAATTCACGGAGAAGGACTTTATCGACCTGCTCCAGCAGAATTCCCAGGCCGCAAAGAAGGCGATCTCCAAAATCTCGGAGTATACGGCGCGCCTTTACAGATAGTTCCGGCCGCGTCCGTTCTGCGGCGGAATCCGTTCATTGACCTTGCCGGTGATTGTGAATAGAATGATGGAAAAATGTCAGGGCATTTCTCCGGAGTTTTCGGGAATGTCCGTAAAAATTCTTGCATACGACAGGTGAATTTATGCTGATTTCAGAAAGAATGAAAAATCTGCATCCCTATATACCGGGCGAGCAGCCCAAGGACCGGGACTACATAAAGCTGAATGCCAACGAGAATCCTTATCCTCCGGCCGGGGAGGTCATTTCCGCAGTTACGGATTTTATCAGAGAAAATCCGATGGGGCTTGCCGTCTATCCGGATCCGGACTCCTCTGCGCTCCGCGCCGCAATCGCGGATATGCTGAACCGTACCGGCGGAATTCTCTGCCGCGCTGTGACTGACGGAGATTATGTTGTTCCGTCTGAATGTGACAGGATTCCGTTCGAGGTGACGCCGGACATGATTTACGCCGGAAACGGAAGCGATGAGGTGCTGTCGTTCCTGTTTTACGCATTTTTCGGCAGCGGCGACCGTTTTGTGATGCCGGAATTCACATACAGCTTTTATCCCGTCTATGCGGGATTCTACAATATTCCCTATGATTCCGTTCCGCTCAGATCCGACTGGTCGCTTGATACGGAGGAGATGGTGCGCCGCGCCGCCGCGAATCATGCCGGAATCATATTCGCGAATCCGAACGCGCCCACCGGACTTGCGCTTTCGCGCGGCGAGGTCAGGAAAATGATTGAGAATGCTCCGTCGGACAGAATTTTTGTAGTTGACGAGGCTTACGCGGATTTCGGAGGCGAGAGCTGCATTCCGCTCCTTTCCGAATTCAAGAATCTTGTTGTTGTCAGGACGTTCAGCAAGAGCCTGTGTTCCGCGGGAATGAGGCTCGGATATATCGTCTCGTCGCCGGAAATCGTGTCGGCGGTGACGACCGTCAAGAATTCGGTGAACCATTTTCCTGTTGATGCCATCGCCCAGACTGCGGGCCGTGCCGCCTGCGGAAATCCGGCATATTATGCGGAATGCGCAAGGAAAGTGGTTTCGGAGCGCGGCGCATTCAGCGGATTCCTTGAGCGGAAGGGATTTTTCGTGATTCCGTCAAAGACGAATTTCCTGTTCGCCGGAAAGGACGGATTTTCGGGAGAATATATTTACAGGAAAATAAAGGAGCAGGGAATCCTTGTGCGCCATTTCGGAACTCCCGGAATAGAGGATTTTGTCCGTATAACAATAGGAACTCCGCAACAGATGGAACGCCTGCGCGAGGCTGTGGAGCATCTTTAGATTTATGGGAGGAGCCATGAAATTTCTTGTCATTTCGGATCTGCACGCCGCGGAAGGCGCAGTCGAGAAGCTGGAGAGCCAGTTCGCCGAGGCTGACGGAGTTCTTTTTGCCGGTGATTTCGCCGAATGTTTCAAGCCTGACACCGGACTTGCCGCGCTGGAACGCCTGTGCCGCGCGCATGGGACGATATTCGCCGTGCTCGGAAACTGCGACAGTCCGGACTTTATCGGCGAGCTTGAGGAGCATGACATCAGCGTGGAGAAAAGCCTTGTGTTCCATGAAGGTCTTGCCTTTGCCGGAAGCGGCGGCGGAAGTTTCTTCACCGGAAAGACTGAATTCGAGCGCACGGAGGAGGAGCTTCTTTCCGACTTCGACATAGTCCGGAATTCCGTTGCCGAAAGCGGAGACGCCTCTCTGTACAGGTCACTGATTCTGATAAGCCACAATCCTCCCAAAGACACTAAATGCGATGCCGTCAATGCGGAGCTTCATGCGGGAAGCGGAAAATTCGCCGAATTCATAAGGGAGACGCAGCCGCTCGCCGTGGTGACCGGTCATATACACGAGGGGCGCGGAATTGACAGAATCGGTGATACCGTAATCGTAAATCCGGGCGCGCTCGCCGAAGGTCATTATGCATGGCTTGATGTCAGCAGGGATTCCGGCGGCGGATGGAAGGCGGCAGCGGCGCTTGGAGCCTGAGCCGGCCGGATCGAAACAGGATAGTTTTGCAATTTTATCTGAATTTTATTGGAGAAAAAAATGGGTGAGAAAAAGGAAAAATCAAGGAAGAGCATTTTCTCTAAGCCTTCAACCTACATCTGGATGCTTCTGCTGGTTTTTGCCGTTGCAGCGGCGGGATCAAGCTTCTATGTCGTTGACGAGACGGAACAGTCGGTCGTCACGCGGCTTGGGCGCTATCTCAAGACTTCCGGTCCGGGGCTTCAGACAAAGCTGCCTTTCGGAATAGACAGAAGCTACAATGTTCCGGTAAAAGTCGTCCAGACCGAGCAGTTCGGTTTTACGACGCTCAAGTCCGGCCGCGAGAATGAATACCGCAACAACGTCACGACCGAATCCACCATGCTCACAGGAGATCTGAACATAGTGGATGTGGAATGGATAATCCAGTACAGGATTGTCGATCCGCGCCAGTGGCTTTTCTGCGTATACGAGAAGGAGCAGACAATCAGGGACATCTCCCGTTCGGTGATAAACACGCTTGTGGGCGACCGCGCGATTCTTGATGTGATGGGTTCCGAGCGTTCGGCGATAGAGTCGCTTGCGCTTGACATGATGAACGAGAATTTTGACCAGCTTAAGCTTGGAATCAGCGTGATTGCCGTAAGGCTTCAGAATATTGTTCCTCCGGCCGGCGTGCAGGATGCGTTCGAGGACGTGAACAAGGCGATTCAGGACATGAACAGGTTCATAAACGAAGGAAAGGAGGCCTACAACTCCGAAATTCCAAAGGCGCAGGGCGAGGCCGACCGTCAGCTTCAGATTGCCGAAGGCTATGCGGCCGAACGCGTGAACATGGCGCGCGGAGATGTGGCCAGATTCAATTCTGTCTACGAGGAGTACAGGCGTTCTCCGAAAGTCACACGCGAGCGCATCTATCTTGAGACGATGGACGAGATTCTCGGCGGCGAGAAAAAGCCTGAGCTTATCGACGGAAAGCTTCAGAACGTGCTGCCGCTCAAGGCGCTTTCAGGATCAAAGAACTGAGGGAGGACAGAATGACAAAATCAATGAAAAAATTCATCACCGCGCTTGCCGTTATCGCGGTTCTGGTAATCATATTCATAAGCATGGGACCGCTCTACATAGTCAATGAGGGGAATCAGGTTGTGGTGACGCGTTTCGGAAGCATCGTCAGCACGCACACCGAGGCCGGACTTTATTTCAAGATTCCGTTCCTCGACAAGGTTACGACATATCCGCGTCTTGTGCTTTCCCTCGACGGCGACGAGCAGCGGATTCCGACAAAGGAAAATCAGTTCATAATTGTGGACACGACATCACGTTGGCGTATTTCTGATCCGGCGAAATTCTACCAGAGCTTTACGACGCTTGACAACGCGTACAACAAGCTGAGCGACATAATCGATTCGTCCACAAGGACTGTCATAACGCAGAACAGGCTCAGCGAGATTGTCAGAAGCTCCAACATAATCAACGAGGGACGTGTCTCCGCCGGAGGAGAGGCCGACGAGGAGACAAAGGAGATAGAGAATCTTGTCAATGTGAACACGGTGAACGAGGCTGTTGTCCACGGAAGGAACGAGCTTTGCCGTCAGATGACCGAGGAGGCGAACCGGCTTGTTCCGGAATACGGAATCTCGCTTATAGACATAGTTCCGCGCCAGATAAAATACTCAGACGAGCTTACCGAATCCGTATACAACAGGATGATAAAGGACAGAAACCAGGTTGCCCAGGCTTACCGCTCGCTCGGCGAGGGAAAGAAGGCTGAATGGCTTGGAAAACTTGAGAACGAGAAGAGGACAATCGCTTCGGAGGCTTACAGAAAATCCGAGGAGATAAAGGGTGCCGCCGATGCAGAGGCCGCGAAAATTTATGCGGAAGCCTACAGCAAGGATCCGGAATTCTATACTTTCTGGAAAAGCATGGAATCGTATAAGAAGAATCTGAAGGATTATGGGGCCGTCTACAGCACAAATATGGATTATTTCAAGTATCTTTATTCAGCGGACGGACGCTGATATTCCGGAGGTTCCTGATGAAGCCGATTGCGGTTGTCGCCGGTGGAGAGGTCAGATTGGATTCGCTGATGGACGAGATGTCCTTCGGCAAGACGGATTATGACTCCGTGGTCACGCGGCAGGGACTCTTCGCGTCCGCGGAGAAGAATGGAAAGGAGTATTCGTTCACCTTTAACCCCTGGACGTTCTCCTCAATAAGGACGATTGATACGGAGGACGGTTCTGCCCATGTGTTCTATTGCGGGGACGGGAAAATGCTGTCACCGTCCGCGATGACGCTTCAGGAATATTTTGCGGCGGCCGGTACGGAGAATTCTTCCGTCAGGGACAGGAACAGAATGTCCGAGGCTTCCTTCGCGCTTTGTTCCGCGCTGACCTCATGCGCAGCCGGAGGACGGCCGGTTCCTCAGGTAGGGGCTGGCGGAATCCTCGTGGATTTTGACGGTGACTGTGTGGCCGGAATTCTTTTTCTTCCGGCCGACATCTTCCGGTTCGCGTCGGGCGGACTTGACGCGGTTGACAGGGCCGATGCGCTCGGATGCTGGCAGAACAGCTCGCTTTCGGATCTTCCGGCCCTCTGTTTTTTCCGTTCGGTGGTCGCCTACAGGATGCTGACCGGCCGTTTTCCGTATCCGGCCGCCGATGATACGGAACGCAATGCGGATATTCTTGACGGAAAATTTCTTCCGCTTGATTACAGCGTGAACGGAATAGACGGAAACCTTGCCGCTGCGGTGAACCGGGGACTTCTTCTGAATGCGAATTCCGTCGCTGTTCCGGGAAAAAAACGCCGCGGAAGGAGCAGCGGCGAGCTTTCTCCGGAGCCGTCATTTCCTCTAGGGCAGCTGGAGCTTGCCAGAAGCGGTGTGGCCAGAAAAACCGCGCTTTCTGATGAAGAATTCGCCCGCCGCGCCGAACTTTATCTCAGGCGCAAGTCTTCCGCGGTTTCCGCCAGACGGAAATTCAGGCGCAACAGCACCGCAATAGCTGTCTGCCTTGTCGTGGCTCTGGTTCTGGGGCTTATCACCACGAATGTCGTAAAGTCAAACGGAGAGGAGCTGTGTTCCGCCGGGCTTGATTCCGTCCAGACGGTAAGGGCGTTCTTTGAGGGAGTGAACGCCAAGGATGTCCAGCTGCTCGGCAACATAACCAAAGGAAAAAATGCCGGCGGCTACGTCGATACAATCGGCCAGATTTATGTGATCGGAAAATCAAGGGAAGTCTACAGCCGCGAGACCGGTTTTTTGTCGCCGGAAACCTATCTGCTTTCGGCGCTGGATGAAGCCGCCGCAAAAAAATGCGGTGTCTATGGAGTCACAAATCTTCTGATTGACGGAAAGGCTCCTTCCGGCCCGCTTGTGGTTCATGCAAAGAACGAGTCTGTCGCTCCTGTCACTTCCGAGCAGGGAATTTCCCTTTCCGACGGAGACAGATCTGTTCACAGCGCCGAGTATTATCTCGTACATTCGGAAGGCGATGACAACGGAATTTTCGTCGAGAAATTTCGGGACACATTCACCCTGACTTACATCAGGGACCGCTGGATTATAACCGACATAACCACGTCGGAAATTCCGGTCGGAAAAGGCGCGGACGGATTCCTGGAGGATTATTTTTCCGTACTTGCGGGAGGAGAATATGCCCCGGTCCGTGCGCTGCGGCTGCTGAGCGGAAAATACCCCTGGATTCCCTCATCCGAGGTTCTTGAGGAGGAGCAGCGCCGCATTGACGCCAGAGCCGCCAATCCTTTTTCTTTTTGAATTTGACTTGTCCGGGGGCACGGATGACGGCGTCTTCTCCGGGACATCCGTTCCGCTTCAAAAAGCCGGATAAAAAATGAATGACATTATGTCAATAAATGTCATCTTGACATATCAGGAATGTTTCTGTATCATTCCGGAGAAAAACCATAGCTGAGGATTTTAATTTATGGAATACAATATTGAAAAACAGCACTCCAAGGGAAAATTCCATGCGATTGAGCGCATAAATTCCCTCTGCGACAAGGATTCGTTTGTTGAGATTTATTCTGGCGTAAGGCATCACTGCACCAGTTTCGGCATGGAGAAAAAGGACATTCCCTACGACGGTGTCATCACCGGATTCGGAAAAATAAACGGCCGCAAGGTCGCCGTCTATGCCCAGGATTTTACGGTTCAGGGCGGTTCGCTCGGACTCATGCACGGACAGAAAATCGCGGAGCTGATTGACAAGGCCATAGAAGTCAGATGTCCTGTCATCGGAATAAACGATTCCGGCGGAGCGAGAATTCAGGAGGGAGTCGATGCGCTCTGCGGTTACGGAGACCTTTTCTATCAGAATGTGCGCGCGTCCGGCTCTGTTCCTCAGATTTCCATAATCGCAGGCCCGTGCGCCGGCGGAGCGGTCTATTCTCCCGGAATAACGGATTTCATTTTTGCGGTTGACAAGATAAGCCAGCTTTTCATCACCGGTCCCAAGGTCGTAAAGTCTGTCATGTTCATGGATATTACCCCGGAGGAGCTTGGCGGAGCGGCAATCCATTCCCAGAAGTCGGGTGTGGCGCAGTTCCGCTGCGAGAGCGAGCCGGAATGTTATGAGCAGGTCAGAAAGCTTCTTGACTACATTCCGCATTATTACGGTGATGACATCGTGCGTGCGGCGAAATTCAAGTATGATGAGCATAAAAAGGAAAAGAGGATAGCCTCGGTTCTTCCTGAGAATCCGCGCCAGGGGTATGACATCCGTGACGTGATAGACTGTGTCGCCGATGACGATTCATTCTTTGAGATTTCCGCGGAATTTGCGGTCAACTGTGTCACCGGCTTTGCAAAGATTGAGGGGCGTTCCGTCGGTGTTGTCGCAAACAATCCGAAAGGCGTGGGCGGTGTCCTCGACTGCGACTCAAGCGACAAGATTGCGCGCTTCGTCCGTTACTGCGATGCGTTCAACATTCCGCTCCTGACTTTTGTCGATGTTCCGGGCTTTATTCCCGGTCCTCAGGAGGAGCAGAAAGGAATCATCCGCCACGGAGCCAAGGTTATCTATGCGTACAGCGAGGCTTCCGTCCCGAAGGTCTCCGTCATAATCCGGAAGGCTTACGGCGGAGCGTATATTGCAATGTGCTCAAAGCATCTCGGCGCCGATTTTGTATACGCATGGCCCGCTTCTGAAATCGCGGTCATGGGTGCGGAGGGCGCTGTCGGAATCCTTTACGCCAAGGAGCTTGCCGATCCGTCAAAGGCGCAGGAAGTCGCGGTCAAATCCGAGGAGTACAAGCGCGAGATTATGACACCGAGAATTGCAGCCGAACGCGGCTATATCTCCGAGGTTATAAATCCGGAGGACACAAGAAGGCGTGTCGCGGCAAGCCTCGAATTCCTTGAGAACAAGAATTCCTCCGACCGTCCGCTCAAAAAGCACGGAAACATTCCTCTCTGATCCGCGGAGGACGCATATCGGACACGTCCATGGCGGAATTCGTTCATTTTCCGGATTCCGCTCCGCGTTGTGATTTGAATTTGCCGGAAGCACAGGAACATTGTCAGTCCGCGGTAAAAACGCTAGACTGGCAGTGTGTTTTTATGACAGGCACAACAAAAGGAATAATCTGCATAATATCATCCTCATTCTGTTTTGCGCTGATGGCGTTTTTTGTCAGGCTGGCGGGCGACATAAATTTCGTGCAGAAGGCCTTTTTCAGGAACAGCGCCGCCTTTCTGATCGCGTTGTTTCTGATTGTAAAGGATGCGCTACGCAACGGAAAATCAGCATTGGCCGTTCCGGGAGGCGCCGTCCTTTTTCTTTTTCTGCGCGCTGCCTCCGGAACCGTCGGAATTTTCGGTAATTTCTACGCAATCGACCATCTTGTCCTTTCGGATGCGGCGATACTGAACAAGATGTCACCGTTCTTCGCCGTGATTTTCAGCTGCATTCTTATGAAGGAGAAAGTTAGGCCTGTCTCCCTGATTATAATTCTTGCCGCATTCGCCGGTTCGTTTTTTGTCGTAAAGCCGTCGCTCGATTTCTCAAAGTCGCTTCCTGCGATGGCGGGGCTTGCCGGCGGAATGGGCGCGGGGTTCGCATACAGCTGCGTCAGGAAACTGAGCACGATGCGCTGCGGCAGCCATATAGTCGTGCTTTTTTTCTGCTGCTTCTCCATGCTTGTGTCGCTTCCGTTCATGGCCGGAAATTTTGAGCCGATGACCTTGCGGCAGGTGCTTCTGCTGGCCGCCGCAGGTGTCTCCGCCGCCGGAGGTCAGTTCGGAATCACCGCGGCTTATTTTGCGGCTCCGGCGCGCGAGATCTCGATATATGACTATTCGCAGATAATTTTTTCAGCTGTCCTTGGATTCATGTTTTTCGGCCAGGTGCCCGACAGGTGGAGCGTGGCCGGCTATTCGGTGATAATTCTCATGGCGGTTCTGAATTTCATTTATGCAGGAAGAAAGTCCGGCGCGGACAGCAAAACGCATTGCTGATTTTTAAGGGAGGAGCTGATGGGATGGTTCAGGAAAGGACGCGGTTTCGCGCCGGAGGAGATAATTTTTGCGGTTACGGACAGATGCAATCTCCGGTGCGGCCACTGTAATGTCAGCAGGAAAGGACTTGACCTTGATGCCTCCGATGTGGTCGCCTTCATTAAGTCCGCCGGAGACAGGATAGAAAGAATCGGATTTTCCGGCGGAGAGCCCTTTCTCAGGCCTGAATTTCTCTGCGCCGTTGCCGGGTATGCCGCCGCCTCAGGTCTCATGTTCGACAGGATCGCCACGAACGGATGCTGGTGGAAGTCGGAGGAGGAGCTGAATTCGGTTCTGGACGCGCTTTATTCCTCAGGTTTTGACGGAAAAATCGCTCTGAGTCTTGACGGCTGGCATGGCCAGAGTGCGGAAAAGGCTGCGGAATTCTGCCGTGCCGTCCGCCGTTTCTCCGGAGCCGGCGATTCCCTGTGGATTCAGGCGGTCAGAAAGAGCCGGCAGGAAGACGACGCGCTCCTCGGTGAATTCGCGGAATGTCTCGGCTGCGGACTCACTCCGTTCACCGGCAGAAACGGCCTCGGAAGCGTGATGATTCACGGCGGAGATTACGTCATTCATGCCGATTGGACGCCGCGGTCGCTTCTGCCCGGAGATCCCGGCGCATGGAAGTCTTCCCGCTGGTTCCGCGATGATTTCTGCGAGGGGCCGGGGCAGGTTCTTTTTGTCCACCCGGACGGAAGAATCGCGCCGTGCTGCGGATTTGCGAATGAGAATGATGCTCTGATTCTCGGAAACATAAAGGAATCATATAGTCAGGTAATGGCGCGCGCTCCGGAAAATCCGATGGTGAAAGCCTGTTTTTCCTCCGGACTTGCGGCTTTAAGAAAACGTCTCCGCTCGTCCGGAGTGAAATTTCCCGGAAAGACGGACGATATGTGTATGTTCTGTGATTTTGTCTGTTCCGGCGGATTTGACATAAGCGGACTTGTCTGATTTTTTTCTTGAAGTATATTTCTTAATATTTTATTATATCTGCATGAGCGAGGAAAACAACAGAAACGCGTTTGACAGGCTGGTCGCCGGACTGAGCAACGAGGACCGCCTTGAGATGCTTTCGCGTATACGCACGGAACAGACCGAGCCGGTCACATTGGATGCGGCTCCACGCGATGACGACGGAAAGGGCGGCACGCTGAAACTCCGTATAAACAACGAGTCGGGATTCTACAGATTCATGCTGTGGCTCCGCTCGTTTTTTCAGAAGACGACTGCCGACAAGCTGTACAACGAGGATATGATTTCCTCTATTGCCAGAAAAATCTCCAAAAACCATCCCGGTCTGATCAACCACAAGAACATGACGCTTGATTCGATTTTCTGCGAGCAGCTTAGAAATCTGAAGGAGGCGGCGGATTTTTTCAGACCTTACTATATTGTAGCGAACGAAGCTCCGGGAGAATTCTACGTTTTCATGGGCTCGTTTGTCGCTCCGGAACTCAGCTCCGAGATAAATTCCAAGGCCGATCCGTTTCTTCTTCCTCTGTCAAAGGAGCCGCCCGCTGACGCCAGAACGGATTTTCTCAAGAAGCTTGACGAGATTCTGAAGAATATGCCTGCCGACATGAAGAGCAGGCTTTACGGGGCGGTGAGCGCATCGAACTGGCTGGATCAGTTCTCCCGGCTTCCGCTTCCCCATCTTCTTGCGCAGTTCACGGAGACGCTTCCCGGAGAATTCTCCTGTCCGTACAGCCATGCCCGGCTTGACTTCAATAAACTGGCCTCGGTCTTTGACAGCATGATTCAGATTCCGCGCGAGGTTCTGGAGGCCCTCTTTATTTTTTCCCAGCGCAGGGATCTCTCTGGTTCCGTATCGGACGAGGATGTGGAGAAGGCGATGAAGGAATTACTTCTCCGCGCTGATTCGTATTTCTCGTCGATAAGAATTTTTCTGAACGGAGTTCCCGTCGTGCAGGTCGGACAGATTCTGAATTCAAATTTCGACTGGCAGCCGGCCTCCCTTACCGGCGCTGAAGCCTGGTTTCCTGTTTTCAGGACGCAGTGGCGCAGAATCATCGAAATCCGTTGGAACGACTGGCAGCGCGAGCGCAAGAAGCTGACGCTCAGTTCAGGGCTCAAGGCGGATTTCGGTCTGAACGATTTTCCTGTGATGCCATATCAGCCCTGGACCAAGATGTGGTCCTCCGTCTCATTCAGTTTTCAGCTGACGGGAGGATTCCTTTCCTGGTTCGCGGCGTCAAAATATTCCTCCGTCGCGGATCCGCTGAACAAGCTTCTTATGGAAGGAATTTTCGTCAACAACGACAACCGCGCCGAATTTTCGGACGGAATGAACTGTATTGCCAACGCTTCCGCGCGCATGACGGCGCTGAACGAGAGGCTTTCTCCGGACGGAGATTTGGGCGAGATATTTGACCAGTTGGCTTCGACAAAAACCGGAATTTATCAGGTTCAGGGGCAGATTGATTCCATGATGAACGACATAAATGCCGAGATAATCAATTCCCGTCTGAATTTCTGCAAGGGCGTGCGTTCCGTGGAGGCTGTTCTTGCCGGCGCCTTTGACGATGTCCATGACGGCACGCACGATGGAATACAGAACCTGAGTACGATTGACGGCCGGCGCAATGCCGAATTCAGGGAAAGCCTGATGGATTCAAGACAGGTTCTTAAACGGTGTCTTTATTATATTTCGGAAATAGAGCCGATAGATTTCGCCTCTGAGAGGAAGTGACGGATGCGGCGCATAAAGGCGGCGGATTATGCCGACGGACGGGGAATAATTCGTTTCCGTCTGGGAGAATATGGCTCCGCACCTGTCTGCGGAATGACGACCCGCGTGAACGGCAGCATGAGGTTCCGCCTGAATGAGCAGAATCCGCTGCGTGATTCAGTTCTTGCGGAGATATGCGGCGGATTTTCTCGCGGAGATTCGGCCGTTCCTGTTCCCGCCGCCGTGGAGCTTGTACATTCAAGAACCGTTTTTGCCGTGGATGATGCGGCTGAGCTGTCCGGCAAAAAGGGCGACGGAATCATCACCGTAAACAGAATGATTGTGCCTGTGGTCACCGTGGCGGACTGTATGCCGGTCTGGCTGCACGATCCTGTAAGCGGAGTTTTCGGGGTGGTCCATTCCGGCTGGAAAGGAACAGGAATCGCCGCGGACGCAATTTCTGCCGCGGCGGCAAGATACGGCGCACGTCCGGAGAATTTTCATGCCGCGCTTGGACCGCATATCCGGGATTGTTGCTATATCGTTGACAGCGTCCGCGCCGGATATTTTATCAGTAATTTTTCTGCCGCCTGTGCGTCTCCTCTTGAGCCTAGAGGAGAATGTTTCTGCGGAGGCCGCGGCCTTCCGTCCCAATGGAACAGCGGAGACGGCCGGCTCTATAGGCTGTCGCTTGAGAAGGCGAATCTTGCTCTGCTTCTTTCGGCCGGAGTCAGGGATGAGAACATCACCGTATGCACCGACTGCACCTGCTGCGACACCATGTTCGGCTCCAACCGAAGGGAGACTGCGGAGACCGGAATGTTCACCGTTCAGGCCGCTTTTATCTGTGGGAATTTATTATGACAAGAAAATCGTTTATGCTTGCCGTTGTCCTTTTATGCGCGTGGAGGCTGGCCGCCCTTGACTTTGAATTTTCGGCGGGCGGAGGAATCAGCACCGGAACTGTCCGTGAGTATGTGTTCCAAGATGATTATACGCTCAGCCGGATTGACTGGAACGGAGTTCTTGTTCCCGAAATCAGGCTTGACGGACGGATTGAATTTTTCGGTGCAGTTGTCGATGCCAGAATCATCTCCGCCGTGCCTGTCCGTGCGGGAACGGTTCAGGATTACGACTGGGAGGGTGCCGACAAATCAAGAAACACGAAATTCTCGACCCACAGCCTTTATATGAACAAGCTCTTTGACGTGCAGCTGAAAACCGGCTATGAATTCTCCGCCGGGAATTTCACGCTTGCTCCGCTTGCCGGCTGTGTGTACCGGAACCAGAAATTCGAGGCGAACGGCGGTTATGGCCAGTATCCGGCATCGGGGTATTGGACAGGAGACGAGGAGAGGCAGTATTTTTCGGGAACGATTCTGACCTATGAGACATCGGTTTTTCTTCCTTTCTTGGAATTCCGCGCCGCCTGTCCGTTTTCCGGACGCTGGAATGTGCTTGTATACGGCCGCGTCTATCCGTACATAATCTCCGACACTCTTGACTGCCATTACACGAAAAGCGTTCAGTTTTTCGACTCGGAGCGCGGAGGATTCGGCTTTCTTGCTGGAGCGGAAATAGGTTTTATGAATCTGGCGTTTGGATTCGAGTATGAATATTTTGTCTGCCACGGAGGAACAACGAAATGCGGCAGAATCGGCTGGGCGCAGACACCGTATCTTCAGTCCTCCGCTTCAGGAATAGATTCCTCCGTGCTGTCGTTCTTTCTTGTGTACAGATTTTGAGGTGAACTTATGTCGATGAGAAAAGCGCTTGCCTTTTTTATTTTGGTCCTGGCTCCGGCGGTTTTTTCCGGATGTGTTTCTGCCGGTTCCGCTGAATCCTCATCTGATTCAGGAATTTACGGAAAATGGCGGCTCCGTACATTGTATTCCGGTGATGTCGCTCAGTCTGTCTGCGATGTCATTCTGAATATCGGGCAGGATGAGAACGGAATTTATGTTTCGGGCGAGTCAGGAGTGAACATCTTCAGCGGCACGATGAATAAGTCCGGAAATTCTGTGTATAACGGAAACGGATTCGCGGTGACAAGAATGGCAGGCCCTGGTGATGCCGCTGAGTTTGAGAGGCTATATCTCTCAATGTTTGAGGGCAGGACGGAATTCTCCGCAGAATCCGGAGGCGGTCATAAAATTCTTGCTGTCAGAAACAGAAGGAATGGAATTTCCGCTGAATATTCCCAGGAGAATTCTCCGGATTCAGGAGGCGAAGCGTCGGACAATGCATTGACGCGGAAAATCTTCGCCGCAGACTGAAAAACTGCCGGACGGCTTGTCCTTTGGTGGACATAAAGCGCTTCGTCCGCGGCACTTATTCCTGCTGTTCAGGTTCATACTTGAAGATGAATTTCTGCGAGGATTTTCCTGATTTTTTCGCATACATCAGATGCGCCGCTCTGACAGCCTTTCCGCCCTGAATGTCAAGATATTTTCCGTATCCGTTTTTGATGCAGACCGTTCCGTCGTCATTGTATTCAAAAGTCACTTTCTGGTTTTGCAGTTCCTTTTTTTCATCCGTGAACACGTTGTCGCTGTTTCCCGTGAGCGTATAATAGGAATACTCGCTGTCAAGGTAATAAGCGTCCTTGTAATAGCTTATCGAAAATTTCTGGCTTTTAGTTCCGTTGCAGGTTTCAAGCCCGATATCAGTCTTGGCAGTCTTGCTTTTCCATACGTCAATGCATACGTCCTGGCTGTCGGCAGGATAAATAGTGTAGGGCAGGGCTGGAATAAGATAGTCCTTGTCCTGTAAAACCACATAAGCGCGGTAAAATCCGTATATTGCCTGATCTTTGTAAATCATGAAGGGATTTCGGCCCTCTGTATCATAGCTCGGAAGTCCTACTTTAGCCGCCGCATATACTGTATCAGGATTTTCCGTGATGTCCGCCAGCTTTCGCAGCAAAGCATAGTATGCGTCATCATCCGCAATCTCCTCATCAGAAGAAAAATCCTCACCGGCAATGTTTTTCAGGACAGCATTTCCGTCCTGCCCCTGCTGCACGTATCCGATTGCCTTAAGCCAATGGACAGCAAGCTGGGCGAATTCCTGCCTTGTGAGCGGCTTGGAATAATCCTTTTCGCTTTCGTCATAGGTGATGCCGGCATCTTTCGCGTGCTTGATATATTTCCGGTAATTGTAGGCTGCGCCAATCAGATATGAGTCCTCATAATTGATGTTCTCTTTTCTGATATAGCCGACCGCATCTATATATTTGGGTGAATAATAAAGCTTTATTTGCGCCCATTCGGAACTGTAGTTTTCATCTACTATTCCAAGCGTGTCGCCGACATGAATCATGCCAAGAGTATTTTCCGGAGTGGAATCATCCGGCTGGGAAAAGATATAAAAATAATCCGTCGGGTTCAGCGCGTCTCCGGCCACAGCTTTTTTTGTCACCTTTATTTTACCGAAATAGTCTGTTGTCTTAGGAGCTTTTATAGCTGTCACTTCATCAGTAGAGCTTTGACGCACGTTTTCAAATTCGCCTTTATAGACTGTGTACCAATTGCTTATCCCGTTGATACTGCACGTTCTTTGACCTGTAATGTAGCGGGCATCAATTGCGTTTGCGTCTTTTCCCCATGAGAAAAACTCAATAAACGCCCAGCGCAGCATAGTGCTGTCCGGGTCGCGATACTGGCTAAGGATATTATCATCGGAATCTGTATCTTTTTTGCTTCCCACATCAGCTGATCCTGTATCAGTGGTGCTGTCCAAAATATTGCTCAGAAGGTCGCAGGAAATGAACGTAAGCGCGAGTGTCGCAGCCGCCGCGGATACGGCAAGAAACTTTGATTTTCTCATGAAGGCAATTTATATTTTTTTACAAAAAATTACAAGTCAATTAAATAGGTGAAAATCTTTAGTCTTATAAAAATGTAATTGCTGAACCTGCTTTTTCGTCATAATCCGGCTTGACCCTGCGACGTTTCTGAAAGAAACTCGTTTGATAATCTCCTGCGGCGGATTTCCGTGTCGGCGAACGGAGGCTTGAGGTAGCGGCAAGCGTCCGCGTTTTAATCCTTGTGTACCGAACAGATTTTTGTTTTTATCAACTGAGTACGTTTGAACCGTACAAGTTGCGTTTTTTATCAATTTGGTCTATTATAACAGTATGGTAAGAAGAGAAAACTGTCTGAAAAAAATCCGTCCCTTTTATGAAAACGAACTTGTCAAAGTTCTCATTGGAATCCGCCGTTGCGGAAAATCTGTCATTTTAAGGCAGATTGCAGATGAAATTAAAACTGACAGTTCGCATAAAATTTTTATCAATTTTGAGGACTTGAACTTTGCTTCTTTAAAGGACGAAATTTCGCTTTTTGAATATGTTAAGAACCTTATGACAGATGGGAAGAAATATTATCTGTTTTTTGATGAAATTCAGAATGTCGCAAACTTTGAAAAAGCAGTCAATTCTTTCAGGCTTTTGAACACAAGCATTTTCATCACAGGCTCGAATGCCAAGCTTCTGTCCGGCGAGCTGGCGACTCTGCTTTCCGGGCGTTATGTTTCATTTAAAATTCTGCCGTTCACTTTTGCGGAAAGCCTTGAAATTCAGGGAATAGAAAAAGCGGATGAGAATGCTCTTATGGATTACATCCGTTGGGGCGGTATGCCGCAGCGTTTTTCCCTGCACAGCGACGATGAGCTCAAAGTTTTTCTTTCTGATTTGTATGATTCAATTGTTTTGAAAGATATTATTTCCCGCTATAAAATTCAAAATGTGGCACTGCTGAACAAGATTATTGATTATCTTTCTATTAATATGTCGCAGATTTTTTCAGGAAAGTCGATTGCAAATTTTCTGAAATCTGAAAACCGGGAATGCTCAAAGGAATCGCTTTACAATTATCTTTCGTTCATTTGCAATTCGTGCGTTACGGACAAAGTTTCAAGATATGACATTCAGGAAAAAAAAGTTCTTTCAACATTCGACAAATATTATCTGGCTGATGTGAGCCTTGCAAGAATTCATTCCGTAAAGCTCGACATCGGCGCAAGTCTTGAAAATATAGTTTACAATGAGCTTAAGAGCCGAGGATATGAAGTCTACATAGGCGCTCTGAAAAATGCCGAGATTGATTTTGTCGCGCAAAAAGGAAATGAAAAACAATATTTTCAGGTCTGCTATCTTCTTGCCGATGAGGCGACCGTTGAGCGTGAATTCGGCGCATATAAAAACGTAAAAGACAATTACCCGAAGTATGTCCTTTCAGCTGATAAATTTGATTTTTCGCAGGAGGGAATTATCCATAAGAATATAATTGACTGGCTGCTTGAGCCTCACAGTTAGGATTGTTTTCTTCTATAAATCCTTCGCCATCGCTTCATTGTTTGTGTGCCAGCCCATTGCTTCGTAAAGTTTTCTGCCGTCGTCGGTTGCGTCCAGACTGATTTCGGTAACGCCGCGCTCCTTCGCTTCGTTAACAAGGAACTCAATCATTTTGCGGGCGATTCCTTTGCGGCGGAATTCTTTTTCAACGTGAACGTTCTTCAGGTGCGCGCGTTTTCCGCCTGGGTGAGAAAATGTCGGCATCAAGTTTGTGTAGCAGAGCGTTGCGTTTCCCACGATTTGCGGTGTTCCGGCGGAATCGTCAGTTGCGATTACGGTAGTTCCGTCTCCGTGCAGAAAATATTCCTTTGTGCTTTCCATGAACTCGGCGGAAAATTCATAGTCTTCACCAAAGCCGCATACTTCGCGCATTGTCCGGCATCGGGATTTCATCAGTGCGTCAATTTCTGCATCAGTTGCTTTTTTGATTTGAATCATATTTTTGCTTCCTTGTTAAATTGCTGAAAAGCCGTCTTTTTCCGGGTCGTCATTCCAGATTTCCGTGTCGGCGCACGGGAATGACAGTGGGCTATGTTGCAATCTTAAACTTGATTCCGCTTTTTTGCAATCTGAGAATGATGATGAAATTTCTGTGTTCAATTTTCCGTTGCTGTAATATAATCTTTGCATGAAGAAATTTCTTTTTGTCTTGCCTGCGGTTTGCGTCCTGTTTTTCTCGTGTGATTTTTCAGGCGAAAATTCCAACGACTACGCTTATTATAAAGTCGCTCCCAGAACGGAAGAGTCGCAGTTTTCAGTTTCGGACTCAAATTTAAAAATCAACATGATAAGCGTTCTGAATACGGATGCGATTGTTCTTGGCGAGGATGTTGAAAGCGTCACAAAAATTGCTTCCGTTGTGCCGTTCAGCATGTCAAAGTTCGAGGTCAGCTACAATGTGTGGCGTTTTGTGTATTCTTGGGCGACTTCTGATTCGCGCGGAGAAAAAAAATATTCTTTTGAAAATGCCGGTGCGGAAGGTCAGTACGGAGATTTGGGCAGCAGCAAGCTTTTTAACGAAGGCGGCGAGCCTAAAGATGAAGGAATTCCTGTCTGCGGAATAAACTGGCGCGATGCTGTCGTGTGGTGCAACGCTTTGAGCGAATTGTGCGGTCTTGCTCCAGTTTACTGCACGGATTCAGCTTTTAAAAATCCGCTCAGAAGTTCAATTTATGCCGAAGGAGTTCCAGCAACAACCGCAGATTGTCCGCTTCCGTTTGGTTCTGCGAAGAAAACCGACATGACAAGCCTTGCCAAGGGAAATGTTGACAATCCCTGCGTGAACAAAAATGCAAACGGATTCAGGCTTCCATATATTTACGAATGGGAATACGCCGCGCGCAAATGCAGGGACGGTTCTTTTATAAGCGGAAAAAATGCTCCTGGCGACAAAACAGGTCCCTGCAACGGAAACTCAAAGCCAACTCTTATGGACGAAATCATGGGAGTTACGCCAGTTCCGACATCAAAAGTTGCAAAAAACTACGGCTGGAATATGAGCAACTCAAAGAATGACGGACCAAGAGAAACCGCCGCCGGCTGGGATGACCGCAATTCCTCGTGCAAAATTCCTGCGAACGGCTCGATGAGAATCCACAAGCAGGGCGGAAAAATTCCTTCCGAGCTTGGATTTTACGATCTTGCCGGAAACGCCTACGAATGGTGCTGCGACTTCGGCTCTCCTTACGACTGGAAATACGAAGTCTACCCTTACAAAACCATGAAAAATGGCGGCTACAACGCTTCTTACGTATATTTTGAGTCATGCTACAGAAGAGCCGACCCGTCCTACGTAAAGACCGGCGGTCTTCGTCTTGCTAGAAACGCGGAGTGAAGGCCTCGGAGAATTTCAGTTCTGCCGGTCAAGTTCAGCGATTGTGTTCCTGTAGACAGACCGCATGAACAGAAGTGACAGGGCTACGGACATGACTTCCGCGATCGGAAAACAGAACCAGATTATGTTTATGTTTCCGCTGAGCGATAGAAGCCATGCCGCCGGCAGCAGGAATACAATCTGCCTGATTATGGATACTATCATGCTATAGAAAGCCTTGCCGAAAGCCTGGAACACCGACGAAAGCGAGATTGCGACCGCCGCTCCGATAAAACTGCTTGCTATTATCCTCATGGCGGGAATTCCTATTGAAAGCATGGCGTCCGACGCGGCAAAGAGGCGGAGCAGAACGCCCGGAATAAGCTCGAAAATCAGTGTTCCTGCCGACATGATTATTATTGCGAAAATCAGTCCGGTTCTTATCGCCTGGGTTATGCGCTTTTTGTTTCTGGCCCCGTAATTGTAGGCGATTATAGGAACAATTCCGTTGTTCAGGCCGAACACCGGCATGAAGATAAAGCTGTTCAGCTTGAAATAGACTCCGTAGACAGCGATTGCTGTCGAGGAGAAGGAGCCCAGAATCAGGTTCATGAAATATGTCGTGACAGAGGTTACAGAGCTAAGGATTATGGAAGGAATTCCGACTCTGTAGATTCTTCCGATTACCGTCGGATCCGGGCGGAATTTTCTGATGCTGAGCGTTATGTCGGGATTTTTTTTCAGGTTGAAGAATACTGACACCGCAAGACCGACAATCTGTCCCGCCACAGTCGCCACGGCAGCTCCGTATACGCCCATTTCGGGAAAGAATCCGATTCCGAAAATAAGCAGCGGGTCAAGGATGATGTTCGTGAGCGCGCCGGAAATCTGCGAGTACATCGTGTACATTGTCCGTCCCGTGGACTGGAGCAGCCTGTCGCACATGATTCCCGCGAAAAGTCCCGGAGAGGCAAGAACAACCACATAAAGATATTCAAGTCCGTACCCGATTATTTCCTGGTTTGAGGTCTGGCTTCTCAGATAGACAGGAATAAGCAGAATTCCGAGAACAAAAAACAGCATGAAGCTGCATACTGAAAGAAAAAGTCCGTTCATGGCGGTTTTTTCGGCTTCCTGTCTGTTCTTTTCGCCCAGGCGCATTGAGAGCAGGGCATTCACACCGACCGACGTTCCGACCGCGACGGAAATCATCAGGTTCTGTACCGGAAATGCGAGCGATACCGCGGTGAGCGCGTTCTCCGATATCTGCGCGACAAAGACGCTGTCAACTATGTTGTAGAGCGCCTGAATGAACATGGAGAACATCATCGGAAGAGACATGTTAAGAATCAGCTTTGTTACGGGCATTGTGCCCATCTTGTTTTCCTGTAACGGGAGGTTGTTTTTTGACATGGGGATGATTGTATTTAACACCGTCCGCTGTGTCAACATCGCGGATTCCGGTGAATTCCTGTTTTTTTTCTAATATTTTCCATGCCGATTCCGATTAATATAGAAAGGTGGTTTATATGAACAGTTTTACAAGGTCTGTGGATCTGCTTCAGCGTCAGATGGATGTGACGTCGTTGCGTTATCAGGTTTCCGCCAACAATCTCGCGAACTCCGAGGTTCCGAATTTCAAGCGGAGCGTCGTCAACTTTGAGAGCGAGCTGAAGCGCGCCTTTGATTCTGAGAAGGCCGCGGAGAACGGATTCCAGCTTACGGCCACCGATCCGAGGCACATAAACGTGAATGAGCCTTATGACTACCGCGAGGTTCAGCCGCGCCGTGTGCTTGACTACACGACAACCGCAAAGGCAAACGGAAACAATGTCGACGCGGAGACGGAAGCCAACAATATTCTGCAGATTCAGATGCAGTACAGGCTTCTTTCTCAGCTTGCGGGCTTTGAATTCGAGCAGGTTACTACCGCGATGAAGAAATAATCAGGGGAATTGAAGTATGGGACTTTTTACCAGTATAAATATTGCGGCCACAGGAATGAGCGCGGAACGCCTCAGAAGTGATGTAATTTCCGACAATATCGCGAATGCGTCAACGACACGCACTCAGGACGGAGGACCGTTCCAGCGTTCACGGGTTGTCCTTTCTCCAGCGGCGGATTCAAATCCGCAGTGGAGGAATCCGTTCACCCCCGAATCGCTTGACAACGGTCCGGGAAAGGGCGTGAAGGTGATGGAGATTGTCAAGGATACTACGGAAGGGCGTCTTGTCTGGGATCCTGAACATCCTGACGCGATAAAGAGCGGTCCGAACAAGGGTTATGTGGAATATCCGAACGTGAACATCGTTAACGAGATGGTCGATCTTATTTCCGCTTCCCGTGCGTATGAGGCGAATGCGACTGTAATTGACGGAGCAAAGGATATGTTCTCCGCCGCGTTGAATATCGGACGGTGATTGGTGTAGTATATGAGCATGAAAATACCTGAATTCGGAACATTACAGATGACGCGTACCGATGCGGCGCATACAGGCGCATCCAAGCTTTCTGATATAGCCGGCGCGCCGTTCAACAGCATTCCTTCCTATGCGGACAAGGGAGCGGCGGAGACCCGCAGGTCATTCGGTGAATATCTTCTTGACGCGATGTCGGAGATGAACAGCCAGCAGATGGATGTGGCCGGGCTGCAGGAGAAAATAATCACCGAGCCGGAAAGCGTGGACATCCACGACGTGACAATCGCGATGTCAAAGGCTAGGATGTCGCTGAATCTTGCGCAGACAGTGATCGACCGTCTGGTCACCGGATGGAACGAAATCACCACTACAAGATAGTTCCGGCGTCCACCCCGGAGCGGAGCCTGTCGCGGCGGTGCGCCTGAAAATTATTTATATAGAAGAAAAATCGCCGGAATTTTTGACAGTTCCGGCATTTCTGTTTTTTTCCATTCGGCGACGGTTTTTGTCGCTATGAATTCCTCCTGGCAGGTGATTCCTGCGGCGATGCAGAGTTTGGTCGACGGCCTGAGCGAAGTCAGCATTGTCTCGATCATCTTCCGGTTTCTGTATGGTGTCTCGATGAATATCTGCGTCTGATCCTCAGAAATGGCGCGGCTCTCAAGTTTTCTTAGCGCCTTTGCGCGCTGCTGGGGTTCCACGGGAAGATAGCCGTTGAACGCGAAACTCTGGCCGTTGAATCCGCTTGCCATTACGGACATGATTATCGATGAGGGGCCGGTCAGCGGAATCACCCTGAATCCGCGCCTCTGCGCCTCCGCCACTACATCCGCGCCGGGATCCGCCACCGCCGGGCATCCGGCTTCCGATATGATTCCGACAGGATTTCCGCTCTGCAGCGGCACAAGATATTCTCCGATAATACGTCTGTCTGTGTGCCGGTTCAGCTCGTAGAATGTAAGCGTGTCGATGTCAATGGCGCTGTCCGTCTTTTTCAGGAATCTCCGCGCCGACCGGACGTTTTCCACAATAAAGTGTTTTATTCCGAGAATAATATCGCGGTTGTATGACGGCAGGACTTTTTCTACCGGGGTATCTCCAAGAGTGACCGGAATCAGATATAATGCGTTTTCCATTGGCGAATCTTACTCCAAATTCAGTGCAGGTTCAACATGGCTCAGATGCTCACATGGTGAATTTCATGTCGAATGAGAATTTGAATCCCTGCGTGCGCGGATAGAACGAAAACCGGAATGTGCTTTTCATCAGCAGCGTCGAGAGCCTTCCGACCACGGGAACAAAATCCATGTTCAGCTTGAGATAAAGCGAGTCGTTCAGCTTTGAATTCGCGAACACTCCGTAGAATTTCGACACATCCCTTATGTCCGGCACGGATACGGCCGCGGTATCGTAGTTCAGGGTAATATCGTAGCCGGCCTTAAGTCCGAGGCGCGAGAAATACAGGTTCAGCAGCGGAATTCCGTACTGGATTTCCTTGCCGACAAGCAGGAATTCTGTGTAGGCCTTGAGCGATGTTCCGTTCGTGTTGAAAATCTCGGCGTATATTTCGGCCGGAACGCTCAGAATCCAGCCTCCGGTGTTCTCAAGGGGCGTAAGCCGCGGAATCTCGGCAGTCGCGAAAAAGGCCATGTTCAGCTGTGTTATTGTCTCAAGAATGTTGTTCGGGTTCCAGGATGTTCCGCTTTCCGCGCTTTCAGAGCCCTCTCTGTCCGCCTCGATTCTGTTTATGTCCCAGAGCGCGAGCAGCGTTGACCCGAAGGAGATTCCCCTCATCTCGAACGGACTTGCTCCGTACTGATGGATGTTCGTGTATATGACTTTTGACGACACCTTGAAATTCCTGTATGAGTCGCCTACCGCCGTCCATGCCGCCATGTCCGGATGAGTGTCCTTCTGCGTTATGTCCATGTAGCCTGTGGATGCGGTGAGCAGCGACTGAATGTCCATGCTGAGCCGTCTGATTTTCATTCCGAGAGGAATCTCCCATGCGGTTCCGAGAAGAATTTTCATGTCGTACTGGCCGCTCCAGTTGAATTTGAGCAGTCCCCCGGCTGAGATGTCCACCGGCGTGGATGTGTTTTTCGTGAACGCGGCGAACGATATGTCCTTGTCAAAATCCGTCATTCCTTTCTGGAATTCGGCGAGGCTTTCCTCCGTGGGGTTCACGAGTTTCGTAAAGTCAAGCTTCGCGAATCCGAATCCGGCCGAAAGCGTAAGCTCGTTGTTCATCAGCGGATCCGACTGCGTCAGATATGCGGTGCCAAGTCCCGGCCAGAATTCGGTTCCATTCTCAAGCGAGATCTCCTTTACGGGAAGCATAGGAATCCAGGTTCCGTGGAACATATAGCGGAACGGATTGTATGTGCCGATTTCATGCGCGCCGAGATATTTTGTCGTGACGGTGTCTCCGTTTTCCGTGGTTTCTGTCTTTACCGAGATTTCGGGCGCCGGATGGATTTCGTCCTGCGCATATTGCGGAATCACAGGCTCCATCTTTCCGCGCACAAATTCAAGCGAGGTGAAGGGAATCTGCCTGAGCTCGTCATGGCTGAATTTGTGCGCCGAATACCAGACCGTGTTTCCGCGGAGGGCCGGAGAATTCATTCCGCCAGAGATGTCGTTTTTCTGGAGCCATATCTCGTCAGGACTTCCGTCTTTGTCCATAAGCAGACATGCCGTGCGCGTGAACGCCGGAATTCCTTCCGGAAGGAATTCAAACATATAAAGTTCGGAAACGATTCTTCCGTTTGAGCCGATGTTCTTTACTGTGTTCAGCCGCCTGATTTTCAGTTCCGTCCTGACCGGATTGTCGCCGTCCGTTTTCCCGGTTTCGGCCGACAGCCTCCAGAACTGTTCATCCGTGCCGCCTGTTCCGCAGGTCATCAGAAGGCTTCTGTTGTTCTCGTTCAGAAGAAGGGCGATTTTTCCGCGGCCGGTGCCTATCGGGGATGATGGCACAGAATTCCGGCCGAATTTTCTGCTGAAAATCAGCGGATTTTCCGGCCTTGATTCCCTGCCGTTTTCTGTTCCCGATACGGAATTCACCTCCGCCGCATACCAGACCTGCAGCTCCGACGTGTTCCTGTCCGTTCTGATTCCTGTGATGCCGGTCGCTCCGTCATCAAGCTCAATTAGGGCTGCGTCACGGAGCGCGAATGTCTCCGACAGGAATTTCCTTTCCTTGAGGTCATATATCCAGACGGTGTCGCGGCTGAAATTCTCCCTTGTGCTGTCCTGTATGTGCGAGACCGCAAGAAAACGTCCGTCCGGAGAAAGCGTCATTCTTGTGACTTCCGCGGCAAGAAACAGAAGCCGACGTTCTTCCGTCGTTCCGCTGGGAGTGAAAATGTCGACCTCGTGCCGCATCATGTCGTACCAGACAAGTCCGTACGGAGTTGACATTATGTTTCTGTAAAGCCCCTGGGAGTCGGAGCCGAAAAGAGGCGCGCCGTTGCCGCTGTATGCCGATGTGTCCGGAAGCGGAATCGAGTCCTCAAAATCCTTCCATACGTCAGCCAGCGGCACTCCGTAGATTTTCCTGAAAATTCCTGCCGTAAGACTGAATGCGTGAACCTTGCCGCATTCATTCCAGAATTCCGCATAACGGTATATTCCCCATCGCTGCTGTATGTACGCCGTAAATGCGGCTCCTGCTGTAAGCGCGAGCTGTTTTCCCGGATATATGTCCCTCGCTCCTGACGCCTGAAGCCAGGTCGGAAATTCTCCGTCGAGTTTTGCCTGCGCAAGAATCTGGATCGCGTGTCCGTCGGAGAGAATTCCGTTTTTCCTGTCGGCATCAGCCGCATAGGCCGCGCCTTCCGCAAGCGAGAACGGAAGATTCAGAAGGACGGCCGGCTGCAGCACGTCGAATCCGAGGAAATTCGTCATGAAATGCCAGAAAGGGGTTTTGACCGAGGCTGTTACCGCCCTCACCGTCTCACGACGGAAACTGTCCAGAAGCGCGTTGCCGTAATGTGAGCTGTCAGCGTCCGGAACGGATTCGTAGATGACAATCCTGTTGTACGGCACAGGCGAATATGTTACGGAGAATGTGTCCGAGTCGGGGGATATTACAACCGGCATCCTGAACGGACTTACGCTGCGCATGTAGGTCATCGATTCCCTGAAAATTCCGTCCGCGTTTTCCGCCAGAATCTCAGCGGTCTCCGTGCTCTCCTTCGGGAAAAGGATGTCGAAGAATTCGGTGGAGATTACATTTACGACGCGCGGTCTGCTCATTATTCCCGCACGGAGATTCAGTGAACATGCAAGGAGGATTATAAAGGACAGAAAATTTCTGCGCCATGCCGGCATAAAATCCTCCATGGAATCAGAGCTGTTCAAGCGCGCTCTTTAAAATGGAAAGTCCCTTGTTTATCTCTGAATTTGTTATGTTCAGCGGAGGAAGCAGCCTTATGACGTCTTTTCCGGCGGTAGTGACGCAGAGTCCCATGTCCAGGCAGCGTTTTTTCACATCGGCCGGATCCGTTTTTGCCTCAAGCTGGATTCCTATCATAAGTCCCTTGCCGCGCACATCGGTGACGCGCGGGCTGTTCCATCCGCTTACCGTGCGTCTTATGTAGTCTCCGGCTTCGTTCACCCTTTCCATAAAACCTTTTTCTGTCATTGTCCTCAGCACGACACGGGCGGCGGCGCAGGCCAGCGGATTTCCGGCGAATGTGGACTGATGGTCTCCGGCCTTGAGTATTCCGTCAGCCTTTCCCCTGAAGATGCAGGCGCCCATCGGAATTCCTCCGGCTATTCCCTTTGCCAGTGTCACCACATCCGCGTTTATTCCGAGAGCATCGCTTGCAAGCAGAGCTCCTGTTCTGCCGAATCCGGTCTGAACCTCGTCCGCCATTACTATTGCGCCTGCCTTGCGGGCAGCTTCCGCCGCCGCCTTTGCCCATTCCCTGTCTATTATGTTGACGCCGCCTTCACCCTGGACACATTCAATGAAGAGGGCTGCGGTCGTGCCGTCGAAGGCATTTTTCAGGGCCTCCATGTCATTCGCCCTGATTGTGCTGAATCCGGCTGGATATGGGCCGAAACATTCCGGATGGAACTGCGCCTGTCCGGTCGCAGTCAGTGTCGCGAGCGTGCGGCCGTGAAATGAATGTTCAAGGGTTACGATGTTGCGCCGTTTTTCGCCTCCGTTCAGGAAACCGTATTTCCGCGCCAGTTTTATTGCCGCCTCGTTTGCCTCTGCTCCGGAATTTCCGAAATATCCGCCTGAAAATCCGGTCGCCGCAAGAAGCTCATCGGCATATTCCAGCCCCTGGTCTGAAAGATAATAGTTCGATATGTGAATCTGCCGTGCGGCCTGTCCTGAGATTGCCTTTACAAGCGGAGGGTAGCTGTGTCCAAGACAGTTCACGCCTATTCCGGCTATAAAGTCAATGTATTTTTTTCCGTTTATGTCGGTAAGCGTGGCGCCTTTTCCTTTCTTGAAAACGACATTGAAACTTCCGTAGTTGTTGACGATTTTCTTCTGCATGGTTGATATTCCTCCGGGAAATTCTATCTTGATGTGTTCAGTCCTGATTTTGTCCTGAACAGCGCAACCGCCTCTTCCATCAGAAGTTCCGTAAGGGCGGTGAATTCAAGTCCGGCGGCCGCGCACATTTTCGGGAACATGCTTATCGGGGTGAATCCGGGCATTGAATTTATCTCGTTCAGGTAGACCGCGCCTGAATCCCTGTCGATGAAGAAATCAACCCGGCAGAGTCCGGCTCCGTCCACGGCCCTGTATGCGGCGCAGGCTGCTTTCCGTATTTTTTCTATGTCATTTTCAGACAGATCCGCCGGAATTCTGAGCGATGCTCCGTTGCTGTCATTGTATTTTGCGTCGTAGTCGTAGAATCTGTGGGTCGGGACAATCTCACCGGGAATATAGGCTGTCACCGTCTCAGTCTCGCTGTCGGCAGGAGCAGTGACGGAATTTCCGGTGACGCTGCATTCAACCTCACGCGCGTTTACCGCCTTTTCCAGCAGAACCTTGTTGTCCCACTGGAACGCCTCCATCAGCGTGTATGAAAGCTCCTTGGGGTTGTCCGCCCTTGCCGCTCCGTTTGACGAGCCGGCGCAGCATGGTTTGACGAACATCGGAAATCCCAGCTCCTCCTCCGCGGCCTTGATGAATTCATCATATACGGCGGAATTCATCATCACGTGCCTTTTCATGCATACGTACGGAACGACAGGAATTCCGACCGACTCAAGAATCATCTTTGTCTTTTCCTTGTCCATTGTCAGCGCGCTTGAAAGGTTCGTGCAGCCGACATAGGGAAGTCCGGCCATCTCGAAAAGTCCCTGAACGGTTCCGTCCTCGCCGTAAGTTCCGTGAAGGACCGGAAAAACAACATCCGTCCGGACTGGCTTTCCGTCCGCCACAAGTGAATTCTGTCCGGCTCCAGGAACGACCGATACGGACATATTCTCGTTTTCTTCTATGCAAAGCGCCGCCGAATCGTCTGCCCTGATTTTTTCAAGGAGCTTTTTGTCCTGAAGATACCATCTGCCTTTTTTTGTTATTCCTATAAGGCTGATGCTGTGCTTTCTGTCTATTCCGCGGGCGACCGCCGCCGCAGACACAAGCGATATTTCATGTTCTCCGCTGCGTCCGCCGTATATGATTGTGACATCCATTTCTATAACTCCTTGAGCGCTTTGTGAGCCTCGGCAATCTCGTCGTAGGGCATCACGAAATTCTTGTATATTATGCTGTTCTCATGGGATTTTCCCAGGAGCAGAACTATGTCGCCTTTTCTTGCCGAGGCGAATGCTTTTCTGATGGCCGCAGGTCTGTCCGGAATGATGAAGAGATTCTCGTCCTCCTTCATGCCTTCCTTCTCCGCTCCTTCCGCAATCATTTTCAGAAGAGCCACGGAATCCTCGCCACGCGGATCCTCGTCCGTAAGATAGATTTCGTCGCAGAATTTCGCGGCGATCTGTCCCTGGAGCGGACGTTTCGTAAGATCCCTCTCTCCGCCGCTTCCGAACAGCGCAATCATCCGGCCTGTGCAGCGTTTTCTCAGCGGAGGAAAGATTGTCTCGAACGATGATGGCGTGTGCGCGTAGTCAACGATGACTTCGAACGGCTGGCCGTCATCCACAACCGTCATCCTGCCTTTTATTGGAACAAGTTCCGGTGTTTTCTCCGCGATGACGGAGAACGGAAGTTCCGTCACGCTGCTGACGGCAATCACCGCCGCCATAATGTTGTATGCGTTGAATGCGCCGGAAACGGGCGCTTTTATTTTGAGATGCGTGTGCGCGCGCGGAATTACAGGATCATAGTCAGGCGGATATACGGCGGCGGTTCCGTCCGCATCCGCGCTGAATGAGATTCCGAATTTTGCGGCCGCGATGTTGTGCGCGGACATAAAGCGCATATTGTCGGGAATGGGAGCAAGGGCGACCGCATCAGCTCCGTTCTCCGCGGCGGCCTTGCCCGCCTTTCCTTCCGTGGTGAATCCGTACACATGATGTTTCGTCGCGCCGATAAAATACTGCGCGGAGGGATCCTCAAGATTCACTATTCCTATTGAATTTATACGGCGTTTCTGTCCCGAAATGAATTTCTCGTGGTCATGGCGGTCAAGGGCGCGGAAAAGGTTCGCCTTGTCGTCCCGGTATTGCTCAAAAGTCTTGTGGAATTCAAGGTGCTCCAGCGTGACGTTCATGAAAACCGCGCAGTCGAACAGGATTCCGCCGCATCTGTTGAGTTTTTCGGAAAGTCCATGTGACGAGGTTTCGACTACGGCATATTCGCATCCGTTCTCCAGCATCGCCGCTAGATTTTTCTGGATCAGCGGAGCTTCGGGAGTTGTCTGATGCTGAGGATTCGGAACAGCCCCGTCTCCGAGTGAATATTCTACCGTGGAGATGAATCCGGCTTTTTTTCCGCAGGCGCGCAGCAGCTGCCAGATGAACGACACGGTCGAGCTTTTTCCCTCTGTGCCGGTCACTCCGATTACGACCATTTTTTCCGACGGGTTTCCGTAGAATGAGCAGCTCACCGGAGCCATCGCGCGGCGGCTGTCTTTTGTCCGCAGAAACACCGGACCGGACGCGGAGCCTGTTTTTCTTGCGCGCACGGCCTCTGCGGTTTTTTCCGCTGTCTCTGGTGAAAGTTCTCCCTGAAATATGACGGCGCTTGCGCCCCGCTCAACTGCCGCCGGAATAAAATCGTTTCCGTCCGCATGAATTCCCGGAAGGGCGAAAAAAAGCGAATTCCCGGTGACATTTCTGGAATCGAATGTTATGTCAGTTACCGGAATTCCGTCGAAGTCCGTATGTGTGTCAGTGCCGCCGATCAGGACCGGCTCAAAGTCTGCGGCCGTAATCAGCTGCGAAAGGAATTTTGTCATGCCGGATATTTTACCGCTTACATGAATATAATTCAATTGATACGCAATGACTTTCCGGGCGTTTTCTGTTATCATTGCTGAACATATTTTCTTGTTCCTGGTTTTGCCGGGAGCAGCGGAATGGAGCGGAATTCATGAGAAAAAATATATTCACCGTGTGCGCGCGTTTTGTTTTTGCCGCACTTTTTTCTGTGCTGTTTGTTTCATGCGGCGATATAATGGGCTACGGTGTGCTTCTTTGGAATGTTCCGGAGCATGGGCTGAGGGACGGCGATATTGTGCCGGTTTACATCAGATCGAACATATCCGGAATGTATGTGATCGGTGTGCCGGACGGGGAAAAGTCCGAAATTCCTCTGTGGCAGCTTACGGAGCCTGTCTCAAAGAAAAAATCCGGTGAGGCCGCGGCACGCTATCTTGAATGTGCACACCGCTACGCTTCTGTAAAGCTTGACGGACTGCCGTGCAGGGCTGAGCCGGTGAACACGTCAAGGCAGGTATACAGGCTGCGCAGGGGCGAGGTGATAAAACTGCTTTACAAGGGCGAAGGTCAGGCTGTCATGGCCGGAAAGAATGCGCTTGAGGGCGATTGGTACAGAATTCTTGCTTCCGACGGAACCCAGGGATGGTGCTTCTCCTATAATCTGAATATTTTCGAGACGGATGCGGACGGAAACCGTATAGGCGGAGAGGAGGCTGCCGACGAGACAGTCACCGACAGCACGTTCGATTATATCGCCGGCAAAAACTGGTATCCAGACTATTTCAGGACGCTTATAGACAGCGGCAACATGGATTTGTCCAGGCTTCATTCATCGTACCGTTTTGCCGTGGATACCGCAAACAAAAAGGTTTATCTGAATCTTACGGACATCCATGAGAGCTGGAACTACAACGGATTCACCGTTTCAGGTTCAAAGGAATACTCGCTTGACGGAATTCCTGTCACGATTTATTACAGAAACAGCTCGTTCATCGTGGTCAGATATACGGGAGCAAACGGAAAACCGGAGGATTTGAATTTCGCCCTGATTGATGAGAATATAGATGAGATTGTCGCGAAGGAGAAGAAACGCCGCTCAGTCGAATATGCTTCTGTCGTCGCTTCCGGTCCTGAATTCTCAAGCTCAAGCTACGGAAAACTGACTTTCAGCGCGGACGGAACTTTCAGATGGACAAAATTCCGTCTTCTTGTTCCTTCCGTAATAAGCTCCGGGGCAAAGGAGGCTGGAACCGTTTCCGTAAAATATGCGGTGCCGCGTAATCTCAGGGCGAATTACGACGGCGTGCTTACGTTCCGTTTTGACGGAACTCAGAGTGATGTGAATTTCCTTTACAAAAAGGAACATGACGGAATAAGACTTGAGGACGCTTCCGGCGCTGTCATAAACGGAAATCTTGTCACCGGACGCGGCTCAAGTCCTCTTGTCCTTTATTTCAAGAAGTAGAATTTCGGATAACAGATATGGGTTTTGTACAGTTTTCTCAGGTGTCGCTGGCATTCGGCGACCGCGATATATTGAAGAATGTCACGATAAATCTCCAGACCGGCAGCCGCGCCGCTTTGACCGGTGCGAACGGCGCCGGAAAGTCGACGCTGATAAAGGTTCTCGCCGGTCTTGTGAAACCTGATTCAGGCAACAGGGCCGTTCAGAAGGACTGCCGGATTGTGTATCTCCCCCAGTCCGGACTTACTCACCATGGGAACACTCTCATGCAGGAGGCTGACCGCGCCTTTGAATTCGGCTACAGAATTCAGGAGGAGATTGACGGCATCGGCTCAAGGCTTGAGAATTCTCCTGCAAACATGGAAAGCCTTCTTGTCCGCCAGTCCGAGCTGATAGCGGAGCTTGACGAGAGCGGATGGCACAGGCGCGCCGCCACCGCGGAATCCGTGCTTGTGGGTCTCGGTTTTTCCCGCAGTGATTTTGACAGAAGCACGGAGGAATTTTCGGGCGGATGGCAGATGAGAATCGCGCTTGCAAAGGCTCTTATGCAGAATCCTGACATACTTCTTCTTGACGAGCCGACTAATTATCTTGACATTGAGGCCAGAACCTGGCTTGAGCAGTTCCTGTTGAATTTCAAGGGCGGATTTCTGCTTGTCAGCCATGACAGATATTTTCTTGACACGACCGTGAACGAGGTGTACGAGCTGTTCAACGGCGAGCTGAAGCGTTATCCGGGAAATTTCTCCCATTATGAGGATGTCCGCGCCGTGGAACTGAAGACGCTGATTGCGGCTTATGAGCAGCAGCAGCAGGAAATTCACAAGCTTGAGGATTTTATAAACAGGTTCGGGTATAAGGCTACTAAAGCCGCCCAGGCTCAGGAACGGCAGAAGCAGCTGGATAAAATTCTCGCGCAGAAAATAGAAATTCCTGAATCGCTGAAGAAAATCCATTTCAGTTTTCCGCCTGCGCCTCATGCCGGAAAACTCGTCCTGCGGCTTAATGGCGTGTCAAAGTCCTACGACGGAATTACAGATGTAATCGGGAACCTTGACCTGACGCTTGAGAACGGAGACAGGATGGTTGTCGCCGGACGCAACGGAGCCGGAAAATCCACCCTTCTGAGAATTATCGCAGGTGCAGACTCCGGTTTTTCCGGTGAGATGATTCCGGGTGCCGGCGTGAAGGTCGGTTATTTTTCTCAGGACAGCGCGGAGACGATAAAGGGCGGAATTTCTGTCCTTGAGTATCTTGAGAACGTGGCGCCGCTGGAGCTTGTTCCGAAACTCCGCGATATGCTCGGCGCATTCCTTTTCCGCGGAGACGATGTCTACAAAAGCCTTGATGTCCTTTCCGGCGGCGAGAAAAGCCGTATCGCCCTGCTTCAGCTTCTTCTGCGTCCCGTGAATCTTCTTGTTCTCGACGAGCCGACAAATCACCTTGATATGCATTCAAAGGATGTGCTTCTTGACGCGCTTGAGGGATTCGGAGGAACCGTCGTGTTCGTAAGCCACGACCGCGGCTTTATAGAAAAGCTTGCCACAAGAGTTCTGGAGCTCGCTCCGGGCAGACACAGATTTTTTCCCGGCGGATACCAGTATTATATGGAGCAGATTCAGGCGGAGCAGGCCAGAAATGAGAAATCCGGAACGGAAGCGCCTGCCGCCGCTGTGGCTGAAAAGACTGCCGGAAGCGCGAAACTCTCACGTGAGGAGCAGAAAAGGCGTGACACCGAACGCCGCCGGACAGAACGCGAGATAGAGCGCTGTGAGAAGGAGATTGAGAGCCTTGAGGCGAAGAAAGCGGAACTTGAGGAGGAATTCTCCAGGCCGGAAGTTTACAGCGACGGAACAAGAGCCAGGGCGGTCAAATCCTCGCTGGATGAGATTTCCGCCAAAATTGATCAGATGACAGCGCTTTGGGAGGAATTCTCCGAAAAATTGTAGAACTTGGATGAATGATGTTCTATAATGCCCTTTATGGCAAAGAAAAAATTCTCACTTCATCTGAGCTATGATTCGCCTGTCATGCTCACGTTTTTGGTTGTAACAGTTCTCTTCTATATAATTGATGAATTTATTACAAAAGGCAAAGTCCTTGAGACTGTTCTTGTCGCTCCTACGGTGGCGGATGGGCAGTTTCCGTTCAGCTTCAGTGATTTTCTCTCTTATCTCAGGCTGTTCCTTCATGTTTTCGGTGCGAGGGAATGGAATTCGCTTTTTCTGTGCATGACATATATTCTTCTGCTCGGACCGCAGATTGAGGGATACTACGGTTCGGTGATGGTTCTTGTGATGACGGCCGTAGCGTCGCTTATGTCCGGAGTTCTGAGCGCCTGTTTCTGCCGTGAGATGAATACAGGAGCCGCCCCCGTGATGTTCATGCTGCTTCTTCTTAACTGCACGGTTTCCGTATACAAGAAAAAACTTCCTGTGGCATCGGCGGCGGCGCTTGCGTTGTTCGTGTTCTCCTTGTTCACTTCCGGTTATGGCAACGGAGCTGTCTGTGCGGCGGTGAATGTCGCCGGCGGAATCTGCGGATTTCTTCCTTCCTTCCTAGGCTCTACCGGCGGCAGGACACCGCGCGGATCTTCTTCCGGAGGGCGCAGGAAGACCGGTTCTCCTGATGGGAAAGCGGCGGATCCGGTTGTGCAGTCCGACGAGACTGTCGTCGGAACATTGTCTTTCTGAGAAAGCCCTGTTCCTGTATTGACATTCGGATATTAAAAGTTGTATAGTAATTCACCCCGTATTGGAAGGCGACCGCTCATCGCCGACCTTGTGGACATAAGTCAGATGCAGGATTTATGTGCGCAGATAAACTTTTTTACAGTAAGGTATATCATGAATACGATTTTCGTCAAGGAATATGAACAGGTCCGCAGGTGGTATGTCATTGATGCCGCCGGAAAACCTCTCGGACGTGTCGCCGCAAAGGCTGCGGCTGTTGTTCACGGAAAGAACAAGGCCACTTTCACAAAAAATCAGAACATGGGTGATTATGTGGTCATCATCAATGCGGATAAGGTTGCTGTCTCCGGTGGAAAGGAACAGAAAAAAATCTATTATCACCACACGGGTTTTGTCGGAGGCCTCAAGTCTCACACGTTTGAGAAGCTGATTGAGAGACACCCGACTGATCCTCTTCGCCTTGCAATCAGCGGAATGCTTCCGCACAATCGTCTCGGACGCGCCCTGATGGATAACGTTAAGATTTATGCAGGCGCGGAGCATCCGCATACGGCGCAGAATCCGCAGCCGCTTGAAGTGTAAGTAGGAGTTCGTGATGGTAAAGAATATAGCTATTGGTACAGGTAGAAGAAAGACTTCCGTAGCCCGTGTTTTTGTTCGCGAAGGTTCCGGAAAAATCGTTGTTAATGGAAAGGATGTCAAGGATTATTTTGTGACCGAGGAGCAGGTTCAGGTCGTTCACCAGCCTCTTCTTGTCACATCAAATGACACGAAATTTGATATTCTGATTAATGTCAAGGGTGGCGGACTTAACGGTCAGGCCGCCGCATGTCTGCACGGAATTTCACGTGCGCTGACACAGATTGATCAGGACTGCCACACTGCGCTCAAGGCGAACGGCTATCTTACGCGCGATTCACGTATGGTCGAGCGTAAAAAGTACGGTCAGCGTGGAGCCCGCAGAAGATTCCAGTTCAGCAAACGCTAGCCGTCAGATTGGTCATATCTTCAGTCGAAGAACAGGCTCTGTCCGGATTGTTGAAAATTACAGTCCTGCCGGAGTCTGTTTTTTTTATAAGAACGGAATATCTCCAGGCTGTTTCTCCGGAAAAAATAATTCCCGGTGCCGAATTCTGCGGCGCTGATGAGGATGAGATTGTCGAGGCCGGAATTGTAACTGCGGCGGAATTCAAGGCTATGGATTATCTTTCGCGGGCGGAGCAGTGCAGGTTCAGGCTTTCCGCCAAACTTGCGGAGAAGGGGTTTGAGCCGCGCCATATAAAGCCTGCGCTTGATTACCTTGAGTCGGACGGTTCGCTTTCGGACGCTCGTTTTGCGCGTGCCTGGCTCGGCAGCCGGCGCATAAATCATTTTGAGGGCAGGACGAAGCTTCTTGCGCTTCTGCTTCAGCGGGGAATTTCATCGGATACGGCCGCCGCAGCTGTGGCTGAATTCTTTGAGGAGAATGATGAGCTTGAGATCTGCCGCCGGGCCTATGAGCGTTTTGTCCGTCAGGGAAAAGAAGGAGACCGCCTTGATGCGGCCATGCGTTCAGCCGGATTTTCGTTCAGGACGGTGAGGGACGCGCTTGACGGCGCTTCCGTGTGAGGCAAGAGCTTTTTACGGACAGGTGTTGATTTTTTGCTTCTTTACGCATTATTCTCTCCTGTATGCAGAATTCTTTTTTTGAACAGCGCTGCTGCCCTGAAAATCCGCATTGGAATCAGTGCGTCATGCGCGAGACTCCTTTATACACCAGGAACAACGACATAAGAACCGATTTTGAGCGTGACTACACGCGGATTCTTCATTCACAGGCGTACAGACGGCTCAAGCACAAGACGCAGGTGTTTTTTGCCCCTCACAACGATCATATATGCACGAGGATGGAGCATGTCAGCCATGTCGCGTCAGTCGCCTCCACAATCGCAAAATATCTCGGACTGAACACCCAGTTGACAGAGGCAATCGCCCTAGGTCACGACATCGGCCATGCTCCTTTCGGTCATCATGGGGAGGACTGTCTGAACGGCCTTCTTGAGCAGAAGGAGGGCGCGAACGCGCCGAAAAAATTCTGGCATGAAAGAAACAGCCTTTTTTTCGCGGATTACATAGAAACCCTTCAGAACCCGGACGGAATTGAGAAGCCGCTGAATTTGACTTATGCGGTACGTGACGGGCTTATCTGCCACTGCGGTGAGATTGACCAGCAGGGGATTCGGCCGAGAAAGGATGCGATGGATCTTTATTCGATAAAACGTCCGGGATTCATCCAGCCGTTCACCTGGGAGGGCTGCGTTGTCAAGCTCGCCGACAAAATCGCATACCTCGGACGTGATATTGAGGACGCGCGCCAGTATCATATAATTGACATGGCGTCCTACCGCCAGCTGCGCGAGATTGTCGGCTCGACGCTCGGTTTCGCGCGGAAAGGCACGTCGTCAATGCGCAGCGGAAGAGCCGTGAATACCACGGTGATAATAAATGACCTTATCGTTGATCTTTGCAGAATGAGTTCGCCAGAAAAGGGGCTGTGCTTCTCGGACGAATATTTCCGTTTTATCGTGGAGCTTAAGAAATTCAATTTCGCGAATATATACAGGCACTGGAGGCTGAAGGAATTCCAGTTGTATGCGGAGAATGTGATAAGGACAATATACCGGACTCTGATGAGAACGCAGATTTACGCGGCCGGAGGAAGAGTCCCGCAGGCGCTGCGCCTTTATCCGAATCTCTGCGCCACATTCGAGGAATGGCTTATAAAGCACTCAAACTACCGTGTCTATTCGCAGGAAAAACACGCGTTTGTTGACAGAAAGCACATAATGAAATTCGACACGCCGGCTGTGTTTGACATAAATGACAATGAGTCATTTGAGAAGTGCATAATCGAATTCATATCAGGGATGACTGACCAGTTCGCAATCCGTGTCTACGAGGAGATAATCACGTTCTGACCTTTATATGCGGTGCATCGAGCTGAAAACCTTCTCGCTCATGATGTTGATTTCGACGCCCATCTTTACGGACATACTGTCCATTTCTGTCCTGAGCTGTTCGATTGTTATATCCGAATGATCAAGCTCGGTCATCATCATCATGACAAAGTTGCCGGACAGGACTGTCTGGGTTATGTCCGCGATGTTGATTGAATGTTCCGCAAGAAAATTTGTCACTCCCGCTATGATACCGACCTTGTCGCTGCCGACAACTGTGATGATTGCGTTCATTTATGTCTCCAGGATTGTTTATGCCGGATATATTAAATCAATTCGCATGATTATACAATCATCCGGATGATATTTGTGACGCGGATTTGCCGTTCCTGATGCAAATCATTTCAGAATTTCCGGGCACCTGGAGAATTCCTTCCTCAGCGCCGGAAAATTCTGACTGGCTGTCTACTCAAGCTCAAAGGCTCCTGTATAGAGCTGATAATATTGGCCTTTCTTCCCGATAAGCTCCTGATGGCTTCCTTCCTCGATTATACGTCCGTGATCCAGAACAATTATCTTGTCGCTGTTGCGGACGGTAGAAAGCCTGTGGGCGATTACAAATACTGTTCTTCCTTTCATCAGGTTGTCCATTCCCTGCTGCACAAGCGATTCGGTTCTCGTGTCTATTGATGATGTGGCCTCATCCAGAATCATTACCGGCGGATTTGCCACCGCGGCGCGGGCTATCGATATGAGCTGCCTCTGACCCTGTGAGAGGTTCGCGCCGTTTCCTGTGAGCATTGTGCTGTAGCCGTCAGGAAGCCGCGTTATGAAGCTGTCGGCGTTCGCGAGCTTTGCCGCCTCGATACATTCGCCGTCAGTCGCGTCAAGCCTTCCGTAGCGGATGTTGTCCATCACCGTTCCTGTAAAAAGATTCACGTCCTGAAGCACGACTCCGAGCGAGCGGCGCAGATCCTGCTTGCGGATTTTGTTTATATTGATTCCGTCATAGCGTATTTTTCCGTCCTGAATGTCGTAGAACCGGTTTATCAGGTTGGTTATTGTTGTCTTACCGGCACCTGTCGCACCTACAAATGCGATTTTCTGTCCGGGCTCGGCATGAATAGTTACGCCGTGGAGCACTGTCTTTTCCGGTGTGTAGCCGAAATCCACATCGAGAAGCAGGACATCGCCGGCAAGGGGAGTGTAGGTCACGCTTCCGTCCGCCGAATGAGGATGTTTCCATGCCCAGAAGCCGGTCTGCTTCTGTGTCTCGGTTATCTGTCCTCCGTCCCCATGGATGGCGTTCACCAGCCTGACATAACCGTCATCATGCTCGCTCTGCTGGTCAATTAGGTCAAACACGCGTCCCGCTCCCGCCTCCGCCATCGCAATCATCGGAACCTGCATTGAAATCTGATTGATTGTCTGCGAGAGCTGGCGTGACATTCCGAGGAACGATATGATTATTCCGGCGGTGACGGCGCCTGTTCCCGCAAGCCCCGGATTCACCGCCTTTGTGAATACCATCAGGCCTCCGGTTATCGCGACCACAACGTACATTATGTTTCCGAGGTTTCCGAGAATCGGGCCCAGGACGTTTCCGTATCTGTTCGCGCGTTCTCCGTCCTTGTAAAGCTGCTCGTTCAGTACGGAGAATTTCTTCTTGGATTCCTCCTCGTGGCAGAATACCTTGACCACTTTCAGTCCTTGGAGCATCTCCTCCACATAGCCTTCCTCCGCCGCAAGCGACTTCTGCTGTCCTACCATGAATTTTGCGCTGTTTCCGCCGAATTTCTTTGTGCAGCGTGTCATTATGAATATGAATACGCATACAACAGCTGTCAGCGGAATGCTGTAGAAGAGCATTATTATGAACATCGCCACAATCGAAAGGGATGACTGAATCAGAGCAGGAATGCTCTGCCCGATAAGCTGGCGCACGGCGTCCGTGTCGTTCGTATATGTGCTCATTATGTCTCCGTGCGCATGTGTGTCAAAATACTTTATCGGCAAGGTCTGCATCTTGCGGAACATATCGTCACGGAGCTGTCTCAGTGTTCCCTGTGTCACCGTCGCCATTATGCGCGGATACAGGAATGCGGCGGCAAGTCCGCAGATATATATCGCCGCCATTGAACCTAGAATTCTGAGCATCGGCCGCCATACGGCATCAAGTCCTTGCGTGATTCCCGGCGTTATGCATTCATCGATAAGCCGCTGTGAGAATACCGTGGCGACTATAGAGGAGATTGAGCTTATGATTATGCAGACTGTCACCACGGAAACCTGAATTCTGTATTTTTTCAGCACATACTTTATAAGCCTTCCGACATTTCCCTTTTTTTTCTGTTTTCTGTTTTCTGTTTCTTTCATAATAATATGTCTCCGTCTGTCAGCTGTTTCTGATTTGAGTGTCGTATATTTCGCGGTAGATTCCGCCTGCGGAAATAAGCTCCTCATGGGTTCCCTTCTCCGCGATTTTTCCGTCATCCATTACAAGTATCATGTCCGCGTCCTGGACTGATGATATTCTCTGCGCGATTATTATTTTTGTGGTGTCAGGAATCTCCTCCCTGAAAGCCTTTCTTATCAGGGCATCGGTCTTTGTGTCAACCGCCGATGTCGAGTCGTCGAGAATCAGGACTTTAGGCTTTTTAAGCAGGGCGCGTGCTATGCAGAGCCGCTGTTTCTGTCCGCCGGAGACATTCGTTCCTCCCTGTTCGATGTACGTGTCATATTTCTGCGGAAGCGTGCGCACGAATTCATCCGCCTGCGCAAGCCTGCACACGTGCTCCAGCTCTTCGTCAGTGGCGTTTTTGTCGCCCCAGCGGAGATTCTCCTTTATTGTTCCGGCAAAAAGCACGTTCTTCTGAAGCACGACGGAAACCTCATTTCTCAGCGACTCAAGGTCGTAGCTCCGGACATCCTCCCCTCCGACAAGAAGCCGTCCCTCGCTCACATCGTACAGGCGGGAGATTAGCTGAATCATTGTCGTCTTTGAGGAGCCGGTTCCTCCGATTATTCCGAGCGTCGAGCCGGACGGAACGGTTACGTTTATGTCTGACAGGGCGTTTTTCCGGCTGTCGTTGCGGTAGCGGAATGACACGTGGTCAAAGACGATGCTTCCGTCCCGGACTTCCGTCAGCCCTGATTCCGGCGATTTCAGTGACGGCTCATGCTCAAGCACTTCGGCGATACGTTCCGCCGATTCCTGGGCCATTGATGTCATGACAAAGATGAATGACAGCATCATGAGCGAGCTGAGAATCTGGACTCCGTAGCTTATCAGGGATGAAAGTTCTCCTGTCGTCAGAGATGTGGCTCCGCTTGCTATGATCATCCTGGCGCCGATGAGATTCACGAGAAAAACAGCCGAGGATATGCACAATGTGATTATCGGATTGTTCAGCGCAAGAATTTTCTCGGCCCTGGTGAAGTCCGCGCATACATCCGCCGAGGTTCTGCAGAACTTGTCGGTCTCATAGGTTTCCCGGACAAACGACTTGACTACGCGTATTCCCGATATGTCCTCCTGAACCGAATTGTTCATGGCATCATATTTCCTGAAAATCCTGCGGAATAGCGGTCTGACAATGCGGATTATTCCGAAAAGGGCTGCCGCCAGAAACGGGATTATGCACAGGAAAATCAGCGACATCCTGAGATTTATCCTCATGCTCATCACCGTGGAGAAAATGAACATCAGCGGTGTTCTGACGGCGATTCTTATTATCATCTGAAACGCATTCTGCACGTTGCCCACATCCGTCGTCAGGCGGGTCACCAGAGATGCCGTCGAGAACCTGTCTATGTCCGCGAATGCGAATTCCTGCACCTTGAAGTAAAGATCCTGCCTTAAATTCTTCGCAAATCCGCATGAGGCTTTTGCCGCAAGGCGGGCCGCCATTACACCGCAGAACAGGGAAAGCATCGCAAGAATCACAAGCTGAATGCCGTAGGATAAAATCGGCTCCATTGACGGGCCGGACATTGAGTCTATAAGTCTTGCCATTACATAAGGCAGTATGCACTCCAGCACCACCTCGCCTGTTATGAACAGAGGTGTCAGCAGTGACGGTTTTTTATACTCCCTGACACTTTTGAGAATTGTTCCTACCATAAAAACTCCGGTATTTTGTTTATTATTGTAGAATTTATCTGCGACGGCGAATTTTATCAATCACCATAACAGATATTTATATGCTTGAAGGCTTTGTCCGGGAGCGGAATTCTGTCCATCCCCATTGACTAACACAAGACGGATGATGATATATTTCTGACATGAAATTTCGCCTTCGACTCGCATTTCAGGTTCTGATTTTTGTGGCTTCCCCTTTGGTATGCGCTCCTTACGTCCGCGGAGTGATTCCGGACAGGCCGGAATTCCTGCCGCTGTTTGAGCGCGCATATCCTGACATAGATTTCAGCTGCTCCTACGATACGGACGCCGGAGACTGGAAAATATCACTTTCCGCGGACGGCAGACGGACGGAACTGTATTGGGCCGACGGAAAATTTCTTCCAGGCGGGGAGCTGGGCTCAAAAAATCAGTACAGTTCTCTTCTATATAAATATGATTTTGTTCTCCATGACCCGGCGGAATTCTCACAGGAGGACATCGCGCGGATAAGGAGTTTCAGCTCGCCTGAGAACCGGACGCGCGGAAAAGGAACGCCGCCCTTCTTGTATGATTTTATCTATGACTGCGCCTCGCGGATTGCCGTAGAGCAGCACATAAAGTCCGTGAGCTTTCTCGGCAAGAAATCAAACACCCATGAACGGATTCACCGGCCGCTCAAGGCCGTCGAGACAGAAATCCGCGCCGCCGCTGAGAGAAATCCTGAGGTGAGGAAATTCATCGGCGCGCTCCAGAGCGCGGACAGTTATTCCTGGCGGAACATAAGCGATTCCGGCAACCGTTCATTCCACAGCCTTGGACTTGCGGTAGATGTTCTGCCTTCCGGCTGGCGGCAGAAGAATCTTTACTGGGCGTGGAGGCGTGACATCGATCCCGAGAACTGGATGCTGCTGCCGCTTGAGAGACGGTGGATGCCGCCTGAAGAGGTGATTGAGATTTTTGAGAGAAACGGATTTCTATGGGGCGGAAAATGGGCGATCTGGGACAATATGCACTTTGAGTATCGTCCTGAGATAATAATGTTCAGCAGGATGGGACCGGATTCTGGCGGCGTATAGCCGGTGCCTCCGCGGAGCAGCCTGAAAAATTCGATTTTCCTGACGGATAGCCCGGACCAGAATTTTCCGGCGCCGGGCTTGAATTTTTAGCTTTTTCAGACGGTGTATTTTTCTGTTTCGGATGAGAGTCTTTCCGCAAGCTGACGGTTCTGCGCCGCCATCTTGATGAGGCTGTCGGTGTTTCCGTTTATCACCGATGCGGATTTTTCTATTCCTTCCGTTCCGTCTTTCAGCCTGTCCGACATAGACTCAAGCTCGCCGACGTGCGAGACGACAGTCTCTATTCCGTCCTTCATCTGCTTTGAGCTGTCGATTATTATATGCGTCGTGTCCTTTATGTTGCTGAGCGCGTCAACAATCTGTTTGCTTCCGACGGTCTGCTCTTCCATGGACGAACGGATCTCACTTATGAGCGCGTCATCATCGGAAATCTGCCTTACAATCTCGCCGAACATCTGTCCCGCATTGTTCGCCGCGTTGGTCACATCCGCGATGTTCTCTATTACACCGGAAAGCGTCTGCATTATCGCATGGGACTGCTCCGTCGTGCTTTCTGAGAGTTTTCTTATCTCCTCGGCCACGACAGCAAAGCCTTTTCCCGCTTCTCCTGCGTGGGCGGCCTCAATCGCGGCGTTCATCGCCAGAAGATTTGTCTGTTCCGCGACCGACTCTATTATCTTGTTCGTGTCGAGAAGTTTCGCCGATTCTTCCGACACATTGTCCACAAGATGAATCACGTTCTCGATGGTGTTCTTTCCGCTCTCCGAGCCTGCCGCCAGCTTTTTGAAGCTGTTTCCGAATTTGTCGATGTTCTCGGTGATAGAATTGATGTTTGAAATCATCTGTTCTGTCGCCGCCGAGCTCTGGGAAAGGGCCTCGTTCTGCTCGCTTATCTGTGACGAAAGTTTCTCCACAAGCGAATTCATTCTGTCCATGGTCGTGACCGTCTCGTTCACGGTGTTCTGCTGACGCTTGGCGTGTCCGGCAAGTTCCGTTGAATTTTCAGAAATCTGCTTTATTTCCGATGAGATGTCCGCGCTGCTTCTGTTCAGTTCCTCCGCGACACGGTTCAGTGAATTTATGTTGTTTTTGGAGGTCAGAACCATGTTGTTCATTGATGCCGCGAACGCATTGACGTTCTCGCGCATTGTTCCGAGCTCCGTCCTGTTGCCTGAGGGCGGAAGCCGCAGCGAGAGGTTTCCCTTTGACATCTTGCTGAGAATGACGGCCGTCTCGTCAATCGGTTTCGCAAACCATCTGGCAAAAACCGCGGCGGCGAATGCGGATGCGAGCATCATCACCATAAGATTGAGCGTCATGTATTTGTACAGGGAGCTGAATGTGTTTTTTTCGCCTTCTTCGACCACATTCAGTTCCGCATCTATGTCGTCGTAGTAGTTTCCGGAACTTATAATCCAGTTCCACGGCCTGAAAAGCATGGAATAGGTTCTTTTGGGCGCGACCGTGACACCGTCAGATTTGGTGAAGTAGAATTCGCTGAATCCGCCGCCGTTCTCCGCGACCTTCATAATCTCGTGGATTATCTTCACTCCGTTTTTGTCCGTCATGGAGCTTCTGTTTTTTCCCTCATCCTGCGGAAGAATCGGATGCGCGACAAGAACGCAGTCCGTATCGTCAATCCAGAAATATCCTGAGCTGTCGTCTCCGTACCGCAGGGATTTTATCAGCCTTATCGCCTCATCCTGCGCCTGCCGCCTTGTCATTGTGCCTGCCTGCTCCTTTGCATAGAACGAATTCAGCAGACTTGCGACGTTCTGAATCTGGAATTTCACGGAGTCGTCATATCCCTTCATCCGTTCCGTCCTGACGCTTTCCATACTGTAGCGCTGTATTTTGCCGAGTCCGGATTTGAGGGAAATAAAAACGCCCAGACTGACAACAGCAATCAGGGCAATGCAAAAAGTGAGAATTATAGATCTGATGGATTTCATAGAAATTCTGTCCTCGAATGAGATAAAATACCGATTTTCTTTTCCTGTGTCAATTAATATTACAGACATCGTATTAATATCACGGACATATTATATATTCATTCGGACGGGCGGATTTCCGGCTGTGTCCTGATTGTTGATAAAGTCCGCCTGTGTGATATAATCTTGCGTCATGACGGAAATATTTGTGTTCGGATTTGACGGTGTGCTTGTCCGTGAGGCCGCGGACGGAAACGCGGAATTTTTTCCGGGTGTCCCGGCTTTTCTCCGGAGACTGAAAGAGACGGGAGCCGGAATAGGAGTCGTCTCGGAACGGAATTCGTCTGATGTCCGCAGAATTCTCTCGTCCGCAGAAGGAATTCCTGATGTCTTTGACTTTGTCGCCGGGTGCGGCACGGAGAATTTTTCGTGGCCGTCCGCGGAATTCTTGGGATATGTAAAAGCGCGTATAGAGGCGGCAGCCGGCAGAAGCTGCGGGCCGGAGAATGTGCTGCTTGTCACGGATCGCGCAGACTGTATTGCCGCCGGAAAGGAATACGGCTGCGCCACCTGCGGAATTCTTGACGGCAGGTACGGAAGGGAGACTGTATCCGCCATGAATCCGGATTTTTCGTTCTATGTGATGGCCGAAATGGAGAAATTTATCGGAATTCTGGTGTCGGACTGCGGAGCTGGAAAAATCCGTGGATATGCCGCGAAAAACTCAGTTCCGGTGGTGCGCGATGACGGCGCGGAATTTATATGCAGGTATATAAGGGAACATGATGTCCGGAATGTCCTTGAGATCGGAGGAGCGGTCGGATATTCGGCGATAAAATTCGCGCAGGCGGCGCCTGGAATTCATGTGACCACCGTGGAGATAGATTCCTGCCGTGCGGAGAAGGCTTGTGAGAATGTGGCCGCGCTTGGTTTGGATGACGCGGTTACCGTGGTATGCTGTGACGCGCTTGAATTCGAGACGGACGGACTTTTCGACCTTATTTTCATTGACGCCGCGAAATCCCAGTATATAAGATTCTTCAACAGGTTCTGCGGAAATCTAGCTCAGGGCGGAGTTGTTATAAGTGACAATCTGTCTTTTCACGGAATGGTTGACGACATCACTCTTACACATAACAAAAGCACGCGTCAGCTTGTCGGAAAAATCAGGCGTTACCGCGAATTTCTGGAAAGCAGCCGTGAATTCGAGACGGAATTCCTGAATATCGGTGACGGAATTTCCGTCACCAGGAAAAGGGCGGCCGTCTGAATTCCATCCGCCCGAACCGTCTTTGGGGTTCTACTTTTTCATCAGATAATCCGCAACCGCCTCGTAAGCCGGAATCGAAAGCGGATCGATGTATTTGTTAGACGCAAGGTAGGTTGAGGCGAACCTTGCGATTACCATCTCCGCCGCCGGATCAATGTAGATTGCCTGTCCGTGGACTCCGCGCGCCATGTAAGCGCCGTGGGCGTTGTTCGTTATCCACCACATATCGCGGTAGCTCCAGCCGTCCAGCCTCGGATATTCGCCGCCTGCCGCAAACGCTTTTCTGCTTCCGGTGTTCCGTCCGCCGTCACGGATGTCCGCGACGGCGGCCTCCGGAATTATCTGTCTGCCGTTCAGTTTTCCTCCGCTGCGCATCATCTCGCCGAACATCGCCATGTCGCGCAGGTTCAGGCTGAATCCTCCGCCGGCGAATGCGATTCCAGAAGGATCGGTCAGATAATATCCGTCATGGTGCGCGCCGAGCGGCTTCCAGATTTTCTCCGACACAAGCTGCGCAAGCCCGGTGTCCGTCACGCGCGAGACAATCCAGGCCAGAAGTTCGGTGTTCACCGTCCTGTAGCCGAATTCCTCTCCGTGTTCCTGTCCCGGAATTTTTTTTACCGTGGCAAGATATTCGTAGTAGTTCTGCGGTCCCTTGTAGTCTGCTGGGCGGAATACGTTGCCGGCCGCTGAATAGGCCCAGACTTCCGCATTCGGGTCGTTGTAGTCCTCGCTGTACTGAATCGCGGTGGTCATGTCCATCACCTGACGGACGGTCGCATCCGCAAAGCCCGAATCCCTCAGCTCCGGAATGTACTCGGCGACCTTTTTTGAAGGATCCAGAACGCCTTCCGCAACCAGAATTGATGCGACTGTTCCGGTGAACGACTTGCTCACCGACATGGCGGCGTGTACTCCGTCGGGCCTGAGTCCGGCCGGATATTTCTCGTATACGATTCTTCCTTTGTGCATTACGATGAATCCGTCCGTGTAGTTCGCGTCAAGGGATTCGTCAATTGTCATCGGAGCGTCGGAATCCCACGGAACAAACGTCAGGCTTCCGATTTTTGAGTCATATTTTGTCTTTACTGAATAAAGCTTTTCCTTTGCCGCCGGAACTGTTCTTGTCGGCGAGAATTCCTGCATGTGGTTCACGCTGTAGCGCAGTCCCGGAAAATTGAAGAACGAGCCGTCCGCCGCATGGAGCGTCCTGTCGGGCGGCGGCGGAAAGCCTTTCATCCATCGCATTGTGTCGGGATTTGTCGCCTTTGCGTCCGGATAGTCCTGGGCAAAAATGGATGCCGTTAAAGCCATAAATAAAACTCCTGTGATAAAATTCCTCATCCTCATGGGATTCCTCCAAAAATTCAGTTCCGCCGCATTTGAGCGGAACCGGGGTGGGCGGAGTCTGCGTGCAGACACAACGAAAAACGCATGAGAATGAATATTCAAGCCGGCTTTCATGCCTCCATCGAATCTGCTTAAAAAATAACAAGATATTTATCCGGAGGCAAAGGAATTTGAAGTTCAGAAATATTTGAAAGATGGGTCAGTTCGTGCGGAGCATTTCGGTAAGTTTCCGCTCAAGCATCTCAAGCCTGTGCTCAAGCTCGCGTACCTGCTCCAGGCTTTTCATTATCTTGGACTGCATGTAAGTGTCGGCGAGAATTCCGTCAAAGAGAAAATCCGCAAGAGTGGCGAATGTCATTGTGTTCATCCTGAAATCTACCGGAGTCACAATCTGCTGCAGTTCCGCCTGAAGCTGCTGCAGGAGAAAGTTTATGCGGCTCATTATGTCCGCCGCTGAATTCAGCTTGTAATGCTTGACAATGTCAACGAGAGTTCCTCCGCCGAACATATCAAGAAATCCCCAGTTGCGCGCGCTGCAGAATTTTTTCTCGGCTTCTCTGACAAGCGGTATCGTCTGCTGGGTCAGCGAAAGGGCGCGGTCCAGTCTGCTTTTTTCAATTTCGTCCATGGGAATGATTATAAGACAGATGGAAGAAACTTTCAAACTCAGGAAAAGAGGATTTCCGGGCGGAGTCATGCCCTCAGGCATCTTCTTATCGTGTTGCGGGAGACTCCGACGAAATGCGCAATCCGGTTTATGCTCATGCCCCAGCGGTGCATTGCCTTTATCTGGAATTCCGCGCCGTCCAGAAGATGCTCGTTGTTTTGTCTTCCCTTGGGGCGGCCGATATGCACGTTCTGCGCCTTTTTGAGCGCGAGGGCTTCCTTTGTGCGCTGTGAAATCAGGTTGCGCTCGATTTCCGCGCTTAGTCCGAACGCGAATGCAAGTACCTTGGACTGGATGTCGTCTCCGAGTCGGTAGCCGTCCTTTATCGTCCAGATCCGAGCGCCTTTCTCCATAATCAGGTTCAGAATCGACATAATCATAAAAAGGCTTCTGCCCAGACGCGAAAGCTCGCTGCATATAATCAGGTCGTCCTTGCGGATGTGAGAAAGAAGCCTGCCCAGCTCGCGTTTGTCCGGCGTGAGAGTTCCGCTGATTGTCTCCTGAATCCAGGCTCCGACTTCAAGCGAATTCTTTTTGCAGAACCGCAGAATCTCGAACCGCTGATTCTCGACCGTCTGTTTGTCCGTGCTGACGCGAATGTAACCGTAAACCATGACGCTATAATATAGAAAAAATTATGCGGAAAATTGAAATTCCTGGCAGGAAAATCCGCGAGCCTAAGCCCAAAATCAACCCACCAGATTTCACCACGTGTCATCTTTTACCGCCTCCCACATAGAACGCATAGAGGAACGAGACATGGAAATCTGTTCTTTTTCGGAAACTTTATCGTAAACCGCATTTATCTGCGCAACTTTTTTCTCATCAATTTCCTCTCCTTGCTTTTCAATCTCCTGCTCCACGAGTGTTTTTGCGTTTTGCAGAAGCTGCCTGCTTTCCGCCCTGCAGACGAATGAGGATTGAACCAGCGACGCGATTTTTGACTGGATTTCGGGCGGAAGAAAAGGGATTCTGTTTTTTAAGAATTCTTCTTTTGAGATATTTGTTAAAATCGTTCCGGAACAGCCTTTTTTCAATAGAAGCTGAATGTTTTCTGACTTTAGCAGAATCAGCAAAGTTTCCGCGTTCATTGTTTCTGGCTCAATTACATAAAAGCCGGTTGAGCACAGTGCGCCGTCAAATTCTGATGGAACAATCGCGCAGCTTTGCAGAGAGCCTTCTATCGAAGAAACCAAAACATCGCCTTTATGCACAATTCTTCTTGCCCTTGTCGGAAGCTCTGAGCCTTTTGCAAGCGTGCAACTTGAAATTTCACCTTGATTTCCTATGTCCGCAAGCTCAATGTATTTGTATTCAGCATTTTCTTCTGGAGAAAAATTCTTGTCTTTAAGCTTTCCGGTTTCAGATATTTTCAAAGTTTCAAGATGAGAAATTTTTTCTTCTAT
>DBIW01000045.1 GCA_002296965.1 Treponema sp. UBA792 | reverse complement strand
ATTTCAGTTTCCCCTTGGAGTCTCATTACGACAAAAACTGTTCTCAGCGGATATTCCGACAAGGCAGACGCAAAGATAAAGTTCACGTATCTTGGAAACGAGGATGTTGCTTATGACTGCCCGTTCCTGTATTCGGCATCTGATAAGGATGACATGTATAATTCGAAAGCCGAGCTTGCAAGCTGCAAGGTGAATAAGATTACAAAGGACGGTGAGGACAGTGTCGAGTATTCAGTTGCAGAGCTTGTTACGTCGATGGGTGAGAATGAGTATCTGACTTATGACGCATGGGGAAAAATCAGCGGCATAAAAGCTGTAGAAATTTCTTATACCAAATAAAATAGTCTCACAAGAAACAGATTTCCCCCGTCCGGCCGGCATTCTGTAAAATGCCTCCTCCGGGCGGGGGATTTTTTTGTGCGGGGGGCTGTCCAACGAGTTCAAAATGTCATTGCCGTACTTGATACGGCAATCTCTAGATGATTGTAATATATGCATGTAGATTTTCGGGTCAAGCCCGAAAATGACATATTAGGCCGAAAATGACATATCAGCCCGAAAATGGCGCGAAAACTGTTGGCAGCCCGAAAATGATGCCAATGTCATTCCCGTGCCGCGACACGGGAATCTCCGGGGGTGACGTGGAATTCTTTGTGTGATTGTGCTATACTCTCCGAAATCTGAATTTTGGGGGAAATTATGTTAGCCGGTCGTCATCTGATTCAGCCTGATGATTTGTCTGTTTCTGAAATTGATGAAATCTGTTCTCTTGCCGAGCAGATTATTGTGGAGCCAAAAACTTTTCAGGATGTGTGTCGCGGGAAAATTCTTGCGACACTTTTTTTTGAGCCGAGCACGCGGACAAGGCTTTCATTCGAGGCTGCAATGCTGAGGCTGGGCGGAGCGGTGGAAGGTTTTGCCGACGCGTCGTACACGTCCTCCACAAAAGGCGAGACGCTGGCCGACACAATCCGTGTGGTCTCGTCGTATTCGGACATAATCGCGATGCGTACTCCCAAGGAAGGAGCTGCGCTTCTTGCGTCAAAATATTCAGCCTGCCCGGTGATAAACGCCGGAGACGGAGGCCATTATCATCCGACCCAGACTCTGACGGACATGGTTACAATCCGTCAGCTCTGCGGCGGTTTTGAGAATCATGTGATTGGTTTCTGCGGTGACCTGCGGTTCGGGCGTACCGTCCATTCGCTTGCTGAGGCGATGCGGCATTACAGGGGAAACAGGTTCGTATTCATAAGTCCCAAGGAGCTTACTGTCCCCGATTATCTGGTCAGGAACATCCTTGAGCCGGCCGGCGTAAGTTACGAGACTTCCGAAAGCCTTGACGAGGTTATCGGAGAGCTTGACATCCTCTACATGACGCGCGTGCAGAAGGAGCGGTTCTTCAACGAGCAGGATTACATCCGCCTCAAGGACAGCTACATTCTTGACCGCGAGAAAATGCGCATGGCCAAGAAGAACATGATTGTGCTGCATCCGCTGCCGCGTGTGAACGAAATCTCGCCGGAAGTGGATGATGATCCGCGCGCCGCATATTTCAAGCAGGTGAAGTACGGAATGTACGCGCGGATGGCGCTGATTGCGAAGCTCACCGGATCCGTGGAATGAGTCCGGCCTGATTTTTATTTGGAGAATGGAAAATGCTTAATGTGAACACGATAAAGAACGGACTTGTGATTGACCACATCCGTGCCGGGAGCGGCTGGAGAATCTTCCGGTGGCTCGGACTTGACAAGGCTCCTTTTTCAGCCTGTCTTATAATGAACGTCCCTTCCGAGAAAAGCGGAAAAAAGGACATCATCAAAATCGACAACATAATCAACATCGATTATTCGGTTCTCGGATTCATCGATCCGAACATCTGCGTGAATGTGATTGAGGACGAGAAGATTGTCCGCAAGATAAACATGGAGCTTCCGTCAAAGGTTCAGAATGTGTTCTCCTGCAAGAATCCGCGCTGCATCACCGCAACGGAGCATTATGTTCCGCCGACGTTCCTGCTTGTTGACCGTCAGAAGGGACTTTACCGCTGCGAGTACTGCGACACGCTTTATCAGGCAGGAAAGGACAACGGATGATGGCGAAACCTCTTGTCATATACAATGCGCGCCTTGTTGACGCTGATACGGATTCTCCGGGCGCGGTTCTTGTCTCCGACGGAAAAATCCGGGCGGTTTTTCTCGGCTATTTTACGAACAGTTCTACTGCCGCCGCTCTTGCCGGTGCTGTTCTTGCGGAGGACGGAAATTCGTCCGCCGAGCCGGATCTTTTTGATGCCGGAGGACTGGTCATTGAGCCTGCATTCGTCGATATGCACGTGCATACAAGATGGCCCGGATTTCCTCAGAAGGAGAATCTGGATTCGTGTATGCATGCGGCCGCGGCCGGAGGTTTCGGAACCGTAGTCGCGATGCCGAACACGAATCCCGTCATCTCGTCGATGGAGGCCGTGCTTGAGGTGGAACGTTCAGCCGCCGCGCTCGGTCTCGGCCATCTTTTCCAGACCGTCAGCATAACCGAGAATTTCGGAGGAGAAAGTGTCGGCCATATTTTCTCCCTTGACAGGCGCTATGTTCCTGTGATTACGGAGGACGGACATGATGTCGCCTCTTCTTCGGTGATGCTCGCCGCGATGACGGCCGCCGCGGAGAAGGGGATAATAGTCGGATGTCACTGTGAGGATCCGGAGCTTGCCGCTCTTGCAAAGCCGTTCCGCCGGAATGCGCTTGAGCTGATGAAAAGCTGCGGCCTTTCCGCCTGGGGCGCCGCGGATGATGACATAACCGGAATTCCGGACGGGACGCTTGACGAGATAGACAGGCTTATCGGCTGTGCGAATGATTTTCTTGCCCTTGCCGAAAATTCCGCGACTGAACGCAACATAATGCTTGCGCAGAAAGCCGGATGCCGTGTCCACATTGACCACATAAGCACCGCAAGGGCGATTGATTCCGTACGTGCCGCCAAAAGCATGATTTATGACAACGAGGCCGATTTTCTGGATGACGAATCTTCCGCCGCCTGGGACGCTTTCTGCGACGGTCAGCCGTTTGTTCCTACTCCCAAGAAATCCGGTTTTTCCGTCACCTGCGAGGTGACTCCGCATCATATCGCGCTCTGCGGTACGGAGGAGCCTTTTATCCGTGCGTTCGTCAATCCGCCGCTCCGCACGGAGGAGGACAGGCTCGCGCTGATTGAGGCGCTGCGCGACGGAACTATAGATGTCATATCCACCGACCATGCACCGCATACCCTTGATGACAAGGCCGCCGGCGCGCCCGGATTCACGGGGCTTGAGACTGCGTTTGCGGTGTGCAGCTCGGTCCTTGTTCAGACGGGCCAGCTTTCTCTGGGGCAGCTGTCCAGGCTGATGTCGGCTAATCCCGCAAGAATTCTCGGACTTAACAAGGGGCTGCTCAGAAGTGGATTTGACGCCGATCTTGTCCTGATAGATCCTGACGAGATTTGGACCGTGGACAGCCGTCTTTTCTGCAGCCGCGGAAGGGCGACTCCTTTTGACGGTTACGCCTTGGCCGGCCGGGTGAAGGGGCTTTTCATTGATGGAAGGGAAATTTACCGCAGCTGAATGTGACTGTATATCTTTGCGGATGGTGGATTCTCCGTAAAGGTATTATTTTGATAAGTTTTTCTCCATTTCCTGCCGATTATATGATAGAATGAAGAAGCCTCTGAAAACGTCTGTTTCCGGAGATGCCCATGATTCAATCAGAAAGACTGAACATCATATTTGAGGTGGTTAATGTATAGGGCGCAGAAAAAAATCGTTCTTGTCGGCGTTAATATAATAGTTATACTTCTGTTTATTGCGCTTGGACTCCTTTTGCTTCCGATGAAGTCTCAGGGAGAGTATTCCGTATTCACTTTTCTTTCTGTCGCCGTCATTTTTGTGGCGATTCTTTTTTTCGGAACAAAGGTGAAGTCCTATCTGCTGGGCATCGTAAGGAAAAACACGCTGGAAAGCGGAGAGAACCTGATTCTTACGGAATTCATAAACAGACTGCGTTTCTGCTATTCGCTTGATGACTTCTACGGAGCGATAGCCGATATTCTGGAGAAAAAGGGCGACTGTTCGGTCATGCTTGTAGACCGGAAGAAGAACTACATACTTTACAACAGCCCGGACAGGATTACCGTGGCGGAGGAGACGCGCAACAAGCTCGCTCTGAATTTCCCGGAATCATGGAGCGACGGATTTTATTTCTTTGACCATCATATCGGTGTTTCTGGCAACTACAGAAAGGCAAGAGGATTCTTTCTCTGCTGCGACAAGGAGCATCTCTACGTTTTCTGCCGTTATACGCGCCTTTTTGATCTTGACATATATTCGCGTCTCTTTGAGGAGTACAAGCGGTTCATAAGCAGAACAAGAACAATTTCCAAGCTCTCGGAGATTTCGGCCACGACAAAGGAATGGGAGCAGCTTGCCGAAACCCAGCGCTCGTTCCTGCCTCAGACAATCCCGAATATTCCCAAGCTCAAGATCGCGACATATTTCCGTCCGCTGGTGAATGTTTCGGGCGACTACTATTCGATTCTTCCGATTGACGAGAACCGTACCCTTCTAATGCTCGGCGATGTTTCCGGAAAGGGACTTCCCGCCGCGCTCATAATGGGACTTGTGATGAACACCGTAAAAATCATCGAGGACAAAAATGACCTTGTCGGAATCATCCATGCGGTTGACAAGGCGATAAAGGGAATGCACCTTCAGGACAAATATACGGTTCTTTTCCTTGGAATTGTTGATACCGAAAAAATGAAAATCCGCTACATAAACGCGTCCATGTCGGATCCTATAATCCTTTCTCCTTCTCCGGACGGCTACCGGATGAAGCCGCTCACATCCAACGCAAGCCTTGTTGGAATCATTGACATGGGCGATGTGAACGTGGCGGAGAAACGGCTTTTCCGCGGAGATTCAATCCTTATCGCGACGGACGGTGTCTCCGAGGTGATGGACGAGAACGGCGTGGAGCTTGGAGACACGGATCTCTTCAGACGGACGCTCAAGGCCGGAGCCGCAAAATCGCCGCAGGAATTTGTGGACGACATAGTTGATCTTATCATGAAGTACAACGGCGACCAGAAACTGCACGACGACGTCACCATGATGATTGCAAAGGTGGGATATTGATATGATTTATTTGATTCTGAATATTGCTGTAACCTGCTTTTTTATTCTCTACACGGTTTCTATTGACAGGCGGGTCAGAAGCGGTTCTTTCGAGATAAGCACGCTTGTTGTCGCCCTTCTTATAGTCACCATAGAGTCCGGTATCTATACGCTGGTCCTTCTTTTCCATAATGTGTGGCTTTCCGCTCTGACAAATCAGATTATGAGAATTCTCTTCCTTGTGGACGGGCTTTTCTTCATAAACCTGAGTTTCGGCATTCTGTCGATTGCGGCCAACACGAAAAAAAGATTTCTTACGGTGATAAAATTCATCATATTTGCGCTTGTGTTCTACATCGTCTACTGGCATTTCAATATGATTGACATTTCCGTCGAGAAGGGAATTTTCATCATGTCGGAATATATTTTTCCTCCGGACGCAAGAAAATTCTTCCCATGGACTTGGGTTTCCGTATACAACTTTCTGATAAAATTCTTCCTTCCCGCGGTTTCCTATCTGTTCCTGCTTGTGATTCAGGAGGAGAAGGCCACGCAGCTGGAAAAATACCAGTCCATCCTTGTCGGCGAGTCGCTTCTTCTGATGTGGGCCGTAAACTATCTGATAAGTTTCATCTCCCAGGCGAATCCGTCGTTCTCCCTGCTGTATCTTTACGGCTATCTTTTCATGTTTGTCACGATGTTCGCGGCGCTGTCAAAGACGACGGTTCCCTCCGGAAAGGGAATCGCAGTTTCCGTGTTCAAGGTGATAATCTCCTATCTGATTCCGGCTGTTCTTGTCGGTGTCATCTGCGCGGCAATCCAGCCGTCCATTTCGGCATTCACGCCGTCCTATATAACCGTTTTCTCCATTGTCGCGGTGGGAGCTGTAATATTCGCGCTTAAAATCTCCGATGTGCTTTCCTCAAGCTCAAGACTTTACACCGCCGACTACGAGAATTCTCTGGAAAAGGATCTTGCCGGCATCGACTACAACGGCGAGATGGACGAGATTACAAACAGAATGTTCGAGATAATGCGCAGGAATGTCGAGAGCTCATCAATGAATGTGTACATAGTCAATTCCAGCGGAATTCTTGAAACGGCGTATTCGTCCAACGGACTGAATGTGTCTGTCCCGCTCGGAAATCCCGCATTCGATGTCCTGATGAACATAAACAAATCCGTGGTGATTTACAGCGAGGTCGAGAAGGAGCACGCCATCGCCTCCGTAAAGCAGGAGCTTTATGACCTGTTCGCTGTCACTAAGTCGGACGCATTCTTCATCCTTAACGAAGGCCACAATATTCTCGGAATAATCACCCTCGGCGCGAAGGTCAGCGGCGACCATTACAAGGAATACGATTACAACGTGTTCACGAAGCTGTACTCATATTTCTTCGTGTTCGGATATTATATGCGCAATATATCCAACAAGGACATAATCGGAACCGTCAACCGCGAGATCAGGATGTCATCGCAGATAATCACCTCCATTCAGGAGAACATCGATCACCTTAACAATCCTAAGATAGACACCGGCTATCTGATGGTTCCCGCCCACAACATCGGCGGCGAGTTCATCGACTTCATCAGGCTTACGGCGACACGCCATCTTTTTGTGGTGGGAGATCTTAGCGGAAAGGGAATCGCCGCCTCTATGAGCATGGTCATTCTCAAGTCAATCATAAGGACTTATCTGGCGGAGACGCACGACTTCAAGGAGCTTGTCGTGAAGGTGAACAGCTTTGTCCGCGATTCTCTGCGCAAGGGAACAATATTTGCCGGCCTGTTCGCCCTGATTGATTTTGATACGGACACGATGTACTACATAAACTGCGGAGTTCCGGCGCTTTTCATCTATACACAGGTCTACAACAATGTCATTGAGATTCAGGGAACCGGCCATATCCTCGGTTTTGTGAAGGACATTTCTCCCTTTATTTCCGTAAAGACAACCAAGCTTAGCCGCGGAGACATAATTCTTGCCTGTACTGACGGACTTATCCAGTCACATTCCCTGCGTGGCGAGCAGTTCGGCAAGGAGCGTGTGCAGCAGGCGATTCTTGACAATTCGACATATCCGGCGCAGCGCATGGCGCAGTTCACATTTGACAGTCTTGTCAAATTCATGTCCAAGGAAATGGAGGATGACGTGAGTATCCTTGTGCTCAAATACGAGTCCTCCGCCGCGTTTGCGGATAAAAATGATTCGCCGGAAAAAACAGATGGCGCTGAGCCGGACAAAATTCCAGATGAGGCGGATTCGCCTGTACAGGAGCAGGCGCAGGATCCGGAAGAGGACGCCGCCTCTTATGCTGAGAATGAGATTCCTGGAGCGCAGGATGACAGCCCGGCTGAACCGGATTCTCCGGACGTTTCTGCTGCGGCTCAGGATGAGGAGCAGAATTCGGCCGTGGAGACTGATTCTGGTTCCGGTCTGCCGGACGGATTTGAGATGCCGGATCTGAGCAGTATCGATGAAATGATAAGAAAGGCAGGTTTGTAATGGAGCAGCTGACAATTGTCGAGAAGGAGGGCGCGAACTATGCGCTCTATGAGCTTGAGGGCGCGCTGAACGCATATACGCTCGGCGAATTCCAGAAGACGCTCTTTCAGGCTGTGCAGATGAACAACGTTGTGCTTGATATGTCCGAGCTTGTGGAGCTTGACGCTTCCGGACTTGGAACTGTTCTTGCCGCATTCAATGACAGCGAGGATGCCGGACACAAACTTTATTTCATGTCGCTTTCAAATGAGGCTGACCGCGCGATAACCTCCACGGGATTTAAAAATGTCCTGAATATAATAAATTCCGTCACGGAAGTCAGCTGACTTCCGGCTGTACGCATGAAAAAGGCGCGGATTCCGCTTCGCAACGGAATCCGCGCCTTTTTTTCTGCCGGGAGAACCAGCCGCTTATCCTGCGGAACTGACGCAGCCTCTAATCCTTCCAGGGGAATATGAAAGACTTGAGCTTTCTGGGGCCGAGCGTCTCGCGGTCGTCATAAATCAGTTCCTCCCATGGAATCTGACGGCGCTCCTTTTTTGTCTTGAGTTCCGGGTGCTCCTCAAGATAATCATATTTATAGAGCCGGATTCGCAGCGCATTCGTATTTCCTATGAGAATTCCCGCGAACGAAGGAATGAATCCGACGAACAGGACCGAGAGCGCTGTCATCACCAGATTGTAAAGTCCGATCAGAACCGAAAATCCGGTGTTGTCAAAAAAAATGATGAAGCATTTTTTCAGGCATTTCCGGAAGCCGTTGTGCATCAGAGACCTTATCGGAAGAAACCATTGGAGCGAAAGGAGGAGAAAAATATCAATCCACAGAAGACAGGCTCCCAGAAAGATTCCGACAAGCGATGTCGTCTGAAGAAAATAATAGTCCAGCCCGATAAATGACACGATTGTAATCACCGCGACCATCAGTCCGAAAAGCGAGCCGTCCTTGAGCGCACCCGGAATCGCCCTGAAATAGTCGGCGATACGGATTCCCTTGAAATTCGCGATGTCGGCGGCGATGTCTCCGTATGCGAATGTCAGCACCGAAATCACGGCGCATCCGAATATGAAAACCAGCAGGAGCAGCGGAGTCGATTCTATCACGAGCGATGCGAGGAAAATCAGACCGAAACCGGAAAAAAGACATACAAGGTTCGTGATTATGACCGAGAGAAGGTTGTCCCAGCCGTCACAGAAACTCTTCTTGAAAAGAAAACCATACATGGCTATAAAATGTAATGGTATTTTATCCGATTTGCAATACGCAAAATAAATTTCCGTGTTATAATCGTGGAATGGAAAAAAACATAAACACAAGCATTTCCCTTGTCTCTCATATACATTCCCTTGCCGCTGAATTCCTGACGGCGCGACTTACCGATGCCGGATTTCCGGAATTTGCGTCATCGCACGGAAACATACTTTTTCAGCTCGGCTCATCCGGCGGAATGACAATGAGCGAGCTTTCCGAAAGAATAAACCGCGACAGATCAACGGTGACCGTTCTTGTCCGCAAGCTTGAGAAGGAGGGGCTTGTCTTGACCCGTGAGGACGGACGTGACAGGCGCGCAAGGAAGGTTTTTCTTACGGAGAAGGGAGGAATGTACAACAAGATGATGGGGACAATATCATCGGAGCTGATAGGAACATTCTACGGCGGATTTTCGGAGGAGGAGAGGCGGCAGTGTTTCGGTTTTCTTGTCCGGATCGCGGAGAATTTTGTCCGCGCAGATGATTCCGCCGGCACCGGTTTATAGTCGTGCGGCCGCCATATAAAAAAGGTGGCTGTCATTCCTTTTGGACAGCCACCTTTCCTTTTTCTGCCGGATCCCCTGTCAAACAGGAGAATGACATTTTGTTTTAAACGGAATTCCGCAATTATTTAGTCGCCAAAATCGCAATTCCAGGAAGTGTTTTTCCTTCAAGAAGCTCAAGAGATGCGCCGCCGCCTGTTGAGACGTGGCTCATCTTGTCCGCAAGGTGGAACTTGTTTACAGCGGCAACAGAATCTCCGCCGCCTACAACTGTCATCGCGCCGCGTCCTGTGGCTTCCGCAACAAGATGCGCAACAGCCTCGGTTCCCTTTGCGAACGCGTCGAATTCAAATACTCCGACAGGTCCGTTCCATACGATTGACTTTGCCTCGCCGATTGCCTTCTTGTATTC
>DBIW01000040.1 GCA_002296965.1 Treponema sp. UBA792 | reverse complement strand
AGCCGACTCCGGTTGAGCCGACAGTGGCGACAAGCATGACAGCGGTGAAGATCGAGGAGGGAACATTCAGTCTTCCGGATGGAACTTATCAGACTAAGCTTGACGACTCAAATCCGATTCTGATTGTCACTATGCCGGAGGCTGTTTCCATGAAGGGCGGTGATTCAGTTAAGCTGACAGGAACGGTGACTTTTGACGACAAGACCGTATACAAGCAGTTCTATCTGCAGACGAACGACAAGTCCGGAACGCCTATATTCGGTTGGAACATGGTTGCTGAATGGAGTGATACCGGTCTGAAAGGGTTGAAGAAAGATTTGTCTGTAACACAGAAAATTGAATCAGACTATTCATTTGATTCCTGCAAATTTGTTTTCTCCGGTCCGTTGACAGAAGGCGACACCACATGCCCGACTTTCACGCTTAAGGATGTGAAAGTGACATACATTCCTTATGTTGATGGAGCAGATTACACTATTTTTGAAACAGCTCAGACAGAATCTGGAAATGTTTCTGGTTTTGCTATTACTGCAGATAAGTTCACCGAATATTTGAAAGATTATAACACGATAATTTTTACGCTTAAAAACGGTGCAGAAGATGCTCGTGATGGATGGGGAGTTCTTTCTTTGATTTCTCAGGAGACTTCCGGTTCTTGGACATGGCATAACTTAAAGGATAATGCAGCATTGGGTACAAATTCTTATGGTCAGCTTTCGCTTTCTTCTTTTGCGTCAGGTGCAGAAGAGACAGTGGAAGTTGATTTGCAGAAACTTGCTGACGCTGTAAAAGCGGAGGGGGATACAAATCAGTTGGCATTGCAGACTTCTAATGAGGCGTTGCTGTTGAAGATATCTCTTATAAAGAGATAGATTTCTGTTTTGAATTAATCTGCAATCCAATTTCCCCCGTCCTGCCGGCGTTTTGTAAAATGCGTCCTCCGGGCGGGGGATTTCTATTTTCTTTCCTTTTGTCGGCTTTATTCTTATATTTATCAAAAACGGATTCTTGTGTGTGCGTTTTATGGTCCGCGCGGTTTGCGGCAGAATCCGCTCATAAAATTCTGGAGGAACAAAGCATGGCTGAAAATACAATGATAAAGGACTGTCAGGGAATTCCGTATCCTGTTTTTGCGGAGGCGGTCGTAAAAAGCTGCTCGCCGGTAAAAGGCGCAAAGCCGGACGGAAGCGTCTTTCTTCTTGGTGTAAGGCTGCCGGAAAATTCCGCGGAGCCGCTTCCTGGTCAGTTCTATATGCTCCATGCGGTAAAAAGCGATGTTCTGCTGGGCAGGCCGATAAGCGTTTTCCGTTCATGCAGAAACGGCTCTTCCATCGAGGTTGAATTTCTGATTTTGGTGAAGGGCAGGGGAACTCAGGAACTGTGCGCGCTTGAGCCGGGAGACGGAATAAATCTTCTGGGGCCGCTCGGCAACATATTCCCGGTTCCGGAAAAATCCGCCGGAAAAGTCTGCATTGTAGGCGGCGGAATCGGAGTTGCGCCTGTCGCCGGATTTGCCGCCACGCTAAAAGAAAAATCCTACGATTTTTACGCCTCGTTTAAAAGCGGCAGTTATGGAATTCGATATGTCCGTCCGGAAAAGCTTGTCATCACCACGGATGACGGCAGCGAGGGCATAAAAGGAATGTTGCCTTCCGCGCTTACCGCGCAGGTTCTTTCAGAAGAGAAATATTCCGCGGTGTACGCCTGCGGTCCCACACCAATGCTTGCGTATATCCAGAAAATCTGCCGCGAGGCCGGAATCCGCTGCTGGCTCAGCATGGAAGCTCACATGGCCTGCGGAGTCGGTGTATGTCTGGGCTGCACGGTTCAGACGGTTGAGGGCAAAAAACGCTGCTGCAAGGACGGACCTGTTTTTGACGGAGCTTCGGTTGTTTTTCCTGAACCTGCGCCGATTCCGCACCGCGCCGCGTTTGACGGCGAGCCGGATCTGTCGGTTACGGTAAAAGGCGTCCGCTTCGAAAATCCGGTTGTCGGTTCGTCGGGGACATTCGGATTCGGAACGGAATACAAATCGGTTTTTGACGTGAACCGTCTCGGTGGAATTGCCAGCAAGGGGCTTACGCTTGAGCCGCGCGAGGGAAACGACGGAATCCGTCTGTGGGAGACTCCTTCCGGACTTATGAATTCAATAGGTCTCCAGAATCCAGGAATTCCGCATTTTATTGAACATGAACTGCCCGAAATGCTTAAATTGAAGCCCGTCGCGATAGCGAATCTTTCCGGCTCTACGCTTGAATCATACGTTGAAGGCGCAAGACTTCTGGACAAAACGGAAATTCCGATGATTGAGCTGAATATCTCCTGTCCGAATGTCGCCGCCGGAGGTGCCGCGTTCGGAATGAGCTGCGCCTCCGCTTCGGCCGCAACGTCGGCTGTCCGCGCTGTCACCTCCAAGCCGCTTGTCGTAAAACTTACGCCGCAGTCTCCGGAGCTTACGCAGGTCGCGCTTTCGTGTATCGAGGCCGGAGCGGACGGAATCAGTTTGTGCAACTCGTTTCAGGGGGTTGCGATTGACATCGAGCGCGGAATTCCTGTGTTCGATAAAGTCAAGGCTGGATTCGGAGGCCCGGCGGTTCGTCCTGTCGCGCTGCGCCTTGTCTGGGAGCTTGCCGAGGCAATCAGTCAGCTGCCGGAGGAGAAGCGTGTTCCGATCTTTGCAATCGGCGGACTTGCGACCTGGCAGGATGCCGTGGAATTCATCATGGCGGGAGCGTCGGTTCTGGAAGTCGGAACTGTCACGTTCGCAAATCCGTTCTCCATGATTCAGATGATTGACGGACTCCGAGCGTTCATGAAGCGTAAGGGCTACCGCAATCTGGGCGAGATGCGCGGAATCGCCCACAATAAGGGAAAATGATTATTTGAACAACGGCAAAAAGAGGCTACAATTGCAGGCGGAGGCAAAAATGAAAAAAATAATGGCCGTCATTTCGGCTGTATGTATGCTTGCGCTTGCGGCCTGCGCTTCGACCGGGCAGGGAACAAAAAATAAAGGCGAGGAAAATACTGTGACTCATCCGCTTGGTGTAAAAGATTCTGACTATCAGCAGATAATGAAGTCCTCGGTTGTCAGTGAGGGCAATTTTTTCCGTCTGAAGAATGTGCTGGAGCGCCTTAAAAAAGGCGGAAAAATTTACGTCGCCGCATTGGGCGGTTCTGTGACGGAAGGCGCCGGTCCCGCAGATTACAGGGACGGTTATGCGTATCAGTTTGCGAAAAAGCTTGCCGGATTCACGCCGGACAACGGCGCGGGCATCGTCTTTAACGGCGCGGGACTGAGCGGAACTCCGTCTCCGCTGGGACTTGTACGCTATCAGTCGGACGTTGTTGATGTTCTTGGTCATACGCCGGATCTTCTGGTGATAGAATTCGCGGTGAATGACGGCGGCGAGCCGACCGGAACACGCGCGTTCGAGGCGCTTATACGCGGAGCCTTGGAGCAGAATCCGGATACCGCGGTGATTGTGCTTTATTCCGCCGCGCTTTATCAGAACACCCAGCGTCAGATGAAACCTGTCGCCGATTATTACGGAATTCCTCAAGTCAGCATTTCCGATGCGATAAGCCGGCCGGTTGCGGACGGAATTTTTTCGGATAAAGATTTCTTTACCGACAACGTTCATCCTACAAAAGGCGGACATGAACTGATGGCGGACTGTCTTGTCAATATGCTGAGGCTTGCGGACGGAGCTCCGATGCCGGAGGAATTCTCAGTTCCCGCGGAAACATTGAAGTCACCTTCGTTCGTGGGGCTTAAAAGAATTTCAGGCGACGATGGGAATGTGAGAATCACGGCGGGCGGATTCAGCTCTACGGATCCGAACTGCCAGACAATCAAAAAGACAAACCGCTCCGACTTTCCGCAGAACTGGTATCATTCACCGGCGGGAGGCGCGGAGAGTTTTGTGATGGAAATCGACTGCCGCAATCTCCTGTTCGTCTACAAGGAGAACGGTTCCTGGACAAACATTCCGTTCGGCAGGGCGGAAGTCTATGTTGACGGAAAGCTTGCCGGAACTTACGACGGCGGAAAAAGCGGCGGCTGGAACAACGCCGTTACGGTAAAGCTGATTGACGAGGCGGAATCTTCCGTTCATAAAGTCGAGGTAAAGATGGCGGAAGGCTCTGAGAAAAAAGGATTTACCATAGTGGCGATGGGCTACACAAAGTAGAAAATTCACCTTTTCTGCGGCTGTTTTTCATGCTGAGGCAGACTGCTGACTTTACGTCGTTTTCTGTGATATAATCGCTTTATGTCCTGGAAAATCGTTCTGCTTTTTGTGATGAGTATGGCCGCAGGAATCGTGTTCTGTGCCGCCGGAATTTATTTCCTTTCCGATGCTTTCCTAAGAAAAATGACGGAAGCCGCCGGTCAGACGGAAGATTCTATGCGCGGAATCAGATTCCGTTGCCGCGGCAGCGGATACTGCGCTCTTGCCCTTGGCGCGCTGACTTTTGTCTGGGGAATTCTTCTGTTCCTGTTTCCGGTTTTCGCGCCCCAGCTTGCTCTTGTATACATGATTTTTCTTGCAGTCATGTTTGCCGCCGTGATGTTCCTGTTCAGATGAGCGCTGCGGATTCAGTTTTGCGCGGCATCTCCGGTTTTCCTATAACTCCCTTTCTTGATGGAATCTGTGATTCGCTTGCGGCTTCCCCGTCGCATTTTCTTGTTCTGACGGCAGAGACCGGAGCCGGAAAATCAACGGTGTTTCCGCTTGCGCTTCTTGAAAAATTCTCCGGAAAAATCATCATGACCGAGCCGCGCCGCCTTGCCGCGCTTTCCGTTGCGGACAGAATTTCCTTTCTGGCTGGCGAGGAGACCGGCGGAACTGTCGGGTATAAAATTCATCTTGAAAGCAGAATTTCTGAACGCACGCGGCTTGAGGTTGTTACAGAGGCTGTTCTGCTCCGTTATCTTCAGGATGATCCTTCGCTTGACGGGATAAATGTCGTCGTGCTTGACGAATTCCACGAGCGTTCCGTCCATGTTGACCTTGCGCTCGCGTTTCTGCGTGAGGCGATGGAGCTCCGTGATGACCTGTTTGTTGTGGTGATGTCGGCGACAATTGATACGGAAAAAATCTGTTCCGCACTTGGAGGCAAAGACAGCTGTCCTGTCGTTAAGGTTCCGGGGCGCACTTTTCCAATCAGAATTGACTATGACGACAGAATTTCCGTGGAAAACGCTGTCCTCCGTGAGCTTGATTCTTCGGGTGACGGAAACATTCTTGTTTTTCTGCCGGGAATAAGCGAAATCAGAAAATGCGCGGAACGGCTTTCCGCTTCTGTAGACAAGAGCTCCGTCGAGGTGATGATGCTTCACAGCAGCGTGTCACTTTCCGAACAGAAAAAAGTGATGGCGGAGCAGGGAACCCGCCGCAGGGTTATCGTGTCGTCCGCAATCGCGGAGACTTCTCTTACGGTTCCGGGCGTTGACACGGTGATTGATTCGGGGCTTGCAAGGGTGAACAGGCTGAATGTCGCCGCCGGAATGGAATATCTTGTCACCGAGCCGGAAAGCGAATTTTCGGCGGCTCAGCGTGCCGGACGCGCCGGCAGAATCCGTCCTGGTCATTGCGTCCGCCTCTGGAATGAATTTGATCCTCGGCAGAAGGATTTTCCGCCGGAAATTTGCCGGACTGACCTTACGGAGACTGTGCTTGAATGTGCGGAGCGCGGAATTTTTTCTCCGCATGGAATTGAATGGCTAGATCCGCCGTCCGAAGGAGCCTGGGCTGCCTGTTCTGAATTTCTTGTGCAGACCGGACTCTGCGGAACTGACGGCCATATCACCGAAAAAGGAAAGGCGGCCTTAAGGCTTGGAATTCATCCGCGCCTTGCCGGAATCCTACTTTCTGCGGCGGCCAGCGGAGAAAGGAATGCCGTAAACTACGCGCTCGATTTTGCTGTAAAATACGGAAACTATTCGGCGGCTTCTCCGGAAATCCGGCGGAAATACCGCGCTGACCTTGAGCGCCGCCTGAAAAAAATCGGTTACACAGAGGAAAAATGCGATATTCCGCTGCTCTGTCTCAAAGGCTATCCCGACAGAATCGCGCGTAGAATTTCTGAAGCCGGTTCTGTCCGTGCGGAGTATCAGTTCACCGGCGGCCGCCGCGCCTTTCTTCATCCTTCGCTCAAAGATTCTCCGGAATGGATTGTCGCGCCGGAAGTAAGCGCGGGCGGCAGCGAGGGCGTGATTTTCTCGTTCGAGGCGCTTCCTCCGGAGTCGTTTCTTCCCTGGGCAAGGAAAAATTCCTCCACCGAGAGCGAATGTTTTTTTGACGGCGGAAAAATCAGAAAGACCGAGAGGACTATGCTTGGACAGATTCAGCTTTCGTCACGTCAGGTTCCTGCGTCAAAGACCGATTTTGTGGGCGCCTGGATTGGCGAAATCAGGAGAAAGGGAATCTCCGCGCTTCCGGCGGACGAAAAGACAAAAAGCCTGATTGTGCGCAGAAAATTCCTGGCGCAGCAGAAATCCGAATCCGCTGACATTGAGCGGATGATATGCGACCGTGCCGAAGAGTGGCTTGTTCCTTTTGCGGGCGGCGGCACCGGAATAACCGCCCGGCTTGTCTACGATGCGCTTTTCTGGTTTCTTGACGGCGCGGAGATTGATTCGTGTGCGCCGGAATTCATCCAGCTGGAGAACGGACGGCGCGTAAAGGTAAAGTACGAGACGCTTTCTCCGCCCGGAGACAGAAGCGTTCTTGTAATCCGTCCTGTGGTGGAGGTGATTGTCCAGCGGATTTTCGGGTGTTTCAGCACGCCAAAGATTATGGGAATGAAGGTTCTTCTCAGGCTGCTTTCTCCCGCCTCAAGGCCGCTTCAGGTGACGGACGATCTTGAGAATTTCTGGCATAACACCTGGCCGGAAATCTGCCGCGAGATGAAGGGGCGTTATCCTAAACACAACTGGGACTACAAAAAAACGGAGGTTGAACCGTGAGCCGCAATTCATTTTTCAAAATTTCTGCATGGATTTTTATTGCCGCAGGATTTGCCGTCTGTCTGTATGATCCGCTTCTGATAATCATGTCGCCCGGAACATTTCTTGACAATCTGACTGCGTTTTCTCATGTATGGCTTGTGCCGGGAAGCTGGCTGATTTTTACCGGAATCTGGCGGCTGAAAAAAGGTTGCGCCTTCTGCGGAATTCTTGGGCGGGGAATCAGGATTGCCGCGGCCGTTCTTTTTTTCGCTGGAATTCTTGTTTTTTCTGTCAGCCTTTATTTTATCCTGACGCCGGATGTGGCTTCGCTTTCGACGGAATGTGATTATGTTATTGTTCTTGGCGGCGGAATTGACCGCAACGGAAAGCTTCCGGAGACTGTGCGCCGGCGGGTGGAGAAGGCTGCGGAATACCTGGAGCTTCATCCGGGGGCTGTCGCCGTTGTCACCGGAGGAACGCTGAAATTCCTGCCTTACCCTGAAGGACCGGCGATAAAGCGTCTGCTTGTGGAGTACGGCATCGCCGGTGAACGGATTCTTCTTGAGGACAAGGCTCTTGATACAATTCAAAATTTCCGTAACAGCTGCGGCGTTCTTTCTGAGCATGAGGGCATCAGCCGGCAGCAGGTTCTGGACAGCCGTATCGCCGTAGTGACCAGCCGCTTTCATCTTGCGCGGGCGGAACGGTTGGCCGCGCGCATGGGATTTTCAGATGTAAGCGGATTCGCCTCTTCGATTCCGGCGGTGTATGTTCCTCATCTTTATCTTAGGGAGGTCTGCGCCTATCTGAAGCTGAATCTGCGGATTCTGCTTACGGGCGAACCTTCTCCGCTGTCCTGAGATTTCTTCCTTCAGAATGTCAGCGTGCCGGCGTAAATGCTGACAAGGCTGAATATCAGAAGCGAGATTATCAGCTGCAGCGACAGAAGTCCCGATATGAATTCCTCCGCCTTTTTGTCCGTGGCGTACATTGACAGCAGAAATGATGTCGGTATGAAAAAATACACGAGAAGCGAGACTTTCAGTGCGGAATTCAGACCGATTGTCCTTGAAATCACAAAAAGGACGGCGGCGCAAATCGCTCCCTGAACGGCGTATCTTATCAGGGCAAGCCTGAGTCCCTTTGCGAGAATTTTTCTGTCAAAGACAAGTCCCGCTCCGATGCAGAGCAGAATCAGCGGCGACAGAGGCTGGATGAACAGGGCCGCTGTTTTTGAATAAAGTCCGGCGAATTTGGACGAATCTATGATTTCTCCGAGATGAACCGCCGCTCCTGCAAATCCGAGCACTGTCGCAATCACAAGCGGATTTGTGGCTATTGATTTTATGATTTCGTTTCTTGTCATTTTTTGTCCTGAAATGAGTTTCAGGCCGGTCGCTGTGACCGTAAATCCGAAAATTCCGCTGAAAATATCCATTGAGACTATGTAGAACATATTTTTCTGTCCTACAAGGAGCGAAATCAGCGCCCACCCGAACATTCCGCCTTCGTAGGTTGTCATTGCGTAGGGAACGTAGCTGCGGATTGCCGCGTCGAAAAATCTCCTGAGCAGGAATCCAGCGGCGAAGGCGGCGGCCAGCGCGAAAATCTCCAGCGCAATCAGAACCAGTGAGTCTTTTGAGAAGGAGCCGTGAATCAGCGAGTCGAACGCCATCACCGGCAGCATTATGTTTACGGCTACGGATTTTATGGATGAAATTCCGTCCGGCGTAAGAATTTTTTTTGCGCTCAGGAATTTTCCGAGCGCAATCATCACGAATACGGGAATGATTGTTTCCAGAATTGTCATTTTATTTTACCAATGCGGCCGATTTTTCGCAGGCGGCGGTTACTGCTTTTATGACCGCGTTTCTGAATCCGTTCTCCTCAAGCGCGGCGACACCGTCAATTGTCGTTCCGCCCGGCGAGCAGACTGAATCTTTCAGAACTGCCGGATGAATTTTTGATTCAAGCACAAGCTGGGCCGAGCCTTTCACCGTCTGCGCCGCGTAAGTATACGCTTGGGCTCGCGGCATTCCGCATTTTACCGCGGCATCCGCAAGGGCTTCTATGAACATGAACACGAATGCCGGCGTCGATCCGCTGACCGCCGTTACGCAGTTCATCAGCGTTTCTGGAACCTGTTCGACGATTCCCGCGGCGGAAAGAATGTCTTTTGCTTCCGCAAGTTCCGGTTCCGAGATGTTTGAGCCGCAGCTGAGCGCAATCATCGCCTGTCCGATTTGAGCCGGGACATTGGGCATTATCCTTATGAATCTGATGTCCGGCGCGAATGTGTTCAGTTTTTCAAGCGGGACACCGGCGGCCATCGATATTACCACCGTTTCCGGAGCAATTCGTCCGCGGATTTCCTTAAGCACGGCAGGAATCACATTCGGCTTTACGGCAAGAAACACAAAATCCGCGTTTATTGCAGCCTCAAGGTTTGATTCGGCGAATATGCAGCCGTTTTCTGCCGCGAATTTTTTTCCGTGAGCCGAGTTGCGGTCCGTAACGGTTATGTTCTTTCCTCCGAACTTCCTGCAGACGGCACGCATTATTGCGCCGCCCATTGCGCCTGTTCCTATACATGAAATTCTTGTGTTTTCTGAAGACATGATTCACCTCGATTCAGCAATGATAAGATTTTGACGGACAAAATTCAACTGATTATTGACAGTAACAACGTTTTCTGATATAGTAATCCGCAACTACTTGGGGGTGTAGCTCACCTGGCTAGAGCGTTTGAATGGCATTCAAAAGGTAGTCGGTTCAAGTCCGATCATCTCCAATAGCTTTTCTCCTTTATCGGAATCCCGTCATGGTGATTCCGTTTTTTTTTACCGTAAAAGTCTGGCGTCAGTTGAATTTCAGTTTATATTGCGGACGGATTTTCTGCTGCACAAGGAGCATGGGATAAGGTCGTTATCTCCGGAAAAATCCGCGTTTTCGATTTGGGTGACCAGAAGCTCAGCCGATTTTCGTCCTATCTGTTCAAGCGGAATTGACATTGTCGTGAGCGGCGGCTCAAGATAGGCGGAGAATATTCTGCCGTCAAATCCTGCGACGGAAATATCTTCTCCGGGAGCAAGGCTCCTTTTCCGCAATGAATCATATACGCCGGCTGCCATCTCGTCGTTCATGCAGAAAAAGGCGGAGAATTCTTTTCCCCCGGAAAAAATCCGTTCGGCGGCCTCAAATCCTGATTCCCGCGTCCAATTTCCGTCTGCCGCAAGCTCCGCTTCAAAGCTGATTCCGTGGGCGGCCAGTCCATCCTTGAATCCCGCGAGCCGTTCCTCCGTGTGGATGTTCTTCCCGGTTCCCTTTATAAGCGCGATTTTCCTGTGTCCGTTTGCAATCAGGTGCTCCGTCATTGTCCTTGCGGAATTTCTGTCGTCAATTGCGATGAACTGCCGTCCCGGGTTCGCGCTGTATGAGTAGGCGAGCACTGTCGGAATTGGGAATTCTTCGTCCGGCATGGGAATTTTTCTTGCGTGCCCTGCTACATAGATGATTCCGTCGGTTTTTATCGAAATCATCTCCCGGAACGCAAGCTGCATCAGGTGGAAGAATTCCGGTCTGGAGTACCATCCTTTTCCCCATTTTGAATACAGCCGTAGATTTTCCAGAATTGTCCTGTAGCCGCGCTCCTCGCAGAAGCTCATTATTCCCTCTACGATTTTTGGCGTGCTGAAAAGAGTTATGTCCTCAACAATCAGTCCGACGGTTTTTGTCTTTGCGGCGCGCAGTCCCCTTGCCATGAAATTCGGTTTGTAACCGGACGCTTTTATTGCGGAAATGATTTTCCGCCTTGTCGCCTCGGAAACATTCTCCTTTCCGTTGAGGACATTCGAGACTGTCGCCGTCGAGACTCCACATTCCGTGGCCAGGTCTTTAAGCGTGGCCATAAGATTTTCTCAGTGCCTTGACACGTTCGGTCAGAGTCGGATGCGAAAAATTCCAGAACACATAGATTTTTGGAGGAAACAGCTCCGAAAGGTTGTCGCTGTTGAGTTTTATCAGTGCGGAAATCAGATATTCCGGAGTTCCGCAGATTTTTGCCGAATATGCGTCCGCCTCGTATTCGTTTTTACGCGATGAGAATTTCAGGAGCGGTGATATGATTTTTGAGACGGCATTAAACAGCGTCATGGCCAGAAAAAGTCCGATGAACTGCACCGATGCGATGTTTTCCGCATTTATGGAGGAGAATCCGAATCCGTTGTAAAGCTGGACTGAGCCCGCGATTTTGAACAGGGCGAACATCAGCAGGAATTCAACCGGAATCATCACGACAAGTTTTTTGAGGATATGTCTGTGCTTGTAATGTCCGACCTCATGTCCAAGAACCGCCGCAATCTCGTCCGGTGTGAGCTTTTTTACGAGCGTGTCAAAAAGCACAATCCGCTTTGATTTTCCGAATCCTGTAAAATATGCGTTTGAATGTCCGCTTCTTCTTGACGCGTCCATCACGAAAATTCCGTCGGAGACGAAACCGCTTTTTCCGAGGACTTCCATTATTTTTGTCTTGGTTTCGCCTTCCTCAATCGGCGAGAATCTGTTGAACGCCGGCGCAATCAGTTTCGGGTAGATGAGCTGCATCAGAAACGTGAACGCAATCAGCAGAATGCCCAGAACAAGCCACCAGGAACTTCTGAATTTTACAAGCATGACGGAGGCCGCAAACAGCAGAATCGAATTCAGCACAAGCGAGAGGACAGAGGCTTTCAGCTGGTCTTTTATCCAAAGTCCGAGCGTCATGTTGCTGAATCCGAATTTCTTTTCGGTGACGAATTCCTGATACAAATCAAACGGAACCGAAAGAACTGATTCCGGAAGTCCGGCAAAAAACAGGAAAAGGATGAAACACAGGAAAGTGTTCAGAATTCCGGACGGAAATCCTGTTATAAGGCAGATTTTGTTGAACAGGAACGGAAAATAACCTGAAAGCACAAGCGCAATGGTCAGAATCAGCGAGCATACCGACTGCGGAATCCAGTCAAAATATTTTGCGTTTTCGTACCGGCATATCAGCTCAAGTTTTTCGGTGGAGAACGCCTCCTTTGCCGCAGGAATGTCCCTGAGAATTTCCGGGATTTTTCCACGGCTGTTCCTGCGTGCCATAAAATCAATGAATTCAAGCGTCTGCTTTATCACGAAGCTTGCGGCCGTTCCCGCCAAAAATACAATTACGAATATATTTGAGAAATCAACTGCTGTCATTTTGTGCTTCCTAACGTCCGTGGTCTTACTGTGTATTCTGAGAATCCCTTCTCCTCAAGCTCAGATTCAAGCGCGGTCAAATTCTCCGAGCTGACATCGCGTATCACCACGCGGATTATTTTTTCTGTCTTCTGGAATACAATGTTCTTGAATCCGGCCTTCTGCAGGCTGCGCGCGAGTTTTTCCGCATTGTGCCTGCTGGAGAAGGCGCCGAGCTGGATGTCCCAGCGTTCTCCGTCCGCGGTTTCTCCGGAATTCTCATTATTTCTGCCGCTGGCTGATTCCGTGCGACCTGATTCCGCTTCTGCCGGAACTTGAACTGTTTTTCCGGTCTTGCGTTCCATTATTTTTTTTGCGCTCTGCATTGTCTGGAAGCTCAGAAGGGAATGTTCCGGCCTGCTGATAATCTCAATCCTTACGGTTGCGGTTCCGGACTGAATCATGCCGAGCTGTTGGGCCGCGGCTTTTGAAAGATCGATTTCCCGGTCGGTGACAAAAGGTCCTCTGTCGTTCACCCTGACTTCCACCGATTTTCCGTTGGAAAGATTTGTCACTTTCAGTATCGTCCCGAACGGAAGATATTTGTTCGCACAGGTTAATGCGTTCATGTCAAAAGGCTCACCGCTGGAGGTCTTTTTTCCGTGGAAGTCCTCGGCATAAAACGAGGCTGTCGCCTTTTCCATGTAAAGCGTGCCTGCGGAAATTCCGCCCAGACACAGGCAGAAGGTGATAAAAATTGAAAGAATTCTTTTCATACTATTTTATCGGAAGGATTTTTTTTCTGTTTACATTATGTCTAAAATCGATGTGCGCGCCTTGTGCAATGTAAAACGCCGGCACAAAAAGTGTACCGGCGTTTTTGCGTTTTTTATTATTTGCCGTCCGCGGTATCGGATTTTCCGGAGCTGCCGCTGTTTCCGGCGGCTTTTCCGCCGATGAATCCCGCAAGCATGGATTTCAGGTCGATTCCGAGCGATTCGCCCAAGCCCTCGCTTATCTGCGTGACGTTCTTCATGATGTCAGCCTGCAGCTTTGAGGAGTCGCCGCCGTACATATAGATTTTGTCGACGTTCTGGTAAGACTTTCCTG
>DBIW01000003.1:9524-56037 GCA_002296965.1 Treponema sp. UBA792 | reverse complement strand
GTCCGTCGGTCTCGGTGTCGAATCCGGCGGTTTTTTCCTGAGCAGCAAGAATTCTGTCTATATATCCGCCCAGTTCTGCAAGCTCTGTCACCGCCCTGTAGTTTCCCCTGTTTTTTTTCAGCGGAACCAGTCCGGGAGTTTCCGCGGCATCAGTTTTATTCTCCGGCCGCGCCGCCTCATCGCCAAAAAGCTCCAGGTTTCCGCTGCCGCTGACGTCCGTTTCCACATTCTCCGACATGAGCGCGAATCTTTTAGCCACCGACGGAAATCCGTCCGCCGCAAGCCTGTCTGCAAGGGCTTTGTATTCAAAACAGCAGCCGTTTCCGCTGTCGAAAAATGAGTCGTATTCTGCGGGAAGCGGCGCGGTTCTGCACAGCGTTATCAGCGTGCGCGAAAGTTCGGTCGTCTCTTTGCCTTCCCGGATTTTATTTCCGACAGAGCCTTTTATTCCGTCGGCATTGGCGAAAATTCCGTCCAGGCTTCCGTATTCATTTATCAGCTTGAGTCCTGTCTTTATTCCGATTCCGGGGCAGCCGGGAACATTGTCCGCGCTGTCACCCATAAGCGAAAGCAGGTCGAGTAGTTTTTCCGGAGGAACGCCCCATTCCGCCTCGACTCCGGCCGCTCCTACGACTTCCCAGCCCGAACCGGTGTTGTCTTTTGTCGGCTTGAGAATCTGGATGTTGTCGTCAACGAGCTGCATCAGATCCTTGTCTCCGGAAAGAATCCGGCAGGTGTGGCCTTTTTCCAGGCATTTTTGCGCGAATGTGGCAATCACGTCGTCAGCCTCGTAGCCGTCGCAGCGTATTACGGGAATTCTGAGCACACCAAGGAGCTCCTCGATTCTGTCAATCTGCTCAAACAGGTCTTCCGGTGTTTTGTCGCGGTTGGCCTTGTATTCCGTGTACATTTTGTGCCTGAAGGTCGGTGTCTTTGAGTCCAGCGCGGCAATCAGATAGCCTGGCCTGTAATGCGCGAAAAACTGCGAAAGCGAGTTGAAGAATCCGTATACGGCCGATACGTTTTCTCCCTTCTTGTTCATGAGCGGATTTCTTATGAACGCGTAGTAGCAGCGGTAAATCAGGCCATAAGAGTCGAGAATGTAGATTGTGTTTCCGTCAAAAGTCATGATGAGAATTTCCTGTAGTTTTCTGCGATTGTCCTTATTCCGTATTCAATCTCGTCGGCCGGCCGCGCGTAGTTCAGGCGGAGGCATTTTGAATAATGCGGATGTTCTGTTACGGGCGGAAATTCTGAGTCCGGGCTTCCGCCGAAGAAGAAATATTCTCCGGGCATGACGAAAATTCCCTGTTCCTTGAGAATTCCGTAGAATTCGATTGTCGTGATTTTCAGGGACGGCATCAGCAGCCAGAGGAAAATCGAGCCTTCGCTTTTGTGTACCGCATAGTCAGTTCCGGCAAAATAGCGGTGAATCCATTCCTGCGTCATCCGTGACTTGTTCTCGTAGAAAGGACGGACGCACCTCTGCGCTGTGCCGACAAGCTGCCCCGACGAGATCAGCTCTCCTGCAAGCGCCTGGCCTATGCTTCCGGACGCAAGCGCTGCAATCGCATTTATCCTTGAGATGGAATTTATTATCTCGCTGCGTGCGATTATTATTCCGGTCCTGAGCGACGGCAGTCCGATTTTTGACAGGCTCATCGAGAGAATCACATTCTCGTCCCAGAACGGTTCCGCGTCGTCCGTAAAGATGATGTCCGGCCAGGGAAGTCCGTAGGCGTTGTCAATCATGAGCGGAATTCCGTGCTTTTTTGACAGAGCCGAAAGCCTTCTTATTTCCTCATCGGTGAGGACGTTTCCCGTAGGATTTGTCGGGCGGGTCACGCAAAGCGCGCCGGTATCGCCGTGCGTGTCAAGATAGTTTTCCAGAAGCTCAAAATTTATGTGATATTTGAACGAATGTCCGTCAATCTCAAATGAGGCGGGAATTCCCACAAATGTGTTCTCCGCGATCGGCTGGTCCGCATATCCGACATATTCCGGCACAAGCGGCAGGACAATCTTCCGGTCTTCGGAGCCAGTTCCGCACGTTGTCTTTCCTGCGAACATATTGAACAGATAGAAAAACGCGGACTGGCTTCCGTTCGTGACGGCGATGTTCTCCGGGCCGATTTTCCATCCGTATTTTGATGACAGATATTCCGCCGTGGCTCTGATGAAGGAGGTTTTTCCCTGCGGCGAGTCGTAGCGTCCGATAAGGTTCTCGAAGCCGTCGCCGCAGCTCAGAATCCGCTCCATCTGCCGGCGGTACATTTTTTCCACTTCCGGAATTCTAGCGGGATTTCCTCCGCCCATCTGAACGATTCTTACGCCTTCCGGAAAAGGTTTTCCAAGATCGTCCATCAGCTGGTTTATTCCCGAAGGACCGCAGAGTTTTTTCCCGAAGTCCGATAAAACAATTTCTTCCATAATAAAGTCACCTCGTGCAGGTTTTGTTCTCGACAGAAATTCTGTTCCTCTCCTTTTCCGTCTCGGTCTCAAGTCTCAGATGTAGCTTTCCTCCGCGCGCCTCGACATGAGCTTGTCTGTGTCCGGAATTCTCGTCCGAAAGAATCTGAACGGCAAGAGGTTCCTCTATTTCTTTCCGGATGAGCCGCCGCATCGGACGTGCGCCCATTGAAGGATTATATCCGTTTTGTGCCAGATATTCCTTTGCCGCCGCCGAAACGCTGAAAGAGATGTCCTTTTCAGCAAGGCGTTTTTTCAGCTCGTCAAGCTGAATCTCCAGAATCGACGCCACTTCCTGTCTTGAAAGCGTGTTGAACACGACCACATCATCAATCCTGTTCAGAATTTCCGGTCCCATGATTTTTTTCAGCTCGTTCATCGCGCCGGATTTCATCTCGGTGTAGGGAACAACGCCTTCTGTGACGGAGAATCCGGCTCTGCCTTCATTCGTTATCTGCCTTGCGCCTGCGTTGCTCGTCATTATCACCACCGTATTCCTGAAATTCACTGTATGGCCAAGATTGTCGCTTAGCTCGCCTTCCTCAAGAATCTGGAGAAGAAGATTGAAGATGTCGGAATGGGCTTTTTCGATTTCGTCAAGCAGAACCACGGAGTAGGGGTGTCTCCTCACTTTTTCCGTGAGAATTCCGCCCTCCTCGTAGCCGACATAACCCGGAGGCGCTCCGACAAGGCGGCTGGCATTGTGCTTTTCCATAAAATCCGACATATCAATGCGGATAAGCGCATCCTGCCTGCCGAAAAGATATTCGGCGAGCGCTTTCGCAAGCTGAGTTTTTCCGACTCCGGTCGGCCCCAGAAAGATGAACGAGCCGATCGGCCTGTCCGGTGATGAGATTCCCGCGCGGCTTCTTCGTATCGCCCCGGAAATCAGCCTTACCGCCTCGTCCTGCCCGATTACAATCCTGTGAAGCTCCTCCTCCATCCTCACAATCCTTTTTGCCTCGGAGGATGAAAGCTGCTCCGCCGGAATTCCCGTCATCTCGCTGATTATGTGCTCAACGTCGCTTATTGTGACAATCTTGCGGGTTTTCGCGCTGTTCTCCTTCCATAAATTGCTGAATACGGTGAGCCGTTTTTTCAGCTCGATAACCTTGTCCCGTATAAGTGCGGCTTTCTCGTAGTCCTGATTCTGCACAAGGGATTTTTTTTCTTCCGTCAGGCGGTTTATGCTCCTCTCAAGCTCCTCAAGTTCGGCAGGCTTGTCGTCGTCCTGAATTTTCTTTGCGGCTCCGGCCTCGTCAAGAATATCAATCGCCTTGTCGGGCAGAACTCTTTCGGGAATGTACCGGCGCGAAAGCTTTACCGCCGCCTGAACAGTTCCGTCACCGTAGATTACGTTGTGATATTCCTCGAATTTCGGCTTGATTCCGTCAAGAATTCTTGCGGTCTCGTCGTCGTCCGGCTCCTCAATTTTGACGACCTGAAATCTCCGCTCAAGCGCATGATCCTTCTCGATATATTTTGTGTATTCCTTTGTGGTCGTCGCGCCTATCATCTGAATTTCTCCGCGGGAAAGCGCCGGCTTCATTATGTTTGACGCGTCCATCGCTCCTTCCGGACCGCCGGCTCCGATAATCGTGTGGAATTCGTCTATGAACAGGATGATGTCCCGGTTTTCGGTAAGCTCCTTCATCATCCTCTTCATGCGTTCCTCAAATTCGCCGCGGTATTTTGTTCCCGCCACAAGTCCTGCAAGATCAAGCGCCAGAATCCGTTTTTTCAGAAGTCCTCCGGGAACTTTTCCTTCCACGATATGCTGCGCAAGCCCCTCGACGACCGCGGTTTTTCCGACACCCGGCTCGCCTGTCAGCACAGGATTGTTTTTTGTTCTGCGTGAAAGAATCTGGATCATCCTCCTGATTTCCCTGTCACGTCCGACAACCGGATCTGATTTTTTTTCGGCCGCGATTTTTGTCAGGTCACGGCTGAATTCCGCCAGAAACGATGTCTTCTGCCTCTGTTTCTGCGGTTTTTCGCTCTGGGAATCATCGTTCATGCGGAAGAATCCCGGAGCGGCCGGGCCTTCAAAGAGATTCTTGAACACCGAATCCACAAGCGATTCAGAGCCGGACTGTTTTGTGGACGAAAGCTGCTGCGCCTGCAGCGTTATCACCGAAAGCCTTACGTCCGCGATTGTCACCTTTTCCGCGGCAAAAAATCTGGACGTTATGCTGTCCTCCTCGCGGATCGCGGCCAGAAGAAAATGCTCCGTGCCTACATAATCGTTGTGGAGCGAATTCGACTCGATTCCGGCTATGTCCATCATGGAGTTGTATCTTCTGCTGAATTGAATTTCGTGCGTTCCCTGAATTTTATCTCCGGCGCTCAGGAATTTCTCAAGCTCCAGCTGGAAATTTCTTACATCAAGCTGAAAGCGCGAGAAAACCGTAAAGCCTATTCCGTCGCCACTTTTTACAAGGGCAAGCATGATGTGCTCAGGAAGCATCTGTCTGCTGGAATTTCTTCTCACCTCGTCCTGTGCGAGCGCAAGGACAATCCGCTTGGCTCTTGGAGACAAATTTTTCATAAAAACCTCAATATCATCTGGTGAACCTGATTTTCTCAAAAGCTTCCTGAAACACGACAGCGCGGAGTCTGTCAATTCTCCGCTCCGGCGTGTCCTCCAGTTCCTGCTCAAAAGGAAGGCTGTGGCTTCTGATTATGTAGTCAAGATTCCATTTCTGAGTCCTGAAGATGAGCGCGTCCAGCACGGCATCCGAAATTCCTTCAAGTGAGCCGGCATGGAGACCGAATTTCACAGCGGAAACAACGTTCACAGATTCGTCCCTTTTGAGAAAACGGGAGAACATCGCCTTTGCCCAGGCGCGCATGGAAAGATTCAGGATTTCAGCAGGTTGATTATCGGCATAATGCGCCCTTATCTTTCTCTCTGTTTTTACAATAAATTCCGCCGCTGATTTTACCGCCGCCATAACGTCAAGTTCCGTGATTCCGGACGAATGTCTGTTCGCGATGTCGTAGATTGCGGTCGGACAGTCGCTTCCGGGAATTTCCGCAAATACGGCTTTTGACTCAAGCCCGGCGGAATCAAGATACTCATCTGTTTTTGCGAATGTCCCTGACATCACGCAGGCTGGAATATGGCAGCGCACCGAAATTTTCAGTCCGGAGCCGCAGTTTTTAAGTTCCGCATTCAGGTAGCCGAATTCACGGCTTGCCGCGAACTGAAGCTTTTTCTGCATTTCCGAATCTGCTCCGAGACATTTTCTCACCGTTTCCGCGCATTCCGCTCCGGCCGAGTATGCGGATATTCTGAGGTGATCCGTGCTGTTCACAAGGCAGGAGAGGCTCTCGTCACCGCTTACGGCCGCTGCCCCGAAGCTTCCGCCGCGCAGAATTCCGCGTTCGGTAAAAATATTTCTTCCTTCCTCCGTGAATTCATTTCCGTCTATCACGCTGAATTCCGGTTCGGACGGAAGCGCATCCCTTACAAGCGATTTTACGCGCTCTCCGTCGTCTCCGTTGAATTTTTTGCAGAACGGAAAATCCGCCAGATTGCGCGCGAGCCTTGCCTTTGTGGATATTACAACGTCATCGTCGGGACCTTCCTGCGAATACCAGGGTGTCATCGTGTTTTCCGCCGTCATGAATTCTCCAGGTTTCCGCTGTCGCTGCCGGATACGGTGTCCTTCCGCTCAAGTATTGTAAGATAGTCGCGGTAGAATGCGGCTTTTTCGTATTCCTCGTGAAGAACCGCGTTGTCCAGTTTTGTCCGTATGTCGATTCTGTCTGTAAGTCTGCTTCTGAAATTTTTGAGACGGGCGGGCAGCTCGCCGGCATATCCGGACGGAATTTTTCTGCGCCGCATGAATTCCGTTATTTCCGAAGAAAAACAGTGGTAACATTCGGGGCACCCGGCTTCCTCCGACCTGAGGACCTGCCGCAGGCTTTTTCCGCAGACGGGACACACTCTGCCGCTTTCTGACGGAATTCCGTTCTCCTTTTCGGCCATGAATTCTTCTATTTTATTCACGGCTTCCGTTACTTTTTCCGAGTCCTCTGACGGAAGCCCGAATCCGGCCGCACATTGAAAGCACAGCGAGAATTCCTTTTTCTTGCTGCCGGTCATTCTGCTCAGGAAGACGCCGGCTTTTCTTTCTTTACATATATCGCAGATCATCAGTGCCGTTAAATATAAATAAAATCCGGTCAGCGTCAAGATGTGAATTTCCGGAAAATTCCGCCCTGGAAGACGCCGGCTGTGCGCCATCCGTTCCGATTGAATTAAATTTTTTCTGCTGATAGAATCTCCGCAAATGAAAAAATATCTTGCTCTTTTTATTGTGATGAGCGCGGTTCTTGGTGTTTCCGCTGAGGAGAAGCCTGTCCGCGCGGGAATCCTGAACGGGCCTTCTGCTGTTCCTGTCGCGTTCATGATGGACAGAAATTCCGGCCATGAAGTTGAATTCTCAAAATTCTCCGAGCCGCAGGCTCTTCTGCCCAAAATGCTCAGGAACGAGATAGATGTGGGATTTTTCCCCGTGAATGTCGCCGCAAAGGTTTACAATACGACTGCCGGTGCGGTAGTGTGCGCTGCGGTCACCGGAAACGGAAACCTTGTCCTGCTTACCAAGGACAGGAGCCTGTCGGGGCTTGAGCAGCTTTCCGGAAAAACCGTGTCGGTTGCCGGGCAGGGAGCGACTCCCGAATATATGTTCAAGAAACTGCTTTCCGAAAACAATGTCTACGGCGTAACGCTTGATTTTTCTGTTCCGACGGCAGGAATCGCAGCCGCCCTGATTTCCGGCAAGGTGAAATATGCGGTTCTGCCGGAGCCGTTTGCGTCTGTCGCCGAACTGAAGTCAAAGGATGTGTTCCGGGCGGTTGATTTTCAGGAGGAGTATGAGCGGATTGCCGGAAGCGGCGGAAATTTTCCGCTGACGCTTCTTGTCGCAAGGCGTGATTTTGTGGCGGAAAGTCCGGAACGGATGAATATGTTCATGGAGGAGCTTAGGGATTCAATCGGGCGGACAGTAAAGAATCCGGTCGAGGCCGGACGGCTCAATGAAAAATACGGACTTGGACTGAAGGCCGGAGCCGTTTCGTTTTCCGTGCCCAAGTCGAATTTCGTGTTTATCCCGGCGGACGAGGCCCGCGTCCAGATTGAGACTCTGATTTCCATTTTTCTTGATTATGACGGGGCTTCTGTCGGAGGAAAACTTCCCGACGACGGATTCTACTGGCGGGCGGACTGAATCGGAATGGGCGGTATGGCTGCAAAAAGACGGATCGGGCGGCTTCTGTCGGTTTTTGCGTTGCTTCTGTTCTGGTGGCTTGCCGCATTTTGCGTGAATTCTCCTCTGATTCTTCCTTCTCCGGCCGCGGTTTTTATGCGGCTGACGGTGATTGTCCGGGACGGGGAATTCTGGCGGAATTATGTGTCCACGCTTCTGCGCTGCGCCGCCTCGTTCTCGGTGACCGCCGTTCTCGGCGTGGCGCTTGGAATTCTCTGCGGGCTCTTTGAATTCTTCGCTTTTTTTATGGAGATTCCTCTTGCCGCGGTAAGAGGCGCTCCTGTCGTCTCATTCATCCTTGTGGCTCTTTTCTGGTTCACGTCCGGAACTGTTCCTGTTTTTGTGTCAGTTGTGATGACGCTTCCGATAATGACAACATCCGTGGCTTCTGGACTCAGGAATTCAGAACCGCCGCTTCTTGAGATGGCCGCCGTATTCCGTTTCTCTGAATTCCAGAAATTCCGGTGGATAAAACTGCCGGCCGCCGTTCCTTTTATAAAGGACGGCGCGGCTTCGTGTTTCGGTCTTACCTGGAAAGTCGTGGCGGCGGGGGAGGTTCTCTGTATTCCGCGGTACGGGCTTGGGGCGGTGCTCCAGCGCGCTCAGGTTCATCTTGAGACGGCCGATGTAGTGGCGGTAAGCCTGGTTCTTATAGCGACGAGTTTTGTCTTTCAGGCGGTATTTTTTCGGATTATGCGTGTGTTCGGTGCGGCCGCGGGGCATGGCTGCGCCGGAGCCGGTTCTGCTGAAAAAAAGGCTGAACAGCAGGAGAAATGACCGTTCAGCCGGAACCCGGACTTGCCGTCCGGGAGTGGAAACTGTTCCGTCATGCGACGTAGGCTTCGAGCCTTCTCATCCTTGCCGGATGCTGCATACGGGCAATCGCATGTTTCTCAATCTGGCGGATTCTTTCTTTTGTAAGATTACATTCATCTCCGACTTCCTTGAGGGACATCGGCTTTCTTCCGTTCAGACCGTAGCGCATACGGATTACCTTCGCCTCGTTCGGTTTGAGCGTGTCCAGAACTTTGTTTATGTCGCTGCTCATCGTCGCGTCAATCACTTTTTCTTCGGGGCGTCCGTAGCGCTCGTCCTCGTAGAAGTCACCGAGAGCCGTGTGGTCGTTGTCTGATTTTCCGATTTCGGCATCGAGCGAGACCATCTCACGTGAGATGTTGACCATCTCGCGTACATGAGCCGGATCCATGTTCAGTATCGCGGCGACTTCCTCGAATTCCTGCTGCTCGGTCTTGTTGCCTGTAATCGATTTTCTTGCGTGCTCAATCTGGACAAGCTCGTTCGCGCGGTTGAGCGGCAGGCGAATGGCATGGCTTTTTTCGCAGACGGCTTTGAGAATTGACTGTCTGATCCACCATACGGCATAGGATATGAAATGATAGCCTTTCGTGACGTCGAATTTCTCAATCGCCGTAAGGAGTCCGATATTTCCCTCGCTTATCAGGTCGATAAGGTCTATTCCATGGTTCTGGTATTTTTTCGCCACATTGACGACGAAGCGGAGGTTTGCGTTCACGATTTTCTCTTTCGCCGCCTTGTCGCCGTTCTTGGCCTTTATCGCAAGTTCGGTCTCCTCCTCATGGGAGAGCAGCGGAATTTTGTTTATGTCTTTGAGATACATCGCAAGAATGTTGTCGTAGTTTGCCATTTTCAGTTCCTCCATAATTGTCAGAGCGTTTTGTAATATCTTACACCTGTAATATGCAATTTGTATGCCAAATTAAAACGTCAACAAAAAAAGCGCGGAAAACCCAAAAAAATCAAAAAAAATGTCGGCTTCAGGAGAAATCCGTCGCTTCTGCCGGGATTTCTGGGGAAGAAATGACACACAGACGGAATTATTCCGGCTAATTGTTTCATTTTGATACAGTTTTTCTGTTCCGATTGAACATCTGCGTCCGAACCGGTAGATTTGACGCATGAAATTTTTCCGCGGAAAATTCCTGCCCATTTTCCTTTTCTCCGTTCTGTTTTTCTCTTGCCTGTCAGCTCAGGACGTGACGGACGAGACGGTTTCCGCAGCTCCGGCGGAAGCCCCGGATAACGCCGTATGTAAGGACGGTCCGCTTGCTTTCGGAAATCCTTCCGGCGCGGAGTCCGATTTGTCCGTTCCGGAAAATTATCTTATGGAGAAAAACACTTTTGTCCTGTCATATAATGCGTCTTCCCTGTGTCCTAACTGGGTCGCATGGCATCTGTGCCCGGCCGATTTCGGGACTGCGGCGCGCTCAAATTCCTTCCGCCCTGACTCCTCGCTTCCGGAGGGCTGGTACCGCGTGAAAAAATCGGACTACAGATTCAATGTGTACGGTTTTGACCGTGGCCATGTCTGCCCGTCCGCCGACCGGACTTTTTCAAAGGAGGACAACGAGTCCACTTTCCTTATGACCAACATGATTCCGCAGGCGCCGGACCTGAACCGGATTGTATGGCGTGATCTGGAGATGTTCGAGAGAAGCCTTGCCGAATCCGGAAATGAGCTTTACATTTTTGCGGGACCTGCCGGTTCGGGAGGGAAAAGCGCCAGGGGAGAATTCTCGGAAATTCCTGTAGCCGCGGAGAATCCGGAGGGCGGAGAAGGGCTTGCGGTGAATGTTCCCGCCTGGTCCTGGAAAATAATGCTTGTGCTTCCGCTTGGAGATGACGATTCTGCCAGAATCGGAGAGGAAACCGACGTGATTTCGGTCTGCGTTCCTAATGTCCAGGGCTGCGCGTCCGTCGGATCATGGGAGCAGTATCTTACAACTGTCGATTATATAGAAGAGATTACCGGATTCGATTTTTTCAGCGCGCTGCCTGATGAACTTGAAACGGTTCTGGAAAGCGTTGTATACTCGCCGGATAAAAACTGATGCCTCGTGCAATGCGCATGACCGCAGGAGAGTCCGGAAATGATAAAGTTTCTGTCGCTTATATTCATAAAGAACCGAAATGACTACAAAAACCAGAAAGTCCGTGAGCAGTACGGAATTCTTTGCGGAACAACCGGAATTTTCCTGAACCTGATTCTGTTCGCCGCAAAATTCACCGCCGGAGCGGTCTCGGCATCCGTCGCGGTTACGGCCGATGCGTTCAACAACCTTTCGGATGCGGCGTCGTCCGTGGTGTCGCTTCTCGGATTCAAGCTTTCTTCCAAAAAACCGGATACCGAGCATCCTTTCGGGCATGGCAGGCTTGAGTATATTTCGGGGCTTGTGATTTCGTTCCTCATTCTTCTGATGGGAATCGAGCTGATGAAGTCGTCCGTCATGTCGGTTGTCCATCCGGAGCCGGTCCGTGCCGGAATTCTTCCTGCCGCGGTCATGCTTGTGTCTGTTCTCGTGAAATTCTATATGTTCTGCTACAACCGCTCGTTTGCGCGCAGGCTGGATTCGGTTTCGATGGAAGCCGCCTCGAAGGACAGCCTTTCCGACATGGCCGCGACATCGGTGGCCGCGCTGTCGCTTTTTCTCTCCTCCGTGGCGGATTTTCCGGTGGACGGAGTCGCCGGAGTAGCGGTGTCGCTTTTTATAATTTACACGGGAATTGATTCCGCACGCGATACCGTCCGTCCTCTCCTCGGCGGACCGGTCTCAAAGGAATTCGTGGATGAGATTGAGAGGGAAGTCTTGTCCCATCCGCCGATAAGCGGAATTCACGATCTTGTCGTGCATGATTACGGTCCGGGGCGCAAGATGATTTCCCTTCATGCGGAAGTTCCCGGTGACAGGAATGTATTCGAGTTGCATGATGCGATTGACAACGCGGAGCGCGCGCTTTCTGAGAAATTCAGCTGCCAGGCGGTGATTCACATGGATCCGATAGATACGGCTGATGAGAAGCTCCGCGGATTCAAGGAAATTCTTTCCAGAATTACGGCGGATATAGGCCCGGAGCTTACGGTCCACGATGTCAGGGGTGTTCCCGGCCCCACGCACACGAATCTTATTTTCGACGTGATAAGACCGTTCGGATTCAGACTGACGGATCGGCAGCTGCGGGATGAATTCCAGCGGAGGATGGGCGCTGTATGTCCGGATGTCAACTGCGTGGTTACGGTTGACAATCCGTACTGCTGAGCGGCGTTTCAGTGAAGCCTTTTCAGGTATGATATTCTGCTGACTGATATGTTCTGCGTTATGTGCTCCGGTTCGGCGGAGATCGAGAGAAGCGCTTCTCCCTGCTGCTTTATGAGCTGGAGCGGCTTTCCAAGGAAGGTGTCGAATTCTCCGCCGCCTGACAGGGACGGGAGTCTGACCGAAAGCATGTCTCCGGCCTTGATTGCGGCTTCTATGAGGTGGATTTTTCCGGCAAAGTCCATTCCGTCAGCCTCAAGAATCTCCGCCCTGAAAGACGCGTTTCTCAGCTGCTCCGGCGATATGATGAGCCGTTTTGTTATTTTTGCAGCAAGCCATTCGCGGTGCTGCGGCGGAATGTCCATCTTGTCAAGTTCCTGCCGGAGTCCGCAGATTGTCTGCGCCGCGAAATTCTGTTCCTCAGGAATCTCTTCGTCTTCAAATTCCACGATTTTCTGCGGTTCCCGGAGAAGCGGAAAATCAGCCGCCGTTCTCTGCTCCGATGCCTCCCGCGTTTTTCCCATGAATTCCAGTCCGCTGGATCTGATGAATGTTTCCGCGGTCATGTCCGCCGGAATGTTCAGAAAATATATTCCGTCTGCAAGCTTTTCCTTTATGAATCTGCTGATTTTCGGATTGTTCTCGGCTATTGCCGTGTTTGTTCCTGAGGTTTTAAGCACATAGCCGTGATAGATTGTCGCGGCCGAATATGACGCGAACCATTCCTCCACGGAAAGCCTCAGGTTCTGCGGCAGCGGATAAGGCGTGCGGGACTGAAGCTCCTCAAGAATCTGCTGGGGCGTTGCCGATTCGTCGAATGCGGCGGATACCGACTGTCTTGTTATTTCATATTCCGTGACCGTTCCGCTTTTTGTTACGGAAAGAAATGAAGTCAGCGGCAGAAGTCCGGCAAGGTCGAGACCGGGCAGAAATGTCACCGAGAACGTCGATTCTATGTTCAGGACTTTCTGAGGTTCTCCTGTGCTGCTTTTCGCATCCATGCAGCTTCCGCGGACAAAAATCTCGTTTCCGTCCGCATCAAATCCGCTGCGCTCAAGGATTCCGAATTCAACGGCGGAATCAATCAGCCTGTCCGCGATTTTGCCCGCATTTGTGTCCGCCTGTTCCTGTCCGCCGCATCTTGCCGCCTCAATCATTCTGCTGAATCTGCTTCTTGAAAATCCGCCGTCCGTCCTGGCTCCTGCAAGATATGCCATTCTTGTTATCACGCGCCTTGTGCTTCCCTGCGGCGGAACGGAGCTTACGCAGTCCAGCAGGAGCTGTGCGGATTTTCTGAGCCCGTCACGGCTTTCCCTTCCGCATGACGCGGCGCAGATGAACGCGTACTGCTGCGGAGTCTCCATCTCCGAAAAAAGACGCAGCTTGTCCTGGTCCACGGCGGTCCGTTTCTCTGATTCCAGAAGAATTCCAAGCGCGGAGAATGCGCTGAACAGAAGCTGAATCTGGCGTTCCCTTCCTGCGAAAATCGCGGAGATTCTGTTCATGTCGTTCTTTTTGATTGTCCCGTCGGATTTTGACGAGCAGCCTTTTGTCCTTACGAATGACATGAATGCAGCTATTAAATCCGGGGAGAGCGGAACGGTGTCGCTGTATGACATTTCGGCGGTGCGCGCCGGGGGAAGAATTCTCGCCGTGGTCAGAAGCGGAGCAAGCTCATCCTCAAGGAGCGGATTTATCCTGAGCGTTCCGCCGCCGGGATTTTTTCCGCCCGCAGTGAACAGAATCAGCCTGTCGGAAAGATTTGTCGCCTCCGAATATATCTCTTCGGCCGAATATTGTCCGCCGAAAAATTCCGTAAGCCTGGGACAGGTTGGCGCGGGGAGCAGTCTGACTGCCGTCAGCACATTCAGGTCAAAGGCATCGAGCATTCCGATTATGCTTCTGAGGTTTCCGCTGTTTCTGATAAAGCTTGCGAGCTGGCTTATGAGCCGCTGCTTGTTGTACGGAGTCTTTATTTCTCCGAGGTAAAGCCGCATCAGGGATGAGAATTTCTCGTCCGTAAGGGAGAAAAACGCCTCCTGCCATTCCTCGATCCTGTCCTCTTTTCTGCCTTGAATTCCGCTGTAAGTCATAGTTCCGGCTCCTCTCCTGATGAGCACAGGGAGTCCAGGTCCGTTTCCGAATTCCATCTGATTATCCTGTAGGCATAGCCCTGCTCGGCAAGAAATTTCTGCCTGTTGGAGCCGAATTCCTCCTCGACGGTGTTTCTTGTTATCAGCGTGAAGAAGCGGGATTTCCGTTCCTTGGGACGTAGAATCCTTCCGAGCCGCTGGGCCTCCTCCTGCCGGCTGCCGAATGTTCCTGAAACCTGGATTGCCACCGACGCGTCCGGAAGGTCGATTGCGAAATTCGCGACTTTTGACACGACAAGCACGCGTTCCTTTCCGTTCCGGAAATCGGAATAAATCCTGTCGCGCTCCGAATTCTGCGTTTTTCCAGTGATTATCGGGCATTTGAGGATTTCCGCTATTTTTGCGAGCTGCTCTATGTACTGTCCGATTACGAGAATCTTGTCATCGGGAAACCTGCTGACTATGGAGCATACGACAGGAATTTTGTCCGGATTCTCGCTTGCGAGCCTGTGCTTTTCGCGCGCGCCGGCCACCGCATAGTCGATTTCCTTTGCCGCCGGCAGATCAATTCTGACTTCTATGCATTCCGCCTCGGCGATCCATCCTGAAGTCTCAAGTTCCTTCCATGGAACGTCATATCTTTTAGGTCCGACAAGACTGAATACGTAGCCTTCGCAGCCGTCCTCCCTTACGAGCGTGGCCGTAAGTCCGACCCGGCGGACAGCCTGGAGCTCTGCCACAACCCGGAATACCGGAGCCGGCAGCATGTGAACCTCGTCATATATAATCAGCCCCCACGGACGCTCGTGAAAAAGCGCGAAATGCGGGTAAGGGCCTTCCTTGTCCGGCCTCCAGGTGAGAACCTGATATGTCGCCACGGTGACCTGTTTTATCACCTTGGACTCGCCGGAATACTCCGCAATCTGGTCTATTGTCAGATTCGTCTTGTCCACAAGCTCGTCCATCCACTGATGCACCGCCGATATGTTCGTCGTTATTATCAGCGTGCTTGTCTTGAGCATGTCCATTATCGTCATTCCGACCACGGTTTTTCCGGCTCCGCACGGAAGAACGATTGTTCCGAATCCGGTTCCAGGGCCTCTGTCTCCGACAAGCGCCTTCGCCGCGCCGCGCTGGTAACTCCGGATTTCAAGCTTCTTTCCGGATAAGGTGGTTCCGCGCAGGCTCACATCGAGCGGCTCTCCGTCAGCAAGCTGCACATCGTCCTTTACCGGCCATCCGGCTTTGAGCAGCGTCTGTTTGAGCGTTCCGCGGTCGGTCAGTCTCAGCATAAAGCAGAAGGATTTCTCCTCGCTGGAAAGAGACTCCGGAGCGGGACCGTCATATTCGTGTGGGATAAGGAGCTTTTTCGCCGCGGGATTCGCCGCGATTTCTCTGTAGACAGGAGCTGAATTCGACACGAGAAAAAGATACTGCTCCTTTACGGTTTTTGCCTTTGAATCCGCATTCTGCGCTGTTTCCGCCGGTTTCAGCGGAATTTCCTCTTCTTTGCCTTCGACAAGCCGGAGCCGTCCGAATCTTCCCTCAACCTCGTGAATCCACATTTCCACCGACTGCGGAACATCGTAGCGGGCGTATTTTCTGAGTACGGCGACCGCATCATCCGCAGAGAATCCCGCGCTGGCCGCATTCCACAGCGAGAGCGGAGAAAGCCTGTATGTATGAAGATGTTCCGGAGAACGCTCAAGCTCGGCGAACGGAATAAGCGAATTTCTACATTCCTCGGCAAGAGGCGCGTGCACATCCAGAAGAAGGGTCCTGTCTCCCTGGACAATCAGCGGATTATCATATTTCATCGTAACGCTTGATTATATATAACGGAACGAAAAAATCTACAACTTTTCTGCGGACGGAATGTAATTCTTGAGGGCGGACGCTTTTTCTGGTAGAATTCCGCCGATGAAAGCGATGGTTCATGTTGAGACAAAAGTCAGGCTTCCGTTTCTTTGGGGACGGAGCGTTTTCAGAAAGAAGTTCTGGTCAAAGGTCAATCTGATTGTCGGACCGAACGGTTCGGGAAAGACTCTGCTTGCGGAGTCGCTGGCGGAACAGTTCAGGGCAGCCGGTTTCGGGACGTTTTTTCTCCATTCCGAGCGCGGAAACCAGGAGGAGCTGCTGGAAATTCTCAGAACCGATTCCGCCGTCAGGGAAAAAATCGCCGCGGTCCTGTCCGGAATGTTCGGCAAGGCAATCCGTTTTGAGGAGCGCGCCGGAGGTTCGGTGGTTCCGATTGTGGAGAACAGGAACATGGGGCTTGAGTACAGTCTTAACGACGGTGAATGTCACGGTCTCAGGGAAATCATAACGCTTCTTGTCGCGCTTTACGGAACAGGCGGCTGTCTGGTGATTGACGAGCCGGAGCTTCACCTTCATCCTCAGTTCCAGCTTTATTTTATGAACGAAATCCGCCGTGTCTCCGCGGAGAATCCAGACAGAATTTTCATTCTGATAACACATTCGCCGTTTTTTATAGATCTGCGTTTTCCGGAGGATCTTGTAGGTGTGGTTGTGTGCCATATAAACCGCGCGCCGACTCACATAGAGTCGCTTTCTCCGGACGACGAGCTTCTGTTCCAGCGTTTTCTTCCGCGCTTCAATACATACCACAAGCAGTTCTTTTTTTCGGACAACCAGATTTTTGTCGAAGGCTACACGGATCAGCAGATGTTCTCCGCGCTTCTGGGGCTTGTCGGCGGCGCGTCCGCAGGAACCGGGATAATCGACGTGGGCGGAAAGGATGAGCTTGGCGTTTTCTGCAAGGTCTGCTCGCTTCTCGGCACGGACGGCAGGATAATCAGCGATCTTGACTCGCTTTTCAGCGGAAAACTGCGTGACGTCATGTGTGCGGACAGGCGTGTCGCCGAATGGCTTGAGCGGCAGTATGAGAAACAGCTTCCGTTCTACAGAAGCCTTTTTTCTTCAAAGGAACTGAAGACCGCAGTTACGATGGACAGGCTTATCTGCCGTCTGGAGCTTTTCCTTGTGAACATCGGAAATTCTGTCTGCGGAATGAAGGGGCAGCTTCCGGACGAGATAAGCCTTTTTGCGGAGAAGGTGCGCTCGCTTGCCGAGAGGCACGAGAACGTGGAGGGGCTGGACACGTATAAGACGGTGATACTGCAGGGAGTCGCAGGACTTGGGGAACGGCTTTCTGAATTTCTGCCGCTTCCCCTTGCCGCCACTGTTCCTCTTGTGCGGAATCTCGCGTCCCTTGTCACGGCCGCCGCCGAGTCAGCTCGGATTTACATACTTCCTGCCGGATGCATCGAGCACTATTACACGCAGAACAGAATAAGCTATATGCCCGTCTCTGGAAAGGACAGGCTTTTCCATGCTGAGCTTATGCATATCCTTGAGACGAAGCCTGATTCCCTCCGTGGAGAATATCCGGGGCTTGTGTCGGTGCTTGAGCGGGCCTGCTCACTCAGTGTCTGAGGCTGCCCTTTCCGTGCGGATCCAGGTCAGCTCGTGCTTGTTGTAGTTCAGGTGAAGAATTCTGCTGCCCGGAATCTCCTCAAAGCGGCTTATCAGATTCCAGTCGGTTTTTCCCTGCATTTTGATTGTGCATATCATGTTCTTTGCAAGTCCGCTGTCCAGCCATCCGTTTATCCATCCCAGAAGCCGTTCCGGATAGCATATCACGTCGCTGAAAATCCAGTCGAATGCGCCCGCATCCTGCGGTCTTATGGTGAAGGCATCGTGCGCCATGAATTTTACAAGAGGATTCGCCATAAGCTCCGGTACAAGCTCGCTGCGGTCTACCGCAAGAACCTCGGCGCCGAGACCGGCAATAACCCATGTCCATCCGCCCGGACAGGCTCCGGCCTCAAGGCACTTCTGTCCCTCATGCGGAAATTCCGTGCCGTTCAGAAGCTGAGCCATTGTCAGGCTTTCCTGAATTTTAAGATATGCCCGGCTCGGAGGATTTTCGTGATCCTCGATGAAAGTGACTGTTCCTGCCGGAAGGCGGCTTGTCGTCTCCGCGGATGCGATCATCGTGTTTTTTCCGGTCAGTGTGTAGAGTCCGATAGGCGAGTCGGGAATTCTTGACGGAAATTTACGCGGTTTCAGGTTTATGTATGGGAGCTTTTCCTGAATCAGAGCCGCCCGCCTGAACTGCGTGAACTGATAGGGCGCCCAGTTTCTCATGATTTTTTTCAGGGCGCCGGCTGCTTCTCCGATTGTGTCAAAATTCAGGATAAAAGGAGCTGTCATCACCGTGCGGCTCCAGTATGGAAATTTTCCGCCGGATTTTTCCATGAAGCGTTTTCTGTCCGTAAAGAGCAGAAGCTCGCCGAAAGTCTGCTTCGGGTGTTCGTCAAAACCGAAACGTTCCTCAAGCTCCGAGAGCAGCAGCTCCGTCTGTCCGGGAAATGCGAGGAAGGCTATTCCTTCCGAATTTTGCGTTGATACGGCCATTTCAGTCCAGCTCCGGCAGATTTGAGTCCGTCTGATGCTTCAGGTAAAGAATGTATTCGTCCAGGCGTTCCGCATCCGGCGAGAACAGTATGCTGAATCCGATTGAGGTTGTGCCGCCACATTCCTTGACCCACATGGGACGGCAGAGAAGCTTTAGCGGAGTGCTGAATTCCAGCCTTGAGGTTGATATTGTCAGTTCATATTCGTTGTCAAGATCCACCACAATGCATAGAGGAAAGTGGACCTTGCAGCCTGTCGCGCTTATGTTGTCAAGAATTCCCGGAAACGCGCAGAGCTCATTTGCCGTCACTTTTCCGATTTCATCATAGCGTATGGCTTTCCTGTTTTCCTGAGACATTCGGTCAGTATGAAGATTTTTGTATTTTCCGTCAATTACGGGCGGATGTTTTATTCCGACGGGCAGGAAAAATCGGAATGTTCCTGCCGTTGTCCATAACAATAAGTTATGTAAAATCCGGATGTCATAATTTTTGATTATATATCTGCCCTGGTATTCCGCGTTCTGAAAATCCATTGACAAAAACACATAAAATGTCATAATGAACCGCGCTCCGCACTTTAAAGATGTTTTCTTGACGGTGTTTTTGTATTATACTTAAAACATTCAAGCAGCAGAATTTTGTGCGGACAGAGAGTTTTCAAGACTGATGCGGAACGCATTGGAGGTTTTATGGCACTCTATCATGATTTTTTGGTTGAAGACAGAGAATTCACTTCTTATGACGATCTGAAGAAAAACTGCCGCCTTAAGGCTCCGGAAAATTTCAATTTTGCATACGATATTGTTGACAGGTATGCCAGGGAGACTCCCGAAAAACGTGCTCTTGTATGGTGTGACGACAGCGGGGACGAGAAGATTTTTTCGTTTGCCGACATTTCGGCGGATTCAAAAAGAACCGCATATTTTCTTGCCGCGCAGGGAATCCGTAAAGGCGATGCTGTCATGCTGATTCTGCGGCGGCGCTACGAATTCTGGTGGTTTATGATGGCGCTCCATAGAATCGGGGCGATTGCTGTTCCGGCTACGGATCAGCTTCTTGAGAAGGATATTGAATACCGGAATAAGGCCGCTGAAATAAAGATGATTGTCTCCTATGACAATCCTTCGATTCAGTCCGAGATAGAGAAGGCTCTGCCGAATTCTCCGTCCGTAAAAAAACTTGTGACCGTCGGAAAAGCACGTGACGGCTGGGTGAATTTCCATGATGAAGTCAGCGGATGCGCACCGGAATTTCCGCGTCCGGTAGGAGATGCGGCCACACACAATGACGATCCGATGCTTCTTTATTTTACGTCAGGAACATCCGGCTATCCGAAGATGGTTCTTCATAATTTCCTTTATCCGATCGGTCATATTGTGACCGCAAAATACTGGCATTGTGTGGTTGATGACGGGCTGCATCTTACAGTGGCCGAGACCGGATGGGCAAAGGCGACCTGGGGAAAACTTTACGGCCAGTGGATATGCGGAACTGCGCTTTTTGTCTACGACATGAACAGCTTCAAGCCGGATAAGATGCTCCAGAAAATCGCGCAGTATGGAGTAACGACTTTCTGCGCGCCTCCGACAGTCTACCGTTATCTTGTGCGGCAGGATCTGTCAAAATATGATTTCTCGTCGCTTGTGCGCTGCAGCACCGCAGGCGAGGCTTTGAACGGCGAGGTCTACAACAGGTTCCTTGAGCAGACCGGACTGAAAATGTACGAAGGCTACGGTCAGTCGGAATCTACTATTATAGTAGGAAACTTCCTGAATGAGCCGGTAAAGCCGGGTTCAATGGGGCGTCCGTCTCCGGCTTATGATGTTGAGATTATCGATTCAAACGGAAATCCGGTTTCTCCAGGAACGGTCGGCGAGCTTGTTATCCGTGTTGACCGGGAGCATCCGTTCGGGCTTCTTACCGGATATTACCGCGATGTTACGCTTACTGCGAATGCGTTTGACGGCGGCGTTTATCATACCGGAGATACGGTGTATCAGGATGAGGACGGATATATCTGGTTCGTCGGCCGTAAGGATGACATAATTAAATCCTCCGGCTACAGAATCAGTCCCTTTGAGGTTGAGTCCGTTCTGCAGCAGCATCCGGCGGTGATGGAATGTGCGGTCACCGGTGTGGAGGACAAACGCCGCGGACAGGCGGTGAAGGCGACTGTCGTCCTTTCTCCTGGCTATGAGCCGAGCCACGAGCTTGAGGTGGAGCTTTTTGATTATGTCAAGCATGAGACCGCGCTCTACAAAAGTCCGCGCATAATCGAATTTGTAAAGGAGCTGCCCAAGACAATCAGCGGAAAAATCCGGCGTGTCGAAATCCGCGAGAAAGACAGCGGAAAGGATTCGGAGAAGATAAAGCAGGAATTCTGATGCGGTTTGTTCGGACGGATTTGTCTGCCGGAGTCTTTGCCGGAAAAGTCCGTCCGAATTTTATTGACTAAAAGGCGCGATAATGGGAAAATCACCGTCATGAGCAAATATGTGTTAGTGACGAGCGGAGTGTGTTCAAGCCTCGGTAAAGGAGTTGCGACCGCGGCAATCGGAAGCCTGCTTGAATGTGACGGATTCAAGGTTACGCTTATAAAATGTGATCCGTATATAAACATCGATGCCGGGAACATCAGCCCGTATCAGCATGGTGAAGTTTATGTCACTGACGACGGAGCGGAGATAGATCTTGATCTTGGAAATTTCTCAAGATTCACGACTGTAAACATAACGAGCGACAACTGCATTACAATCGGGCAGGTGTACAATCAGGTCATAGCGAACGAGCGGGCCGGAAGATACAACGGCCGCACCGTTCAGATAATTCCCCATATAACAGATGAGATAAAACGCCGGATAATCGCCACCGGAACAAGGTCGGGCGCGGATGTCGTCCTTGTCGAGGTCGGAGGAACCGTCGGCGACATAGAGACGATTCCGTACCTTGAGGCCTGCCGCCAGCTTCAGCATGAGCTTGGGAAAAACGACGTGGTTTCAGTTCATCTCGCGCTTGTTCCGGTGATTACAGGCGGTGAGCTTAAGACAAAGCCGATGCAACATTCGGTGAAGCAGCTCCAGGAGGCGGGAATTCAGCCGGATATTCTGCTTTGCCGGTGCGAGCGTCCAATCGACAGGAATCTTTGCAAAAAGCTTGCCATGTTCTGTAATGTCGCCACGGATGCGGTGTTCACTTCTCCGGATGTGAACAAGTCAATCTACGAGCTTCCGGTCATTTTCCACAAAAGCGGTCTTGACGACAGGATCATGAAAAAACTTGCCCTTGAATCCGCGCGCTGCAACACGCGTTCCTGGACATCGTTCCTGGAGAAACTGAACGGAACCTCACGGACTGTAAAAATAGCCATGGTCGGAAACAGGGATTATCTTGATGACTGCTACAAGTCGGTGAAGGAGTCGCTGTTCCATGCGGCCGTGACTTCCTGGGGAGCCGACATTGAGATAAAAAAGATAGACGCGGAGGCGATAGAGCGTTCTCAGGAGATTGCGCCGTTTTTTGATGGCGTTGACGGAATCGTGATTCCCGGAAGCTACGGACAGCGCGGATTTCTTGGAATGCTTTCAACCGTAAAATTTGCCCGCGAGAACAATATGCCGTATCTTGGAATCGATCTTGGAATGCAGCTTATGGCGATTGAGACCGCGCGGTCGCTTCTCGGTTGGGACGATGCGGACAGCACGGAATTCATACAGAATCCGAGCCATGCGGTGATAAGCCTTCCTGAGGAGCAGGCGGGACTTACTGCTGCAGGAATCATGAAACTTGGCGCGAGTTCTGTCGTCGTGACAAAGAACACAAAACTTTATTCGGCATATAAAAAGCACAGGATCGTGGAAAGGCACAGAAACAAATATTCATTTGACAGACGCTATGCCGCTGATATGGCGGACAGAGGACTGATTATTTCTGCTGCCGGTGAATTTGACCGTCAGACCGAGGCGTTTGAGTGGAGCGGCCACCGCTGGGGAATAGGAGTTCAGTTCCATCCTGAATTTGTGTCAAGGCCGGCGAAACCTCATCCTCTGTTCATCGCATTTATCGGAGCCGCACTTGGTGAATAGATGTGTCGGCCGGCGGATTCTGTTTTTCGCGGCAGGAATTCAGATTCTGTTAATGTCAGGATGCTCGCTCCGTTATGAGACGGTTCCGGTCGTGACCGACTCGACTCCGGAATTCGTGTTTTCGGACGCAAAGATGCGCCGTTACAGGGACAATCTGCGGAGCGTCGAGCTGACGGCCGGAACAATCGAGCAGTACAAGGATTCCCCGTCATCCTATGCGCAGGATGTCGCGTTTGTCGCCTTCAATGATGACGGCGAGCCTGAGACCGAAGGCTCCTGCGATTATCTCCATGCGGACACTGATTCTGAAATTTACGGGTTGTATGGCGGCATAAACCTGTTCAGCAGAAAGAACAGCACGAATGTGTCTGCGGAGCGTCTGAAATGGAATGCCAAGAGCGAGCAGCTGATAGGTTCGCGGGCCTCTGATACTGTGAGAATAGAAAAAGATGGAACCGTCATAACCGGCAGCGGATTTTCCGCCAGCGGAGTGAGCGGCAGATTCATGTTCACCGGAAGCGTGTCAGGCTCCATAGAAACAGAATGAGAAGAATTTTGCTTGCTGCCTCCGCAGTTTTTCTCGCGCTTCCGCTTTTTCCGGAGAAAATCGCTTTTTCCGCGGCGTCCATGACCGGTCAGACAGGTGAAAAAAGTACGGTTACCCGCCTGAACGGAAACGCATACATACTTACGGAATCAATGGAAATCTACGCGGATTCGATAGAGCTTTCCGGCGACGGCTACCGCTACATAAAGGCTTCCGGCATGGTGAAGGGAAAGAATTCGGAGGCGGGACTTGATTTTGTCTGCTCGCAGATGGATTACGACAGGGAGACAAAGGTCGCCGCTCTCCGTGGCGATGTGGATATGACCGATGTCGAGAACGGTGTAAGGGCAAAGGCGCAGTCCGTCGAGTACAATCAGAATACGGACATAGCAGTTCTCCAGGTTGAGGTGAACATTGTCCAGGAAAGCAATGTCTGCACCGGCTCGTTCGCCGTATACAACAAGAAGAATCAGCTGCTTGACCTTTCCGGCAATGCCAAGATAAAGCAGGATTCAGATGTGTTCAGGGCGCAGCACATAACCCTTGATATTGACACGCAGGAAATTTCTCTTGACGGAAATGTCCGCGGTTCCATAACCGACAGAAAGGAGTCCCGGTCGGAAACTGAGAAAAATGACCTTCCGCCCGATGCTGATGGTCAGCCCTCCGGGATGGCCGTCCCTCCGGAACAGGATGATTCTGAGATTCCTGACGGAGCTGATTCCGCCGCCCCGGAAAACCACTTTTGAGTTGGAGAATTCTTATTGTTTATGGAAGAAAAAAACGAAAACGCAAATTCAGACTCCGGAAATAAGGAGCACGTTCTGCGCGTGACGAGCCTTTACAAGTCATTCGGACGGAAGCAGGTTGTGCGCGGCATTGATTTTTCCATGAAGGTCGGAGAGGTTCTCGGTCTGCTGGGGCCGAACGGAGCCGGAAAGACTACCACTTTTTATATGGTCGTCGGATTTTACAAACCGACAAGCGGGGATGTTTTTCTTGACGACAAATGCATCACTCCGCTGCCGATGTACAAGCGCGCGAGACTCGGAATTTCCTATCTTCCGCAGGAGCCTTCGGTCTTCAGAAAATTCACGGTCGAGGAGAACATCTGGTCAATTCTTGAGACGCGCCGGGACCTTTCATACAGGCAGAAAAAGCAGCAGCTTGAGGATCTGATAGAGGAATTCTCTATCGGAAGAATACGCAGGCAGCAGGCGTACACGCTTTCCGGCGGCGAGCGCAGAAGAACAGAGATTGCACGCTCCCTTGCGGTTGAGCCGAAATTCCTTCTTCTTGACGAGCCTTTCGCCGGAATAGATCCGATTGCGGTTGCGGACATAAAGTCGATGATAAGGCTTCTGTCAAAGCGCGGAATCGGAATTCTGATAACTGACCACAATGTCCGCGATACGCTTGAGATTACGGACCGTGCGATAATCGTGAGCAACGGAACGATAATGATTCAGGGGCATCGGGATGAGATTCTGAATTCCGAGACCGCACGTGAGATTTATCTTGGCAAGGATTTTTCTATGTGACTTTGCTTTTTCGTCCGTTTCCTGTTTTTTGTCTCATATTATTGAATTCTCATTATTTCCAATTTGACAATCAGAACTCTATTCGATATTATGTACGCTGAACTATTCTATAATATAGGAGATATTATGCGGAGTATATTATTCATAATTCTCCCTGTCTTAGGAATTGTTCTTGGATGGATTATTCGATGGCTTTATGCCAGAATTCAATTGTCTGCATCAGAACAGAAAGCAGAACGTGTAAAACAGGACGCTATAAGAGAAGCTGAAGCACAGAAAAAAGAAATTTTATTGAATGCAAAAGATGAACTCATTCGGGAACGTAATCAGCAGGAGAGGGAGAATAGGGAACGTAGGGCTGAGATTCAGCGCTATGAGTCAAGGGTGAACAAAAAGGAAGAGCTTCTTGACCAGCGTGCGGCTGAATATGACAAGAATGAGAAGATGCTTGCCGACAGGCAGAGCTCGATGCTCCGCCGGGAAGAGGCCATTTCCAGACAGGAAGAGCTTTACCGTCAGGAGCTGGAGCGGATTTCCGGGCTTTCGGCTCAGGAGGCGAAGGATCTTATCATCAGGAATCTTGAGAACGAGGCCCGCCATGATGCTCAGGTTCTGATAAACAAGATTGAGCAGGAGGCGCAGCTTACAGCCGAGAAAAAGGCGAAGGATGTGCTTGTCACGACAATCCAGAGAATCGCTCCGGAGATAACCGGCGATATAACTGTCGCCACGGTCTCTCTTCCGAGTGACGAGATGAAGGGCCGTATCATAGGACGCGAGGGGCGGAACATCAGGACGCTTGAAACCCTCACCGGAGTTGACATCATTATTGATGACACGCCTGAAGCCGTCGTGATTTCATGTTTCGATCCTGTCCGCAAGGAGATAGCGAAAGAGTCGCTAGAACGCCTTATCTCGGACGGACGGATTCATCCGGCCAGAATTGAGGAGATTGTTCAGAAGGTCACCCATGAGGTTCAGAACAAGATTTACGAGGAGGGCGAGCGCGCCCTGTTCGATCTTGGAATTCACAACATGAGTACGGACGGAATCCGTGCGTTGGGACGGCTTTATTTCAGGACGAGCTATGGCCAGAACGTCCTTATGCACTCCAAGGAAGTTGCGATGGCGGCCTCAATGATTGCCGCTGAAATCGGAGCCAACAGGGAGCTTGCCAAAAGGGCTGCTGTTCTTCACGATATAGGCAAGGGAGCCGAGAACGACAGCGACCAGAACCATGCTGAGGTCGGTGCTGAAATGGCGCGCAAGATGGGCGAGGACGCTAGGATTGTGAATGCTATTGCGGCCCATCATAATGATGTCGAGGCCGGCAGCATAGAGGCTGTGATTGTCCAGATTGCGGATGCGATTTCGGCGGCGCGTCCGGGCGCAAGGCGCGAGACTATAGACAATTACGTGAAACGTCTTGAGAACCTTGAGTCGATTGCGGAATCTTTCCAGGGCGTCGAGAAGGCTTATGCGATTCAGGCGGGCCGTGAGCTGAGAATCCTTGTGAACAACGAGAAGATTCCGGACAGCGATGTGAAGGGACTTGCCAGAAATATAGCCAAGCAGATAGAATCGGATCTGCGTTATCCGGGAAGAATCAGGCTTACTATGATCCGCGAGACACGTATCGTGGAATACGCAAGATAAGGAATCCGTCTTTTCCGATAAAAAACAGCTTTTCATCAGCCGGAGGCATAAGGTGAAAAGCTGTTTTTTTGTATCCGGAAATTCAGCGCAGGCTGCATGGCGGACTGAATCGGGTCCGCCTTTTTCCGGGCTGCTGTCAGAACCTGACCTTTATAAGCGCGCCGAGAATCAGAAGATGACGCGCAAGCCTGTTGAGATATGCGAGAAAATCTCCGTCAAGGCTTTTTAAGATGCCTTTGCTTCCTATAAAGTCAACCAGAACAATACATGCAATCCAGCAGATCATGATTATGAGCAGAAGCAGCGTGTCTATGTTCGTCGCAAGCGGCACAAAAAGGCGCAGAAGCAGAAATGCTCCCGCAAGGATTTCGATTATGCCGAATACAATGCACAGAATTTTGGCGGCATCTCCTGAAAAGATGGAGCGGATTGCTCCTGCGACTTCATCTCCGTTTCCGCTCTGGAGCGTCCAGATTCCGCTGACGATGAACAGCAGTCCCAGCGCAAGCTGGAGTACAGTTGTTCCCAATGTCCTTCTTTTTGTTTCCATGATTTTCCTCCTGAAAATAAAATTCTGAAAAGCTTTTTAAAAATCGGATTTTTTCCGGCCGGCAGTAACGGTTTTACCGGTATATCACGCTGAATTTCTGGAAGACAAGCTTTATGTCCGGTGAGAATTCAAAGCCGACAACTGCGCCTTCGTCCTCAAGTTCCTCCCGGTGCCTTGCGCGCCATTCCTCAAGATCCGCATCCTCGCCTTCCGTCCGCGCCATTTCCCATGTCACTTCGTTGAACGGAACGATTTCGACCGCTTCTGTTTCGATTATGCAGCGCGGCTCTCCGCTCCTGTCTGTCACGATGTAGATTTCTCCCGTGGCCGGAAGCGGTTCCATGTCTATTGAATAGGTCGGCCAGCTTGTGAAAAACGATGTTTTCGTTCCCGAAATGACCATGGACACAAGCCAGTCGCTTTTTGTTCCGCCTTCTGAAAAATCAAGCTCGCCGGAGCATGATATTTCTGTGCGTCCGGTTCTGTTCTGGAATTCTCTCCAGTATTCGTCTGCTACCGATGACAAGTAAAACCTCCGGAATTGCTGTCTTATTTTCCTGCAAGAATAAGGATGAGCGCCGCCGCTACAAGAATTCCCGGCGCGGATTCTGCCGCCGTGCCGAGCGCCGGATTTATTGCGGACAGCGGCTCCATTACATCCATTGCGGCAAGCAGTCCTGCCGTTGAATTCAGGTACTGAAGCATAAGCCCGGCGGTCATGACGGTCCATGCCGGATGGGGCTTTTTTCTCATCATGATTATTGAGAGAAAGGCCGCCGTTCCCCATGCCAGTAATGCCGTCAGCTTTCCGTACATTCTGTTTTCTCCTGTGTCTTTTTTCCTGTGAACGGTGAATTCCTGAGTTTCGTGAACACGCCCCTGTCCGCACCGAACGGAACAATTGAGGGTGAGCCGAATTCAGGATTCACGAGAATTCCGCAGTCAAGGCAGTGGATCGCAAAATCTGTATAATCCTCCTCCGCCACCTTGGGAAAAAGATACGGTCCTTTTCTTGTCCAGTATTTTGTCAGAACCGTGTCGTATATGAACCAGTCCTTTTCGCTGCGTGTCTGAAGCGCGGCGATCATGTCGTAGACCGCGCGTGCGGCGGCGGCCTCAATCGGAAACGGTATCTTTATCTCCGCCGGAATTTCCGTCCCGGAGTATTTCTTTTCCGCGATGTCTTTTCTGACCGCAATCATGTACAGAGAGTCGGTCCATGGCAGAGGCGGCGCAATGACAGCCGATTCTACGGTTTCCCATGCTGTTCCGGCCGGACTCCAGGGCATCCAGACGGATGTGCCTTCAGGTGAGAATCTCAGCGATGCTTTTACCGCGTCATTTTTTGTGGCAAAAAAACGGACGGTTCTTTCTGAATTCAGCAGAAGCCCGACGGCTTTCTCGATACCAGGCTTTTCTTCCGTGATGTAGCTTCCTGTCGCGCCGCGGTTCAATGTGTTCTTAAGCCGCGTGAACGCCGCGCCGCCGCCCCAGCCGAGAACCGCACGTCCGTTTTCCTGATACAGGTCGGTTATGCGGACTCCTTTTTTTGTGTACAGAAAACAGCCCCTGGCACGCGTGACTGTACCGTAACGGCTGAAAAGTTCCTCGAAAATTCTTTTCCGGTTATCCATTCCGGATATTATATCAGACACTTGTGTGAATTTAAACACTGTCTGTTCCGCTTGTTCCGCTGCCATTTTCGCGGAATATTGGAAATGTCGGAGCAAATGTGCTATATTTTATAGTCATGAGCGGTACAGACACTTTTCCGGACAGTTCGTCCGGTGTCCTTGATGAGTCGCTGGCGGAATTTCCTCCTGAACGTAATGTTGTTTTCTATAATGATGACGTGACGCCGATGGATTTTGTTGTCAAGCTCCTTGTTTCAGTGTTCAACAAATCGCCTTCCGATGCGGAGACGATAATGATGAGAGTCCATGAGAACGGGACGGAAATCGCAGGCAGATACACATACGATATAGCGGTCTCAAGGGCGGATCTCGCCGTGAAAATTTCCCGGAAAAACGGATTTCCGTTGAGGATAGAAGTTGAGTAGTCAGGAAAAATCGGCATCAGGTGAGGTCAGGCAGATGAAACTGACTCCGGTCCTTACAAGAATTCTGTCGGATTCGCTTGTTTCCGCGAAGCAGTCGCGGCATGAATTTCTCACTCCCGAACATATTCTTGCCGCCGCGCTCCGCAATGATTATGTCTGTCATATCCTTTACGAGAGCGGAGCGGACTGCGCGGCCATGCGTTCCGGAGTTTCCGATTATCTTGAGAAAAAACTGCCGACGGTTTCTCCCGATGCGGATGCGAATCTTATCCGTGTGCCTGTCGAGTCTGCCGGTTTCCAGGCGGTCATGAACAGGGCTGTATTCAGCTGCGTCACGAATTCAAATTATATTCTTGATATAACTGATGTTCTTGTCAGTATGTTCGACGAGAAGAAGAATTTCTGCTCCTATTATATGCATGCTGCCGGAGTTGACAGAAATCATCTTGTTGACGCTATTTCCAAGGTTAAAAGGACGGAGCCTGCCCAGAAAAATGATTTTACCGTAGATCCTATGGGAACTGTCTCCCAGCCGCAGAATGATTCGGGCAACAGGCAGAATGCGCTGGCGCGTTTTACGGTGAATCTGACGGACGGCGCGAAGAAAGGAATTTTTGATGAGCTTGTCGGCAGAGATGAGGAGCTTGACCGGACGGTTCAGGTGCTTTGCCGGCGGACAAAAAACAATCCGCTTCATGTCGGAGACGCGGGAGTGGGAAAAACCGCGGTCACCTATGGACTTGCGCAGCGGATTGTCCGCGGCCAGGTTCCTGATGCGCTGAAAGGATTCGAGATTTTCAGCCTGGATATTGGGCTTCTGCTTGCTGGTTCTAAATTCCGCGGGGATTTCGAGGAGAGGATTCATTCTGTGGTGGAGGCGCTCAAGGCAAGGAAAAATGCGATTCTTTTTATAGATGAGATTCACATGATAATGGGCGCCGGAACAAACGGAAACACACAGACGGATGCGGCGAATCTGCTGAAACCTGTGCTTGCGTCAGGGGAGCTCCGCTGTATCGGTTCAACCACGTTCGATGAGTATTCAAAGAATTTCGAGAAGGACAAGGCGCTTTCCAGGCGTTTTCAGAAAATAGACATAAATGAGCCGGACGGGACGGAGACAATACGAATTCTGAAAGGACTGCGGCATAAATATGAGGATTTTCATCATGTGAGCTACAGTCTTTCCGCCTTGGAGCAGGCTGTCTCTCTTTCCGTCCGCTGTATTCCGGAACGCAGGCTGCCCGACAAGGCGATAGATATAATGGACGAGGCCGGAGCCTATCTTTCGATTGTGAGCCGGGGCGGTTTTGACGGAAATTCTGCGGCAAAGGCCGGAAAAAATGTTCCGAGAGTGACGCCCGCCGTAATCAGAAAGGTGACCGCTAGAATCGCCGGAATTCCTGTCGTGATGACCGGAGATGACAGTATAAAAAATCTTGCGGATATTGAGGACAGGCTTTCGTCCGAGGTTTTCGACCAGGATGCCGCTGTCCGGGCTGTCAGCAGGGCGGTGAAACGTTCAAAAGCCGGATTCCGGAATCCTGAAAAGCCGGAGGCCGCATATCTTTTTGTCGGACCGACCGGATGCGGGAAAACGGAACTTGCGAGAACGCTTGCCCGTGTTTTAGGTGAGCCTCTTCTCCGTTACGACATGAGCGAATATCAGGAGAAGCACAGCGTCAGCCGGCTGATTGGTTCTCCGCCGGGGTACATAGGTTTTGAGGACGGCGGACTTCTTGTAAGGGATGTGCGCAGGAATCCCCATTCCGTGGTGCTTTTTGATGAGATTGAAAAAGCCCATCCCGATATATACAACGTTCTTCTTCAGGTGATGGATTACGGCACCCTGACGGACTCGCAGGGACGCCGCGCCGATTTCCGTTCCTGCATGATAATAATGACAAGCAATGCGGGCGCGCGCGACCTGGAGCGCCAGGAAATCGGATTCGGGGCGGAAAAAGGAGATTCCGGCGCGATGACAGATGCCGTGGAAAGGGAATTTCCTCCTGAATTCAGAAACCGCCTTGATGCGGTGATTCCTTTTGCCCGGATTGGAACTGAGACCGCAAAAATGATATGCGGAAAGGAGATAAGGAATCTTGCGCGCAGAATGGCGGAACGCCGGGTTGTCCTTGATGTCACGGAAAAGTGCGCTGACTATCTTGCCGAAACCGGATACTCAATGGAATTCGGAGCGCGCAATATGGCACGGATAGTCGAGGAGAAAATCGCGGATCCTCTGGTTGACGAGGTGCTTTTCGGAAGGCTTGCGGGCGGCGGAAAGGTTTCCGTGGATTTTGACGGAAACGGTCTGGTGTTTGATTTTAGCTGACCGTTTCTTGTCACAGCTGACGGGCCGGAATTTGCCGCCCGCCGCTTAAAATCTGGATGTTCATAGGGTATTCTTCTGGAATTTCCTCTATGTTTATGGTACACTCCTTGCTATCATGGCTGATATTGAGGTTCAGAGTGGAGTTCCGCTGGAATTCGGAGCAGTTCCGGTTGCAGACGGAGTTAATTTTTCGCTTTTCAGCAGATCCGCTGAAAAGGTGGTTCTAGTCCTTTTTGATTCGGAGACGGACAGCCGTCCTTCCGCGGAGATAGAATTTGACCCGGTAAAAAACCGCACCGGCGATATATGGCATATTTTTATAAAAGGTATATGTGCCGGCGCGCTATATCTGTACAAGGTATACGGAGAGTACAATCCGCCGGCCGGACTCCGTTTTAACAGCCACAAATATCTCTTTGACCCTCATGCAAAAGCGTTCACCTCAGGTTCAGTTTTTCTTTCGTACAACCGCCAGCGTTCTATGGGACTTGCGGGAATCGAGAACGGTGAGCTTTCGGATCTTTCGGGCTTTCCGAAATGCGTGGTTGTGGATGACGGTGATTTTGACTGGGAAGATGACGCTCCGCTGAACATACCGCTTGAGGATACGGTGATTTACGAGGCGCATCTAAGAGGATTCACCGCTTCTCCCTCTTCCGGTGTTGAGTATCCGGGAACATACCGCGGCTTTTCCGAAAAAACTGATTATCTCAAGAGTCTTGGCATTACGGCTGTCGAATTTCTTCCGTTGTTCGAGTTTGACGGAAACGAGAACGGAAACATAAATCCGCGGACAGGCGAGAGGCTTACGAATTTCTGGGGATACAGCACAATCGGTTTTTTCGCACCAAAAACATCCTATGCCGCGGACACAGCTCCGGGCGCGCAGGTGAATGAATTCAAGGCTATGGTGAAAAAGCTCCACAAGGCGGGAATCGAAGTGATTCTTGACGTGGTTTTTAACCATACGGCGGAAGGAAATGAACATGGTTATACATTCGGATTCCGCGGAATTCAGAATGACATATATTACCAGCTTCCGCCGAATGAGCGTCAGTACTATATGAATTTTTCAGGCTGCGGGAACACCGTGAACTGCAATCATCCTGTGGTCCGTGACTATATAATCGGCTGCCTGCGCTATTGGGTTCTTCAGATGCACGTGGACGGTTTCCGTTTTGACCTTGCGTCGATACTTACGCGCGCCTCGGACGGAACTCCGATAAAACTTCCTCCCCTTACGGAGGCGATAAACGAAGATCCTGTTCTTTCACGTACAAAAATAATAGCCGAGCCATGGGATGCCGGCGGACTTTATCAGCTTGGATGCTTTCCGGGCGGCTCAAGATGGTGCGAGTGGAACGGACGTTTCCGCGACGACATCAGACGCTTTATCCGCGGAGATGAATTCACCGCCACGGCCGCCGCGACGCGTATCGCCGGAAGTTCCGACCTGTACAAATTCTCCGGGCGTTCGCCTCTTGCCTCGATAAATTTCATCACCGCGCACGACGGATTTACGATGAACGATCTTGTAAGCTATAACTACAAGCATAATGATGAGAACGGCGAGAACAACTGCGACGGCTCGGATGACAATCTCAGCTACAATCACGGTTACGAGGGCGCGTCATCGAATCCGCGGATAGAGACGCAGCGTATAAGAAAAATCAAGAATTTCCTTCTGTATCTTTTTGTGTCGCAGGGAGTTCCGATGATGACCGCCGGTGATGAAATGCGCCGGACCCAGCACGGAAACAACAACGCATATTGCCAGGACAACCAGACAAGCTGGATTGACTGGAATCTTGCCGGACAGAACAGCGGACTTGTCCGTTTTACAGCCGGAATGATAAATCTGAGGAAAACCCATCCTGTTTTCAGGCGGAAGGCTTTTTTTTCCGATCCGCACGACAAATCGTCTGTGCCGGAGATAACCTGGTTCGACGTGAACGGAAAAGTTCCCGACTGGAGCAAAATGAGCCGTTTCCTTGCGTTCAGGCTGAGTTCTGCGGACGATGGTGATTTTTACATTGCCGCCAACATGGACATATATGATCTTACGTTGAACCTTCCGCCGCTCCAGAACGGAAAAAAATGGTATCGGATTGCCGACACCTCGTTTGAAAGCCCGGCGGATTTTATGGAATGCGGCAGGGAGGAGCTTCTTCGTGAGCAGCGGAGATATGTCCTGCTTTCCGGAAGTTCCATAATACTTATAAGCAGATGACGGCAGAGGACTTTTATTTCCGTGCCGTTTTTATAGAAGAAAAAACACTATCCAAACTGGAGGTTTGATTTACAATGGAATTTAATGCCGAAAAATTCAAGGAGAATCTTTCAGCCCGTCTCCGCAGACAGTACGGAAAGGACATCTCTCAGGCCAACAAGCATGATCTTTTTGATGCTGTCTCCGCCTCTGCGCTTGAGCTGATAATGGAAAACTGGATGGCGACACGTCAGGAATATGAGAAAAAGCCTGTAAAGCAGCTTTATTATCTTTCCGCGGAATTTCTTATGGGACGCGCCCTCAGCAACAACCTGATTAATGCCCAGATCAAGGAGCAGGTCAGGGAAGTTCTCAAGGACATGAACATAGATTTTGACATGATTGAGGATGAGGAGCCTGATGCCGGACTTGGAAACGGAGGTCTCGGAAGGCTTGCGGCCTGTTTCCTTGACAGCCTCGCGACCCTTGACTATCCGGGACACGGATACGGAATCCGCTATGAGTACGGAATGTTCGAGCAGCGCATAGAGGACGGCTATCAGGTTGAATATCCGGACAACTGGCTCAAGCACCGCGATCCGTGGGAAATCAAAAGAAGCGATCTTGCAGTTACGGTGAAATTCGGCGGAAACATAGCGTACGGAAAGACTCCGGACGGACAGCCGCGTTTCTATATCGAGAATGCCGAGGAAGTTACCGCCACTCCTTATGATATGCCGGTAATCGGATACGGCACCAACACTGTTAACACGCTCCGTCTCTGGGCCGCGACCTCTCCGAACGGATTCGATCTCCAGCTGTTCAATAATATGGAATACAACCGCGCCGTCGAGCGGCAGAACAGTGCCGAGAATATCAGCCGTGTGCTTTATCCGAATGATTCAGGTCCGAGCGGAAAGGCGCTCCGCCTCAAGCAGCAGTATTTCTTCTCGTCTGCATCGCTTCAGGATCTTGTAAGACATTATGTGGCGGATTACGGAACTGATTTCAGCAAATTCGCGGATCTTCATGTGATCCAGCTGAATGACACGCATCCTGTCGTCGCGATTCCAGAGCTTATGAGAATTCTCATCGACGACTACAATGTAGGCTGGGATGACGCATGGAATGTAGTCACAAAGACTTTCGCCTATACAAACCATACGATTCTTGCCGAGGCTCTTGAGAAATGGCCGATTAATATTTTCCAGGGACTTCTTCCGCGCATATACCAGATTGTCGAGGAAATCAACCGCCGCTTCCTGATTGAGCTGCGCCAGAAATATCCGAACGACTACGAGAAGCACCAGCACATGTCAATCATCCACAACGACAAGGTTTATATGGCATGGCTTGCAATCCATTCATGTTTCAGCGTGAACGGAGTTGCGGAACTTCATACGGAGCTTCTCAAGACCGCGGAGCTGAAGGACTGGTATGAGCTTTATCCCAAGAAATTCAACAACAAGACGAACGGAATCACCCAGCGCAGATGGCTTCTGAGCGCAAATCCGGAGCTGTCGGATTTTATCACCGCAAGAATCGGGCACGGTTGGGAAAAGGACCTTACTCTGCTTAAGGGACTTGAAAAATACGCTGATGACGAGGAATCCCTGAACCAGCTTCTTGAGATAAAGCAGCGCAACAAGCAGGTTCTTGCCGATTATCTCAAGCATACCCAGAATGAATTCCTTGATCCGGACAGCATTTTCGATGTTCAGGTCAAGCGTCTGCATGAATACAAACGCCAGCTCCTCAACATAATGCACATAATGTACCTTTACAACAGGATTATCGAGGATCCGGATTTTGATCCGCCGGCACGCACGTTTATTTTCGGCGCAAAGGCCGCCTCAGGCTACCGCCGCGCAAAGTCAATCATCAAGCTCATAAATACAGTCGCCGACAGGGTGAACAATGATCACCGTGTGCGTGGAAAAATCCGTGTGGTTTTTGTCGAGAACTACCGCGTCAGCGTGGCCGAGAAGATTTTCCCTGCGGCTGATGTCTCGGAGCAGATTTCAACGGCAGGATTCGAGGCTTCCGGAACTTCCAACATGAAATTCATGGTGAACGGCGCGCTTACGCTCGGAACGATGGACGGAGCGAACATCGAGATTGTCCAGGAGGCCGGAAACGACAATGCGTTTGTGTTCGGACTTCTGACCGAGGAGATAAAGAAAATGGAGGCGGATCACAGCTACAATCCGCAGGAATATCTTGACCGGAATCCGGCGCTTGCAAAAGTCGTGGAGCAGCTTGTTGACGGAACATACGACCCGTCAAGGCAGATATTCAAGGAAATCCATGATTCACTTATCTACGGAGTCGAAGGCCAGCGTCCTGACGTTTATTATGTGCTCGCTGATTTTGATTCCTACTGCAAGGCTCAGGATAAAGTCGCCGCGGCTTATGCCGACCGCAAATCATGGGCAAAAAAGACGCTCATCAATATTGCGAACAGCGGAAAATTCTCCTCTGACCGCACGATTGAGGATTATGTCCGCGACATCTGGAAGCTCAAGAAGCTTTCTGTTAAAAAATAATACTGTCCGCTGACAATGCAGCGCAGGGCCGCGTCCTTTTTCCGGGGCGCGGCTATTTTTATGGAATTCAGACAATGTATCCGGAATCAGTTTCGAGAATTCTCGCCAGAGCAGGATTCGCCTGCGGCCGCGGCGGATGCTCCTTTGTCCGCGGAAACGATGTCCGTGTGAACGGAGTCCGCATCCATGACCACAGATTCACCGCGGATGCGGAGCGTGATGAGATTTCAGTGAATGGCGAGAAGCTTCCTCTTCTGAGACATATCTATCTGATGATGAACAAGCCGGCCGGATTTGTCTGCGCGCATGAGTCCGGATGGAATCCGACTGTCTATTCGCTGACAGAAGGAATTTCGGTTCCGTCCGGGCTTTCCCTGAATTCCGTGGGGCGGCTGGACAGGGATACTGAAGGTCTGCTGATTCTTACTACGAACGGTTCGTTCTCCCATGCCCTGATGCAGCCGGAATTTCATGTCAGGAAAGTGTACCGCGCGGTTCTTTCCCGTGACATGACGGAACCCGAGCGGAAGTCTGCGGCCGAACGCTGTCTTTGCGGAATTACTGTTCCTCCGGACAAAAAAAGTCCGGAATTTGTGACAAGGCCTTCGGCGCTTGAGTGGGAATCTCCGCGTTCATGCACGATAGCCGTAACGGAAGGAAAATTCCACCTTGTGCGGCGAATCTTCTCCGCGCTCGGAAATGATGTCACCTCGCTCCTGCGTATTTCGATAGGGGCGCTTCATCTTGACCGGAATCTGGCTTCCGGAGAATTCAGGGAGCTTTCCGGAACGGAGCTGAAACTTCCGTTCAATTGAATTTCCGTATTATCACCTTGTATGCAGCAAAAAGCGGAACAGCCGCGCAGACCCAGGCCAGCGGACCTGCAAGACAGATTCCTGTGTATCCGATAAGGGCGGGAAGCGTGTAGGCGGAGACTGTCCTTGCTGTCAGCTCAAAAACTCCGGCCATAAGCGGCATGAATCCGCGTCCCATGCTCTGCAGGACATTCCTGTATACAAATATCACGAACAGGAACGGATAGAAAACTGATGTGCAGCGGAGATAAATTTCAGCCGCCTCAAGAACATCGGGCTGGTTTCCTTTCACGAAAAGTCCGGTCAGCTGGTCGGAGAAGAGCAGCGCAATCGCCATGGATACAAGCGACATCGCTATTGTCAGGACGCAGCATTTTCCTGTTCCCTGCTTTATCCTGTCTATGCGTCCGGCTCCAAGGTTCTGTCCGGTGTAGTTCGCCATTGTCACGCCGAAAGTTCCTGCCGCCACAGCTATCAGCTGCTCGACTTTCTGCGCCGCTGTGTAGGCCGCGATTTTTACCGGACCGAATGTGTTCAGCGCACCCTGAAGAATCACAACCCCGATTGCCGTTATCGAGAACTGGAACGCCATCGGAAGTCCTATTTTCATGTGCTGGCGCGCAAACCAGAAGTCCCAGTGGCAGTCCTGCTTCTTGAGCCGCAGTATGGGAAATTTCCTTATCATGTAGATAAGAGACGCGGTTCCGGAAAATATCTGAGAAATCACCGTAGCAAGGGCTGCTCCCGCGACACCCATCCTGAACTGCGCGATGAACTGTATGTCAAGAACGATGTTCAGTACGGATGATATTACCAGAAAATAAAGCGGAGATTTGCTGTCGCCTAGCGCGCGGAGAATACAGGCGGTCGCGTTGTAAAGGACTGAGGCTCCGATTCCCGCGTAGATTATGATTATATAGTTGAATGCGTCGCTGAAAATTTCGGAAGGAGTGTTTATCAGCCTTAAAATCGGAGCGGCCGTAATGGAGGCAAGCGCCGTCATCACAATGGTGGAGAGGACATTCAGCATGATGTTCATGTAGACCGAATGTCTGACGCCTTTCTCATCCTTTGCGCCGAATTTCTGGGCCGTTATTACCGCGAATCCCGATGTAAGTCCGGAGACGAATCCAAGCACCAGAAAATTCATCGGCCCTGTTGTTCCGACGGCGGCAAGGGCATCGGTTCCAAGCAACCGTCCTACGATTATTGTGTCGGCCATGCTGTACAGCTGCTGCACGATGTTTCCTATGAGCAGCGGAATCGAGTAGAAAAAAATCAGCCGGAACGGTTCTCCGGTGGTCATATCCTTTGCCGCGCTGGACGCGTGTTTCGGCGCAATGCTGAAATGAATGCCCATAAAACAATCCTCGCGGAGAAATTAATGAAAAAGAATACGGAGTGTCAAGCGTTTTTTATGTGAATGTGTCTCTAAACATTTGCTTAATTCCTTTAATAAACTTTAATCTTTTTATTACAAAGGACTTTTCAAACAAATTGCTGTTATGATATATTTTTATCACCCGCTTTTAAGCGGAAAAGGGGTAAAGAATCATGAAGAATGCTTACGTAAACCGTATTTGGGACGAAGTAAAGTCAAAGAACGCCAACGAACCGGAATTCCTTCAGGCTGTTGAGGAAGTTCTTACAACTTTGGAGCCGGCCGTTGATCAGATGCCGGAACTTGAGCCGAACGCTGTTCTTGAGAGGCTTGTGGAGCCGGAGCGCGTCATCATGTTCCGTGTTCCTTGGATGGATGATGCCGGAAATTATCATGTGAACCGCGGATTCCGTGTTCAGTTCAACAGCGCCATCGGACCATACAAAGGTGGACTCCGTTTTTCCAAGGAAGTGAATCTTTCAGTCCTCAAATTCCTGGGATTCGAGCAGGTTCTCAAGAATTCCCTGACTACACTGCCGATGGGCGGCGGAAAGGGCGGTTCGGATTTTGATCCTCACGGAAAGTCGGACAAGGAAGTAATGCGCTTCTGCCAGTCATTCATGACAGAACTTTACCGCCATATCGGAGCTGATGTCGATGTTCCCGCCGGTGACAAGAATGTAGGCGGACGCGAGATCGGCTATCTCTTCGGCCAGTACAAGAGAATCCGCGACGAGTACACCGGAGTTCTTACAGGAAAGGGGCTCACATTCGGCGGATCGCTCATCAGGACGGAGGCTACAGGCTACGGTCTGATTTATTTTGCGCAGGAAATGCTCAAGAAAGCCGGAGAGGACTTCAAGGGCAAGGTGTGCTCTGTTTCCGGTTCAGGAAACGTCGCTCAGTATGCCGCCGAAAAGCTGATTCAGCTCGGCGCAAAGGTCGTCACTCTTTCCGACTCAAACGGATATATCTACGATGCGGACGGAATCACACAGGAGAAGCTTGACTGGGTAAAGGAGCTCAAGTGCGTGAAGCGCGGAAGAATTTCCGAATATGCGGAGAAATTTCCGTCGGCAAAATATTTTGAGGGAAAGAAAGTATGGGAGGTCAAGGTTGACTGCGCGTTCCCATGTGCCACACAGAACGAACTGCTCGGCGAGGATGCGGAAATGCTTCTGAAGAACGGAGTGAAGCTTGTGGCCGAAGGCGCGAATATGCCTTCAAATCTGGACGCAATCAGCAAGTTCCAGGCCGCAAAGATTCTGTACGCTCCTGGAAAAGCCTCGAATGCGGGCGGAGTCGCGACATCCGGACTTGAGATGAGCCAGAATTCAGAGCGTCTCGCCTGGTCTGCCGCGGAAGTTGACGAGAAGCTCCACAACATCATGATTAATATCCACGACAACTGCTACAACACCGCCGTAAGGTTCAATCAGACGGAAGGAAAGTGGGTGAACTACGTCGCCGGCGCGAACATCGCGGGCTTTGTGAAAGTCGCAGAGGCGATGATTGCCCAGGGACTTGTGTAATTTGCAGTAAGCGGAAATCCCGCGCCGGATTTAGGAAATCCTTTCTTTCCGGCACGGAATTCAGCATCTGTATCCGTCCGGAAATTTTCTGAAACAGGAAATTCTCCGGACGTTTTTTTTGTCAGTCCGGAATTTTTATTGTTGACAAAAACGCTGCGAATGTCATAATCATATTCCGTGAGGTGAAAATGGATAACGGAATAAACAGAATTTCAGTGTGGGGCGACTCCATTTTGAAAGGTGCGGTCACAGGAAAGGACAGCGGACATCTGTTTGATATAATAGAAGAGAACAGTCTTTTTATTGCCTCGGAGAAACTTGGTTTTGAGCTTGACAATCAGAGCGTGTTCGGAAGCACAGTGATAAAGACGCAGCGCAGGTTGAACAGGTCTCTGGGAAAGGAAATTCAGTGCGATCTTGGAATAATAGAGTCCGGAGGAAACGACTGCGACTACGATTGGGCCGCCGTAAGCGGTAATCCGGATGCGGAACATTCTCCGCGCGTTCCGCTTGATGAATTCATCCGCATTATATCAGAGATGGTCACGGCGCTGCGCGAGAGGCACATAACTCCGCTTGTGATGACAATGCCTCCGCTTGTTCCGGATTTCTGGTTCGAGCATATCTGCCGCGGACATGACCGCAATAACATCCTGAAATTTCTTGGAGGCGCGCCGGACAGACTTTACCGCAACCATGAGCTGTACAATCTTAATCTGATGCGGTATTGTTCTGCACACGGTGTTCAGTTTGTGGATATGCGGCTTGCCATGCTTGAAGCTGATGACTACAGGAATTTGATGTGCCGTGACGGAATCCATCCGAATGAGGACGGTTACAGGTATATGGCCGGAATATGGGAGGAGAGGCTTCCGGAAATAAAGCGGGAATTCTAAGTCTTATGGAATTTCCAGTGGAGAAAAGACAACAATTATGGAAGAAATAACAGTTTATACGGACGGCGGCTGCTCAGGAAATCCGGGTCCCGGAGGATGGGGAATTGTGGTGATTGCTGACGGTTCAGCAAGGCAGCTTTCGGGCGGCGAAAAGCTTACTACGAACAACCGCATGGAGCTTACGGCGGCAATTTCCGCGCTTTCGGTCATAAAGAATACGCCTTCATTTGCCGGAAGAAAAGTCACCGTGAACATTGACAGTCAGTATGTCAAGAACGGAATCACCTCATGGATAAAAGGATGGAAGGCGAAAGGTTGGAAAACCGCCTCGAAGCAGCCTGTCAAGAATCAGGATTTATGGGAGGCGCTTGACGCTCTTAATTCCTCGCTCGATGTGGAATGGAACTGGGTCAAAGGCCATGCCGGAGTCGAATACAACGAGATATGCGATTCTCTTTGCAGGGCGGAGATGCAGAAATTCCGCTAGAAAGAATTTCCTGAAAAAAGGAGAACAAGAACAGAAAACTTTTGGCGACAGAGGTTGCAGTAAAAATGACGCCGGTTCTTGTCAGTTTTCCGGAAAATGTGCAGAATGGCGGCATGGTAAAACACATAATTCTTTGGACATTAAAGCCGGATCTTTCCGATTCGGAAAAACAGAAAATCAGGCGGGAAATAAAATCCGGTCTTGAGGATTTGAACGGAAAAATTCCGGGTCTGCTCAATATAAAAGTCAATGTGGACGGAAGGCTTGATTCCTCGACCGCAGACCTTATGCTCGACTCGACTTTTACGGATCAGGAGTCGCTCAGAAACTATTCGGTGAATCCGCTTCATGTCGCGGTAGCGGACTCAAAGGTAAGACCTTTCGCGGCTGTGCGGAGCTGCCTTGACTTTGAGATTCATCAGGAGGATGAATGAAATTTGAATTCTGTCCGCATTGCGGAAAACGTCTTGCCGAAAAGGAAATCGGGGACGAGGGTCTTGTCCCGTTCTGCACGGAATGCGGAATTCCTGTTTGGGAAATGTTCACGACAAGCGTAATCGCGGCCGTTGTGAATGAATACGGCGAGATTGCGCTCTTGCGGCAGAATTATGTGTCCGAGACAAAATATGTCTGCGTCGCAGGAATAATGAAGCCCGGCGAGTCAGCGGAGGATGCGGTTGTCCGCGAGGTGAAGGAGGAGCTGGGACAGAATGTGTTTTCTGCTGGATACGTCGGAAGCTGGCCGTATAAAAAGAAGGATATGCTGATGCTCGGCTTTACGGCGGACGTAATTAAGAATGAATTCAGGCTTTCCGGTGAGGTTGACTCCGCCGAATGGGTCAGGCTGGAGGATGCGCCGCCGCTTCTGCGCGAGGGCGGCATAGCGTGGCGGCTTGTGAACGAAGTGATAGCCTGGAGAAATTCTTCCGGGCGTATATGACGGAGTCACCTTTTACTCGGCTGTCTTCGGTTTTCTTATTCCGAAAAGCACGAAACGCAGGACGGGAATACGGCGGAGAATTTCCCACAGAATAATGCTTCCGGAAAGCGCGGCTGCAAGCTCAATCAGATAGATGGCCGCGGCCGGAAGTTTCTGCGCCACGGGAATTAGAAGCGTGTTCACCAGAAGAAGCACAAAAATGTGCAGGATATAAATTCCGAAGCTAGTTCTTGTCATGTAGTCAGAGAATCTGTTGCGGAAATTCAGGACGTTCTGCGCGGCTCCCAGAATTCCCAGCGCGGTGAACCAGGCGTGGAACACGCTGAGCCAGTCGTTCAGCACGGAATAGTCGGCATAGTATGTGCCGTAGTTTTTTCTTATGTAGAAAATTCCTGAGATGATTCCTGCCGCAAGGAAGAACCAGCCCCATTTTTTCAGCGCGCAAAGAACTTTTTCGGAAGAAAGCCAGTAATATCCGGTCAGAAACGCCATCGGGTAATAGCACATTCTGTATGTCGTGATTTTAGGCATGTTCAGAATCTGGGCCGAACCCCACATCACAAAAAACAGCGCGCAGAGAACCGCAATGTTCAGCGCGTCCGATTTTTCTGCAAGGGCGGAGATTCTGTCATTTCTGTCGATGACTTTCAGAAGCGCGAGGACAAGGCAGGCAAATAAAAGCACGTGGCAGAACCAGAGCGCGCCTGTTCCCGATGCGACGTAGATTATGTATTTTACAAAGCCCGGAATACTCTGGCTTTCCGCCTGATTCATGTAGTTTTTGCTGATTAAATATCCGCAGAGCCACTGCACGCAGAGAATTCCGAGAGTGGACGGAACCAGAAGCTTGTTCACCCGGCTTTTGAGAAAGCTTCGGACGCTTTTCCTTTTGAGCGAGATATTCGCGCAGATTCCGCTCACAATGAACAGCAACAGCATGAACCACTGGTAGACGCCGTACTGGAAAATTCCTGCAAAGGTGAAAGACCCCGCCTCGTAGCCGGGGAGCTTTTTGTACATCGCCTCCGTTCCGATGTTATTGTAATAGAAGAAAATGTGAAAAACGACCACGATGAGGATTGTAATCCATCGGATGTTGTCAAGAAAATAAAGCCGATTCTGCTTCTGTGGCGTTCCGTTTTCTGCAGCTGAAATTCTGTCTTCCATAAAAATACCTCCAGTTTATCTGTCTATTGTCCGCCGTCCGGATTTTCCGCGCCGTTTCCGAAAATTTTCGCGAAAATCTCGTTGAATGAGTTTTTCGGCGGAACTGCGATTCCTTTCTTTATGTCCGCAAGCAGCAGCAGCGAGTCTCCGCTTTCTATTCCGAACATCTCCCTCATCTCCTTGGGAATCACAATCTGTCCTTTTGTGCCGACCGTGACCGAGCAGGCGAATTTTTTCCTCACTCCCTTTTTGTCCTTTACATCCACCTTTTCCATGTTCATTTTCCGCCTTGTGGTTTATTTGTTGTACAAATCATACTTTTCATACTAAAATAAGTCAAGTCGCCGTGAAAAAATAAATTTCCCTTGCCGAAAATGGCGCAATCTGCCATTGTTGTTGTCATGAAAAACAGGATAAATTTTCTGCCGTTCGTTCTGCTTGCCGCCATGATTCTGAGCATTGCGGGCTGTTTGTTTTTCGGCGGACGATGGCGTTCCAATGCCGGTTCTTCGGGTTTTGTTTTCTGGGGCTTCTTCTTCTCAAGCTTTCTGGCGGCGGAAACGGTCATTTTCCATCTTGTGCCTCCGTTCTCCGCGCTTCTGCTTTTTCTGATTTCGCGCGACAAGAATTTTCTGAATTCTTTCTGGTTCCGTGAGCACGCCTGGGAGAAAAAATTCTATGCGTCCATAAAGGTGAAGAGCTGGAAGACAAGCGTGGGAACTTATGACAAGCGGCTTTTTTCGGGAAACAATTTCTCAAAAGACAAGCTTGTTCTGACAATGACGCAGTCTGAGCTTGTCCACGAGATTATTTTTCTGATGAGCTTTGTTCCGCTGAAGCTCGTTAAAATTTTCGGTCATCTTCCGCTTCTCGTGTTCCTGTGCGTCCTTTTTGCGGCCGCAAACCTGCCGTTTATCTTCATCCAGCGGTACAACCGTCCAAGAATTCTCAAAATGAAGGAAAGGAAAGTCTTCGACTGAAATTCATGGAATTTCCTTTTTCCCTCTGTTCCTGCATTGAAAATTGTCCCTGCAGGTGATAGAACTTCCGCATGGAAAATCTGAATGTGAGAATCGCGGAGCCGGATGACGCCGCCGCCCTGCTCGAAATTTATGCGCCGTATATTCTGAACACGGCGGTAACCTTTGAATACGAAGTTCCTTCCGAGGCTGAATTCCGGGAAAGAATCTCAGGAATTCAGAAGAAATATCCTTATCTCGTGGCTGAGTCCGGAGGAATTCCCGTCGGATATGCTTATGCCGGAGAATTCAAGTCAAGGGCGGCGTATGAATGGGCCGTGGAGACTTCGATTTATGTCGCGCCGGAAAAAAAGCGTCTTGGAATCGGAAAAACGCTTTATTCCGTGCTTGAGGACATTCTCCGTGCTCAGAACATCCTGAATGTGAACGCATGTATCGCCTTTCCCGGCAAGGCTGATGAATATCTTACGGATGGAAGCCTGCGCTTTCATGAGAGTCTCGGATATAAGAGTGTCGGCGAATTCCATTCCTGCGGCTGCAAATTCGGACGCTGGTACAACATTGTCTGGATGGAGAAATTTCTAGGCGCGCATACGCAGAATCCGCCGGCCGTAAAATGGTTTGACGGACACAGAGAGGAGCTGTGCGCCTTGCTCCGCCGTTAGCGCGGATTTTTCCCGGATTTGTTTTCCACGGCCTTTGCAAGAGCCGGATATCCGCAGGTGACAAAAAACGCTATCACAAAATATTTTATGAGATGCGAGATGTGTCCGCCGCAAAATGAAAGCGCCGGACCTGAACCGGCATAAAGGACGGCCAGCATGACAATTCCTGCTGCGCCGCGGAGAATTTTCCGTCCGGCAGTTCCGTCCGCCGTAAAATTGACAAAACGGCGTTCAGTCCACCAGCCGGCAAGTGTTCCGCATAAAAGTCCGCAGGCGGTGTAGCAGTCGGTAAGCATATTGTACGGGTCCGCAATGATTTTTCCGTCAGGCGTATAATCCGCCGGGTATTTTTTCAGGGTCAGGAATATTAGCAGAATTACGGAAACGACTGTTCCGGCGGCGAAGACGGCTGTGTCCTTTCCGGGATTTTTGTTTACATGATGAAGCGTGCAGTTCACCGCGAGAATTCCTGCCGCAGCGACGAAAAGCGCAGTCACGACATCTGCGATTGTATGCGCGCCGAGCCAGTTTCTTGAGAAGGCCGTGAGCAGAATCAGAAGCGAAAGAAAAGCGACCGTCCGTCTGCTGTCCCTCTTCCAGACGCTTATTCCGCCAAGAATCGAGGCTGCGGTTACGGTGTGGCCGCTTGGAAATGAATATCCTGTGGCGGAAGCTGCGGCTTCCGGCGCGACATGAAGTCTTGGATCCCGCAGCCAGGGCCGGTAGACGCAGGCTATGTTTTTTACAGTCTGGTTCAGTGTGAACGAGAAGGCGTAGCTCAATATGACGGAGATTCCGGCGTGCTTGTCCACACACCAGTAAATCACGGCGGCAACCGCGACACCTCCGGCAATCATGAATTCCGATATGAACACAAAAAGATAATTCAGCCAGTGCGGAGATGCTTCCCTGATACACTGGAGCGCATAAAGATAATCCATTTTTGGTCTCCTGTATAAAGTAAATAAGAAAGTTTGCGGCGCGGAATACGAATCTTGAATCCTAAAACTCAAACATTCCCTGCGCGGCTTCCAGTTTTTCTTGCGGAAAAGCGTTCATGTATTCAAACACTTTTTCTGGCCGCCATTCGATTCCGTTTTTCTGACATTCGCTTGTGATGATCCGCATCAGGCGGTCGTTTTCCGGGCTTGTAACTTCGTAAGCGTTTCCGTAAGTGCGGATGTATTTTTCCTTCAGTCCGGGGAAATGCCTGTCCAGCTTGCTGTAGAAATATTCGCGGTTTCCTTCGCGCAGCGTAAGTCCGATTCCAAAGCAGATGATTCCGCGAACTTTTTCCTGAACGCAGATTTCAAGGAGGCGGCGGATATTCTGCTCGGTGTCGTTTATAAAAGGAAGAAAAGGCGAAAGCCACACGACTGTCGGAATTCCGCGTTTCCTGCATTCGGCAAGAACTTTCGCGCGCCCATCCGTTGCGCAGACCGCAGGCTCGATTGTCCGGCACAAGCTTTCGTCCGCAGTCGTAAGTGTCATCTGGACAACGGCTTTTGACTTTGCGTTGATTTCTTCTATTATATTGATGTCGCGCAGAATCAGGTCGCTTTTTGTCTGGACGGCAATTCCGAATCCGTGCCTGTTGATGATTTCAAGGCAGCGGCGCATAAGGCCGAGTTCTGCCTCGCAGTGCATGTAAGGGTCGCACATCGCGCCTGTCCCGATCATGCACTTTTTGCGCTTGGAGAAAAGCTTCTGCTCCAGAAGTTCCGCCGCATTCCGCTTTACCTCGATGTCTTCAAAATCGTGGTTCATCTGGT
>DBIW01000003.1:191-9448 GCA_002296965.1 Treponema sp. UBA792 | reverse complement strand
AGTAAATGCAGCCGTGCGTGCAACCGCGGTAAATGTTCATTCCGTTGCGCGCCGAAAGAATTCCTTTTGCTTCTACAAAATGCATGGCTCATTATAGCATGTTCCGCGACGTTTTCAGTTCACCGCCTTGGAATGACGGATGGAATGACCCGGCTCAGCTTCACGAATATATCTGCGACCTGACGCAACGCAGAGGCTCGCTTGTCTTCGGATTTTTTATTGACGGAAAAATGTTCATGAAAGGAATTGAAGACTCGCTCAAAAAGAAAAATATATGCGCAATTTATCTTCAGACGGAACACGGAATTCCGGCATACAGCTTCTACAGGAAAAACGGATTCACCGAACTTGAAAGCTGCGCCGTGTTCCTCAATGTCTTGGAGTAAAGGATTTACCCGCTTTTGGCGCATAGATTATAAGGCGGAATTCTTTACAAATTTATCTCGTTCTGCCTGTTTTTAGTGATTTTTCACCCTATACAGTGTTAAATATAGTAAATTTATCCCCTTATAAGGTGAATTATTCTTGATTTTCCCTTTTTTGAACAATATAATTACCGCATGAGCATAAATAAGGACAAAGTGAAGGAAGTAATTCTCGAAAATCAGAGGTTCGTGCAGTCTGTGCATCTGGTTCGCCGCAGCATAAAAATCCAGCCGAACTTCAACTATATTTTTGTGGGAATACGGCGCGCCGGCAAGTCATTTTATCTGTTCCAGTGCATTCATGACCTGCTGGCAGAGGGGCATAAAATAGAAGAAATTCTTTACTTCAACTTTGAGGACGACCGCCTTGACGGAATTGAGCTTGCCGACCTTGACCTGCTTCTGCAGTGCTACGGCGAGATGTTCAGCCACAAGCCTTTTGTTTTTCTTGACGAGATTCAGAATGTCGTGGGCTGGGAAAAATTCGCGCGGCGGCTGGCGGACAACAAATATTCGGTTTTCATCACCGGAAGCAATGCAAAAATGCTTTCCAAGGAAATGGCAACCGTTCTTGGCGGAAGATTTCTTGTTCAGAACGTTTTTCCGTTTTCGTTCGCAGAGCATCTTTCCCTGAACGCAATCAGCACGGATCCGGTTTCCCTTATCCGCAGCAAAAATGAAATCGTGCGAGAGTTCGAGACGTATTTTTACAACGGCGGACTTCCTGAGCTTCACTATGCGCAGGGAGCGGAAAAGCGGCTTTGGCTCAGCAACCTTTACAACAAAATCTATTTCGGCGATTTGATTTCGCGCTACAAAATCAGGAACGAGAGAGCCGTCAAGCTTCTGATAAAAAAAATCGCGGAAAGCGTAAAACAGCCCTCATCGTACACGAGGCTTGCGAACATCGTCTCGTCGTGCGGAACAAAGGTCAAGGCGGAAACGGTCGCGGAATATCTGAACTATGCGGAAGAAGCGTGGCTTGTCTTCCATGCGGAAAATCTTTCAGCAAAGCTTTCGGAACGTGAATCCGTCAAAAAATATTATATAACGGACAACGGAATTCTGAACCTCTTTCTGACCGACCCGAACACTTCACTTCTGGAAAATCTTGTGGCGGTAACGCTTTTGAGGAGCGAAACCGAATTCTGCTTTTACCGCTCTGCCGACTGCGAGGTTGACTTTGTTCTGCCGGAAGAAAAAACCGCTATTCAGGTCTGCTACAGCCTTTCCGATGACGAGACACGGAAACGAGAATTTTCCGCCCTGCATTCATTGGACAGACGCTACGAGCTGAAAAACTGCCTTGTGATTTCAAAGGATGCGGAGGAAACTGCCGAATACAAAGGCACGCAGATTAAAATTCTTCCCGCCTGGAAATGGGTTCTGGAAAAACATAATTGAACGGATTTACAGCGCCTCAAGCAGCGCGGCGATTTCTTTTTTGATTTCGGACTTTGACTTTATTTCTGACTCGGGGAAAAATTCACGCGGATTCGTCTCAAGAACCTCTGCGATTCTGATTATGGTCATGAGCGACGGCTGGTTTCTGCCGGATTCAACGTGCGTGTAGAAGCTCTGCGAAAAATTTCCGCGCGTGCACACTTCCAGCTGCGAAAGTCCCTTTGAAATGCGCGCAAGCCTTATCTTCTCAATTACATATCTGTGAATTTCCTCATTTGTCATGCAAAAATGATATTATTCTTTAGAGCATAAAACGATTCTCTATACAGAATAACAATTACTTGATAGAGTAATAAAATTGCTTTATAGTAAACAGAAATAACTCTATAAGATAACAATTTGTTTTGTGGAAGTTCTACAGATTAGTGAAACAGTTTCTGATAGTGATCTTATTTCAAAATTGGATGTAAAGGCAAAGGCTAATAATCCACTTTTACAAAAATTACTTGATGAAAATCAACATATTTACGGTTAATATAGATTCTTCCGCAAGTCCGCCCCGCCCGGCGGATTTTTTAGTCTCCGCGTACATTTTATAATTCCCGCGTCCTGCCCTGCATTGCATAAAAATCTGACGCAAAACCAGTAAAACTGTGCTATATTTATAGGAGGAGGATTTCCAGGCCTGTAATCTCAATGTTTTATGGAATTATAATCAGAATGCAAAGCGAATATGGCGGAAAGCATCATGTTCCGCATATTCACGTCATTTGCGGTGATGATGAATCCGTGTTCTCACTGGAAGGAGAGCAGCTCGAAGGCAAAATTCCAACTTCCAAGAAAAAACTTGTTGAGGCATGGATTGAAATTCACAAGGAAGACTTGCAGGCAAACTGGCGGCTTCTTGATGAAGGCGAGCAGTTCTTCAAAATTGATCCGTTAAAATAGCGAGGCTGAATATGTTAAGACCGACTGTCATAAATGTAACTCCTGAAAATGACTATAAGCTCAATTTAAGATTTGACAACGGCGAAACAAAGCTTTTCGATGTAAAGCCGTACATCAAAGGCTCCTGGTTCGGTGAACTGAAAAACCCTTCCTACTTTAAGACCGTGCGTCCAAACGGATTCAACATCGAATGGGCAAACGGACAGGACATCTGCCCTGATGACTTGTATTTCAATTCCGAATCCATGCGGCAATAAAATGAAGCTGATGCAAAACCAGTAAAACCAGCAAAATATTTCCCCCTTGCAAAAGTTCCACCGGATGTCTAAAATGTGCGGCAAGTTTGCGTTGCGAATTTGCAAACGGATTATCCAGTCAAGCTGGATAATGACAAATTTCTGTTAGGAGGTAGACCGTGATTCTTTGTATTGCAATGTCTCCGTGCAAAGTCTTTTAGGGCAGTTTGTACGGAGTAGTTTCTGCTCTTGGGCTTTGCGTTTCATCAGAAAAATGAAATCAAATGGAGCAAAGTCTTATGAAAAATTTTATTAAAATCCTGCGGGAAATGAGGACGTTCCTGCTTTTGTGGATTACACAGTCCTTCTCTTCATTCGGAAGCGCGATGACTTCCTACGCACTTGTCATCTGGTCGTACATGCAGAAAGGCTCTGCGCTCATGACAGCCCTTCTGATGGTCTCAACCTACACGCCTTACGTGATTCTCAGCATTTTTGCCGGCGCACTCAGCGACAGGTGGAACAAGAAAGCCACAATGCTCGTCTGCGATTCGGTGGCGGCGGTCTCTACGGTGGTGATGTTCATTCTGCTCAAAAACGGGCTTCTTGAAATCTGGCATCTTTACCTGATAAACGCGGTGAACGGACTGATGAACACGGTACAGTCTCCTGCCTCGGAGGTTGCGGTCTCGCGAATTCTTCCAAAGCAGCACTATCAGCGCGTAGGCGGACTTCGCTACTTTTCCAATGCCCTCAACTCGATTTTTGTGCCGGTCATTGCGACTGCGGTCATCGGGCTTTTCGGACTGACTGCGGTTGTCGCCATTGACCTTGCAACTTTTTCCGCTGCATTTCTTGTGCTTGCGCTCGCCATAAAAATTCCTGAGCCGAACAGAAATACGGAAACCGGAACAGAAAATGCGGAGTCAGCTTCGGAAAATCATGCTGAAAAAGCAAGCCTCATGGATTCTGTAAAAGGCGGAATCTTGTTCCTCAAAAACGAGCGCGGACTTTTTCGCCTGATAATGTTCCTTTCGTCAATCAACCTGATTGCTTCGATTTACAGCGCGGCTCTTCCGGCGATGGTTCTTTCCAGAAACTGCGGCGGAGAAAAGGCTCTCGGAATGGTGAACTCGGTAATCGGAATTTCAATGCTGATTGGAAGCGTTCTTGCGTCGGCAGTTCCGGCTCCGAAAAACCGGGTGCGGACAATCTTTTTGTGCCTGTTCATCTCGATGGGGACGGAAAACATAATGCTTGCGCTGGGACATTCGCCGCTCGTGTGGTGCGTCGGCGGATTTTTGGGCTACATTCTGATTCCGCTGATGAGCACGAATCTTGACGCAATCATGCGGCTGCGCGTTCCGGACGAGATTCAGGGACGGGTCTATTCGGTGCGGAACACGTTCCAGTTCTTCACGATTCCGGCGGGATATTTCTTAGGCGGATTCCTTGTGGACAAAGTGTTCGAGCCGTTCATGGCAAGATTCGCCGCCGGCACATTCCTTGAGCGCGTCTTCGGAAGCACGAAAGGCTCCGGGGCTGCCCTGCTCTTCTTTGTGATTGCGTTCGCCGGAGTCGCAGTCTGCATAATCTTCAGGACAAACCGCTCAATCCGCGCGCTTGAAAAGGAGGAAACAGAAAGAAAGTAGGATTATATTTTACAGGAGATTCCCGTGCTTGATTTTTACTGTCATTCCCGCACTTGATGCGGAATCTCTACACATGAGATCCCCAGGTCGAGCCGGAGGATGACAAAGCACAATGTCATTCCTGTGCCTCGACACAGGAATCTCTACATGTGAGATTGTCGTATCAAGTACGACAATGACAAGTTTTTATTGTCATTCCCCCGGATTGGTTTTCTGTCATTCCCTTGCTTGACAAGGGAATCTCTTATTCAATATGAGAGTTCCTCCGTTCAAGTCGGACAATGACAAGTTTACTCGCCGGTGTACTTTATTATATTCTTTATATCATCATTATTGTCTTCAATGGTCAAGTCTCCTTCTTTTCCTGCATAGATAGCTTCTTTTAAAGATGTGTTTGAAAAAGCTCCTTTTCCTATGGTCTTTACGCTTGCAGGAATGTAAATTTTTTCAAGGCTTGAACATCTATGGAATGTTTCCGCTGGAATTTTTACAGAGCCGTCTCTTATTGTAACAGTTTTTAACTTTTCGCACGCATCAAATATAGCAGTTCCACTGTCTTCACTGTCGTCAGTAAATTTTATATCTGCTGTTTCAAGCGAATCACAGTGATAAAATATCAGAGAGCCAAGAGTTTTTACGTTGTCTGGAATGGTAATACTTTTTAATAATTCATTACTAGTAAATGCATCGTCACATATTTCTTTTACATTTGGGCCAATTATTATTTCACTTACACTTGACTCAGTTGCATAAGCCATATTTGGATTACTACAAAAAGCGCCCTTTCCGATTATCTCAGAATCCACACTGATAGAATAAATGTCGCATTCCCTGAATGCGTTATCACCTATTAAAGTAACGCTTGATGGAATAGTAACATTTTTTAAATAATTACACTGAAAGAATGCTTCTTTTCCTATTGTCTTTATACCGTCCGGAATTACAATGCTTTCTATATAAAGATGATTACTGAAAGCGCCATCGCAGATTTTTTCAGCACAAGACGGAAGCACAAGTTCTGCAACATTGAAGCGGCCGGTATAATAATCGCCGGCAATTTCCTTTAGACCTGTCATTGCGCTAAGGTCAAGGTTGATTTTTTTATTGTTTGCATCAATCGACAGTTTTATCATCTTGTTTGTTGCGCTGTTCCATTCGCCGCTGAACGAGACGTTTGGAACAGATTCCGAGGAGTCACGAATTTCCTTGCCAAGCGTCCAGTTTGTGCCGTCGCCGAATGATATTTCCGCTTTGAAAAGTTCCGAGCAGCTGTCGATGTTGTCCAAGTTTGCAAATTCTTCCATAGTTCCGCTAAAGTTTACGTGAGCAATGGAGTTGCAGGCATTGAATACAAAACTGCCAAAATTAATGTCTTTTGGAAGCGAAACAGTTTTCAGTCCGGTACAGCCGTTAAAAGCAAAATCGTTTATCGTTGTAACTCCCTCTGGTATCACAATGCCTGCAAGATTTTCACAGACTTGGAACGACTGGTAAGGAATTTCTGTAAGCCCGGTTGTTCCGCCAAGGTCAAGGATAATTTTTGGACTGTTTGCGTTTCCGTCAATCGCTTCCTTTATTTTAGCAATGTCGTCCGCAGTGATATTGCCTGCAATGGAAACCGTGTGCTCCTCTCCGTCATCAAAATTTTCGATTACAGAAATTGCTTTTGCGGCTGTCATTCCCCAGGTTGCGTAAAGCGTGATGTTGCCGGTTAGAGTGATTATCGCCTTGTCGGAATAAGAAACGTCTCCGTCGGAAGATGTCGCCCAGCCTGCAAAGATGTAGCCTTCTTTTGTGAATGTGTTTTCCGGGAGGGTGATTTCTGTTCCGGCAACTTCGGTTATGCTTGCGATTGTGCCAGTTCCGCTGTTCGCGTCAAACGTAACTGTGTAGGTTTTTACGGTGAATGTGGCGGTTGCCATTTCGCTGTCTTTCAGTCCGTCCTTTACGGCGACTGCGGCAACCACGGCGTTTTCGGTGATTGCGAGAGGCTCGGAATATTTCTGTTTTGATGACAGGACTTGTTCGGCAGTCGGAGCGTCCGTTCCTGTGACTAGCAGATAATAGATTGCCGCGCCGTCCGTTCCGCACGAGAGCGTGATTTTTTCGTTGTAGTCAATTTCGCCTGTCGCGCTGAACGCAACTTTCTCGACCTTTCCGATTTCCGTCCACTGCGCATAGAGCGTGATGTCCGCGGTCAGTTTGATTTTCGCGCCGTCCGTGTGAACGATGTTTCCGCTAGCAGATGTCGCCCAGCCGGAGAACGTGTAGCCATCTCTGGTGAACGCATTTGCAGCAAGGGTGATTTCGCTTCCCGATTCGGCGGTAAGGGCTTTCATCTCGCCGCTTCCGCCGTTTGAATTGAATGTTATTGTGTAGGAAATTTGGGGGCTTCCGCTGCCGGAAGTGTCCGGGGCGCTTGGGGTTGACGGGCTTGTGGTTCCGCTGTCGGGATTTGCCGGTGTAGTTTCGGTCTTCTTCCATTGGGCGTAGAGCACCGTGTCCGCAGTGAATTTGAATTTGTCGCCGCCAGCGTACACTCTGCCGCTTCCGTCCGCCGCTGTGTTCCAGCCGGTGAATTCGTAGCCCTTTCTGGTGAACGTGACTGACGGAAGATTTATCTCCTCGTTCTCCGCCTTTTTTATGCTTTCGACAGAGCCGCTGCCGTCGTTTCCGTTAAGAATCAGCGTGTATTCTTTTGGTGTGACTTCCGTCTGACAGCCGGCAAGCACCGACAATGCCAAAAACAGCGCGATGATTACTTGGGTGGGTAAAGAACTTATTGGTGAATTTCATCTCTTTCTCCTGAAAAAAAATAATGTTGTGAATTTGTGTGATTTTATTTCCAATATATTGTACTAAAAAACTTGGAAATTACAATGCGAAAATTAAAAGGGTAGGGCGGAATTCTGTTCCGTCCCGGTTGTCACCTGATAAATTCCCGGATTTCATCGAGGCACGCAAGCGCGGTTTTCCGCCCCTCGTCATAGACACGCTGAAGCTCGTCAGGATTTTTTTCCGTGCGGCTGATTCCAAGCGGCTTTTCCGGGCAAATCACAAGCGCATTCCCTTTTCTTTCCTGCTCGAACACGTATTTTGTCTCTTCATTATAGACGTTGTGTCGATTTTCCATCGCATTCACAATCGCCGGATATTTTCTGAGCGCGATTCTCATTATTCCAATCAGCTTGTTCGGCTTTTTTATGTAGTTTCTCGGCTGGGTCAGAACAACGATGTTTCTTTTGAATCCTGATTCTTCAAAGAATTTCAGCGGAATCGAGTCGGTCATGCCGCCGTCCAAAAGCTCGTAGCCGTCAATTCTCACAACTTTGCTCGCAAGCGGCATTGACGCGCTGGCACGCATCCAGGTAAGGTCATCCGCGTCGCAGGTCTTAAGCTCCTTGTACACAGGCTCGCCGGTTCTGCAGTCGCTCGCCACGACAAAAAACGGCATGGGATTTTTTCTGTAAGACTCAAGGTCAAAGATGTCTAGCTCGTTCGGAATCCGGTTGTAGCAGAGGTCCGCGCCGTAAAGGTTTCCTGTTTTTATAAGCGAGCGGAGCGAGCAGTAACGCCAGTCTCCTGAATATTTTTTGTTGTATCTGATTGTTCTTCCAATCTGTCCTGACTTGTAGTTGCAGCCGAACGTCGCTCCAGCCGATACTCCGACAGTTCCGTCAAGTGCGATTCTGTTTTCCATGAACACATCAAGAACTCCGGCGGTGAACATTCCCCTCATCGCTCCGCCTTCCAGAACAAGCCCGGTTTTTACGTTTTTTTTCATGCAGGCATTATATCAGTTTTTTTAAAATAAAACAGGAAATGACGATTAAAACTTCCGCACCTCGGACTGACGCATTCTTAAAGCGGAGCACAAAAACTCCGCTTCTATTTTATTCCCTACTCATACTTCCATTCGCTTGCCTTGAGCTGGGTGGAAACCATTCTGCTGTAGATTCCGCCTTTCTCGCGCAGCTCCGCCGGGCTTCCCTGCTCGGCAACTACGCCGTCTTTCAGCACTACAATCTTGTCCGCGCTGGCAACGGTTCTCATTCTGTGGGCGATGATCAAGACGGTCTTGTTCTTTATCAGCCGGGAAAGAGATTCCTGCACCAGAGTCTCGTTGTCAACGTCAAGGCTCGCGGTCGCCTCGTCAAGCAAAATTATCGGGGCGTTTTTCAGGAACGCGCGCGCGATCGAAAGACGCTGCCTCTCGCCGCCGGAAAGCTCCGAGCCGTTCTCGCCGATTACCGTGTTCCATTTTTCGGGGAGCTTTTCCACAAAGTCGTCGCAGCGCGCAAGATGGGCGGCCGCAATCACCTCGTCATCGCTAGCGTCCTTCCGCCCGATTCTGATGTTCTCCATTACCGTGTTGTTGAAGAGCGTTACGTCCTGAAAGACAATCGAGTACATTCCAAGAAGCGTTTCCGGGTCGGTTTTTGAGATGTCCATTCCGCCAACGCTGATTTTTCCACGGTTCAAGTCCCAGAAGCGCGCGGCAAGCCGGCTAACAGTTGTCTTTCCGCTTCCGCTCGGTCCGATAAGCGCCGTCACTTCGCCCTGCTTTGCCGTGAACGAAACGTCTTTAAGGA
>DBIW01000003.1:0-156 GCA_002296965.1 Treponema sp. UBA792 | reverse complement strand
CTTTAAGGATTTCTTTTCCGCCGTTGTACGAAAATCCCGCGTTCTCAAAAACGATGTCATAGCCCTTGTTTGAAAGCTTTGTTTTTCCGCTCTGCTCGCTGTGGCTTAGAATCTCGTCCATCCGCTCGCACCGAACGTCGCAGCTGATAATCGCCG
>DBIW01000029.1:62293-108921 GCA_002296965.1 Treponema sp. UBA792 | reverse complement strand
ACGTGGTCAACAGGAAGAAGAATCTTTACGCCCTTTGCGTCAGCGTCCGCAAGAAGCTTCTTTGCCGTGTCGATAAAGTCGTCCTCAACAAGAGATTTTCCGACACTGTGTCCCTGCGCCTTGAGGAATGTGTATGCCATTCCGCCGCCGATAACAAGGTACTTTGCGTTCTTGAGAAGAGATTCCAGAACGGCGATTTTTGAAGAAACCTTCGCGCCACCGATAATAGCAACCATCGGCTTTGGAGGATTTGTAACCATCGGCTCAAGATACTTGACTTCCTTTTCCATGAGGAATCCGCCGACTGGCTGCTCCTTCATGAATTTTGCGATTGTAGCTGTTGAAGCCTGGTCGCGGTGCGCTGTTCCGAAAGCGTCGTTCACGAAGATGTCGCCGTAAGTTGCAAGCTCTTTCGCCATTGTCTCGCGCTCAGCCGCATCCTTTGAAGTCTCTTCCTTGTGGAAGCGAACATTTTCGAGCATTGCGACAGCTCCGTCAGGAAGAGCGTCGATTGCGGCCTTCTGTCCGAGTGCGTCCGGAAGGAATGTGACTTCTTTTCCGAGCTTTTCGGCAAAATATTTTACGACCGGAGCCATGCGGTTCTTTCCGTTGATGAATTTTTCAGAATCTGCGTCTGTCCAAGTCTTTCCAGCTTTCTCAGCCTTTTCCTGAGCCTTCTTGACGTCCTTTTTAGGATCTCCGAGGTGGCTCATAAGAACGAGCGAGCGCGGATTCTGCTCAAGAATATATTTGATTGTAGGAAGAGCCGCCATGATACGTGTGTCGTCCTGAACAACTCCGTCCTTCATAGGAACGTTGAAATCAACGCGCATGATAATGCGTTTGCCTTTAAGATCAACATCTTTTACTGTCTTAATCATATTTTGCTCCTGAAATTTACAGATTCCGCTTTTAGCGGCGGTCTAAGTTTCTATCCTTAGAATATAATGACTTCTCTCTATAAATTCAATTGTGGCGGATTGCAGCGGCATCTTGAAGCGAGGCGATTTTGTCTATCAGCTTCTGCGGGGTAAGTGAATAGGAGCCGGCGTTTTCCTCGCAGGATGAGGCCAGCGCATGCGCCTCGACGGAAGTGACCGCCGCATTCTCCGCGCTGTAGCCCTGGGCAAGAAGCGCGCCGCACATCCCGGCAAGAACATCACCCGAACCGGCCTTTGACAGGCTCTGGTTTCCGTCGGCGCATATCATCGTCTTTCCTTTTGACGATATGAATGTGACGGCTCCCTTCATCACAATAACGCAGTCCGGAAAAAGTTCCGTGAATTTCCGTCCGATTTCAGCTCTGCGCGCGGCCGCCTCTTCCGCGGTGAATTTTCCTATTCCGATTTTTTCCGCAAGCGCTGCCAGTTCCGCCGGATGGGGAGTCAGAACAGTTCCCGCAGTCTTTCCCTCTGAATTCCGCAGAAATTCTCCGGTTCCGTCAGATTTCAGGATGTCCGCGTCAAGGACAACTGCCGGGCGGATTCCGCTTGTGAGCAGAAAATTTTCGATAAGCGCGAATGAATTTTCCGCATTTCCGGTTCCAAGACCAGGACCTGCGACTATTGCTGTTGTCCGCCGTGGAATTGAATCCGAAACCATAAGTTCCGGCGGAACGGTGAACGGTGAGAAATCCCCGTTTTGCCGCTTTATCAGCGTCACAAGGCCTGAGCCGAAATTAAGCGCGGACTGCGCGGCTATTATCGCCGCTCCGGATTTTTCTCCCGCGATGACCGCCGTATGTCCGAACGTTCCTTTGTGCACGTTGCGTTTTCTTCTGAGCGGCAGAATCATGTCGGTTTTCTCAATCAGAAACGCGGACGGAATTCCATAGGACTCAAATACAGTTCCGGAAACCCCAAGTCCGGCGGTGATTATTTCTCCTGTGAATTCAGCCGCCGTGTCGGAGAAAAGCGCCTCTTTAAGCGTGCCCATCGTTACCGTGATGTCCGCACGGAAAACCGTTCCTTCTCCTTGTGAAAGGCCGGAATTTCCTTCAGTATTCAGACCGGACGGAATGTCGCAGGCGACACGGAAGGCATCAGCCACGTTCATTTTTTCAACAATCAGCGCGTCGTTTCCGGAGAGCGTTCCGCGGAATCCCGTGCCGTACAGGCAGTCTACGGCCACCGATTTTCCGGAACCAAGCGATGCGCAGAATTTCTCCGCCGTAACAGGAACAATTCCTGCGTTCCGCGCCATCACCAACTGAAGGCGCGCCTCCTCCGTAGAAGGCACACCTGTCAGCGTCAGTTCCACTTGAATTTTCCCGTAAAGTCTGCGGGCAAGCGCGATTCCGTCGGCGCCGTTGTTTCCGCGTCCGGCCGCAATAAGAATTCTGTCGGCTCCGTTTTGTCCGGCGGCGGAAAGGACGGTCTTTTCGAGCTCGGCGGACGCATTTTCCATCATCAGGGCCGGTGGAAATCCGACGGATTCCTTTACCCGCCGCTCCATCTCCGCAGTTCCGCTGAAAATTTTACGCATCAGGCGCCTCAGTCGAATATTTTCTTGATCTTGCCCGAAATTTCCTTTCCAGCTTTTTCCGCTTCCTTTGAGATCTCACGTCCGGCTTTCTCCATTTCTTTTGCCAGCTTCCGTGTCTTCTTGTTCAGTTTTTTCGTGAGCTTCTTTGTTTTTTTCTCGATTTCCTTCTGAGACATATCCGCGGCTTTTCCGGTTCTTTTGGCAAGCTCCGACAGCTCGGTCTTTATTCCTTCGATTTCCTTTTCAAGCGAGGTTTCCGCAACGAGCGGTGACGAGGCCATGGCGAGAGCCGCGGCAAATACCGTGAAAATTCTTCTTGATTTTATGTTCATTTTTTCCGTCCTGATGATTTGTCTTTATGTTTTCCGCAATTTCCTATCTAAGGAAAATGAGTCCGAGAATTCCGGCCGGAATCAGATAACAGGCGAACCACTTCAGGTTTCCTTTTTTTATCATCCGCATCAGCAGCGTGAGCGAGATATAGCCGACCGCAAAAGAAGCGGCGCACCCTGCTATTATCGGCGCGGCGCCTACGGTTTCGGACATTGCTCCCAAATCCTTAAGCTCAAGCACGAACGCTCCGAGAATTGCCGGAATCGACACGATGAACGAGAACTCTCCTGCCGAAGCCCTGTCCACTCCCGCAAAAAGCGCGCCGGCGATTGTGGAGCCTGAACGGGAAATTCCGGGAAGAGTTCCTATTCCCTGCATCACGCCGATAATCACCGCCTGAACCGGTGATATTCCTTTTTTGCCGTTTTCTGCAGCCTGTTTTTTTTCCATCGCCGAGGAAAACAGCAGAAGCAGGGCCGTCACGATGAATCCGGCGCAGACGAATTTTATCGGAAGTTCCGGAATAAGCTTGCTGCTGAAAATACCGGCGGCTCCTGTTATCGCCGTTGTGATTATTATTGCCATGATGGTTTTCCGGCCGGCTTCGTCGGAGCCTGTAAGCGGATTCGCGTCATCCTGATTTTTCGGGTCAGGGCGGCGAGCAATCCATCTTCCGAAAATTTTAAGCAGCTCCCATATTTTCTTCCTGAAAAAAATCACGACAGCGGCAAGTGTCGCAAGGTGAAGAAATATGTCGAAAAGGAGAGGAACATCGTCCAGTCCGAAGATATTCTGCGCCACCGCAAGATGGCCCGATGACGAGATTGGCAGGAATTCCGCGACTCCCTGCAGAATTCCAAGTAAAATTCCCTGAATTACAGACATGATTTATAATCCTCCAATAAATAAGAAGTTTGCGACGCAAGCTCGTGAATAAAAAGTCTTTGCGGTATGAATTATCTTATGCCGCCCAGCGATTTTATTATGTCGGCTCCGCCGATAAAAGTTCCGAGCGAGCTTCCTATGGACGAAAGTATGAAGATAAGGAGAATTCTCAGGATTCTGTTTCTGTAGAATCCTTTGACGGATGACACGTCGTCCTGAATTGTCTCCATATCCGAGACTTTGGGTTTTACGCAGAACGCCTGAACCGCGGCCGTAAGAAAACCTATCCCGATGAACGGACAGAGAGATGTCAGCGGCGCGCCGGCAAATGCGGTGATTATGGTGAGCGGATGCGCGCCTGCAATCAGCGACATCAGTGCGGCTGGAACTGAATTCCACAGAATCCAGCTGAGAACCATCTTTCCGCCTGTCCTGGAGCCTCCGTATATAAATCCAGCGGCAATCAGTCCTATTATCAGAACAGGAATTATCCAGGAAACGATTTTCGCGCCGGCGGATTTTGGAGGAATTTCCGAAATCTGCGACACGTCTGTCGTTTCTTTGCCTGCGGCCATGCGGTTCAGATGGGCTTCGACACCGGCGATATGTCCTGCTCCCAGAACCGCGACGACATTGCCGCCCTGGGAGTCCCAGATTTTTGCGGCAAGGTATCTGTCCCGCTCGTCAATAAGGACTTCCTTGATTACAGGCATATAGTCTGAAAGTTCGGCGAGCATTGCGTCCATCTCGCTGCCCTTTTTGATTTTCTCTATCTGGTCTCCGGAAATCTCCTCCTTGCTGAATGCGCTTGCCAGCAGGGATGAAAGCAGCTTGCATTTTCCCCAAAGGGTGTTCCTGTTCCAGGCGCGTTTGAGCGTCACCTGAACCGGCCTGTCCGCCATCACCGTAGGAATTCCCAGCTCCTCCGACACTTTCATTGCGGCGAGCATTTCGTCTCCGGGGCGGACTCCCACATTCTGTCCCATCCTTCGCTGAAACGACGACAGGACAAGGTTCGCAAGAAGAAGAAATCCCTCATGCCTTTTTAGGACTTTTATTATGTCAAGCTGCATATATCTGTTGTGATCCAGCAGCGACTCGGCTCTTTTTTCATCAAGCTCTATTGCCGTGCAGTCCGGCCTGATCCGGCGGATTGTCTCCTCGACTTCCGCTATGCTTTCCTTGGATATGTGCGCGGTTCCCACAAGCGTTATTGTCCGGCCGTTGAGACTGAGGCTCCTTGTGTTTCCGTTCATAGTCCAAGCCCCCATTCCGCAAGCCTGTATTCAAAGAACATCGGCGCCTGCATATCTGTAACTTTTGTGTAGTATTCCGCGGCTCTTTCCCGGAATCCGTTCAACTCGTAGTAAAGTCCCATATAGAAGAACATTTTTCCTCTCGTGTTGCTGTTGTCGATTTTCGGCAGTTTCGTCACAAGCGAATTCTCCGCGTTTCTGCTGTATGTGTCATGGTAAAATCTCACCATCGAATATTCTGGGGAATCGCGGTCAAGCGTCTTAAGCACGGGAGCAAGCGTCTTCCGGCAGTTCACGGTGTCCTTCTGCTTGAGGTATGTCGCCGCGATCATCAGCGGATATGAGTAGTTTTTGCTGTATTTGTATGCCTCCGCAAAATATTTCCTTGCCGATTCCCAGTTCTCGGCATGATATTCAAGAATTCCGATTGACTCGTATGCGTAGAAATATTTCGGATTCGTCTCTATGACCTTGTAATAGTTCTTCAGGGCAAGGTCGAATTTTCCGGTCTCGTCATAAAGTCCGGCAAGATACGCATAAGCAAGGAAATATGACGGATCGATGGACACTGCCTTCTCCCATGCGCCGACCGCATCCTGGAATTTTCCCTGATAGCGCAGGTATGTTCCCATGTCCATCCAGTAATCATAGTTGCCGGAATCGCCTTCAAGCGCGGCGGAGACATATTCCGCGGCCCTCAGATAGTTCTGGTTTTCCGCGGCCAGTTTTCCCATATATGCCAGCGCCTGGGGATTTTTCGCGTCAATCTCCAGAATCTTCTGAAGTGTATCGCGCGTTGTCTTTATGTCGTCAAGATAGAATGACATCTGCGCATATCCGAAAAGCGCGTCCGTGTTCTGCGGGTCATTTTTAAGCGCCTTTTTGTAGGCGTTCCTCGCCTGCTTGAATTTTCTGCTGAGCGCGAGGTCCTCTCCCTGCTGGATATTCGCGGCCGGATTGTACGGGTCGGCCTCAAGAATTCTCGCGTTTATTTCCCTGTATGCGTTCCTGTCTCCGGATGCGCGCGCGGTTATTGATTTCAGCTCAAGCGCATCCAGATTGTGCGGCTCTTCGGCAAGAATCTCATCCGCGACGGTCACCGCATTCTCATATTGTCCGTCCGACACATAAAGTGAGGCCAGAAGAATTTTCAGCTCCAAATCTGATTTCAGTTCCTCCGGCATTGTCCCGAAAAGTCCGATTGCGGCTGTGATGTTGTCGTTCTCAAGCTCCTGCCTCAGAAGTTTTACAAAAGCGATGTCCGGCGGATCTTCAGGCTGTTTCTCCTCTTCCTCCGGCTGTACCGCAGGTTCCGGCTCCTTCTCCGGCTCAGGCGTATTCTCATCTGCCGGTTGGGCTGGAATTTCCTGCGGTTTTTCGGGAGCCGTCGCGCATGATGTGATGATTCCTGCTGACAGCAGCGCCGCCACGAAAAAAAGGTGAATTCGTTTCATTGTCTTATTCCTCTTGCTATCCTTGAAATTCCGCTGATCATTAGCTAAACTGTTTTCACAATGGGTACTCGTGTAATAGGCAAAGCTCTTGGCTTTCTTGCCGCGGATATTATCCTCATCATCGGCATTTTTGTATTTCAATTTAGAACAGATTCCAACATCATAGAAAAACTCGGAAATCTGCAGATAACATTAGCAGAAACAAAAACGGAAGACAATACGCAGTCTCTTAAAAATTCACTCCAGCTGAGCTACAACGGAATCGTTTTTTCGGCTGATGACACCAATCCCGCGAGAATTCTCACTGATTCCGGAGAAGACGAGCCGGCCGTGCTGCTTTCATGGAAAAAAACAGGTCCTCTCTCCGCCGAATTCGGGTATTCGGGCGGAGTTGTCGTGACCGCCGCGCTGGACGGGGAGTCGCCGTCTGCCCAGCTCACCGTCTCCGCCGCGCTTCCGGAAGGAATTCAGGATTTTTATCTTCCCCACTCATCGTCATACAATATGAAGGTAAAGGAGGAATCAGACGACAGGATTGTGTTCGGTGACAGGAAGAATTCCTGGGCGCTTGAGGGAAACGGCGTGGCCTCAGGAGCGGTGGATTTTACACATAAGAATCCCGAAGCGGTATTCGCGCTTTATGATGACACAAAGGTTTTCTCTTTTGCTGACCTTGCGGAATACGCGTCCGCGGACACTTCCGTTTATGAAAGCACCGTCGCGGCTTTCCGCGAAAATTTCATGTCGGCGTTCAGGTCGTCGATTTCGGAGAACACATTCAGCGAGCAGACCGTTGTCGCCTATGTTGCTGCGATGGCTGAGGCCGGAAAATACACTCAGGCCGTGGAGGAGATTCCGCAGAATTTCAGGAGAAGCGGATCGAGAACATATCTTTCATCACCTTATTTCAACAATCTTGTCGAGATGAACCGCCAGCTTGATCAGGCGATAAGAAACAGCGAGAGCCAGATAACGCGCAGTGCCGATTCTCCGTCTCTCGATATTTTTACCGCCGACAACATTGCGTCTTATTTTACGATGTACAGCGGAGCTTCATCCGTAAGGAAAATTCTTGAGCGCGCGGCGGCTTCTGAGCTTGAGGACGCGACCCTTGCGCAGACGGCAGGAATTCTGCGAGTGTATGCGGAGCTCGCATCGCTGAACGGAACTTATGCAGGAATTCTGCTTCCGGCGGTCGATTCCTGTGTGCGGCGGATAGAATCGGCGTGTACCGGCGACGGAAACCTTGTCACGATTTCCGAGAACGGAGTTTTCCTTTCCGTCGTTCAGGGAGTGGAGACGGGAACATCCCTTTTGCGTGCAGGACTAGTCTCCGGGAACAGGGATGCCGTCAACGCAGGCCGTGTCATAATAAATTCATATCTTGCCGGAAGCGCCTCGTTTGACATAAGGACGCTCGGAAACCTGTATAAGCTTATCGCCTGGGACAATCAGTTCTATCCTCATTTCTGCCGCGTTGACACCGGAAACCGTGAGAAAATCTGGGCATGGACCTGTGCGTCCGGCATAACATATTCACGTGAAGGGGCGGATTCTATGTCTCTTACAGTTGACTTTCCGCAGAACGCCACTCATTATGTGATATTCAAGGGAATTCCGAAATTCAGCACAATCTACATATACGATATGCAGTTCAGGACGGATCCGCGCTTTGAGACGTACAACTCATCCGGCTATGTCTACAGAAACGACCGCGAGACGCTTCTGCTCAAATCCCGACACAAGTCAAGGCTTGAGAATATCCGCTTTGATTTTAAGGAGGAGGCGCCCAGACAGGCTCCAGCTGCAAGGGCAAGGCCGGCGGCTCCGGCCGCCGCGGAAACTTCCGGGGCAGTCCGTTCAAATCCCGTTCCTTCTTCCTCCGCGCCGCAAGCTGAGCCGGAAAAGTCCGCTGGAACTGCGTCCTCCGCCGCTCCGGAGACTGAATCCGCCGCCGCAGAAGTTTCTTCCGGCGCGTCTTCCTCTGCTCCGGAGAATTCCGTTCCTGCGCCGGAAGTTCCGGCTGACAGCTCAGGTGACGCTCAGACTTCTGCGGATACGGCGAGGAATCCGCGTCGGCGAAATGTGATTGTTCCGCCGGCAGGTGTTCCGACTGGCCCCTCTTCCCAGTAGCTCCGTTTTTCGTTGAATTTAGCGGTCATAACTGATAATATGATTTTATGTCAGAAGAAAGATTTACAGTCACACCGGAAATTCTTGAGCAGAAATTCGCAGGTGTATACGGAGACAGTGAGAATCCTGTCCGCATTTTCGCCTCGCCTGCAAGAATCAACATAATCGGCGAGCATATCGACTACAACGGCGGAAAAGTTTTTCCGGCCGCAATCGACCGTTATCTCTACGTCGCCGCAAGAATCCGAGGTGACCGTAAAATCGTATACAACGATCTGTTTTTTCCGGGAAAATTTGAATTCACGGTGGACGATGAATTCGCCTATTCGGAGAAAAACGACTATGCGAATTTTCTGAACGGAATTCTTTCCATAATGAAACGCCGCGGCTATTCATTCTCTCACGGATTCGACGTGCTTATCGCGAGCAATGTCCCCGCCGCCGGCGGAATCTCTTCATCATCCGCGCTTGAATGCGGATTCGCCTGGGCGGTTTCGGAGCTTTTCGGCTTCGGAATCTCAAGAAAGGACATCGCGCTGATGGGGCAGCAGAGCGAGCACGAGTTCATGAATGTGAACTGCGGAATCATGGATCAGTACATAATCGCAACCGGAAAAAAAGGCACAGCCGAACTTCTTGACTGCGCCTCCGTCGAGTCTGAATATGTTCCGCTGAACCTTGGCGGATACAGTTTTGTCGTCATGAACACGAAAAAGCAGCGCCGCCTTGCGGATTCAAAATACAACGAGCGCCGTTCCGAATGTGAGAGGGCGCTCGGAATTCTGAAGGCGGCGGCCGTGGGACTTCCGGAATCAGCCGGTTCCACGGTTAAAAACACAAGCGAGCTTGAGAATCTGTGCGAGATGACACCTGAGCAGTTCGAGGCGTGCGCGGATGTTCTGAACAGCGACACGCTTTTCAGAAGGGTCAGGCACTGTGTCACCGAGAATGCCCGTGTTCTCCGTGCGGTCCGGGCGTTGAGGGAAGACAACCTTGAGGAGCTGGGACGGCTTCTCTGCGAGTCGCACGAGTCGCTCAAAAATGACTATGAGGTCACCGGAACCGAGCTTGACACGCTGAAGAATTCCGCCATGGCGCAGAAAGGCTGCATAGGCGCAAGGATGACGGGCGCGGGATTCGGAGGCTGCGCGATTGCGCTTGTCAGGACGGAACTGACGGATGAATTCATCAGAAATGTCCAGGCGGAATATACCGCGGCGATAGGTCATGAGGGCAGCTTCTTCTCCTGCTCAAGCGGAGACGGAGTCAGAACGCTCAGATAGTTCACGGGAATATGTCCGGAAACTTATATATATGGATAAAACGGAAGAAAATTTATGGAAAAGAAATATATAACACTTTCATTTGACGACGGCCCGACTTCCGACATCATGTCGGATATGCTTGATGTTCTTGAGCGCCACGGAGTTACGGCCTCGTTTTTTCTTGTCGGAAACAAGTTTGACGCGTCCACTGAGGCTGTGGTCAGACGTGCGGACGCAATGGGCTGCGACATCCAGAACCATTCGTTCACACATTCGGATATGTCGAAGATGGACGTTGAGACAATCCGGGATGAATATGAGAAGACCGATGCGCTTATAGAAAAATATACCGGAAAAAAAGCGGAATTCTTCCGTCCGCCGTACATCAGTATCGGTGGAAATATGTACAGGGCGATAAAAGTTCCGTTCATCTGCGGCCAGGGCTGTGAGGACTGGCTGCCGGAGGTGACGGCTGAGCAGAGGATTGAGCGGATTCTGAATTCTGCGGAGGACGGACAGATTGTCCTTCTTCATGTCATGGAGGGAAACGGCGCTACGGTTCAGGCTGTGGATGCCGTGATTCCGGAGCTGAAACGCCTCGGCTACGAATTCGTGAATCTGCCGGAGCTGTTCCGGATAAAAAATGTGAATCCGAATGTGCCGTCCTCGCTCTGGACGACGGTAAAATAATATTTCCTGATGGAGAAAAGTTATGTCCGCAGAAATTGATGTTGAATATTGCCGCGGTCTTGCCGGAAAATGCAGGACGGAAGCTTCAAAAAGGCTTGTCGGTCAGGAAAAACTTGTGCAGGACATCCTGAATGCGTTCATTTCGGGCGGCCACATCCTTGTGGAAGGTGTTCCGGGGCTTGCGAAGACGCTTGCCGTCAGGACTTTCGCCGATATGCTTGGTCTTGAATTCCGGCGGATTCAGTTTACGCCGGATCTTCTTCCGGCTGACGTGACCGGAACCCTTATATACGAGCAGAATTCCGGAAAATTCTCCGTCCGCAAAGGGCCTGTCTTTTCCGATGTCGTTCTTGCCGACGAGATAAACCGCGCGCCCGCAAAAGTCCAGTCCGCCATGCTTGAGGCCATGGAGGAGCGGCAGGTCACGATAGGCGATGAGACGCTGAGGCTGCCGGAAAATTTTTTTGTGCTTGCCACACAGAATCCGGTGGAGCAGGAAGGCACGTATCCTCTTCCGGAGGCGGAGCTGGATCGTTTCCTTGTGAAGCTGCTTGTAAAATATCCTTCCGCCGCGGAGGAGCTTGCCATTGTGAGGACCGCCGGAAACGCGCCGTCCGTTCCTGTCAAAAAGGTGATTTCCACGTCCGATATAAGGAAGTTGCGTGAGGCCTCGGAGAACGTGATATGCGATGACAGGCTTATTGAATATATTGTTTCAATTCTTGAGGTGACGCGTCCTGGAAATTCACGCGGAAAACCCGGAGCGGCACAGAATTCAAATGACATAACAGGATATATAACATTCGGCGCGTCGCCCAGAGCCGGAATCGCAATGCTCCGGTGCGCCAGAACGGCCGCTCTTTTTGAGGGGCGGACGTTTGTTCTTCCCGAAGACATAAAATCCGTCGCCGCGAATGTGCTCCGCCACAGGATTGTGCTTTCTTACGAGGCTTCTGCGGACAATGTTTCCGCCGATGACATAATCTCAAAAATTCTGGATTTTGTTCCGGTTCCATAGGGCAGATGCGGGACTCATCTTTGCGGAAAACGGATTCCGTCGAAAAAAAGGCCTCCTTTCTCAGGCTTCATGCGTCAGGACTTGCCGACAGCATGAAAAGCGGAAATTTCCGCTCGCTTTACAGGGGACAGGGCATAGAATTTTCCGGAGTCAGGGAATATATCAGGGGAGATGATGTCCGCTCGATCGACTGGAATGTGACCGCAAGAATGGGACGCCCCTACGTCAAGGTGTTTGAGGAGGACAGGGAGCTTCAGGTTTTTCTGGTTGTGGACACATCAGTCTCGATGCGTGCCGCCACGGATTCTGTCTCAAAATTCCGTTCCGCCACGGAGTCCGCTGCGCTTCTTGCCGTCGCCGCGGAGTCATGCGGATGTCCGCTTGGAGCCGCTTTTTTTGACGGTGGAGTCTATTTTTCCTGTCCGCCTGAATCCGGCCGGCCGCGCACGCTTCTTCTGCTTTCAAAGCTTGATTCCGTTCCGGAGAAAGCCGTCCGCGGATCAGCTCTTCCGGCGGCGCTTGCGTGCGCATCCCGGCTGCTTAAAAAACGTTCGCTTGTGTTTGTCATTTCCGATTTCAGGAGCGCGGGCTGGAACCGTCCGCTGGCAGCCCTTGCCCATAAGAACGATGTGATTGCCCTTAGGATTACGGATCCGTGGGATGAACGGCTTCCGCGGCTCGGTACGTCGCTTTTTACTGACTGCGAATCAGGTTTTACGACCATGCTTCCGTCCTCGTCTCCGCTTTTTGCCGGAGAATGGGAAAAAAGGAACGCCGTGTCGGTTCAGAACTGGAGAAACTGCTGCCTGAGATACGGCGCGGCGCCTTTTGTGATACATACGGACGATGATCCTCTTAAAGTTCTGATGCGCGCGGTTTCGGGAAAAGCATGATTTTCTGGAGATAGTTTTCTGATGAGAAGAATTTTTCTGATTTCTGTGGTTCTTTTTTTTCTTGCTCCGCGTTTTTTTGCGGCGACCGTCGTGGATTGCGAGCAGGTTGTGCTTCCGCACCGGATTTTTGTCGGTGATACGGCGGAACTCCGCTGTTCATTCTCGTCATCGGCGGAATTTCTTTCTGTTTCCGTGAATTCACGGCTTGAGCTGCCTTCATCGGCGTTTGTCTCCGCTCCTGACTCATCATCCATAACAATAAAGGAAGTCCGTTTCAGATGCACCGCTCCCGGAAACTATCAGCTTGTGTTCATTTTTGTTCCCTGGAGAACCGGAAATCTTGTGCTCCCGGAATACAGCCTGACGTCGGCTTTGTCCGGAGTTTCTCCGTCGGTTCCTGACAGATATGTGATCCGCCCCGATCCGGTGGAAATCGTCTCTCTTATCGGGCAGGACGGATTTTCCGGCGGACTGCGTGACACGGCGGCACCGCTCCTTGTCCCCGGAACCATGTACGGAATTTATGCCGCGGTTTTTGTTGCGGTTCTTGCCGCGGTTATGGCGGTTGTTCTTTTCCTGAACAGAAAGTCATTGCGTGCGTGCATGGATGTTTTCCGCACAAGCATGATGAATTCGCGCAACCGGAGGCGGACGCTCCGTGCGGTTTCCCGGCTTGAGAAAAAGACGGACATAACGGACGCAGAATTCGCATTGGAGATGCAGCATATAATCAGAAATTATCTTGGAAAGAAATTCGGTTCTCCTTTTTCCGGAGCGGCCGCGCCGGAAATCACCGCCAGAATAAGGGAATGTTCCGGCGGAATTCTGCCGGACGCAAAGGCTGCCGCTGCGGCGGAGATAGAATCCGTTTTTGTCCGCACGGACTATGTTCTTTATGCGCGCGGCTCTGTTCAGGCGGCGGCTGTTCCCGCGGAATTCTCCCCGGACGGACGGCGTTCCGTCGCTGATTCCGTCCGTAAAGGAATTTCCGCCATGGAGGAAGAGAATGCCTGAATTCCGTAATCCTGCGGCATTTTTCCTTATGCTTCTGATTCCGCTGCTGTTTATTCTGCGCCGCGCCGGGATTTTCCGCCGGATCTCGTTTCCGGCCGTGCTTTCGGATTGGGGCGCGCCGCCTTATAGGTGGAACGGCCGCACGACAAGAATTCTTCCGTTTCTGGCGGCTTTTTTCTTCTGCTCCGGATTTATTGTTTCTGTAGCCGCTCTCGCGGAGCCTGTCATTCCTCATCAGGAAAAAGTCTACACTTCCGCCGGAACTGATATAATGTTCGCGCTTGATACAAGTCCATCCATGGCCGCGATTGATATGTCCGGAACCACCAGGCTTGAGGCCGCCGAAAATACGATAAAGTCGCTTGTCTCCGAATACGACGGATGGAGGTTCGGACTTGTGGTTTTCGGCTCGGAGGCGGCTGTCGCCGTTCCTCCCACATCTGACCGCTCGCTTTTTATTTCGCGTGTCATGTCGGTTGTTCCGGGCGGAATGGGCGAAGGCTCCGCCGTAGGAACGGGACTTGGAACGGCCGTCTATCATCTTGTGTCTTCGTCGGCGCGGAAAAAATGTATCGTCCTGATTACCGACGGTGAGAACAATTCCGGCGAGATTCATCCTGAGACATCGGCCGGAATCGCCGCGGCGAACGGAATTCCTGTATATGTGGTCGGAATCGGAACAAAAGGAACGGTCAAGATTGATTACAAGGATCCTGTCACCGGCAAGCTGTATTCCGGCTATCTTGAGTCCGGTTTTGATTCCGCTCCGCTGAAAAAAATCGCCTCGGCCGGAAACGGACGCTATTTTGAGGCGCACAGCACGGACGAGCTGGCCGGTGTTCTTGATACGGTCGCCGGCCGGGAGAAATCAGTCCAGACATTCTCATTCAGAACCGCTGACCATAATCTGTATTTTGAATTAATCTGCCTTGCCGCCGTCCTTTTTGCTCTTGCCTGGATTGTCCGGCGGATTTTTCTGAACGAGGTTATATGATGGGATTTTTCTGTGAGCGTCCGTATATGATTCTTGCCGCTTTCGCTGCTGTTCCTGCCGCCGTTTTTGTTATGGCAAGGGTTTCGGGAATTTCCCGTGAAGTCAGGGGGACTCGTGCCGGAGGAAAGATGTGCCGTTTTCCGCAATATGTCATTGCAAGGACACTGCTGCGCGCCGCCGCATGGATATTCCTCATGCTGGCGGCGGCCGGAATATCATTCGGCTCACGGCTTGTTCCTGTCGCGAAAAGCGGCTCCGCAGTCTCGTTCGTGTTTGACATCTCCAACAGCATGACTGCGGCCGACGGCCCCGGCGGAATGACAAGGCTCGCGGCCGCCTCCGCCTATGCCCGTACGCTTCTGTCGCGCATGGAAGGAATTCCTGTGTCCGCGGTAATCGTAAAGGGACGCGGAATTACGGCGGTTCCGCTGACCGAGGACCATTCGATGATAAATTCGCTCCTTGACGTTCTTTCTCCGGACATGATGACGGCTCCTGGCTCCGGAATCGGGGATGGAATTCTTACAGCCGCCGCATCTTTTCCGGAAAACTACTCGTCCGCATCAAGAATCTGGGTTTTTACCGACGGCGAGGACACTCTCGGCGGAATGACGGCGGCTTTTTCAAGCTGCGCCGCAAAAGGAATTCCCGTCACGTTGATAGGATTCGGTTCCCGTGACGGAACTACAGTCACCGCCGGAGACGGAAAGACAAAAATCCACACCTCGCTCCGGACCGGCAACATCCTGGCCGCCGCGGATTCCGTCCTGAAAAAAATGCCGTTCCACAGGGACAAGAAAATCATCCAGTATGTCGATTCGTCCTCCCGCGGCTCCGCATATTCGCTTCTGGCAGGGCTTTCGTCCGGGTACGGCGAGCGCACGGTGATGACGTTCGAGACCGAGCCTGTGTCGCGGCGCGGATTTTTCCTTGTGCTCGCGCTGGTTTCTCTTGTGCTCAGTTTTGCCGTGTCGGAGGCTGATTTTTCTTTCCGCGGGCTTTCTCCGTGCGTCCTGGTGCTTCCTTTCCTGCTTGCCGGATGCGGCGGAATTCAGGGGGCGGCGCAGGTTCTCGGCGGCGCGTATTCATACCAGAAGAGAAACTATACCAAGGCCGCATCCTCATTTCTTTCCGCGGAGGAGACAGCCGTCGCCGTGCAGGACCGGCGGCTTAAGGACTACGCGCTTTATGGACTTGGCTGCGTCTATGCCGCCCAGAACGAGAATTCCGCCGCCATGGAAAAATTCTCCATGATTTCGGAGGATGCCTCCGCAGAAATACGGGGCGCCGCATTCTACAACGCCGGAATAATAGCATTCCGTGACGGTGACTATTCGGCCGCCGCCGGGTTCTTCAGAAAGTCGCTTGAAGCTGACAGTTCCCGGCTTGACGCTAAGATAAACATGGAGCTTTCGGCGGATCTGGCGGAGGAAAGTGCAGCTCCGGAACGCAGGAAAGATGTTCCGTCTCCGGAAAAAGCGCACGGATCTTCCGGAGCGGAAGATGCAGTTTTCAGACATATTGAGGAGAATGACCGCAGACAATGGAAAAACAGCATGATAAAAGAGAATCAGACTTCCGCGGACGACTATTGAAATTTTTATGTCATATTCCGCTTTTTTTTGCGCTGGCGGTGTTCCAGTCTCCGTTATTTCCGGCCGGAACTTCACGTTTCAGTTCATTTGAATCGCTCCGGATTGTCCCGTCAGCAGGCCAGCGGCTTGTCTGTGGACGTGACATAAAATTTGAGGTGACTGTTCCTTCTGCGGATGTTCAGCCGGAAATCGGGGAATTTTATTCGGGAGGAAGGAATTTCACTTTCATGACATTCAGGAAGACCGGAGCCGGAAATTCCTCCACAAGGCTTGAGCTCTGGTTTGAATTCGCCGTTCCGGGAAAATACGAGATTCCTCCGCTTTACGTGAATTCTGGAGGGCGCAGATATGCCCTCAGATTTTCGCCTGTTTCCGTGGAAGAGGACATCGGCCGTCTTGCGCCGCAGCTTTTTGTCTCGGTGAACCGCGGAGAGCTTTTAGCCGCCGAATCCGCTGCTGGCCGCAGTCTCGGCTCTTTCCCCGCCGGAAAAAAAATCGTCCTGACACTGTATCTGCGGTATGCCGCCGCCGTTTCCGGAGTAAGCTGGGAAATTCCCAGGGATTCCATTTTTGAGAGAACAGACAGCGGTGACACGTCCGCATTTTCCGGAGTTTATTCGGATAAGCTGCTGCCTGCCGCTGAATTTGAGTGGACTCCTCTTGCCGGCGGCCGGACAGCCCTTCCTCCGGTGAGAATCTCAGCGTCGTCATACGGCGGAATGAATTTCGAGGTGAGGCTTCATGACTGCTTTGTCTCCATAAGTGAAGGCTCGTCGCCGGGAAAACGTTCCGGCAGCGACGGCGGAATTTTCCGAGACGCATTTCTTCCCGGCGGGCAGCTCTCTACCGCAGGGAATTCATCCGTTCCGGTTAGGGCGGAGGACTGTCTTAAAATAGCGCGTCTGCGTTCACTTGAGAGAAGAGCCCTTTGGGGGCGGCGGAATATCGCCGCGGAAAGAGCCGCTTTTGAGTCATCGCTTGGGATTCCTCCCCAGCCGCATGAATTTCCGCTTTCGGCAGCTGCCGGAGCCGCCGTTCTTTCTGTAATCTTTTGTCTGCTGATGTTGTTTTCGGTGATAAGGCGCAGAAAATTTCCTGCCGCTGTTTTTCTGGTCTGTCTTGCCTTTGCCGCAGTCGCCGGGATTTTATCCGCAACAAGGCGTATGGAGAAAGCCTCCGTATCACCGGGTGTTTATGCCGCTTCCGTGCCCGAAAGTTCGGCCTCGTCAAAAGTTCTTGTTCCGGCCGGAACAAGAGTCAGGATCAGGGAGTCGTCCGGCGGATGGTGCTATGTCGAGTCCGGTGATTTTTCCGGATGGGTTCAGGACGGGGAGCTTATCCCCATAGAGTAGATTTTCTGCCGGAAAGGATTCTGCCGGCAACTGGATTTTTTGATGAAGAGAAGAATTTTTTTATTCGCAGCCGCATTGTGCGCAGTCCGGGGTTTTTCCGCGGATTTTTCCGCATCGGAGCTTTCGCTGTTCAACGAGATGAACGCCGCTTTTGACACCGGATTTTATCCCGGTGCGGTTTCCCGCGCAGCGGCGCTTGAGGAGCATTATCCGGAGTCGGTCTTTATCGTAAGGACCGTGCTCACAAAAAGCGGGGCGCTGATAGAGCTCGGACGTTATGCCGAGGCTTCTGATTCACTTGGAAAAATAATTTCCTCCGTCCATATCGGCTCGCCGGAATACGAGAGGCTTTATTTTCTGCTCGGAAAGGCCCGCGCCGCCTGCAATGATCCTGACGGCGCTCTGAATGCTTTTTCAAAATGTATTTCCGTTCCGGGCAGCGCACAGGATGAGCTTCTGTTCATGCCGGAAGCGGTTTTTCTTTCATCCGGAATATATTTCTCGCAGGGAGATTATGCGTCCGCAGTTCCGCTTCTAGAATTCATTGTCGGAAACGGGAAAAAATACCGGCCGGAAGACTATTATGTCTCCCTGCTGCGCCTTGCGGCTTCGTATAACGCGTCAGGAGAATTCCGCTCCGCTGCTGAGCTTGCGCGTCTTTTCGGACGGGACCAGCTTCCGGATGATGTCTATTTCAGGCTTGTTTTTTACGGAGCCGCCGCGGACGAGGCGGCCGGAAATTTCTCCGCCGCATATAAAGCCTATTGTTCAGCCGGAAAATCAGGAATAAGGGAAATAGCTTCTGAGTCGCTGAAAAGAGCCTATCTTCTGTCCGAAGAATACGGAGATGACGCCGGCACTGCGGATGTGCTTGCCGCCGCGTCGGATGGTTTCTCCGGTTTTCCGTCTCTTGCGGCCGAGCTGTGGCTGCGTCTTGGAATAGATGCGTACACTGGCGGAAAAATTCCGGAGGCGCTGGCATATTTTGACTCGGCCGAAGCGAATTCTCCGTCAGCAGACGTTGAGTCCGCGCTTTTCATCTACCGGATGAAGGTCCGGCTTGATTTGTGCGGCGGTGATGATCCGGACTCGGCGGCCGGCATCCTTTCCGCATTGGAAAGCCGTTCCGGGGAATTCTGCCGGAAAGACGGAACGACGGCTGATTCATTTAACGCGCTTCTTGTTGATGCGATGTTCCGCGCCGGAAGAATTTCAGGAATTCCGGAGGTTTTCGCCCGGATAAAAAATCCGGATCCGCGTTCTGAGTATGTTTATTCCGCCGCCCTTTTTGAGCTTGGGGACTACAGACGCGCCGCCACCGAAGCCGGAAAGAACGCATTCTCCGGGCGGAAAATATCTGACCCCGCATCGGCGCTGGTGCTGGCCGCAGCGTATTCCAAGCTTGGGGAGTATTCAAAATCCGCGGAAATTTATGGTAGAATTCTTGAGTATGCGGAGAATTCAGCGGATAAACCGGATTCCGCGGTTGGAAAAATTGATTCCATAAGGACGGAATATTCCAAGGCCCTTTTTGCCTCCGGTGATTATCGGGCCGCCGCCGCCCAGTCTGAAATGGCGGAAACTGCCGGTGCCGCTGCGGTCGCCGCGCTTTCGGAATTCAATATGAAAAACTGGAGACGCAGCCTTGAGTTTTTTAATCGCTATTCGGATCTGATTGAGAAGGATGATGGCATGACCGGCGGCGCCGGGGCGGACATTCTTTTTTACAGAGGCTGCGCCGAATATTTTGCGGCGGATTACGGTCAGGCTTACAGGACTTTTCTGTTTTACGCGGAGAATTCTGCGTCCGGGAAATACCATGCGCCGTCCCTGGAATATGCCGCAAAATCAGCAGTCCGGCTTGGAAATTTCAGGGATGCCGCGCTTCTGGCGGAAAAGCTTGTCAACGCCTCGGATTCCGGAACTGAAAGACAGAATGCCGTCATGTTCACGGCCGAAATTCTTTCTGATTCAGGTGATTTTAAGGCCGCGCTGGACTTTCTGTCGCCTTATGCTGCCGGTGATTCCGGATTCGCACGGCGTGCGGTTTTTATGAGCGCGAAAATCTGTGAGAATTCGGGCGATGTCCATGCCGCCGAGTCATTTTATCAGAGGCTTTACGCCGCTTCTCCGGCAGACGCATATTCGGAGGAGGCGCTTTTCCGCTCGGCAGGAATGTTCTATTCGGAAGGCGACTATACGGAGGCCCAGAAACGCTACAACAGATATATATATGCTTTTCCGGAGGGCGGCTATTCCGATGCGGCGCTTTATTTCTGCGGAGACTGCGCGTTCAGGCTTGGAGACTACAGCCGTTCCGCCATGGTGAACGGGCTTCTTGTTTCGGATTATCCGGAAAGTATCTACAGGTACGGCGCCCTGAGGAATCTGGCCGTTTCATGTTACCGTTCAAAAAGCTATGCGGATGCGCTTGATGCCGCCGAAATTCTTGTCCGGGAATACGCGGATCAGGCTGCGGATGACGGAACGGCTTCTCTTGTTATTGAGCTGAGGCAGCTTGTCTCCGGAGCCGACGCTGAAACTGCCGCGAAATCCGCGGAATATATCGGAAAGGGCGGAATCTCAACTGCTGCGGGAAGGCTGGCCGGAACAGAGCTTGCGGAAATATACGGCCGCTCATCCGCTACGTTTGAAAAAGCCTTTGAGCTTGCATCGGAGCTGCTTGCGGCTCAGGAGAAAAACTTGCCGGCCGAGGCGAATTCCGCCGCCCGCACGGCAGCTGTTGTCGCCGAATATTATAGAAGAAAAGGAGAGAACCGGCGTGCGGCCGGAATTTTTCTTGATGCCGCAAAATACTACAGGGAATCGGGTTCGGATGACGGTGCCGCCGCATCGCTTTACGGCGCCGCCGAGTCGTTCTCTGCGGCAGGAATGAAGGCCGATTCGGAAAAGACTTCGGGGCTGCTCCGCGAGCTTTACCCGGACAGCCGCTATGCGGCGTCAGAAGCCGTAGGCAGATAAAGTGCTTTTTGTGAGGAATTTTGATATATGAAAAAACGCTGTTTCCTGTTCGGAATTTTGGTTCCGCTGTTTATGCCGGCAGCCGCCGTTGCTGAGGACGAGAAGCCGGAGCTTTCGCTTCCAGATGTTACGGCGGTCGTGAGCGGAGAAACCGTCACCGCCGGAAGCGACTCCGTTGAATTTTCAGGAATAATAGACCGTTCCGGAAAGACCGGGACGCTTGTTCCTGAACTTCCCGATATAACTCCCGGTGTGGAGCCGCCTGCCCCCGAATCGGCGGAGCGGGAGAGCGTCAAGAATATTTTTGCGGAAGGATGTGCGGGCGGCGGATTTCCAGGTCTTTTTACTGGAGATTTCTCCGTGTACAGGCTTTACGGCGGAGATCCGTTCCGGCTCGGATTCAGCCATACCTCGATGGACGGATATTGGAACCGCCCGCTGCATTCGGGATTTTTTGACAGCTCGACTTTGGTGGAACTGTCAAAGACTTTTTCCGCCGGTCCGATGGAATGGATTCTCGGCGGAACCTATGCTTCGTCAGGAGACGGTCTTCAGGGAAAATCCGAATTCATATCCGCACTGCGCAAAAGCTCCGCCGAAGGGGACATCAGCTGGAGGTGGACGCTTCCGCACGGATTCGCGCTCGGTGCCTCTGCGGAAACCGGCCTGTACACCCGCTTCTCTGATATGACGGCCGGAGGACAGAATTTCAGCGGACCTGAATGGATAAAGGGAGTTTCCGTGTTTTCGCTCAGTCCGGAGCTGCGCGCGGAGTGGAGCGGAAACGGATTTCTGGCGGAATTCTCCGCGGATTATGTGCTTGACTGCGATACGGACGGTTCCCTTTCGGAGTCATCAGGACGGACTGCAAGCCGTGCGGAATTCCTTGGAAAAATAGGATGGAGCGGACCGCAGCTTTCTGTCTCCGCGCACGCTTCGGCCGTTGTAGGCGACCATATCGGCGGAGATACCGTGATTGTGCCTTTCGGACTTGACTTGAAGTGGGTGTTTCCGGTTTATTTCTCCGACAGAAAAGTCTCGCTTTCGCTTTCGGGCGGACTTGACTCCTTCCGCACTCAAATCTCATCCGCCGAGGAGAAATTCAAATTCAGCGGATTCTCCTTTATTCCGAAGGAGACTTCGGACTGGTTCGGGCGTGCCGACATTGTCGTTCCGCTCAAGACATCATTCACCGGTTCCGCCGGCGTGGAATTCCGGACTACAGCTCTTGGCAACGGAATCTGGGAACCGGATTACGGAACGGACGGACTTGTGAATGGAGTCGCGGGCTATACGGAAAGGTCGCGCAGTCTCCTGACCACGGAATTCAAGGCGGCATATCACTACAAGATTTTCTCGCTTGCCGGATCATGGAAATCCAACTGGCTTTATCTGCCGGTTCTGGAGGACAGACAGATGCTTTCTCTCCAGATTTCGTTTCAGGACGAGAATTCACGCTGGGGAGTGAAGACCGCTCTCGGATTCAGCATGGATTCTGACGATCATGTTCCTGATTTCGGAATTGAGTGTTTTGTCCGTCTGACAGATGCCGTAAGACTTGTCCTTTCCGCTGATGATGTTCTGAAGCTTGTAAGCGGAGGAACACGTTCATATTCCGGAGGCTATCTTGCCGGAACGGGAAAGGCTGACATTCTGCTTAAATTTTTCTTTTAGTTTTTATGGGAGGTGCTCATGTTTGAGACATTAAAATCGGGCGGACTGCTGATGATTCCGATTGTGGTCTGCGGAGTAATCGCGACATTCATAATCATAGAAAGGTGCTGGTATTTTATAAGCATAAAGAAGCGCGACTCAAAACTGGTTTATGACCTGCGGAATTCGCTTGATGCCGGAAATTTTGATGCCTGTTCGGTGGCCTGCGTGGAGGCCGGAACACCGATGGCGCGCGTGATAAAAAAAGCGGTGGACTGCCGCAGATGGAACGAGAATGATCTGCGCGAGGCTGTGGAGGCGGAGATGGAGCTTGCTGTTCCGGAGCTTGAGCATCTGCTCACACCGCTGGGAACAATAGCCAACATATCGACGCTTCTCGGTCTTCTGGGCACTGTAACCGGAAACATGAAGGCTTTCGGCGTCCTTGCAGGCGGAGCCTCGATGGGAGATCCTGCTCTTCTTGCCGGTTCAATCGCGGAGGCGCTCGTCACGACGGTGGGAGGACTCTGCGTCTCGATTCCGTCGCTGGTTTTCCACAATTATTTTGTCTCAAGGGTGAACCGCCGCATCGCCGGGATGGAGGCTCACGTTACGGAGGTTCTGCTCCGTCTTACTGGAAGGGTGCGCTGATGAAAATCCGTTACCGAAAAAGAGAAATAACATCCGCCGTAGATATGACGCCGATGATAGACATTGTTTTTCAGCTGATTCTGTTTTTTCTTGTGTCTACTACTTTTTCCGTGCTTCCGGGAATAAAACTGAATCTGCCCGAAAGTTCCACTTCCGAAGGAACCTCATCTCCGGGAATAACCGTCACCGCCGGAAAGGACGGAGGACTTTACTTCAATGACAAGAAGGTCACCATGGAGACGCTTGGAGCCGAGCTTGTCATGTTTGATACCGGCGACACCAAGAAGAATGAGTTTCCGGTTTCGCTTGAGGCCGATTCCGATGTGACCAACGGAACTGTCGTGAGAATTTTTGATGTGATACGCTCCAGCGGATACAGCGTGATAAATCTGCGTACCGCGGCCGGAAAATGACGCGGATTCCGCTTTTCGGACAGGACAGCGAGCCTCTTTATACAAGCCGCGTGATGGCCGCGGCGGGAACGGCATTCCTCTTCCTTGTGTTCTGTCTGGTTGTCCTTATTGTCCCTTCCGGAAAACAGGAACGGAAATTCGAGACCGTCAGAATCGTTCTGTCAGGACAGAGCGGAATTCAGGAGTCCGCATCCGGAGAGGAGTTTTCTCCGCCTGTTCCGGTCCTGAATTCCGCCTCCGCTGAAGAATTCAAGGAAGCTCCGATGCCGGAACCGTCTGAGAGGGAGCAGGCTCAGCCGGAATCCGTTCCTTTGCTCCATGCTGCGGAAACACCGGAGATTGAGCCGCCTGCGGAGAGGAAAAGCGCGCCGCAGAAAAAACGTCCGGAGACGGTGAATTCTCTGCCGGAAAAGAATTCTGCCGCGGTACAGAATCCTGAGACTCCGGCGGAAAAACGCGTCGCTGAATTTGTCGCGCATAAATCCGCGGAGGAGCTCATGGCCGAGCAGTTCTCCGCGCGGAAAAAGACTGTAGAATTTGATGACTCGCTTTTTGAGGATGCGGATTATTCGGCTGATACGGTGACGCGTCCGGCTCCGGTTCCGGCAGTTGCCGGTTCAAGCGGAATTTCCGGAACATCGGCAAAATCCGCGGAAAAGAATCCGGTTTTATCCGCCGCGTCCGCAGCCGCCGTTTCATCTCCAGGAGGAAATTCCGCCGAGGCTGAGACGGTCGCCGCTTTGGGGGCGGTGTCGCGTGCGGAATCACATTCTTTTTCAGGCGGTCAGAAAAGGGATTCTGGAGGAGAATTCTCCGGAGACGACGTTGATCGGCTCAGCATGAAATGGAACGGAGGCGGAGCCAGAAAGCCGATAGGAACTCCTTCCGTCAGCCTCTCATCCGAAAGCGGAAAGCTGATAGACAACGATGTTACCGCGGTGATTGCAATCACCGTGCTTCCGGGCGGAAACGTAGTCGGCACGGAGATAAGGTTTGTCTCCGGCGGCGCGCTTATTCCTGATTCCGTAAAGGACGAGATAAGACGGCAGATTTCAGAATGGCGTTTTGAGCCGGGCGAAGGAATTTCAACGGCGGAGTTCAGGCTTGAAATTCAGAAAATATAAATTAATTTGAATTTCAAGATGTATTTTGTCCGATTATATGCTAGATTGTCAGGAATCTGCGAGGTGTTATGAAAAATCCTTCTTGGTATGGTTTCAATCTTCTGTGGCTGTTCAGTGTCGCATGGCGGCGTGAACGTGCGGTTCCTTCCATGGTCCATATAGAAGAAAGCGATGTGGATTTTATAGCCGGAATGGGCTGTAATTTTGTCAGGCTTCCCGTTGACTATCAGTATTTTATCCACGATTTCAGATATGACGAGCCGGATGAGGCCATGCTCAAAATGGTTGACCGGTGCGTCGAGGCGGTGGTCAGCAGGGGAATTCACTGCTCGCTGAACATCCATCGTGCTCCGGGTTACTGCATAAACGGAATTGAGCTGGAGCGGGACAATCTGTGGCGGGACGAAATCGCTCAGAAGGCTTTTGCCGGAATCTGGACGATGTTCGCGGAGCGCTATAAAAATTATACACCTGAGCAGCTCAGCTTTGACCTTCTGAATGAGCCTCCGGAACCCGGACAGCATTTTATGACGCGCGAAAATCATGAGAAGGTGATGAGGGATACGGTCGCGGCGATAAGAAAGGCGGATCCGTCGCGTCCCCTGATAATAGACGGAATATGCGGCGGACACAATGCGGCTCCGGAGCTTGCCGATCTTGGCGTGATTCATTCGACACGCGGATATATGCCGATGAGGCTCACCCACTGGAAGGCCGAATGGATGAGGAATTCAGGTTCGTTCGACTGGCCTAAGCCCGAATATCCGGGAATGGAATGTGACGGCCGTGTCTGGAACAGGGACGGACTCCTGGCCCATTACGCGCAGTGGAAGGAGATGAATTCTCTTGGAGTTCCTGTGCATATCGGTGAATGTGGCTGCTATGACAAGGTTGACAATCCTACGGCGCTCCGCTGGTTCTCCGATTTTTTTGATGTGTGCAACGAGCTCGGATTCGGCTATGCGCTGTGGAATTTCCGCGGAAATTTCGGAATAGCGGAGCACCGGCGCGAGGGAACAAGATGGGAAGTCAGGAACGGAATAAAATTTGACCGGGATCTCTACGAGATGTTCGTTTCGCATATAAAAATCTGAATTCAGAGGTTTTCGCCGGCAGATACCTTTGTATGAATTCTGTTGACGAATTCTCTGATTAATTATTATCTTATTTTAGGAATAAGGAAAAAACGAAGAACTATGAATGAGGAAAAAGTGAAGGATCAGACCGGAGACAACGGACCGGAAAAAGAAGAGGACGGAGCTGAGCAATGTCCTGTTCAGGAGAACGGCTCTGGGGTTTCCGCGGAAGAAAACACAAATCCGACAGAAAACAAAGAAGACGATAAGGACGCCAGAATTGCGGAACTGGAAAAGGAGAATGCGGATCTCAAGGATCAGCTTCTTCGCCGTGCCGCGGATTTTGACAATTACCGCAAGCGTATGCTGAAAGAAAAGCAGGACACATTTGACTATGCCAACGCGAACCTGCTTTCGGACCTGCTTGACAGTCTTGACAACTTTGACCGTACTGTGGAGGCTGCGGAAAAGTCGAATGACGTGAAGTCCATTGCGGACGGAATAAAGATGATAAGCAGCAATCTGGTCAAGATGCTTGAGACAAAATACAACCTTGTCGGTTATGGCCAGAAAGGAGACGCCTTCAATCCGGATGAGCATGAGGCGATTGGAAGCGTCGTGAATGAGGAAGCTAAGGAACCTTCTCTGAAGGAGGTTTATCTTAAAGGATATAAGCTGAAGGACAAAGTCATCCGTCATGCAAAAGTGATGGTCGAGATGCCCGCTCAGTAAAAATAAAAGGAACAAAAGAGGAAAATAAAATGGGAAAGATTATTGGTATTGACTTGGGAACGACAAATTCCTGTGTTGCTGTCATGGAGAACGGAGAGCCGGTTGTAATTCAGAATTCAGAGGGCGGACGCACGACTCCGTCAATTGTAGGATTTACGTCAAAGGGTGACAGAATTGTCGGTCAGCCTGCGAAGAACCAGATGGTTACAAATCCGAAGAATACGGTCTATTCGGTGAAACGTCTTATCGGACACCGCTACAGCGAGCTTCAGGGCGAGGCGCTCAAGCTGCCTTATACAGTTATCGATCACGGCGAGGATGTGCGCATCGAGGTTGATGAGAACGGAACCAAAAAGCAGTACAGCCCGCAGGAGATAAGCGCGTTCATTCTCCAGAAAATGAAGAAGACTGCGGAGGACTATCTCGGACAGCCGGTGACCGAGGCGGTTATCACTGTTCCTGCGTATTTCAATGATGCCCAGCGTCAGGCTACGAAGGATGCCGGAAAAATCGCCGGTCTTGATGTGAAGCGTATCATCAACGAGCCGACGGCGGCTTCCCTTGCTTTCGGATTCAACAAGGATCAGGACAAGGAGAAGACAATCGCCGTTTATGACCTTGGTGGCGGTACGTTTGATATTTCAATTCTTGAGCTTGGTGACGGAGTTTTCGAGGTAAAATCGACAAACGGCGACACTCACCTTGGCGGAGACGACTGGGACCGCTGCGTAATCAACTGGCTTATCGATGAATTCAAAAAGGATACGGGAATTGATCTTTCAAAGGACCCGATGGCCATGCAGCGTCTGCGTGAGGCAGCCGAGAACGCGAAGATTCAGCTTTCAGCCCAGACTTCAACGGATATAAACCTTCCGTTCATCACTGCTGACGCCACAGGTCCTAAGCATCTTCAGAAGACGCTTACACGTGCGCAGTTTGAGCAGATGACGGACTCTCTGTTTGAGAGGACAAAGGAGCCGTGCCGGAAAGCTCTTGCGGACGCGGGAATTACTGCTGACAAGATAGATGAGGTTCTTCTTGTAGGCGGTTCATCACGTATGCCGAAAGTCCAGGAAGTCGTAAAGCAGATTTTCGGAAAGGAAGGTTCAAGGGCGGTCAATCCTGATGAGGCTGTGGCTGTGGGTGCCGCAATCCAGGGAGGAGTTCTTGGAGGAGACGTAAAGGATGTTCTTCTTCTTGATGTAACGCCTCTTTCGCTTGGTATAGAGACTATGGGCGGTGTGTTCACAAAGCTTATACCGAGAAACACGACTATTCCTACAAAGAAGAGCCAGATTTTCTCAACCGCGGCGGACGGACAGACGGCTGTGTCAATCCACGTTCTGCAGGGTGAGCGCGAGATGGCTGACCAGAACAGGACGCTTGGAAGATTCGACCTTGTCGGAATTCCTGCGGCTCCACGCGGAGTGCCTCAGATTGAGGTGACTTTCGATATAGATGCGAACGGAATCGTCCATGTCTCCGCAAAGGATCTCGGAACCGGAAAAGAGCAGCATATCCAGATTACTTCCTCATCAGGACTGAGCGAGGACGAAATCAACAAGATGGTCAAGGATGCTGAGGCTAATGCCGCTGCGGACAAGGCAAAGCGTGAAAGCGTGGACGCGCGCAACGAGGCTGATTCCCTGATTTATGGAACTGAAAAATCGCTCAAGGAACTTGGTGACAAGGTGGGAGCCGCCGACAAGCAGAAGATAGAGGATGCTGTTGCGGCGCTTAAACAGGCCATGCAGGGTGACAATGTTGAGGAAATCAAGTCCAAGACGGAGGAGCTCAAGCAGGCTTCATATAAGATTGCCGAGGAAGTCTATAAACAGCAGGGTGCTGCCGGCGCCCAGCCCGGCGCTGATTCAGCAGGTCCGTCAGGAAATGCCGGAGCTGATTCATCTCAGGCTTCCGGTTCGGCATCCGGCGGATTCGACAAGGGGTCAGCCGAGGATGTTGACTACGAGATAAAAGACGAGGACAAATAACACGGCGTAAACCGAAAGTTATGTTTCACCCCCTTCCCGTTGCGGAGGGGGTGTTTTTTTGGTAATATTGAAGACCGCATATTGTGTGTTTGTGCGGTTTGAAGCACGGCATTTGTGCCGGTTTTAGACATTCAATTTGTTTGGGATAAGATAATGGCAAAACGTGATTATTATGAGGTTTTGGGAGTTGACAAGAAAGCTACTCAGGATGAGATAAAAAAAGCATACCGAAAACTTGCCGTAAAATATCATCCGGACAGAAATCCCGGAGATAAGACTGCCGAGGAGAAATTCCGGGAGGCCACAGAAGCGTATGAAGTGCTTTCTGATGATAAGAAACGCCCTATCTACGATCAGTATGGTTTTGCCGGTCTTGAGGGAATGGATCAGGGCGGCGGAGCTCAGTATTCACATGCCTTCCATGACTTCAGCGACCTGTTCGGCGGAAGCGGCGGCGGTTTCGGTGATATTTTTGACAGCATATTCGGCGGTGGCTTCGGTGGCGGTTCCAGAAGAAGCAGCGGTCCAAGCGCCGGAGCAAGTCTGAGATATGATCTTCATATACAGTTCAAGGATGCGGTTTACGGAACAAATGCAGACATCCATTTTAAGCACAATGAGCCGTGTGATACCTGTCATGGTTCAGGCTGCGCATCCGGGGCAAGCAAGAAAACCTGTCCAACCTGCGGAGGCGCCGGTCAGGTAAGGCAGGGTAACGGCTTCTTCACCATACAGCAGGTATGTCCGAAATGCGGAGGACGGGGAACTGTAATAGATAAACCCTGTCCTTCATGCCGCGGAACCGGGCTTCAGGAAAAGAACAAGAAGATGTCGCTTAAAATTCCTGCCGGAGTGGACAACGGAAAACGTCTGGTGATTCACGGACAGGGCGACTACGGTGAGAACGGCGGTTCTCCCGGAGATCTTGTGGTCGTGATTCATGTCGAGCCTCATTCATATTTTGAGCGCAACGGACAGGACCTTTACTGCGCGGTTCCGGTCACCATGTCTCAGGCCGCGCTTGGCTGCACGATAAACATAACATCGCTTGACGAAAAGAAGCTTGCTATAAAGATTGCGCCCGGAACTACGAACGGCAAACTTCTCAGAATAAAGGGGGAAGGAGTTCCGGTTGCCGGTTCTCTCAGAAAAGGCGATCTGTATGTGAAAGTCATGGTTCAGGTTCCGCAGTCTCTTTCTTCAAAACAGAAGGAGCTTCTTCAGCAGTTTATGGCTCTTGAGAATCCACCTGAATCACCTCAGCTGATACCGCTTTCCAAGCTGGAACGCTGATGTTATTTTGCGGCGGAAACGGTCATTGGAGGACATCATGAATATTGCATTGGTTGGTTATGGAAAGATGGGACACATGATTGAAAGCTGCGCTGTCCGCGGCGGACACAAAATCGCAGTTACTGTTGATGTTGCCGCGGATGATGCTTCCGCAAAGGTGCCGCCTGGAGATCCGGCTGCTGTAGCAAGGGCTGTAAAATCATCGGGAGCCGACGGAATAATAGAATTCAGTCATCCTTCCGTAGTTGTTGACAACATAAAAGCTCTGCTTCCGTTGGGACTTCCTATCGTCGTGGGAACTACCGGTTGGGCGGATCGGGAGGATGAGATTTCACGGCTTGCGGCTGACTGCGGCGGAATAATAATGCGTTCGTCGAATTTTTCCATCGGCGTGAATATGTTCTACAGGATTGTAGAGGAAGCGGCGCGTCTTATGTCTGAGTATGACGAATATGATGTCGCCGTGTGGGAAATGCATCATAATCAGAAGGCCGACAGTCCGTCAGGAACAGCCATTGAGATTGCGAGACGGATTATGTCGGGGAATCCGCACAAGACGGACGTTGTGACAGACGCTTTTCATGAGAAGCCGAAGGCGGAGCAGCTTCATGTCTCAAGCACAAGATGCGGCAATGTTCCCGGAACGCACAAGGTCTTTTTTGACGGAACGGCGGATACCATAGAACTTACCCATACAGCAAGAAGCCGCGAGGGATTCGCCTCCGGTGCGGTGAAGGCTCTTGAGAAGCTGAGTTCGGGAATAAAGACCGGGCGCCTGGTAAAAGGCAGGCTTTACGGTATGGAAGACGTGTTCTGAATTTTTCTGCCGGAACGGAGCAGAACCGCTCCGGCGACTACAGAACCATAAGAACTCCTGCGGCGCACAGAAGTATCTGCCCTGTAAAATTTGCTGCCAGGCAGAAAAATTTTTCCTGCCGGATCGGTTCAGGCTTCCGTAGAATTCCGCCGGCAACAGCTGAGGCCTCGGCAAGGCTTCCCGCCGCAAGGATTGCGGAATATAATTTCGGATCAAGGACAAGTGTCGCCACCGCGGTGTATACAAGAACGGCGGCTGATGCCGCTGAAATCGTTGCCATAAAACGGAATTTTCCGCTCCGTTTTCCTGCCGCCACAAGCAGTGCCGCCGCGCCGAGCACAAGAAGCGGTACGGCGGCCGCCGTATATACGGCTGGAACATTGAATATATAGAATGTTGTGCGGTAAAGTTCCGTCCATATAAGAAGATGGATGTCGAATATAACGGCCGCCGCTGTCTTTGCTCCGGCGTTTTTTCCGATTATAAAGACGCCGGCCGCAGCCGAAGCTGTCAGTGATGCCGCGAATAGCAGAATCATTATATGAAGTGAGTCAGGAATGCGTCCGTAAAGAACAGAAAGAGCCAGCCCCGCGGTGAAAGGGGAGATCAGTAGGGAAAGCGCTTTTTCTGGCAGACAGAATTTCTTAAAATGGCATAAAATATATGCCGCAAGCGCCGCCACAAGCAGTCCAAGAAAAATCCAAGCCGATATGTTCATCCTGATAATATATCATGTAATACCCCCGGTTACAATACATGCTGCGATACTTGTAAAAAACACGCTTTTTGTATAGAATCACTTCAATTGCCAGGATGGTGGAATTGGTAGACACCCGGGACTTAAAATCCCGTGCTGAGCAATCGGCGTGCCGGTTCGACCCCGGTTCCTGGCATGATATGGCTGTTCGTTTTTGAACAGCCTTTTTTGTTTGCGGAGGTTGTCATGGCTCATTTTTATTCTGAGAAATGCGTTTTCTCTTCTGTCGGAGACATAAGGAACCGCCATGTGACGGTGATGGGACTCGGACTGAACGGAGGCGGGGAGGCGGCCGTCAGATTCTTTCTGTCGCATGGGGCGTTTGTCACCGTGACTGACATGAAGACAGAAGAGCAGCTTCTTCCGACAATAAAATCAATTGAGGCCGACCGGTCACTTGACAGATCAAGGCTTGTCTATCATCTGGGCGGTCATGAACTGCGCGATTTTGAGACTGCGGACTGTGTAATCAAGAATCCAGGTGTGAAATATGATGGAAACCGTTTTTTGGCCGCATCAAAGGCGGTGGAGACAGACATAAGCATTTTTCTCCGTTTTTCAGACGCTCCTGTGATTGCCGTTACCGGAAGCAAGGGAAAGTCCTCCACCGTAAGCGCCGCGTATTTCGGTCTCGTTCAGGCCGGATTCAGCTGTTATCTTGGCGGAAACATCACCGTAAGTCCGCTCACTTTTTTTGACAAGGTGAATTCTGGAACGCCTGTCGTTCTGGAGCTTTCAAGCTGGCAGCTTGCCGATCTCCGCGGCAGAAATGTCCTCCGCCCGAAAATTTCACTGATTACGAAGATAGTTCCGGACCATCAGAACTGGTACGGCGGCATGGAGCCTTATGTGGCGGACAAACGTCTGATCTATGCGGATCAGGATTCGGACTCATATTCCATTTTTGATTCGGACGGCGATGAGCCTGGAACAGGACCATCCTGCGGCGGCGCCTGGGGAGATTTTTTCGCCTCGGAAAGCCGTGCGAGGGTTCTGCGGTATGGAAAAGCCGGACTCAAGCATGGTGAATTCGGCGTATGGCAGGAGACAGGTGGAGACGGAACGTTCCGGGGAAAAGCTCTTCTTCCGGGGATGGAGGCTCCTGAAGTGATTCTGGATAGACTTGCCGTTCCGGGGGAGCACATGAGGACAAATGTGCTGAACGCCGCGCTTATAATGTACCTGATGGGTGTTTCCGCTGAACGGACTGCCGGAATCTGCGCGGAATGGAAGGGAATTCCGCACAGGCTCCAGTTTTTTTACAGCACTGTGATTGCCGGCCGGGAATACCGTTTTTTCAATGATTCCGCCGCGACTGTTCCTGAATCGGCTGCTGCTGCGGTGGCTTCATTCGGGCGTCCTGTCTTTCTTGTGACAGGAGGCACGGACAAGGGACTTGACCTTTCGCCTCTGACGGACGCGCTTTCCGGAGGAACGGATGCGGTTCTTGGGATTTATCTTCTTGCGGGAACGGCTACGGACAAAATTGTTCCTGTCCTTCTGGAAAGGGGAATACATTTTGAGGGGCCTTTCGCCTCGCTTGATGAGCTTATGGCGGCGATGAAATATGATTTTTCGGCGGAGAAGAATTTCGCGGACAAAGAAAAATCCAGCCGGAGCGGCAGTCTCCAGCCGGAGATAGTCGTGTTCTCACCGGGCGCCACTTCATTCGGTATGTTCACGAATGAATTTGACCGCGGCGAGAAATTCATGGATGCCGTCAGACGTACTTTCTGCTGACGCGGAATCCGTTTATTTCAGCAGATTCGCCGCATCCGGGCGTTTCCATCTCACGGCGACATCGTAAGGGGTGTCTCCGTAGATGTTCTTTATTGTCCTGTCGGTTCCGTAGGCGAGCAGGGTTTTTATGGTCTCTTCCGGAGCTGATTTCGCCGCGTAATGAAGAATTGTGTTCCCCTGAATGTCGGCGGATGAGCCTGCGAATTTCACGATTTCGGAAATCATCTGCATGTCTCCGTTTGCAAGCGCGATTGTGACGCTGTTGCCGCCGCGCTTGTCTATGAACTGGAACGGATCCGCCTTGTTGTCAAGGAGAAGCCTTGCGGAGACGCTGTCCCTGTTCATGACGGCATAGCACAGAGGCGTATACCCATCAGAATTTCTCGTGTCGCACGGGTAGCCGCGGTCAACCAGCATCTCAAGCAGCGTTTCTGGGCATCCAGCTCTTACCGCGATGTGTATCGGAGTGTTGCCGTCACTGTCGGTGACCGTCAGGTTGTCTCCGAGAACCTCTCTGATTGTCTGAAAATCCTTTTTGAGGACAAGCGAGAAGGGTGTGTTTCCCTGCTTGTCGCGCGACATCGGGTTGCCTCCTGCCTCTCGTATGAGCGATATGATTTTCCTGTCGCCGGAAAGGGCGGCCTCATGGTAGGAATTTCTTCCGTTTATTTCCTGTGTCTGCGGATTCGCGCCGTAGCTCAGCAGAAGCCTTATGATTTCCGGACTTCCGCCACTTATCGCATCCATAAGAACCGTATATCCGTCCTTGTCGGAACTGTTCGGGTTCGCGCCTTGCATAAGCAGGAATTCAGCTCCCGCCATGTTGGATGAGATGACGGCTTCCGCCAGCGCGGATTTTCCGGCGCTGTTCCTTGCGTCGATGTTGGCTCCGCAGTTTATAAGCTCCTCTGCTGATTTTCTTGCGTCCCATCTTATCGCCACATGAAGAGGCGTGCTTCCGAGATTGTCCCTCGCATTGATGTCAGCCCCGTTGCCGGCTATTATCCTCACAATCTCCGGATTGTCACTTTTCGCCGCGCTGAACAGAGGTGTCTCTCCGTTCGCATTTACGGCGTTGATGTCGGCTCCCTTTGTTAGCAGGGAATTCAATGCGTCGGTATACTGCCATTCGGCGGCGTAGTGGAGCGGTGTGTTTCCGCTTCCGTCCGTCGCATTTATGGTCTTTGATGTTATCAGCCAGTCCTGAATGGTTCCGCCGTATTTCAGCGCGAGTCTCAGCGGCGAATTGTTGTTTATGTTGGTCGAGAAGATGTCCGCGCTTTTTTCAAGAAGCATTTCTCCGACTTTCTGCCTGTTCTTCAGGACTGTTATGAAAAGCGCGGAATTTCCGTCGCGGTTACGCGTGTTCACGTCGTCTGTCAGACTGATTATATACTGGATTTTTGACAGCGGCGCGTCCGTAAGAAGAGCTGTATGGAGCGGCGTGTTTCCTTCCGAATCCTGCGCCGTTATGTTTGATGAATTTACGGTCGCCTCAAAAATCACGTAATCACCGGCAAGAGCCAGAAGCAGCGGAGAATTTCCGTGGGTATCCTTTGTGTTTATGTCCGCTCCGTTTCTTGTCAGAATCCGCACCGTCTCCGCGTCGCCCTGCTGCACCGCTATCTCGACGGGAGTCACGCCCTCCTTGTTGCGCGCGTTCACGTCTGCTCCGTTTTTAATCAGAAATTCCGTCAGTTCTGGCGAAGTGCGCATCATTGTCGTCGTGTGGAGCACCGTGTCGCCGTACATATCCTTTCTCTTGAGGTCGGCCTTGTATGAAATCAGAATTTTGTACAGCTCATCCGCCTTGTCCGCCGGCATGATCAGCATGACCGGAGTTTTTCCGAGGTTGTCGCGGGCGTTCACGTCTGCTCCGGCAGAAAGAATCAGTCTGGCTGTCTCCGTCCTGCCGTATCTGACTGCCTCATGCAGGGGTGTGGAGCCGGAACTGTCCTGAGCCGCAGTCGACGCGCCGTTCTCAAGCAGATATTTTGCTACCGCATTGTATCCGTATATTATGCTGAGATGAAGCGGAGTCTGGCCGTCGGCGAACCTGTAGTTCAGGTTTCTTGCGGCGACCGCATCCTGAAAGTACTGGATCTTTGTCTCGACGGGATCCGCACCTCCGGAAATCAATGCTGCCGCGATCTGGACCGATTTTTCGTTGTCTATGTCGTCAAGAGCGAGATCCAGCGGCGTTTTTCCGTAATTGTCCTTTACGGAGATGGGGATTCCCTTTTTTATGCAGTATTCGATTCCCGTGAGGTTTCCGGTCTGCACAAAATAATGTACGATTGAGCGTCCCTCCACGTCACGGATTTCTCCTGATTTTGTCGTGATGAAAATATCGTAATAGACAGGATCCCGGGCAAGTCCCAAATCAAGGGCTGTTATGTTGCCGGAGTTTCTGGAGAAGAGGTTTCCTCCGACGGCTGAAAGCAGTTTCGCCGCGTCGTAAGCGTCGTTGTTTATCGCCACATGAAGCGCCGTGTCTCCGGCATAGTTCTTAAGCTCGGTGTCCGCGCCTTTTATGATGAAATATGTGACAAGATCCGCATCGTTCATTTTCGCCGCGAGGTGGAGAACCGTGTTTCCGTCCCCGTCGAGCGCGTTCACGTCGTAGGCAAGGATGTATTTGTCCTTTGCCTCTTCTGTCCGTCCCTCTTTTATAAGTTCATGGGGTGTCGGTTCCGCCGCCGGTTTTGACTGGCAGCCGGAAAGAACTGCCGCGGCCGCCAGCAGTATGAAAATGTTTCTTCTGTTCATTCAAAATTCCCCTCAGAGTGCTTTCTTTAAGTGGCAATGCCGGAAAACACGTTTCTATAGGGAAAATATCGGAATTCCAGAATGGAAATTTAGTTTTATTTTGTGCCGGCGGAATCCGTGCCGCCTCCGCCTGTGCCGGAGCTGTCAGCTGTGTCCTTTTTCTTTGCGCAGTCGCAGCATAGTCCCCAGAGGCAAAGCTCGTTCTCTTCAAGGATGAATCCTCTTGGAATTACCGTGCGGCAGCTTTTGTTCAGGTTTTTCACAAAGTTGCTGTTGAATATGTCGTATAGTCCGCCGCAGCATGAGCATTTGAAATGAATGTGGTCGGTCATGTCGGCGTCAAAACGGAGCTTGTCATCCTCGATATAAATTGAGCGCACAAGTTTCTTCTCTTCAAACAGCTTGAGCGTGTTGTAAACGGTTGTCTTGCTGAGCGTGGGATATAAAGGTGCCAGAGATGAGAAGACGGTTTCCACATCCGGATGTGATTTTGTCTCCTTCATGAAGGCATATATGGCGATTCTCTGGACGGACGGCCTGATTCCGGCATTCAGAAGGCAGCGGTGGTAGTTTTCTTTCAATCTGTCATCCTTTTAAAATTGTATGCGTTATAATAATGTATTGCTGCCAGTTTGTCAAAAATGGAATTCCTGATTTCCGTCCGGAATTCCATTTCTTTTTACTGCATATAGTTCAGAATCTGTTCTGTCAGCATCGGAATCAGCTGTTTCTTCCGTGACACTACATCCTTCAGATAGTATACATTGTCCTCAAGTTTCGGAAACGTTATATATGGAAGGAATTTCGGCTCACATACGATGAGCAGAATGCTTGACAGCTGTGTTATATCCGTGACAAGCAGCGCGCTGAACACCGCTTTCCGGCTCCGTCTCTCTATTTCAAGTTCCGCAAGAAAATCGGACTTCCTGTCAAGAATTTCGGCTGTGTTTCCCACCTCAATCTGGCTTACGGTATACACGTTCTTGTCCTCGGTGTATTCCTTCATGTCCTGCCGTATCACCTCTCCGGCCGCTCTTCCGGTGATTTTGCTTCCGGCCACAAGGATTTCGCGTCCCAGCTCCTTTATGTCAAGGTCGGTTATGTTGGAGAGGTATTCCGCCACCTCGCGGTCGATTCCGGTTGTTGTCGTTGACTGGAGAATAAGCGTGTCCGATAGAATTCCGCAGAGAAGAAGACCGGCGATGTCCTTAGGAATTGAGATTCTGTTCTCCATATAAAGTCCCGCGATCAGCGTTGCCGTTGAGCCGACAGGCTTGTTTATGAATGTTATCGGATATTTTGTGGAGAGTGTTCCGATTCTGTGGTGGTCAATCACCTCCTGGATTTTGTAATGCTCGATGCCTTCCACCGCCTGGGTGATCTCGTTGTGGTCAACAAGAATCACCTCCACGTTCGGGTCATGTATAAGGTCATGCTCCGAGATCAGGCCGAGAATTCTGCTGTCGTTGTCCACAACCGGCAGGCAGCGGCACGGAGACGCCTTCAGAAGCGGCTGTATTTTAGATACCGTGTCCATGGGGTGAACGGGTTTTATGTCCGAATCCGCCATCACGGAGACAGGCGTTGAGTACGCGATCAGCATTGACGTGGGGGACGTGGAGTACGGGCTGATTATCACGGAGACACCGTTTTTCTCGGCCTTCTCGCGCAGCTCCTTTCTCATGACGTAGCCGGATGTTATTATCAGCAGCTTGACTTTTGCCTCTATGCAGATTTCGTGTATGTTCTCGCGGTCGCTTGCAATCACCACGATATTCTCGCTGGCATGTGCGGCAAGTCTTTGTCTGAATGTGTCGGGTTCGGATGAGCCGACAAGAACCGACGCCTTGAAAATTTCCCCGTCCCCGTTGACTATGAGGGGCTGCGCGTTCAGCGTCTTCAGAATGAGCGGAATGCTTGTCGCTATCGCCGTCTTGCGTTCCGGATTCAGTACGGTCAGAACGTTCTGCGCAAATGCGCTGTAATGCAGCAGCGACACATATTTTCCGTCCGCGTCGACAACCGGCATGACGCGGCTTCCGGAATCCTCCATCTGCCCGATCGCGTCCCAGACCGAAATGTTCTCCCTTACTGTCCCTGTAAGCGGCGGCATATAGTATTCGACCTTCGGCACGAGATCCGGAAGATACTTGGGGTGCGGTGTGTTGAATTTATTGAAGATGTAATCTGTCTGCGGAGAGAGATGGCCGGCGCGGGCCGCGATATAATTGTTCATGCCCATAAGATTTTTCAGCCGGGCGTAGGCGACTGCGGCCACAACGGAATCAGTGTCAGGATTCCTGTGTCCTATGATGTAAACTGACTTTTCCATGCGGACAATATTGAAACAAAACGGATTTATTGTCAAATACGTATCAATCAGGCGGAACAAAAAAAGGAACCGGAAATTTGCTCCGGTTCCTTTTATGGAGTCACATTTATGTCAGCAGAATTCCGCGATGAAATATTTTTTCTTTCCGCGGCGGAAGACTATTATTTCTCCGCCCACAGCCATGTCCTTTGTGACCGGCAGATTCTCGTCCGACACCGGCTCTCCGTTTATGCTGATTGCGTTGGCCTTTATGAATTCCCTGGCCTCCCTTTTGGATGAGGCTATTTTATTGCTCACGAGCACATCGATTAGAGTTTCGTCTCCGCTCAGCCTGAACGACGGGACGCTTTTCATGCCTGTCTTTATGTCCTTTGCGGAAAGTCCGGAAAAGTCGCCTCTGAAGAGTTTCTCGGAAACGGTGACGGCATTGTCCGCCTCTTCCTTTCCGTGTATGTCCTTGACAACCTCGTATGCAAGAGCCTTCTGTGCGGCACGTGTCTCCGGAGCGGAAAGCTGCTGCTCATATACGGCCCCAATCTGTTCCTTTGACAGGAACGTGAACACCTTGAGATATTCAAGAACCTTTGTGTCGTCGGCGTTTATCAGATACTGGTAGATTTCGTACGGAGATGTCTTGTTTTTTGAAAGCCATAGGGCATTGCCCTCGCTCTTGCCGAATTTCTTTCCTGTCGAATCAAGAATAAGCGGCATTGTGAACGAGTATGCTGTCTTGTCAAGTTTTTTTCTTATCAGGTCGATACCCGTTGTTATGTTTCCCCACTGATCCGATCCCTCAACCTGCATTATGCAGTTTTTTGTCTCATAGAGGTGAAGAAAATCGTAGCCCTGAAGAAGCATATACGAGAATTCCGCGAACGTTATTCCTGAGTCAAGTCTCCGCCGGATTATGTCCTTGTCGAGCATGTAGTTCACGTTTATGTATTTTCCGACATCCCGCAGGAAATCAAGGAATTCATAGCCCTTCATCCAGTCGTAGTTGTCAACAAGCTCCGCCTTTCCTCCGAAAAGCGAATCTATCTGCTTCTTTATTCCTGCGATGTTGCTGTTGAGCGTGTCTATGCTTATGATGTCGCGTTCTGCTGTGGGACGCGGGTCTCCGATCCGTCCTGTCGCGCCTCCGCACAGAAGCAGCGGATGATGTCCCGCGAGGGAAAGCCGTTTTGCCGTGCAGAGTGATGAATAATGTCCAAGATGAAGGCTGTCTGCCGTGGGATCCGTTCCCCAGTAGAATGTAAAAGGCTTTCCGTCAAGAATTCTCTGAAGCTCAGCCTCTTCTCCGGCCACGTCCTTTATAAGTCCGCGCCACTTCAAGTCCTCATATAAAGTCATTGTTTTCTCCCTGTTCATGGATTTTTATTTTTGCAGACCGTCAGTCCTGAGCCGGAGAATTTATCTCTGTCTGAATATTATCCTTCCGCGGTTCAAATCGTATGGAGAGAGGGCAACCTTGACGCTGTCGCCCGGAACAATTCTGATATAATGTTTTCTCATTTTGCCTGAAAGATGCGCCATTATGATGTGGCCGTTCTTCAGCTCGACACGGAAAGTCGTGTTCGGAAGAGCCTCCTTGACCACGCCTTCTACTTCAATAGCTTCTTCTTTTGCCATATAACTACCTTTTCTCCAACTGATTTTATGTAATCAGAAAAATATACAAATTCGCTCTGCAAAAAATAAATAAAAAGTTGTTTTTTTGATATTTTGCACTTATATTAATATGTACAAAACATCTTAATTTGTCAACATGGGTATGTTGGCGCAACGGGAGCTGAAAATAATGGAACAGTCATTCATCGACGAGATGAAAAATAAGCTTGTTGAGCAGAGACAGACAATACTTGAGTCGCTTGCAGGTCAGAGCGATGACATGAAAAATCTTGTTAAGACGATAGAATCCGGAGATGAGGTTGACGCCGCATCTGACGCGATAGACAGAACCCTTCTTACGTCACTTGGAGCGCAGGATGCGCGCCGGCTTCAGCTTATAAACAATGCGATAGAAAGAATTTATCAGGGGAAATACGGACGCTGCGTAAAATGCGGCAAGGAGATTCCGGTCGCCCGGCTTGAGGCGATTCCGTATGCGTTCATGTGCATTTCCTGCGCCAGTGAGGAGGAGCGGAGAAACCGTTAGACGATTCTTACCGTTTTTATTTTTCCGCCGTCAGGCCATACCGTCTCGGTGTAGCCTGCGCGTAATGCGGCTTTTTTCGCGCGGTCAAACGCGCAGTCAAGGCCGTCCGCCGAATGGGCGTCTGAATTAATCATGACAGGAATTCCCTCGTCATGTATTATCTTGAGAAATTCATCCGACGGATAGAGAGCATCCATCGCGCCGCGCGCTATTGCTCCCGTGTTTATTTCCGCTATGACTCCGGCCGCCGCGGCAGCCTTTGCCGTAAGCCGCAGCTCCTCCCTGTACCAATTTTCGTTCTCATCGAAAAAATGAAGAATTCCGTTCCTCTTTCTGATTAAATCGGGATGACCCCAGATCTCAAAATTTCCGTGCGCAAGCATGAATCTCTGGGCCTCAAAATAATCCTGGACAGCCTGCTTTCCGTCATTTCTGTACAGAATTTCGAGACCCCGGCTGACACGTTCCGCACTTGAGTCCACCGAATAATGCCCTTTTTCTGTGACGACGTAATGAACCGATCCTATCAGAAAATCCGGAGAAAGCTCGCTGTAGAATTCCTTGTCCGGAATGCAGATTCCACGCACATAATCCGCCTCGAATCCGCATTTTATGGACATCCGGCCTTCATAGTCAGCCGCGATTTTTCTGATGCTGCTGACATAAGCCTGATGTTCACGTGGCGCGATATGCCATTTTGCGGCGAACGGAAACATGCTGTGTCCGGAAAATCCCAGAACCGAGAATCCTTTGGCAAAAGCGGCCTGAGCCATCCGCTCCGGCGTATCCTTTCCGTCGCAGAAAGTGGTGTGCGTGTGGAAATTTATTTTCTGCATTGAATCCATTTCCTGAACCCGTCATCCGAGGGCGTTTATCGCCTTGCGCAGAAGCACCGCAGGTTTCTGCGGTTTTGAGATGTAGCTTTTTGCTCCGGAGCTTAACGCTCTTATTATCGTGTCCTTCTGCAGGCTCTGCGAATATACCACGACCGGCGGTGAGCCCGGCTCCGAGCGGAGGAAATCCAGTATGTCAAAGCCTGTCCCGTCGGAAATCATCACATCAAGAAGGACAAGGCTGAATTTTCCCTCGCTGTATCCGGACATGAACGTCTGCCCCGATGTGTATCCCGTGCATTTTGCTCCGGCCGCCGTGAACACCGATGCGCTTTCCTCAAGAGAGGACGGATTCGCATCTATTATGGCCACGTTCAGAACGGTTCCGTCGTCCTTTACGGCGGATTTCTCCTCGCCGCCGGCATCGGAATGGAATCTTGTCTCCACCGAGCCGGAATTTTCCATATATGACGATGTGAGAATTCTGTCCGTTATTATGTCCGATACGCTTGCCGTCGCCGTCGTCTCGACAAGTTTGTTCAGTATGCGCGGCAGATTGGAGCAGACTTCCGTATCCTTGTATTTCTGGTGTCCGTCAATGAATTCCCGTACAAATGAGCTGAACGAGAGAATTTTCACGTTCTTTGGTTTTACGTGCGGACAGCTCATTATGTTGTCGATAAGGAATTCAAGGTTGTAGCCGTCAATGAATGAAAGCTCAAGGTTTGACAGCATGATTATTATTTTGGGTGATTCGATTTCTGCACCCTCAATCATTTCGCTCAGCTTGTATTTCATCAGTGCGATTTTCTCGCGGTTCAGCCCTTTTGCCAGTTCTATAAAAATCATGTCGCCGTTTTTATGTATGTCAAGGACGCACTGGGTTGTGTCAAGTGAGAGCGTGTGGTGCAGGACGTTTCCGATTGCCTCGAAAAAAATGTCGAACTGTATCGGTTTCGCGAAATATTTTATCACGCCGTAACGGGCCATTCCCCCGATTGCCGAACGTTCTGCTGAAGGTCCTGTCACGATTACCGGAATGTCCACGGAATTCGGGTCGGCGGCTTTTTTCTCAAGGAATTCCATTTCCGTTATGTTGTCATCTGCCATGTCCAGCACAATCAGATTCGGCATGGCGGAAATCATCTTTGTGTAGTAGTCTCTGTTGCCCTGGGTGAGCACAACATCAATCTGATCCGCAGTCAGTTTCTGGCGCAGATATTCCCTGAACAGCGGATGACTGTCTATAATCAGAACCTTTTTCATCGCAAGGGGCATAATATCATATAGGGGACTGTTCTGCAATTAAGCAAAAATCCCTATTCATATTCACGATTTATACTGACGCATTGACGTTTTTATTGTATAATAGAACGGAATAACCGGCGGCATTTTTTTTCCATGCCTATGGCGGTCAGCCGGATCTGGAGATGCCGACATTCCCTTGCAAGGTAAAATCGTGACTGTAGAAAATATTGGCGAGATAAAAGCTGTTGCTTTTGATATTGACGGAACCCTTTACAAAGCCTGGAGACTGAACGTGCGGATGGCCTTTCACTTTCTCCGGCACAATCAGTTTTTTCTGAAATACGGACTGACCCGCAGACGCCTCCACCAGAACGAGGCCGTTGAGAATTTCAGCGATGTCCAGGCTGCGGATATGGCCACACGTCTCAGATGTACAAAGGAAGAGGCCCGCAGCCGTCTTGATGCGGTTGTCTACAAAGGACTTGAAAAATATTTCTCAAGAATAAAACCGTGCCGTGATGTTGTAGCCACCGTGCGGAAATTCAAGGAGGCCGGACTTAAAATCGCCCTTCTTTCGGATTTTCCGCCGGAGCAGAAAGGCGATGTCTGGGGAATAAAACCCTACTGTGATGTCGTTCTGGGAACTGAATTCATCGGGGCGCTCAAGCCTTCTCCTGTTCCGTTCGCGCATCTTGCGGACAGGCTCGGTCTTCCTCCGGAACAGATTCTTTACGTCGGCAACAGCTATAAATACGATATTGTCGGCTCAAAGAGCGCCGGAATGAAGTCCGCCTGGTTCATATCTCCTTTAAGAAAAATATTCTGCCGGCCTTCGGAATTGGCGGATATTTCGTTCTGCTCATATCTGGAACTGCAGAAATTTGTTCTGGGCGAGAACTGAGGCAGTCATAAGAAAAATTCGGAGGCCTCCGGCAGTTCTCTCGTCCGGAGACCGGCATTCATAATTTTGGGTGGAGACATAGAAATTGATCGCAGTACTCATATCCGCAATAATTTCACTTGGAATTTCAATCGTTTTCCGTGAACTGACTAAGGGAAACAACACAATAGACAAGGCGAAACGTTACATGGACAAACGCCAGTCTGACCTTGATGAATATTACAAGAAAATCGTAAAAAGTTTCGAGATGATGGCGACGGACATAGATTCCCGCCAGACCCAGGCGAACGCCGCGGTCAAGGTCCTGTCCCGATATCAGGAAACGTTTGCTGACGAGGCGAAGAAACTGGAAGGCAGCATGAAGGCGGCGAAGAGCATCGACTCGCAGCTGAACAGCTATTCAAAGGTTCTTGCGGACCTGAACGAGATGACCGCGAATGTCGAGGAGAATCTGCGCCGTGTCCATAAGGAGAGCGGAATTGTGGACACGCTTTTTGCGAGGCTCCGGCAGGAGCAGCAGAAGGTGGACGCGCTCCAGAAAAGCATTCCTCAGGTTTCCGCGAATTTCTCAAAGCATAATGAGGAGCAGCTCAAGACTATAGGAGCTGCGCTTCTTGACGAATACAAAGACTGCGCGAAAAAACTTGACTCCGACATTGCCGCAATGCGCTCCGATGCGGAGAAGGCGCTTGATTCAATCAGGCGGGACATTCAGACCGCGTACGAAGAGGCTTCCGAAAAGGCAAAGTCGCTTGAGGACACGGCATTTGAGCATCTGAGCCAGCAGTCTCAGATCCGCGCGGAACAGTACATGAAAAAGGTGAAGGAGCAGACCGACTACCTTGACGGCGAGCTTGCGCGCAGAGTTGACGAGGCCCGTGCGGGAATGGAAAGCTCATTCTCCAAAATTTCAGCGCAGATAAAGAGCAGTTCCGACGGGCTTGAGAAGGATTTTGCCGCGCATAACGCCGAGACCGCAAAAAAATGCCGGGATGCCGTCTCCTCCGTCTATGCGGAGACAAAGGAAAGTCTTTCGGAGATGAGCGACAAATTCAGCAGGAATCTGAATGCGCTCTCCGACTCATATTCCGACAAGGTGACCTCGCTCCACGAAAAATATTCAAAGCTGCTTGATTCCATCGCGAACAAGAACAACGGCGTAATCGCCAGAATTTCCGCCCGCTTTGATGAGGATTTCGGAAAAATCAGCGCGAAATACAACGAGCAGATGGATTCCGTCGGTCTGCGCAATACGAATAATTTTGACTCGCTGACCGAGAAATTCAATGCGGATTATCAGAAGCTTGTCGCGATGTACACCAAGGCGTTCGAGGGAATAACCTCCGACAACAGCGCGCGCATCGAGAACCTTAGGACACAGTTCGATTCCGAATACGGTGACATCACCAGAAAATATGAGCAGGCGATGAGCGGATTTGAGAATTCGAGCGAGTCAAGGATGAATGAATTCGAGCTGAAAATTCAGGATGCGATTTCGTCGCTTGAGAATGACTGCACCGAAAAGCTTAACAGCATGAACGTGATGTACACGAATCAGATCGACGGAATGACCGAAAACTACAGGAACAGGATTGATGAGTTCGAGAATTCCTATGATCCGCGGCTGCGTACAATCGAGACGAAATACGAGGAGCGCGCATCGGTTCTGGAGGACACGGTCTCGGCTCTCAGGCTTAAATATGAGGATGCGGAGACGGCTTTTGAGAATTCGATTGACGGCCGCTTCCGGGAATTTGAGGACACATACAGCGGACGGCTTGCGGAGCTTCAGTCCTCGCTTGACGAGAGCCTGAGGCGCAGCGCAGAGACTTCTGAATTTCTCAGAAAGGATGTGGACGGAAATTCCGGTGCGATTCAGACTGTAAGAATCGAGCTTGACGACGAGCTGAAACGCCTTCAGGAAAAATACATGAACCTGTTCTCCGAGGCGGTGAATTCCGCGGACGAGAAGGAGAAGGCCGCGTTTGAGCAGCTTTCCGCCCGCGCGTCCGAAAGCATCGGAAAATATGCGGATTCTGTCAGACGGAAGGTCGCGGAGGCGCAGCAGGAATTCGCCGAGGCAAAGCAGAAATATGACGATGACCGGCGCGAATTTGAACATGAGATGTCGTCCGAATTTGAGAATTTCAGGGGAGACTGCGGCGAGAAAATGGCGGCCCTGAAATCCTCGATTGAGGAAAGCCTGAGGCGGAATTCTGATGATGCCGAGACGCTGCGCCGGGATGTGGACGGAAATTCCGCCGCGATTAATGACGTAAAGACGGAACTGGAGAATGAGCTTGCTCAGCTTCAGGAGCGTTACAACAATCTTTTCTGCAGTGCGGTTGCGGCCGCCGATCAGAAGGAGCGCGCAGTATTCGACAGGCTTTCCGCAAAGGTCACCGAGAATATCGGAAAATACACGGAAGCCGTAAAGCAGAAGCTTGTCGAGGCCCAGCAGACTCTTTCTGAGGTCAGACAGGAATATGATGACGAGCGCCGCGATTTTGAGCAGGTGATGAACGAGAAATTCCGTGATTTTGAGAATGAATGTGATTCAAAACTTGTTGACATAAGGAATTCAATAGAAGACAGCATACGCAGGAACAGCGAGACGGCCGAATTCCTTCATAAGGATGTGGACGGAAATTCCGGTGCGATTAAGGAGATAAAAGCCGGGCTTGATGAGGAGCTGCGGAAACTGACGGAACGTTATTCTTCTCTGTTTGATCAGGCCGTCGCTGCCGCGGACGAGAAGGAGAAGGCCGCGTTTGAGCGGATGAATCAGAATGCCGGCGAGAACATCGACAGCTACGGAAAGGCGCTGAAGCAGAAAATCTCCGAACTCAAGGATTCGGTTTCCTCGGAGCTGAAGGCTATTGCCGATGAGACGAAAATTTCCGTTGACGGAACGCAGGAGGCGGTGAGGGCTGTACGTTCGGAGCTTGACAGCCGGCGTCAGGATTTTGAGAGAATAGTGGCCGATGAGATGAAGTCCGTTCAGGACGGATATGAGCGGAAACTTGAGGACATCCGCGCTGAATGTGATGTAAAGGCCGGTTCCCTGCAGCAGAAATGCGATGATGTCATTGAGTCCGTACAGAAAAACTGTGACGGTCAGCTTGATGAAATCAGAAAGGGCTGCGATGACAAGGTGAGTCTCCTTCGTGCCGATTATATGGACCGCTTTGCGGAATTGAAGGCTGACTGCTCGGAAAAAATTGATGCGCTGAACAGCGATTATGCGGGAAAATTTGAGGCGCTCCACGGTGACTGTGACGGAAAACTGGAAGAAATCAGACGGAGTTATATAGAAAGAATTGATACTCTTCGTTCGGAATGCGACTCCAGACTGGAAAAAATTCTGTCCGGATGTTCAGACCGGATAGATGCGTTCAGCTCGGAGTCTGAGAGGAAAATAACTGAGCTTCAGAATTCCTACGCCGGTGCTGTTTCGGAGCTTAAGTCATCGCTGGATGAAAGCCTCAGGCAGAGCCGTGAGACAACGGAATTCCTTAAGAAAGATGTGGACGGAAATTCCGGTGCGATCCGTGGAATAAAGGCGGAGCTTGACGAGGAGCTTCGCAGCCTCAGGGAGAAATATAATGAGCTTTACAACGAGGCTGTGGCCGCGGCCGACCAGAAGGAGAAGGCGGCATTCGAGCAGATGAACGCGGAGGCCGGCGAGAACATAGAGAGATACGGAGCCGAGATTTCCGCGCGGATCGGGGAGCTGCGCGCGTCCGTGGAGGAGAGCCTGAGGAAGAACAGCGAGGTTGCTGCGGCGTTGCG
>DBIW01000029.1:4435-62201 GCA_002296965.1 Treponema sp. UBA792 | reverse complement strand
TTGACGAGGAGCTTCGCGGCCTACGGGAGAAATACCTTGATCTTTTCAACGAGGCCGTATCCTCCGCAGACGAAAAGGAGAAGGCGGCGTTCGAGCAGATGAACGCGGAGGCCGGCGAGAACATAGAGAAATACGGAGCCGAGATTTCCGCGCGGATCGGGGAGCTGCGCGCGTCCGTGGATGAGAGCCTGAGGAAAAGCGGCGAGGTTGCTGCGGCGTTGCGTGCCGGAGTCGATGGAAACAGCGGCGCGATTCAGGATGTGAAGGCGGAGCTTGACGAGGAGCTTCGCGGCCTGCGGGAGAAATACCTTGATCTTTTCAACGAGGCCGTATCTTCCGCTGACGAAAAGGAGAAGGCGGCGTTCGAGCAGATGAATGCGAAAGTCGGCGAGAGCATAGAAAAATACGGTTCGGCTGTGGCAAAACGGATTGCCGAGATGCAGGCATCTGTGGATGAGAGCCTGAGGAAGAACAGCGAGGTTGCGGCGGCGTTGCGTGCCGACGTGGACGGAAATTCAGATGAGATTCAGAAAATCCGCGGAGATTTTGACGAGTCTCTCAGACAGCTTTCCGGCAAATATATGACCCTGTTTGACGATGCGCTTGCAAAGGCGGATGAAAAGGAGAAGAATGCGTTCGAGCAGTTCAATGCAAAGGCTTCTGAAAGCATAGACAAATACCGTGGAATAATAAGCCAGCAGGTTTCGGCGATGCACAAGTCTCTTTCCGAAACTCTTAAGACCATCACCTCGGAGGCTGAAAAATCGATTCACGACGCGCAGGAATCCGTGCGCGCGCTGCAGGATGAATGTGAGACGGCTTCGATGAAAGCCGCGGAAATTCAGCCCAAGCTTGAGTCGAAGATAAGGGAAGTGTCACAGAACATTCAGGAGTTCCAGAATTCGGCGCAGATAAAACTTGACAATCTGAGCAGGCTCATAAGCGACTCGATCAAAAATGCGGTAGCCGAAAGCGAAGGCCGCCATCTGAGTGTGCTTGAGGGAATAGACGAGCAGATCGGTTCATATAAAAAGGACATTGAATACAAACTGTCCCAGCTTGAGACTTCCGGAGCGGATGTTGACATGTTGGAAAAAAGTCTGCGGGCGGCCATGCAGGAAGTTCAGGACCGTGTTCTGTCAAGTTTCAGCACTTTCTCCGCGGATCAGCAGCGCCGGCAGAGCGATTTCTCAAAATCCGTGAAGGAGAATTCTTCCTCCATAGAAGCCGAGCTTGATGAAATCCGCAGGTCGGTCGATGAGCTGAAGGCTTCTGCCTCGGACAATATAAGCAACCGGCTGAATGATTTTGAGGACACGTTCACGAAGAATCTTGCCGTAAAGGGAAACCAGATAGATACCGAGCTTGTCGAATGGAAGCAGCAGTTTGACTCGAAACTCAAGGAATTTGCGAATTCCTATGCGGACTCAAGGCGTGCCGCTGAGAACGGCTATCTTGACGAGCTGAAAAACGGCATAGCCGCGCTTCAGGCAAAAACCGCCGAACAGTATTCCAGAATAGGAGATGCCGCCGACGAGACCGGAAAGCGGCTTCAGGCTGACATAGATGAGCTTAAGAACACGATCAGTTCATTCAGGACGGAAGCCGGAAACCGCATAGACGAAATATCGCGCTCATCGGAGGAGCAGCTCAAGGCCGAGACGGAGAAAAACCTCGGACTTATGAATTCCCAGCTTGCAAAAATCAAGAGCCAGCTTGAGACTGACATACGGACGTTTGAGGATTCCCTGAAATCAAGGCAGGAAACCGGAGTCTCGTCCATCGACGCGGCGCTTGCGGAATTCAATTCGTGGAAACAGCAGATAAAGCACCAGCTGGATGAATCCGCCTCGCTGTTTTCTGAGGAGCTTGACAGTTTCAGGGCATCTTCCCGCGCTAAGATCGAGGAGTCTGCCCAGAAAATCATGGCTGAGGCGGCCGGTTATTCGGAGAATATCAGGAAGCAGCAGAACGAGCTGATGTCGCGGCTTGAGGAGCTTCAGAACAATGCCGATTCATCAATCGGTTCATATCAGGAGCGTTCCGCGGAGATAGAGGAGCGTCTCCGGAAAATGTATGCCGACATGGTCTCCGAGTCGGACGAGCGTATTAAGAGCCAGAATGCCCTGAGCGAGCAGAATCTTTCGTTGCTGCGTCAGGAAATTCAGAACGCATCTGAGCAGAACCGCGCCACGCAGTCGAAATTCGTGCTCAAAATGCAGAACGACGCGAATGACATGCAGAGCCGGATGAGCGAGCTTTCAAAGGAGCTGAACGAAATCAAATCGAACATCCAGCTTTACGAGAAGGCCGACCAGATGAAGCGCCAGCTTGAGGACAACATAACATCCCTGAGAAATTCCATCGAGCGGATTGAGAAATTCAGCGATACCGCCGGACAGCTTTCCGGACAGTATGATGCGATATGCAAGATGAACGAGGATATAGGCCGCCAGCTTGCGTCCGTGGAAAGCCAGAAAAACCGTGTCGTCATGCTGGAGCAGCAGTTCGACAAGCTGATGGCCCTGTCCGGTTCGATTGACGAGCGAATAGGTACTTTCCGCGCCACTTCCGATGACCTTCAGACGATGGAAGTTTCCGTGCGCAACTATAAGGACAAGCTTGACCAGGTTTCGCAGCAGTATGAGCGCCTCGAAAAGAAAAATGAGGTTATCGAGCGTGTGCTGAAAGATGTCGATGTGTCGTATAACCAGCTGAAGGACATAGAGCAGCGTCTGTCTGACTGTTCACGCAAGACGCAGTCGCTGCCGCTTGAGATAAAGGATGTCCAGAACGATGTTGACAGAATTCTCCAGAGCGCGCCGAAAATTTCCGATGCTGTGGGCAAGATAAATTCCCTTGACACGATGATTGATCAGACCGAGAAGCGGATAAATGACATAACAAACGTTCAGAACGGAATCAAGCAGACGGAACTGAATCTGCAGGAACTCTCGCGCGAGGTCAAGGTGAGATATGACGGGCTGCATCAGCTGACAAAGGAGGAGGTCTCCAAAAATCAGCGGCCGAAGGATGCGGGAATCGCGCCGTCCGAGAGGGAGACAATCCGTGCCCTCAAGCGCGACGGATGGAGCGTGAAGGAGCTTGCGTCAAGATTCAAGCGGACGGAAACGGAGATAGACCTTCTGCTCCAGCTGCCTGACTGATTCGCGCGTAATTCCTGCGCCTTTCTTTTATTTCTGAGGATTTTGACCCCGGCCGGACATTGTTTCATACGGTGTCCACGGCCCGGGGATTTTTTTGTTATCTGAAGAGAAGGCAGACGGCGGTGGCTTCTACGGCATCTCCCGTTCCGACCGGCCCCATTTTTTCTCCTGTCTTTGCCTTGACAAAAACGCGGTGTTCTTCTGTTCCGAGCGCATCTGCGACCGATTTTATCACCTTGTCCCTGTACGGCAGAAATTTCGGCTTTTCAAGCTTTATCACGCAGTCAATGTTTCCGACCCGCCATCCGGCCTCGCGGATTTTTTCCATTACTGAGCGCAGCAGCCCGGCGGAGTCGGCATCCTTCCATTTCATGTCTTCTGGGGGGAAAAAACTTCCTATGTCGCCCAGTCCTGCCGCTCCGAGCACCGCATCGGTAACCGCATGGAAGAGCGCGTCGCCGTCCGAATGTCCGTCCTCGCCTTTTTCGTAGGCGAAATCGATTCCTCCGAGAACGAGCCTTCGTCCCGGCACAAGCCTATGTATGTCGTATCCGATTCCTGTCCGTATCTCTTCCATATCCGCCCCTGATTTTTTTCTGTAGTCACCGGCGAATGTCAGCTTGATGTTCGCCTCATCGCCTTTTACGACTTTTACGGAACCGCAGTATTTTCCCCAGATTTCCGTGTCATCGGTGTATTGGCAGCCGTCGCCGGCGCATTTTCTGTGCGCGTCAAGAAAACGGCGGAATCCGAACACCTGCGGTGTCTGTACTGCCGAGAGACGGCTGCGCTCAAGGTGCGCCGATATGAATCCGTTTTCGTCGGTCTGTTTCTGTGTGTCTACCGGCGTAACTCCGGGAACAGCCGCTCCTGTGCCGGCGGCCGTATCGACGGCGAGCAGAACCGTCTGCGCGCTTACAAAAGGTCTCGCTCCGTCATGGACGGCCACAAGTTCCGGCGTCATGCCTTTTTCTGCGATGAATTCAAGCGCGTTTCTTACGGAATCCTGTCTTGTTCCGCCGCCCTCCACGAATTCTGGTCTTATTCCTGTCTTTTCGGAAAGGGACATGAATTCTTCGTCACATTCAAGCGCGCGGCGCGCCCCGGCCTGTCCTGCCGGCGGAACAGTCACCACAAGCGCGCAGATTCTATATTCAGGATAAAGTGATTTCAGGAAAATTTTTACGGCGCCGGACAGAACCGTTCCTCTGTCCAGCGGCAGATATTCTTTTTTTATTCCGCCGCCCATTCTTGATGACGAGCCGGCGGCAGTAACGATTACCGCGATGTCAGAATTCGTCGTCATCGAATTCTTCTTCCGAGCCTCCGTCCGAATCTGAGCCGCCGGAATTCTCGTCATCCCTGTCGTTGTCGTTCATGTCATCTCCGTCATCCGAATCCCTTGAGTCATCTGACGAGTCGTCCATGTCATCCATCAGATCGTCATCGGCATCGTTTTCTATAGTGACGATGTGCTTTATTCTGGGCGCTGCTCCCGGCGGTTCAAGTTTTGTGTGAATCATGGTCTCCACCTCTTTTGCCGGTTTTTCTATCGCATAGGAAATTTCGTCCTCAAGAAGCTTTTTCGCCGAATCGTAGAGTTTTCTCTCAAGAATCGGAAGCTCCTTCACCTTGCTGCGGTTGTATAGACAGCGGACTATTGTGGCAATGTCCTTGACCGTTCCTTTTTTCAGAAGGTCAAGATTCATCTGATAGCGCAGTTTCCAGTCTGATGTTATAGGTTCAAATTCGTCTGAAAGAAGGTTCAGGGCTTCGTATGCTTCGTCGGCAGACACAATCTGTCGGATACCAAGATCCTCCGCCTTGTCCACAGGAACCATCACGACCATGTCGGACGCTTCTATGTAGATTTTGTAATACGGGATTGTCTTGTCCTTGAAAGTTTTATCGAAGATTTCGGTGATTTTGCCCACACCCTGGCTCGGATAGACGACCTTCTGGTCAACATTGAATTTTGTTTCCATATAAGCCGGATTATATCATAAAATTCGACAAGATTCAAACGGAAATGAACGGACTGCGACGCGCGGATCAGAATGTTTGTGTTCCGGGGCTTGGAGAATTTCTCCTGTTGAAAAAAAATTCTCCCTCGGATATTCTTGCTCCATGGCAAAATCAGTTTGGCAGAAGGAATTCAATGAGCTTCTGCCGGAAATCTCCGCTTCCGGGCGGAAACCGCGGCTTCTTCTTCATGCGTGCTGCGGTCCGTGCTCGTCTTCGGTGCTGGAGACGCTCGTAAATTTCTTTGACGTTACGGTTTTGTTCTACAATCCGAACATTTATCCGCAGGCAGAATACCGCCGCCGCCTTTCCGAGCTGAAGGATTTCTATATGAAATTTCCTGCTGTGACGGAGAATTCCGTCGCATTTATGGAGGAGGAGTGTGTTCCGCAGGAATTTTATGAGGCGACAGGAATTTCAGCTGAACCGGAGCTTGCGGACGAGCCTGAACGCGGTGAACGCTGCCGGAGATGCTATGAATTCCGTCTTGAGCGCACATACAGCCGGGCGGTCAGCGGAAAATTCGATTATTTCTGTACGACTCTTTCTGTAAGTCCTTATAAGGATGCGGACAAGATAAATTCCGCGGGAAAAACGATCGCCGCAAGAAATCCGTCCGGTCCGAAATGGCTTCCGTCCGATTTCAAGAAGAACAACGGCTTTCTGAGGAGCCTTCAGCTGAGCGCGGAATACGGACTTTACCGTCAGGATTACTGCGGCTGCGTCTTCTCCATGAAAAATTCGGCTTCCGGAACAGAGGAATCCTTTCATTGAAAAAATAAGGAATCCGTCCTATAATGGCGGAATGGGTGGAACTTCAAAGTCAAAGAAAATTCCCGACAGTCCTGCTGTATATGACGAGAACAGCATTCAGCATCTTGACGGACTTGAGCATATAAGGCTGCGTCCGGGAATGTACATCGGCTCGCTTGGCGACGGCTCAAATGAGAACGACGGAATTTACATACTTTTAAAGGAAGGAATCGACAATGCGGTGGATGAATTCTCGCAGGGAGCCGGTTCAAGAATAGAGATTGAGATAAAGGACGGACGTGTAAAAATCCGTGATTACGGCCGGGGAATTCCTCTTGGAAAACTTGAGGACTGCGTGAGCAACGTGAACACCGGCGCGAAATACAACAATTCCGTGTTCAAGCAGGCAATCGGCATGAACGGCGTCGGAATAAAGGCGACAAACGCGCTTTCCTCATATTTCCGTGCCGCCTCAATCAGGAACGGAAAGATTGCGGTCGTGGAATTCGAGCGCGGAAAAAAAATCTCATCATCCTCAGGAAACGCCAAGCCCGGTTCAAAGGACGGAACTTATCTTGAATTTGTCCCCGACACGGAGCTTTTCGGAAAATATTCGTTCAACATGGAGATGGTCGAAAAGCGTCTGTGGAATTACGCCTATCTTAATCCGGGACTTGTTCTGTGCTGCAACGGAAAGGATTACGTCAGCCGGAACGGACTTGAGGATCTGCTGACCGATGAGATTGGCGGCGCGGACAGGGAGCTTTATTCGCCGTTCCATCACAAGGACGGCGACATAGAATTTGTCCTTACGCACACCGCAAGCCTTGACAAGTTTGTATATTCATTTGTGAACGGACAGAGCACCGAGGACGGCGGAACCCATGTCACGGCTTTTCTTGACGGTTTCTCCAAAGGGGTGAACGATTTTTTCAAGAAGGAATATGACCAGAAGGATGTGACCGCCGGACTTTTTGTCGCGCTGAAAATCGGTCTTGACAATCCTATGTTCACAAGCCAGACGAAAAACAAGCTCGGAAATGTTGAGATTCGTGCTCCCGTCATAAAATCTGTTCAGGCGGCGACGGATGACTGGCTCCGGCATAATCCGGATGTGGCGGCCGTAATAGAGGAAAAAATTCTGAAGAACCAGAAGGCCCGCGCGGAGATAAACAATGTGACCGACAAGCAGGTCCGCGAGGCCGCAAAATCCGTGATGCTGAAAATTCCCAAGCTCAAGGACTGCAAATATCATCTGCAGGACGGAGAAAAGGGCGCGTCATCCATGATTTTCATAACTGAGGGAGATTCGGCTACCGGCTCCATGGTAAGCTCAAGGGATGCGTCGTATCAGGCGATATTCTCGCTGCGCGGAAAACCGGAGAATATGTACGGCCGGAGAAAATCCGCTCTTTTCGAGAATGAGGCGCTGAAGAACCTTACTTTCAGCCTTGGAATCCAGAAGGATATTGACGGACTTCGCTACGATAAGATTGTGATTGCGACCGATGCCGATAATGACGGATTTCATATCCGGAACCTTGTGATGACGTATTTTCTGCTGTTCTTTGAGGAGCTTGTGCTTTCCGGACACGTGTACATTCTTGAGACTCCGCTTTTCCGTGTCAGGAACAAGACAAGGACGGTTTACTGTTACAGCGAGGATTCGCGCGACAGGGAGATAAAGCAGCTCGGAGCCTCGGCGGAGGTGACAAGATTCAAGGGACTTGGAGAAATCAGTCCCAAGGAATTCGGGCAGTTCATCCGTGAGCGCCGGGAAGGTGAGAGCGAGGATGTGGGAATTCATCTTACTCCGGTGAACATCCAGTCGCTGAAGAATGTGCCGGAGGTGCTTAAATTCTACATGGGAAAAAACACGCCGGAACGCAAGGAATTCATCGTGCATCATCTTGCCGCGGAGATAGACGCGTAATCCGGCCTGTCAGCGGTTCATTCCGTCCTGCCGTCTGAGCTGTCTGTGCGGTTTCCGCCAGCTCCGCTTTCCTCATCCGGAAACTGCGTGAGCTGTTCGGATTCGATTTTTCTTATATGGGATTCAGTTTCATCTTTGTTCTGAGCCAGTATTACAAGTGATATTATGATTAGAATCAGAATAATAACAACAAGCATAAGCTTCATCCCTCCATCTGCGAAACTTTTCTTTATTATACATAATATATTGTTCTTTGCAAATAGAATTGACTAGTTTTGAGCCTGTAATCATGATATAATTGGCGCATGGCACAGATAATTCCAGTAGCAAGCGGAAAGGGCGGCGTAGGCAAAAGTCTTCTTTCCGCGAATCTTGCGATTGCATTGGGACAGCAGGGAAAAAGGGTTGTCGTGGCTGACCTTGATTTGGGCGCATCCAATCTTCATCTGGTTATAGGACAGCGGCAGGGCGGCGCGAGCCTCGGTTCCTGGTTCACGGAAAAAAGCGACTTTAAGGATATAATCCAGCCGACTGACTATCAGAATGTGAGCTTTATCGCCGGTGACAGCCAGATTCCGGATCTTACCTCGCTGAAACATGCCCAGAAAGTCAAACTCATACGGAATCTGAACAACATAGACACGGATTTTCTGATTCTGGATCTTGGAGCAGGAACCCATCAGTTTATTCTTGATATGTTCCTTCTGTCCCCGCAGGGAATAATCGTTACCGCTCCGGCTGTGACCGCGACGCTCAATGCATATCTGTTTCTTAAAAATGCGGTTTTCAGGCTTCTGTATACGACTTTCAAGCGCGGAACTCCCGGCCGGGAACTTCTCGACACGCTTAAGAAGGATTCTGTGTCAATGCAGAAACTGTATATACCCCAGCTTGTCCAGTCGCTTTCCCGCGCGGATCCCATGACGACGCGCCTGTTCATCAACAGGATGCAGCAGTTCCGGCCCAGGCTTGTGGTGAACATGATTGAGGATCCGAAAGACACCGATAAGGTTCAGAGGATAAAAAAATCATGCAACCAGTATCTTGGACTTGAGATTGAATATCTTGGTGTAATGTTCCGCGATATGCTTCAGGAGAAAGCCCTTTCCTCCCAGCTTCCGATTGTCGTCTACAAGCCGCGTTCCGTTCTCGGCCAGGCTGTCTACAGAATCTCCGACAAGGTGATTGCGTCGGGTGCAAGAAAATTCGACGCGGACTTTAATCCTGACAGCTTTTCCGGAGACGGATTTGACGACGCCGCGGACGAGGCTGCGGAGGATTATACGCTGAGACTTTCCGGAATAGACGATATGGTTTCGGGAGGCGTGCTTTCTTCCGGGGAGCTTGCCGAAATGATAAAGACCCAGCAGTACGAGATAACGCAGCTCCGCAAGGAGAACCAGCTGCTAAAGACAAAACTTGTAAAAGCGGCGTCGCAGGGATTTGATGTCCGCTGATTTGCGTGCCGCGGGTTCGCGCGGTATGTCCGGTATATGATTTTCAAGAGTTTGCGTCGCAGGCTTTATCGACTTTTTATGGGAGAAAAATGTTGCCTTTATATATAAATTATCCGTCCTGGATTCATCCTCAGATTTTTCCGTCCGTTCCGTTCCTGGGACTTCTCCGCTGGTACGGACTTATGTATGTGTTCGCCTTTGGAACCGCATATTTCGTGCTCAGAAAAGTCGCGCGGGAAGGTATGCTGGACACTGCTGACGGAAAAGTGTCGGATGATGACATTTTCAGTTTTATCGCGACAGGAATTGTGTTCCTTCTTTTGGGAGCACGGATTTTCTCGGCGCTTGTATATGACACGAGCGGACTTTATTTCAAGAAGCCGTGGCTGATTTTCTGGCCGTTCGATGCGTCTGGAAAATTCACCGGCCTTGCCGGAATGTCGTATCACGGCGGATTTATCGGCGGTTTTGCGGGAATGATATTCTGGTGCGCGAGACACAAAAAGCCGGTGTTCAGATGGATTGACGCGATAGCCGTTGCGATTCCTCTCGGATACACATTCGGACGTATAGGAAATTTCATGAACGGAGAGCTTTACGGAAGAATAACCGATGTCCCCTGGGGAATCGTTTTTCCAGGAGCCGAGAGATTCTCCGCCTCGCTTCCCTGGGTGCAGGAATTTGCCGCTAAAATAGGAATGGATATTGGCGGAAGCAGACTTGTCAATCTTCCGCGCCATCCGAGCCAGCTTTATGAGGCATTGTTCGAGGGGCTTGTTCTATGGCTGATTCTGTGGTTCATGCGCAGGCACAGGAAATTTGACGGTATGCTCTCGATGATTTACACCGGCGGCTATGGAATTTTCCGTTTTATAATAGAATATTTCCGTGAGCCGGATGCGGATCTCGGTTACAGGATTGCAAAGGATACCGGGGCACCGATTTATATGAACACATCGCTTCTGAATTTCTCTACCGGACAGATTCTATGTTTTATAATGATTGCAGGATCGGTGGCGGGTTCTGCGGTTCTGTATATGATGAGCCGCCGGAAGAAATCTGCGTCCGAATAAGAGCCGCGCCGCGGTATTTGAGTAAAGACTTTCCATTGATCTGCATGGATGCGTAAGAAGGGCGGCGGTTTCCGGTGAAAACGCCGCCCTTCTCCTGTCTGTTCCGTTCCGGGAAGTTTTTTACTGAATCAGACGGTCTTGAATTCGTCTATGTGTTTTTTCATGGACATTACGGCTTTCGTGTTCTCGGCGGCGCATCTGTCCACATCCGCAAGAATCGAATTCAGGTTTTCCGCCGCCTTGGATGTCCTGTGCAGCGCCGCGGAAATCGCTTCCGATGATGTGACGATATTTTTGGTGTTTTCGTAGACATTGTCGGTGTGCTCGCGCTGGGAGCTTGCCAGCTCCTTTATAAGTCCTATTGAATGTACAACATCCTGTGTGGCATCCAGAGTGGTTCTTGTGCCCTCCCGCTGCTCCTCCGCGGACTGCGTTATCCTTCTTACGATTCCGGCCGTCTCATCTATTCCTCTGTCTATCATGGAGAATGCGTTTCCGGCGGCCTTCATCGCCTCGACACCGTTGTTTATCTTGTCCGCCATGTCCTTCATGTATGACTGTATCGTCTGGGCGTTCTTCGCGCTTGTGGTTGCGAGGGAACGGACCTCGCTTGCGACGACAGCGAATCCTTTTCCGGCCTCTCCCGCGTGGGCCGCTTCGATTGAGGCGTTCATTGAGAGCAGGTTCGTCTTGCTGGCTATTTCCTGAATCAGTCCGATTGTGTTCTGGACTTCTTCGCTTGACTTCTGGATAAGCGCGATCGCTTCTTGTGCGGATGTTATGGCGCTTGTTCCCTGTCTGCTCGACTCCTTCAGTTTTTCGGAAATTTCGTCCGCCGTCTTTGCTGTGTCGGCGATGGATGTTATGTTCTGCGCCATCACCCCGATTGATTGCGATGCCTTCTGTATTGAGCCGCTCTGGTTCACCACCTGCTGCTCGACCTTCTCCGCATTCTCCTTGAGAATCTGTATGTCCGAATATGTGCGCCCGATAATCTCATTTGTCGTCTTGTCCTCTGCGTCTATTTCGCTGATCGCGGTTTTCATGGATTCCACCGCCTCAAGTGATTTTGACGATGAGCCTGTAAGGACCTCCGCCGATACGGATACTGTTCCCGTCTCGTTTTTGAGGCTTATTATCATGGATCTGAGCTTGTCCATCAGCATGTTCTGGGTGCTTATGAGGTTTCCGATGTCATCTGTTATGCTCAGGTTTATTCTCTTTGAAAGATCGCCTGAGTCCTTCAGCTCCGACACCAGCTCCGTGGTGTTCGCTATGCGCTGCCTCATCTCCTTTGTGACTATGAACATAAGTCCTATGCATTCCGCAAAGAACAGGACAATGCAGGCCGTCCCGTAGGAAAGATATGTGCGCATCATCTGATTCTGACCGGGAAGATTGTCCCCGTGAATCAGTCCGTATCCTACGGAGAACGCGTTTATCCCCATGAATACAAGCACGACAGCTGTGACAAGAAGGATTTTCGTCGAAATCGGACGTGTTTTCCTTTTTTCCGTCATCTCCTGCATCGTGTGGATGCCGAGGAGTTCCCGGTATGGGGCAAAGAGCATGTCAAAATAGTAGATTTCGTACATTGTCATCATTATTCCGACGCAGGTCGCCTGAATCATTATTATCAGAAAACGTGAGGATTCGTAGGGAACTGCGCCGGTCCGGAAGTCAATCACGGAGACAGCGAACTGTCCTATTATGAAACCTATCAGATTCTGGATGATGATTGCGGTCATGACTTTTTTGTATGCGGACGAGACTTTTTTGATTTCGTCCTTTCCCGCGGGCTGCCTCTCGTTCTGGATTTTTCCGGCGATCGCCTCGATCGGACCGAGAACTTTTGCGATATATGCCGATGTCAGTCCCGCAAGAACTATGACGGCGAGAAGCGTGGTCAGAATTCCGGAGAAGAAATCCTCCATCTGCCTGTAGAGAAGGGCAAGCGCCAGCCATCTTAGAGAAAGCGCGCCTATGCAGCCTCCGATGAATCCCGCCGGAATGAATTTCCTGATTATGCCCGCAGCTTTTTTCATGTCAACTCCTGTAAAAACTTTGGCACATTCCAAGGAAAATATCCCTGGGAATGTGCTTATGAGGTGGTTCTGGTGAACGAAAGAAGCACTATTTTAGCATAAGGCGGACGAAATTACAAACTAATAATATTAGTTCTAAATTCTTATTACCCTTGAATGGGAGATGACCTCGTTGCCTTCTTCCGTGATGAGGACATCGTTCTCAAGTCTGCATCCGCCTGTCGTCTCGTCATAAAGGCCCGGCTCCAGTGTGACAATCATTCCGGCCTTGAATTTTATGTCAGCGGCGCTCCGTGAGCTTATCCGCGGCTGTTCGTGAATCTCAAGTCCGACGGCGTGTCCCAGTGTATGCGGCATCCTCCGCTTTGCCGCTGCGAATATAGCGTCCGCCCTTTCTGCCGCCTCTTTTACAGGAATTCCGTCTCTGTAGAGCGGAAGACATTCATCGTATGCTTTCTGGACAAGGCTCAGCTGCCTCTCCTGCTCGGCGGTGAGTTCTCCGGACGCGACCGTCACGGTCGTGTCGCTCGTGTAGCCGTTGTAGACGACTCCGAAGTCCAGAATCGAGAGTCCCTTTCCGGGCCAGGGAGCCGACGTGTAGTTGGGAAATGCATGTATCGCAAAGCTTCTGGACGGTCCGGCTGCAAGCGTGTCGAATCCTGTGCGCTGGCAGCCGTATTTCCGGCATTCCCTTTCTATCAGCAGGGCGACATCTGTCTCCGTTCTGATTTCTCCGGATTTTATCTGCTCCTCTATCATTCCGATTATGATGTCGCCGATACGTGCAGCTTCTTTTGTGCATTCAATCTCGTATTCGTCCTTGACCATGCGCATCTCGGTGACAAATTCATGGGCTCCGTGCTCGCGGCATCTTACGTCGTATTCAGACAGCGCGTCCACGAATTTCAGGAAATTCGGATACGTCAGATACGGAGGAAGTTCTATTCTTTTTTTCGCCTGCTGCTCCGATGAATTCAGGACGGACTTTACCGCATCTGTGTCGCTGCATCTGAATCTTGTGTAAGGAATCATCTTGTCATAGAAGGCCGATTTTTTCGCCAGTATCTCATCCCATGGGACAAGCACAGTCTGCCCAGAACTGAACAGAATCAGTACCGCGTCGGACGGATGGCCGGTCAGATAGGGAACCGCCGGATCCCGGTGCGACTCGCTGTCTATGAATACGGCGGCGGCGAAATTGTTCTCCGTAAGATATGCGGCGGCTTTTTTTCTGCGTCCTCTGTATATTTCATTCATCTCGTCTTTTGTTCTTTCCGTCATTTTCAAGTTCCTTCCTCTTTCTTATTTTGTCTTGTGGCTTCTGATTTTTCCTGCAAGCGCGCCCAGCGCCGGATCTTTTGTGACAACAAGGAGCGATATTCCTATGGCTGCAAAAACAAGTGCCGAGACCGCCGCCGGTGCTCCTTGCGCGATGAGCCTGCTCTTTCCGCTGAAAAGTCCTGTAAGCTGCGGCCTGAGGAAAAAGCATGGAACCGCCGCCGCTACGGAAAAGAGCGTTATCCTTGCTATGTACAGCAGCGTGCTCCTGAGAATCTTTGCCGTGTCCATGGAATTCATTTTTCCCATAAACATGAAGAGAAACACCGTATTCACCATGCTTGCAAGCGAGAGCGCAAGCGCAATTCCGTTTCCGCCCATAGGAACTGCGAGCGCGAGCGCAAGCAGAATATTGGCGCCGAAACTGATTATTCCTGCGGTTGTCGGAAGCTTTGTGTTCCCCTGGGCGTAGAATGCCGGAGAAATTATCCTGTTCACCGCTATGAAGAAAAGTCCGGCGATATGCCACCTGAATTCTCCAAGCGTCAGAAGAACCGACTCCTCGTTGAATTTTTTTGATTTATATAGAAGAGAAATCAGCTCCTTTCCGTTCACAAGCGAGTAGAAGGTGACGGGAATCGTTATCACCGTGATTATTCTGATTGCCTGAATCAGCATCGTGTTGAATTTTTCCCAGTCCCTGCGGGCGGCGAGGCCTGAAAGGTCGGGAAGAATTACGGTTCCGATTGATACCGCGAAAATTCCCAGAATCAGCTCCTGAAGCCGCATCGAATACTGTAGGCTTGCGGCGATTCCCTCTCCGGCTTTGTTCGCCAGCGCGGTGGATACGACGTCATTCAGCTGGTATGCGGCCATTCCGATTACTGTCGGACCTATCAGGGCAAGCACTTTCTTTGTTCCGGGGTTCGAGAATGTCTTTCTGAGTCCGGTAAAAGAGACTTTCCATCCGGTCTTCAGGACAAACGGAAGCTGAAAAAGCGCCTGGACTGTTCCTCCGAGCACGACACCTATCGCCATGGCGCGTGCCGGATTCTCCGTGTGCGGAGCAAGAGCGTATGTCGCCGCTATTACCGTTCCGTTAAAAAGTACGGGAGTAAAGCCTGACGGCGAGAATATTCCGCAGCCGTTCAGAATTCCCTGGAAGAACGCCGCGACCGAAATCAGCAGAAGATACGGAAACATTATTCTTGTGAGCACGGTGATTTCGTTTTTCTTTGCGAGCCAGGCCGCGAATTCCGCCGCATATCCGGCGGAGGCGGCATCCGGACGGCTGCAGAAGAGCGGCGTCAGAAGTGGTGTTATCAATATTCCTATTACGACCGTGCAGGCCGCCGCGAATGACACAAGGGTGAACGTCGCCGCAAGAAATTCCTGAGTCTCTTTCCTGTTGCTTTCGGAGCCGCCTTTTTCAAGATATGCTTTGAATGTCGGAATGAATGCCACCGAGATGCTGTTCTCGGCGAAAAGGCGGCGGAGAAGGTTCGGAATCATGAATGAGGTTGTGAATGCGTCCGCATACATCGTCGTTCCGAGAAAAGAAGCCTTTGTCATCTCGCGGACAAGCCCCATGATTCTGGAGGCGAATGTCATTACGGACAGCAGAATTCCAGATCTCAGCAGGGAACCGCCGTTCTTTTTCCTGTCGTCATTTTTATTCATGCAGGTCAGCATAATTAAGTTGCAGATTTTATTCAACTGATTTATAATGGGTATCTCTAAAAAGTAATTTCTGAGCTTCGTGCGTATATATTTCTGTCCGTGCGGAAATTCTGTTCGTCATGTCACGGGAGGTAAAATCAAATGGGTGTGCGGCCTGTCTTATTCTCAAAGGTTGGAAAAACTAGGATTGTTCCTATCGGGCTTAAAATTCTTCTTATTTTTATATGTCTTATACTCCTTTCCAATTTTACTACGAATTTCATATCGATTCAGCTTTCGCAGAGGCAGATAATCAGGCTGAACAACAAGATAATGGTGGAGCAGCTGAAGGAGCTGTACAACAATTCCTCGAATCAATATCAGATTTATTCATATTCAAAGAACAAATATGAGACGACCGTCGCGCTGCGCAAGGTTGCCGCCGCTGGGTTCTCCAATCCCAACAGCATAGCTATCGGCGTGACCAGATTCGGCTCAATCACCTTTATGGCCTGCAACAATCAGAACACGTATTGGGACCGCTTCATTGATTCGCACGCGCTGAAGGACTTGAACAGGCGGCTCGCTGACGGAATAAACGAAGGCTCCCTGTCGTTCAGGACTTTTGACGGCGAGTATTTCGGCGTGTACAAATACCAGGCGGACTGGGACTACTATCTTATACGCGCGGAACTGCGCTCCGACCTTAACAGGAATTCCACGCTTGTCTACCTGTATGCCGGCGTTCTTATAATCGTGCTCACGATAATGTTCCTTATAGTCGGATTCATAATACTGAACCGTGAATTCATGACGATAAGGACGTTCACTCAGGATCTGTACGAGATGCAGAAGAAGCAGAAGCTGGAGCTGATAGACCTTTCCTCCGCGCCGAATGACGACATCACCTATCTTGCCGCGTCATTCAACGCGCTTTCGTCATCGGTGAACAATCTTCTGGGAACATTCCAGAAATTCGTCTCAAAGGATGTCGTCGCGAAGGCCTATTCGGAGCACGGAATCGCGCTTGAGGGAACACAGCGCGAGCTTGCGATTCTTTTTTCGGACATAAAAAGTTTCACCTATAGGACGGAGACGCTCGGAAATGACATAATAGATTTGCTCAATGTCCATTACAACCGCGTCATCCATAATGTCCACGAGAACAGCGGTGTCGTCGGCTCCATAATCGGAGACGCGATTCTTGCGATTTATGGAACGCTTGCTTCGCGTATGTCAAAATCGTACAACGCCGTCAGGGCCGCATGGGACATAACAAGGGTCACAGCCGGACTCAGGGCGGCGATGATCCAGCGGCGCAAGGAGATTGAGGAGACAAGAACTCTGACCGAGTCGGAGGAGAATGTCTATCAGGCGGTTCTGATTGATGTCGGTGTAGGAATCGACGGAGGAAATGTCTTCTACGGGAACATCGGCTCACAGGAGCACATGGCCAACACCGTAATCGGAGACAACGTGAACTCCGCCTCAAGGCTTGAGGGACTCACCAGAGTTTATCACCTTCCTGTAATCGTATCTGAATATATAAAAAATGAGGTCGAGGCCGAAAGCGCGAGGTACAGATTCTTTGAGATTGATACGGTTCAGGTCAAGGGAAAGACGGAAGGAAAGAAGATATATTTTCCTCTTGATACGAACGAGGCGGATCCTGAGACCGGAGACAAATTCACTGTATTTGAGGACGGACTTGCGGCATATTACGGCGGCGACTGGAAGACCGCGCGCAGAAAATTCAAGGACTGCGGGCTTGACGTGTCGGAGGTTTTTCTTGAGAGGATGGGGCTCAGAAGTGCACCTGAAAATTGGAGTGGAATATGGACAATGACGACAAAATGAATCAGAGCGGAAATCCGGGGCTTCCTGACGACACGCGCCATAACGAGGTTCTGCTTTTTCTGAACACGGAGCTGGAGCGGATTCAGAAGGAAAGCAGTGCGAGCACATACAATCTCGCGGAGGAATATGCCAGGACGAAAAAGCACAAGTCGTTCTTTGTCCCGGCCATGCTTCTGGGGTGCTGCTGCGTGGTTTTCGGTATTGTCTGGGGAATGAACAGGATAATTTCCGGCCAGAACAATGAGATAACCGTCAATCTTGAGGACTTTGACGACCTGAACCTGAAGGTTCTGCTTGATTCCGCAGCGAAACTTCAGACCAACTATGAGAATGCGGTCAAGAACAAGTCCGTGATAGAAAACAACATGGAGATGGCCATAAAGGAGGCCGAGGGGCGCAGGGAGCGTGAGCTGTTCCTTCTTGAGTCGCTGAACCTTATAAACAAGCGCGAGAAGAACAAGAGGCTGAATGAGATAAGAAACACGTTCAATGCGGAAATAGAGAGCATAAATGCCGAATTCGGACCTAAGCTTTCCGTCGTGGAAAAGGAGATAGAAGAATATCAGTCTCATATATCGCAGTTTGATACGGCAAAACTGGAGGCCGCGCGTGAGCAGGAGAAAATTCTTGACAGCGAGAGGCAGCTGCAGGAGCTTGAGCGGAAAAAACTTACGGAACAGTATGAGTCAAGAATCGCCGAGCTTGACGGAACAATCTCCGAAATGCAGAAGAATCACAGCTCGGAGATGAAACATGCCGTCACCGAGATAACCGATAAATATACCGCCGAGATTGCCGCTCTGGATCCTGTCCTGAATGATTCTCAGGCTGATTCGATAATAGGCGCAATGGATTCTCTTGAGACTCCGGATTATGACAGCGCGTCCGTTATTGTTGACAACGGAATAATAGATGAGACGGCCGCCGGTGCGCTCAGCCGCTATCAGGTGATTTACGATGATTACCGTTATATGGAAAAGGCTGTCGCCGCGGTTCCTCAGCAGAATTCGATTCCGTTATATGTGAAGGCTTCCCTTGCGCTTGTGAATTCGATGGGCGCGGCTTTTGCCGACACTACGGTCACGATGCAGGCCGAAAAAGACGGGCTTAGGGATCAGGTTTCGGAGCTTGAGCTTGCGATTCAGACTGAACGTGCGGACAACGAGGAGAAGGAGCGCCTCCGCCGGGATGAATTCGAGCAGTGCATAAGCGGCCTTCTTGTCGCGGCAAAATCGAGCGCGGCGATTGTATCCATGAATCCGGATGAGAATTCTGTCGGTGTTTTTGTCGCGCCGCGCGCAAGATACCTTGTCGACCTGGAGAACGGAGTTTCCGCCGAGATAAAGGGAACAACAACCCAGAAAGGACGGGTCGTGCGTTCCGGTGACGACGCCTTTGTCTTTATCACCGACCCGGACAAGGACGGAAATCCTCAGCCCATGGACTTTGAGGATCTGTCGCTTGGAATGACCGTAAAGCTTGTTGAAAAATAAATTTTAATGCCATTATATTATGCAAAAGCCCCGGCCGGAACATAAAGCGGATTGCGCCTTGTAGTTCCGGTTCCGGGGCTTTTCATTTTACAGCTTAGGATTCTGCCAGATCAGAATTTGTATGTTCCGGTGGTTATGGTTCCTCCGTTGCTGTATACATCGAAATTCACTGATTTCTCTGCAGATGAAAGCTCCCTGTAGAAATCGGACAGATTTTTCACTGACTTTCCGTTGACGGCGGTGATTATGTCTCCGCTCTGGAGTCTCAGCGATGCTGCCGGGGAACGTTCCTGTACATTCGCCACGACAATTCCCTGAACTTTCTTGTCCGTCACTTTGAGCTGCTTGCGCACATCCTCCGTAAGCGGGCTTGCGATGAATCCCGGCCATAGTTTCTGGCTGTCTGTCTCCGCCTCGCTTGCGCGCTCATCTATTTTGACTGTGACATCCTGGATTTTCTGTCCTCCGCGCACTACGCTGAATTTCGCCGTGGTTCCCGCCTGCAGACTGCCCACGTCACGGACAAGCTGGTTCACCGACTTTATCTCCTTTCCGTTCAGCGCGGTGATAAAGTCGCCTGGTTTGAGTCCGCCTTTGTATGCCGGAGAGTTCATGAAAATCTCCGCGGCGAATGCGCCTGTTCCTGAGACTCCAAGCTCCTTCTTGTATTCATCGGTGACATCGAGCAGCGATACGCCGACCCATCCGTATTTCACCTTGCCGTCTTTTATGAATGAATCTATCGCATTCTTGATGTTGTTTATCGGAATCGCGAATCCGAGTCCCTGTGAGCCGCCGGACTGGGAGGCTATCCAGGTGTTTATTCCGATGACCTCTGCGTATATGTTCACAAGAGGACCGCCTGAATTTCCCTGGTTTATCGCTGCGTCTGTCTGGATAAAGTCGTTTATGTTTCCGATTCCCGTGCCCGACCTGCCTGTGGCGCTGATTATTCCCTGGGTCACGGACTGGCTGTAGCCGAGAGGCGCGCCCATCGCAAGACAGATGTCGCCGGTCTGGACCTTGTCCGAATCACCGAGCTTCGCCACCGGAATGGACTTGTCCGGCGAGTCGAATGCGACAAGGGCTATGTCCATCCTTTCGTCGCTTCCGATGAGCTTTCCTTCAAATTCACGGCCGTCGTTCAGTTTTATGGAAATTTTGGTCGCGCCGCCGGCCACGTGGTTGTTTGTCAGCACATAAAGCGTGTTTCCGGTTCTGCGCACAATCACACCGGAACCCAGCCCTTTCTGCTCATATTCCCGTTTTCCGTTGTCCTTGCCGTTCTGCTGATCGGGCGACCTGAAAAAAAAGAACGGGATATTCTGGAAAGGATCCTCGTATGTCTTTGTCTCGGTCACATCGACTTCGACAACGGACGGAAGCATCGTTCCGCTGACTGCCCGGAATGAATTCTGAAGCGCCTCAACAACCGCAAGCGAATCTCTCGGAACGGCCGGTGTCTCCGCATAGACCGTATCGGCCGTGGCCGGAGAAAGCGCGGTTTCTGCCGAGCCTTTTACGGCCGTCCTTCCGCATGAAAGCGAGACGAGCGCAAATGCCGTCACCGCGGCGGAAGCCATGCCTATTATTCTTTTTGTCCATTTTTTCATTTTATCACCTCTTGTTTCGGAAATATGTATGAATTTCTGTCTTACTAAAGATAATCATAATCACTGCAAAGTGTTACAAAATTTTCGGCGGCGCTGATAATATTTTGTTTGCCCAAGATTTACATGGTGTCCGGAAAATGATATTGTAATCAGGATTATGACAGAAAAACTTCCATCAAAAAAACTTGATGTCCAGCTGATTGCCCTTGACCTTGACGATACGCTCCTTACTACAACTCTTTCCATAACTCCGGAGACGGTCTCGGCTCTCAGACGTTCCGCCGCGGTCGGAATATATATTGTCCTTTGTTCGGGACGGACGGAGAATGCGATTCTTCCATATATAAGGAAACTTTCTCTGGCCGGTATGCAGCAGGGGCGGTATCTTATCGCGATGAACGGATCGTCCATCTTTGATCTGCATAAGCGGGTTCAGGTTTATACGAGAACTGTTCCTCCTGAAATTCTTTCTGAGATTTATGATGAATGTATCGCCCGAGGCCTTCCGGCGCAGGTCTACAGTCCTGACACGATATACGCATCCGCCGACAACCGCTGGACCCACCTTGACGCGAAGCTCTGCTCGCTTGAGCTTGAGGTTGTTCCTGATTTCCGGAATTTTCTGCAGAAGGGACATCCCAAGATGGTGATTCCGGGAGAACCGGCTGAACTTGCGGAGTTCCAGTCGTATCTGAAGAAAAAATTCGGGGACAGGGCCGTCATATTCATCAGCAAGCCTTATTTCCTTGAGATAATGCCTGCCGGCGCCGGAAAAGGCGAGGCTCTGGAATGGCTTGCGTCCCACCTTGAGATTCCCATGGAAAAAACCATGGCGTTCGGTGACAGCATGAATGACGAGTCCATGATCCGCAAGGCCGGATTCAGCGTGGCGATGTGCAACGGATGTGAATATATCAAGCGGATCGCCGATTTTGTCACCAGAAAAAGCAACGAGTCTGACGGAATCGCCGATTTTCTGGAGAATTTTGTCCTCTGAGCGGGATTACGGATTCACTGCGGATTTTGTGACGATGTCCGGCCGGTGGCTGCCGGATTCCGCTTTATGTCCGGAGCAAGAATTTTCGGTTTTACGCCGAGCCGCTCCGCCAGAAGTTCCGCCTGACGGAGAGCTGTTTTTTCCGCGGCGGAGTTCCTCTGTCTTCTTCTGACCGCGCGTATAAGCAGATTTTTCGGCGTGTGCTCAATGTCTATGAATTCAAGCATCTGCACGGAATATCCTTCTGACTCAAGGAATTCTCCCCTGACTGCATCCGTGGCAAGCGCGGAGAAACGTTCCCTTATAATTCCCCATTTCGTCAGCGGCGCAAACACCGGATCCGGTTCCGCGGTTTTGGAAAGCTGCGTGTTCAGTTCGTGCTGGCAGCATGGAACGCTTAGAATCGCCCGGCAGTTCTGTCTTACCGCATAATCAAGCGCATAGTCCGTAGCGGTGTCGCAGGCATGGAGCGTGATGATTATGTCCGGCGGATTGCCTTCAGAATATCCGGCGATGTCGCCTGTCCTGAACACAAGGTTTTTGCATCCGAGCTTTTCCGCCGTGCCGTTGCAGTAGTCGATCACATCCTGTTTAAGGTCGAGCCCCTCGATGGCGCACGGAATCTGCTTTATCGTGTTCATGTAATAATGCACGGCGAATGTCAGATATGATTTTCCGCATCCGAAATCGGCTATTCTCAGCGGCCTCTTTCCTTCTTCCGCGGCTATCTGCGCCTGTACTTCGGGAATTATGTCGTCCAGAAATTCAAGGAATCTGTTCACCTGCCTGAATTTGTCCTGTTTTTTTGCGATGACTTTTCCGCTGTCGGTCATAACTCCAAGCAGGACAAGAAACGGAGCGGGACAGCCTTCCCTTATGATATGATTTTTCTCCTTTACGGGGGCGGCAGGAATTCCGTGCGCGGATTTTCTGAAAAGCCTGGAAATTTTTCCCTTTCTGTTCGCCATCACCGAAGTCTCTCCGTCATCCGTGATTATATTGCAGTTTTTGAATGTTGTTCCGCCGTGTCTTCGGATAAATTCCTCCGCCTCGTCTGATGACAGATGGCTGTGGAAAACCTGTTTTTCGGTGAACATCTCCATGGTATAAGGCTTTTCTGCCGCGGATGATGTGTCCGTCTTTATCTTTATTTTTGTGTACGGACGGCCGAATTCCACGGCGGCATCTTTTCCGGGCTTTGAGAATGTGGCGGATATTATCATAATGGTGACAGTATACTATTTTTTTCAAAACTGATATACTTCCCGATATGGCTAAATGCATTGTGTTTGTTAATCAGAAGGGCGGTGTCGGAAAGACGACGTCTGCGATAAATATCGGGGCATATATAGCTCTTGCAGGAAAAAAAGTTCTTCTTGTGGATTTTGACTCTCAGGGCAATATGTCGAGCGGAGTGGGTGTCTCAAAGGACAAACCGACTGTTTACGAGCTTATCGCCGACATGGTGAAACCGAAGGAAGCTGTAAAGCATACGCCAGTAAAGAATCTTGATGCGATAAGCGCGTCGATAGATCTGTCGGGAGCCGCGATTGAGCTTGTCGATCAGGAGAACCGAGAATTCTTCCTTAAAAACGCGCTTGCCCCTCTGAATGATGAATATGATTTTATACTTATAGACTGTCCGCCTTCGCTTGGAATTCTTACGCTGAACGGTCTCGCGGCCGCGGATTCTGTTCTTGTTCCGATGCAGTGTGAATATTTTGCGCTGGAGGGAATAACGCTTCTTCTTCAGACAGTCGAGAGGGTTCAGAAGGAGATAAATCCTTCGCTTACAATCGGCGGAATTTTCTTTACGATGTACGATGCGCGCACAAGGCTTGCCCAGGACGTCGTGAAGCAGGTCAAGTCATATTTCAAGGATGTGGTGTTCAATACGATAATTCCCCGCAATGTCCGTCTTTCCGAGGCGCCGTCCCACGGACTTCCGGTCTGTATGTATGATCCCGACTGCATCGGAGCGAAAAGTTATTCCAAGCTTGCCGAAGAGGTGATCCGACGTGGCTAAGGGCGGGCTTGGCAGGGGACTTGACGCGCTGTTACTGGAGAATGCGCCCCATCAGAGTTATGTCCGTCAGGAGCCGCCGCAGTCCGGAGATGCGCCTGCGGTGAATCCGTCGCTTCCCGCCTGTATTGAGGTTCATGATGACGGAAGCCTGTGGATAGATCCCGCGCTGCTGAGACCGAATCCGCGTCAGCCGCGCTCCGAATTCAACCAGAAAAAGCTTGAGGAGCTGGCGGATTCCGTAAAAAGCAAGGGAGTTCTGATTCCTATAATAATCGAGCAGGCCGGAGACAAAGAATTCTATATAATTGCCGGTGAACGCAGGACAAGGGCCGCAAGGATGGCCGGTCTGGAGAAAGTTCCCGTTCAGCTCAGAAAATATGACGAGCAGGAGAAGCTTGAGGTCGCGCTGATAGAAAACATACAGCGTGCGGATCTGAATCCCATAGAGGAGGCCACGGCTTACTACAATCTTATACAGATGGGGGATTTGAGCCAGGATGAGGTCGCGGAGCGTGTCGGCAAGAACCGTTCGACCGTCGCGAATGCCCTCAGGCTCCTCAAGCTGCCGGAGGATATACAGAAATCCGTCGCGTCCGGACAGCTCTCATCGGGACACGCCCGCGCCCTTCTTATGGTGAAGAATGACGCCGATATGAGGATTCTGTTCGGCAAAATTCTCGGCAGCGGGCTTTCGGTACGCGAGGCGGAGCAGCTTGCGGATTCCTACAACAGCGGCGGACGCGCCTCTTCCAAAAAAAAGGAGAAAAAGGCGGTCAGAAAAGATCCGGATGTGGCTAATTTCGAGCAGGAAGTGAGGAATCTGCTCGGTGTCCGCTCGGTGTCTCTTAAGGGCGACATGGAGAAGGGGATGCTCCAGATTGAATATGCGAGCCGCCGTGACTTTGAGCGCATATATGAATTCCTGATGAGAAAATAGCTGTCAGAGTTTTCTCTCTCCTCCTTCCCTCACCACGGCCTTTAAAGAAAACATGAATATGTGGTAGGCGAAGCTGCACAGTTCCCTGTTGCTGTCTATGTAGTTCATCGTAAAATCCACGGCGTTCTGCAGATCCGTAAGGAAATCCATTTTTTCCGAAATTGCAAGCGCCTCCCGGCTGAAAGTCCATTGCAGAAGCGCGCTTATGTTCGGAGAGTGATAATAGAAGGTGTTTCTGTTGATTCCGCAGTCATCGGCAATCATGTTTACGGTGATGCGCCTGCCTCAGGTTTTTATGACGAGCCTTTTTAGGCTTTCGGACAGCGCGAGTTTTGTCTGATCGGAATGGAGTTCCGTCTTCTTCATGTTTTCAATATAGCCGTCCGAATTCCTTTAGTCAAATGTCTGAAATTGTCTATTGTCAAAAATTTACGTATTTATTAAATTCGTTGTTGAAACAAGAGAATATCGATATGAAGAAAAAACATGGAAAACTTTTCAAGGCGGCGGTTTTTGTTCTTATCGCCATCCTGTTTTTGGGACTTATTGTCCTTGTGACAAGGAAACGAGCCGTGGCGCCGGAGACGGAGAAAATTCCTCCGGTCGTAGTGCGTACACCGGAATACGGAAATCTGGCGGAATCGGTGACGATAAGCGGTTACGTTGAGGCCAAGGCGATGATTCCGGTCGTGCCTTTTGTGGCCGGAACAATAATGGAATATCCGGTGAAAGCCGGTGATTTTGTAAACAAGGATTCGCTTGTAGCCCGGATTGACGACGCTCCGTTCAGGCAGCAGATGCTTCAGGCGCAGGCCGCTTATTTTGCGGCCAAAAGCACTTTTGACCGGGTAGAGAACCTCTTCAAGTCCGGGGCTTCCACCCAGCAGAATTATGATTCCGCAAAAGCCCAGCGCGATGCGGCCAAGGCGCAGTATGATCTTGCCATGCTCCAGATGGACTACACGATGGTGAAGGCTCCTGTCTCAGGCACCATACTGATTGCTGATTCCGCCGTCGGAGGAATCGGAACCACGACTCAGCCTGTTGCGGTAATGGCGGATCTGACGGATCTTGTTGTGCGCCTCAAAGTTCCGGAGAAATATTTTGATCTTTTCCAGATGAACCTGAAAAACCTTTCTGTTCAGGTCATAAGACCCGGAGAAAGCGGACTCTATGGAGATGCGGTCACCTCCGCTTCGATAGAGAACATCGCTCCGTACATATCACCCGAATCGAAGAATTTTCAGCTTGTGTGCCGCCTTGATTCTCCGGGCGAGCGTTTCCGCCCCGGAATGTTCGTTAAGGTGAAGGTCTCTTATTCCCTCCACGAGAATGTTCCGCTGCTTCCGGTTCAGACGCTGAAGCTTGACGGAACCTGCTATATCTACGACGGAACGGACGGCACTGTAAAATTCATAGATCCGGGCAGGACGGTTTCCGATGGAAATAACTTCATTGTGCCGGAGGAATATGCCGGCGCCAGCTTTGTTGTGGACGGTCAGCATTCTGTGTTTGACGGACAGAAAGTGAAGCTTGTTTCCGGAGATGATTTTGAAGCTCTCTGAATTCTCTGTAAAACATCCTGTCGTCATAACGATGTGCCTGATTGCTCTTGCGGTGTTCGGATTCTATTCCGTCTCCGGAATGACAACGGAATTCATGGCGGACATATCCATGCCGCAGGCTATTGTCTACACTGTTTATCCGGGCGCAAGCGCGGAGGATGTTGAGACCGACATAACAAAAATTCTTGAGGACTCGTTCGTCACTCTTCCTCATTTCAAGAGCGTGGACAGCGCATCGTACAATTCGCTCAGTCTGATAACAATAACCTATCTTGACGGATATGACGCCTACGATCAGCTGGAGGAGCTGCGCAACCGTATCTCCGAGCTTCAGGATGAGCTTCCGGACGGAATTCAGGGGGAGCCGCGCGCGATTGTAGGCGGAGTGTCAATGCTTCCTGTAATCTCGTTTTCGGTTTCGGCAGGAGAAGATGCGGCGCGGGTTTCTGAATTTATAAAGGACGAGCTTACTCCGGCGCTTACACGGATTGACGGAGTTTCGAGCATTGAGGTTGACGGAAACCGCGAGCTAAGGGTGAATGTCAAGCTGAATGTCGATTCGCTCACATCAAAAGGAATTTCCGTCGCGGCTGTGTATAAAATTCTGAACTACGGAAATGTCACTCTTCCTCTCGGTTCCGCGGATTACGAGAACCGTGCCATTCAGGTGCGCTATTCCGGCGGATTCTCCTCAGTCGAGGACATAAGGAATCTTCCTGTCGGCATGGCGGACAAGACGATAATTCATCTTGGTGATGTCGCCGAGGTCACGATGGATTATCCGGAGCCTGAGTATTATGTCACTGACGGAACAAATCCCATCACCGTTGTGAGCGTGATGAAAAGAAGCGACGGCGACACGGTAAAAATCGCAAAGCAGGTGAAGAAGGTTCTTGCCGGCTACGAGAATGACAGCGGCGGCGCGGTGTCGTTCCATATAGTGTCGGACGACAGCCGGCAGGTCAGCGCATCAATGAAAACCGTAATCGAGTCGGGCGTAATGGGCGTCGTTTTCGCTGTCCTTGTAATCCTGCTTTTTATGGCGGACTGGCGCGCGACGCTGACAATCGGTGTGTCGATTCCCCTGTGCATTCTGTTCGCGTTCATCGGACTTAGGCTGTGCGGAATAACGATAAACCTGATGAGTCTTTCGGGACTTGTTATTTCTCTTGGAATGGTTGTGGACGGCTCGTCCGTAATGCTGGATCAGATTTACCGCTACTACAGGCTGCGCGATCCTTCTTCCGGAACAAAGCTTTACACGGTGAGCCAGTCAATCTACAAAGGCTGGGACGAGGTTGCCGCATCTATTTTTGCGAGCGCGGCGACCACGATAGTCGTGTTTATTCCGATTGCGCTTCTTTCAGGACTTATCGGAAAAATTCTGCATACCGTGGCCGTAACGATAATCATGTCCATTTTCGCATCGTTTCTTGTAGCCCTGATTGTGGTTCCGTATCTCCTCAAGATTCTGCTTGCGGAGGATGGACCGAAAATCAGGGAGAAGCCGCGGAAATTTGATGTGTTCATAGGAAAATTCGAGGCAAAATACAGGCAGGTTCTTTTTGCGGCTCTGAACAACCGCGCCGTCGTCGTGTTCTCCGCCGTTCTGCTGTTCATTTTCTCCGTGTTCACCGCCTCAAGGCTTGGAATAGCGTTCATTCCGTCAACCGATTCAAGTGAATTCTACGTGTCGTTCGATTTTCCGATAGGAACCACAATCGGGCAGACCCGCGGAAAAATGGCTGTGGCGGAGAATCTTCTTTACAGATATGTTCCCGAAGTCCAGTCAGCCGTGTTTTACGAAGGAAGAAGCAACAGCAAGGGCGTCATGAGCATGAGCTCGCCGGAATGTGCTTATGCCCACGTGATTCTTGTTCCTGTTGCTGAACGGAAGCGCGGAGTCCACGAGATTATGCTGCAGATGCAGGAGCTTTATTCCTCGGCGATTCCTGATGCGGCGGTAAGCGTGGAGAACGGCGGATTCGACAAGCTTGTAGGATATGTCTCTGGCGGCGGAGGCTACGGTCTTACGCTTATCTCGGAGGACATGGAGCTTCTTTATAAGACCGCCTCCGAAATCCGCTCGTTCCTTGAGACTGATCCGGATGTCGTGACCGCAAAGCTGGACACGGATTTTGACACGACGACGATGGTGATTGATATGTCCCAGGAATATCTGAGCTCGCTCGGAATTTCCAGCTACGAGGCCGGAGTGACTTCCGCAGTCCTTTTTCAGGGAATGGACGCCGGGCGATACAAGGATTTGGATACGGATAAGCGGTATGATATACGGCTGTTCTCCGACATAACTGACAGGAATATTTCAGTTGATGACATAGCTGACATTCATATAATCACCGAGAACGGCCAGAACGTCTCGTTCGCCAACCTTTCGGACATAAGGGTGGAGAAGAGCATTTCGCAGATAAACCATTCCGACCGCGCAAAGACGATAACAGTCTCCGCGTCGCTTGTGGGCGAGGATACGGCCGGAGTGTCACGCCGCGTGAATGAATATATCGCCGCGCATCCGCTGCCGGCCGGAGTTGACAGCAAGGCGGGCGGAATTGTCGCGCTCGTAGGCGATATGATTGCACCGATGGTTACGGCGCTTCTGATTGCGGTTTTCCTTGTGTATATGGTGATGGTCATGCAGTTTGAGAAATTCCGCCAGCCGCTTCTGATTATGGTGACCATTCCTTTCTGTTTTATCGGAGTTGTCGCCGGACTTCTGATGTTCGGCTCCACGATGAACCTGCTTGCGATGCTTGGACTTATCTCGCTGGCCGGAGTTGTGGTGAACAACGGAATCATTCTTGTGGACTATATAAACCAGCTCAGAAAATCACGGCGCGAGGAGATCGCGCGGGAACGTGGAACGCAGGACCGGGACGGAAACTGGCATGTTGAGCTTTCCGACGAAGAGGAGAACGGAATTCTTCTTGAATGTGTGACGGACGGTTCCGCCAGCCGTATAAAGCCGATTTTCATAACTACGCTCACCACGCTTCTAGGCGATGTTCCGATGGCCGTATCTACTGGAGAAGGCGCGGAGATTTATGCGCCGATGGGACAGGCTATTGTCGGCGGACTGCTCACGTCAACTCTGATAACGCTTATAATAATTCCTGTAATCTATTATATCAGCGAGAAAAAGCGCGGAAAACGTGGAATTCCTGCCGTAAAGCCGGAAAAATCTTTTGGAGGTAAAAAATGATACACAGACTTTCAGCTGCCGCCGGAGCTGCGGCCGTAATGCTGCTTTTTTCGGGATGCTATTCCGTCTTTTCCGGCGGAACCGGCGGCATGGTCGTGGATTCCGAGAGCACTGATTCGCCTAAAAGCGGAATCGCCAATGTCGAGGTCTACGCCTATACAGATGAGAATTCCCGCAACTCTGACTATGATTCCTGGACCGAGGGAACGCTTTTTTCTCCGTCCGGCAGCTACTACAACCACACGTCTACCGGAAGCGACGGCTCGTTCACAATAAGCCGCCTTGTATGGAAGAACAGCACGCCTGAATTCGGAAAGGATGCGGATGTCACGAAAATCTATCTGCTTTTCTATCACGAGAATTACGGGCTTACAAAAGGCGCGACTGTGATAGTGTCGGACAGCACTTCGGATACAATATATCAGGAGCTGACCGCCGTAAGAAAGACAACCTCCCTGAACATAAGTTTTGTGGATGTCGCGACTGATTCCGTCACCTCGAACAGCATTTATGTTACGGTCGCAGTGCCGCAGTCGACCGACACGGTAACTGCTCCTGACAAAATCTACCGGCAGACAATCAGCGGAAGCGGCTCTGTCTCAATAAGCTATCCGAGGTGGAGAAATTCAGACGACCGCGCGTCCGAAAAGGAGATTGAGCCGGAAGTCCGGATAAGCTACTACCAGAGCGGGGACGAAATCACCTGGAAGGCGTGCGCCAACGCCGACAATGAGGCCGCCGACTATTCGTTTCTGGCGGACGAAACGGAGATTAAAAAGACCGTGAGAAACCAGTCCTATGACATAAGGCTTTACGGAAAACCGACAAAACTTTCTGTGCCCTCGTTCGGCGGACAGTATGTGAATTCCAAGGATGAAAATGACGACGGACTGGTGATTGGTCTGGAGCTGACAGGCTCCTATGATGGCGCTGCGGCTGTTGACTGCGGAACTACGACAACCGCAGCACAGGCAAAGGGAACGACTGAGAGCGAGAAGCACGGTGTCTTCTCCGGTCTTGGCGGCGGATTCTACTGGACGGACACGGAATACAAAGGAAAATATGCGGAGGCTTCCGTAAAATTCTTTCTTGGAACTGGGGACGGCAGAACGGAGCTTAAGCAGATGGACATCAGAAGCGACAGCTCGTCATATAACGTGCAGCTTCCGTAACATCATGAACCGGAGCGTATTATGAAGAAAATTTTGCCAGCGGCCGTCCTTTTTCTTTCTGTGCCGCTTGTTTTTGCCCGGCAGCCGGAGAATTCCTCTTCCGGGCAGGACACAAGATACGGATATGCGGAGATAAGGCAGGCTGTCGTCATGAACAACCCCGATATTCTCAAGCTTCAGGAGGAATATAACCGCAGTCTTATCGACGTGCGTGATGCCTGGGGCGGACTTGGCCCGACCGTGGATATGCAGATATCCGGAACCTACATGATGAATCCGCCTGTAGGTCCGCTGTCGTTCAATGTGGACGACATAATAAATTCTGTCCAGTGGCCTGCCGGAGTCAGGCCGGTTTCGTCGGGGCAGTATGTCCGGGTGTACGACGGAATGGAAAATACGCTGTACAATCTGTCGCTTTCGATGACGCAGCCGCTGTTCACCTGGGGAAAAATTCCCAATGCGATAAAGCTGTACCGCCAGATAGCCGGAATAAAGGAGCTTCAGCTTTCCGACGAGATTGACAGGATGGATACAGAGCTTGAGACGCGGCTCATGTCGCTCAGCCATCTCTACAGAATTCTTGACATTCTGGAGGAGGAGCAGACTTATGCGGACAAGATGGTGACATACAGCGAGGATGCGGAGAAATCAGGAATGTTGCTTCACCAGGATGTAGTGGATGCCCGCATAAAGGCTAAGGAACTGGAGATTGCGCGCCAGGATCTGAATGAGCAGATTGCGGACCAGCTGCTGGAACTTCAGCGCATGAGCGGAATCGACGGGCTTGAGCGGGATACGATAGATTATTCGTTTGACGGGAATATTGTCTCCAGAATAATGGCGTTTGACCGCACGGAATCCGAGGAGAAGGCGCTTTCGGGCGAACGGACTTCGCTGAAAATGGTCACAAGGCTTGTGGATGTGAACCGCACCGCCGAAAAAATCGCAAGGGGAAGCGTGAACTGGAAGCCTGATTTCGCGCTTCAGGTAAGCGCCGGCTACGGCGGATCAAGGGTTCCGATTTTTGAGCCGAACTGGTACAGAAAGGATGACTACACGCTGAATTTCTCTCTTGGAATAAAGACGACCGTATGGGACGGCGGAAAAAAGGTGAATGATGTTGCGCGCAAAATCAGCGAGTCCAATACGGCGGAACTTGAGCAGAGCGGCGTGCGTTCTACGATAAGACAGACACTGATGTCCCAGTGGAACACCGCCGATGTCTGCACGATGAAGATAGAATATCAGGACCTGAAAATCGAGGCCGCGGACTCAAAAATAGCACAGCAGCAGCTGCTTTTTGACAGCGGCTACGGCTCGGAGACGGATCTGCTTTCCGCCAAGATAGACCGCTGCAATGAGCGTATCGAGCGCGAGAAGCAGTCTCTCAGCAGAGCCGCCGCCTGTCTTGCAATCAGCTATCTCTGCGGAATTCCTGTCCGGTAAGCCCGCACGGAAATCTTGTCGCCGCGATTAAAGCTCAAGGTCGGCGGTGACGGCATCCGCAGCCTTTATCAGATCCTGCGGCGCGATTGTTATCTGAATGCCGCGCTGCCCTCCGCTTATGCAGATCCTGTCATAAAGAAGGGCGGTCTCATCTATGAATGTCCTGAATTTTTTTCTCATCCCGATGGGACTGCATCCGCCGCGGATATATCCTGTAAGTTTTAGCAGCTCGTCTGGGTGGACGGGATTTATCTCCTGGCATCCGGCGATGTTCCGGGCCTTTTTTAGATTTATCTCCGATTCAGCATTCTGGCAGAAGACACAGATTTCCTTTGTGTCTGTTCTCATTACGATTGTCTTGAACACACAGCCTGGATCCACACCGAGCTTTCCGGCAAGCCGGACCGCTGCTCCCTTCGCAAGCTCGTGCTCTCCGTCGTCATCATATTCCTTCGCCTCGTAAGGGATTTTCATGCTGTCAAGAATACGCATCGCATTTGTCTTTTTCATGCGGACATGATAGCGGATTCATGCGCGGGATTCCATAGCCGGATGCCCGCGCCGGAGAATTGCCCGGAATTTTACCTGCGTTCGGCGTGCCTGCGGCGTTTCTCCATGTACTGCTCCTTGTCGGCCTTCATCAGAAGAATTTCGAGATTGGAGTTGTCTTCTCCGAATTCCACGGCTCCGAGACTTATTGATATTTCAAAAGGAAGCTGTTTTTCCTCTGATACTTTCTGGCAGTTGGACAGTACTTTCTTTCTGATTTTTGAGAATTCCGCGAGCGAGGTTCCCGTGATTACTGCGGCGAACTCATCACCGCTTAGTCTTCCGACCACATCGTTTGCGCGCAGCGACTGCGTCAGAATTTCCGCCTGTGCGATTATCGCCTCGTCGCCCATTCTGTGTCCGTATGTGTCGTTGATTTTTTTCAGGTTGTCCATATCACCGAAGAATACGATTCCCTTTGTTCCCATCTCAATCGCGAAATTTATCGCCTTTTGTCCCATGTTCAGAAAACCGCGCCGGTTCAGGATTTTCGTCAGCTCGTCCGTCTTTGACTGCACTTTAAGCGTTGAATTCTTCTTGTGGAGCACCTCGTTCTCAAGGGAGAGTCTTTCGTTCTCCTCAAGCTTTTTGGTGTATTCGCAAGACTGGCAGATTGCATTTGAGAAAATCTTCAGGTAAAGGCTGTAGAGCATCGGGCTCTCGCTGTCCGAACTGCACAGAACATAGCCGTACTGCTTGTCCCCGAAAAAGAGAGGCTGCATTATATATGCGCCGAAATCGCTCGCGAACGTCTCGTCAGGCAGAATCTGTTCCATCGGATTGAACACCTTTCCGGAATTTATCTCCCGGAGCTTGTTGTATTCAAGCGCGACGGCAAGACGTGCCTTTGTGGGGAGAATCATAGAACCGTTCTTTGTGATTTCGACCGGCTCCTTGTAGAGACAGACCGCAAGCGCCGAGATTTTTGCCAGGAACATCATGACCTCAAGTTTTTCGTAAAGCTCGTCCAGCGTGTCGGTTCCCTGTGTAAGGTCAAGCAGATGGTAGATGTTCGTCATGCGCTGGTTGTCGCGGATGTACGCGTCCGTAGAAATCTGGGCTTTGAGCTTTGTGTTCCGCCGGTAGTTTTTGGGACGGCAGCCGCACGAATTCCTGTATACGGGAGCGGATTCTATTTCCGTTACGTCAGGAATTTTTTCTCCGTTCAGCGCTCTGTAGGCAAGCTCTGCGGCTTTCTGTCCCTGGAGCGAAATCTGCTGATTTATTGTAGAAAGCGTTATGTCCGCCATTTTCGCCTGCAGAATGTCATCGTAGCCGAAAATCTTTACATCATCAGGTATTCTTATTCCGGCTTCCGTAAGCGCGCTTATCGCTCCAAAAGCCATCATGTCATTTGCCGCAAGAAGCGCGTCAAACTTCAGGTCTTCCTTCGACTTTATTTTTTCCGATATTTCTTTATGCGCCGATGAGAACGTGAAGCTTCCATGGAACACAAGCTCCTCGATGAACGGAAGTCCGTTTTCAGAAAGCGCGTTCCTGAATGATTCGAATCTTTCCTCCGCCTCCTGAGCTCCTGTCCTTAATGCCGATATGTATGCGATTCTGCTGCATCCGTGCTTTTCCCTGAGATGCGCTACAACTTCTCTGTATGCGTTCTCCGATGTCGTGCGGGTGCTGTGGCAGTCCGGAAAATTAAGTCTGTAGCCTATTGATATGATTTTCTTGCCGGAGAGCGGTCTGAGCATTTCCGAAAGTCTGTCCGGCGGAATGGATGAGCAGAATGTGGCCGATACGATTATAACTACGGAAATATCCTTGGATTCTATTATTTTCGTAGTTGTCCAGTAATGTTCGGCAAATGCCGAGTCCGGAGAAAGAGGGTTTCCAACATGGCAGAGTATTATGTTCGCGTCTTTTCCCCTGAAATAGGATGCGATTCCTTCAAGCACCTCAAGGGTATATGCTACGGACAGATCCTGAACTAAGACAGCGATATTCCTCTTCATTGTTTTGTTCCTGTTTTCAGTCTACAGTTATGACCGATGCGCTTCTACCGTCATCCGTGTAAGCCTTGCGCGGATTCGTGTTGTCTAGAAGCGGAGTCAGACCTGCGTAATATGTATAATAGTATTTTCCGGCCGGCAGCGGAAGCTCCAGCTCATAAAGTCCCGGCCTTGTCTCGTTCATCTGATATATCCACGGATCCCAGTTCGTGAAATTTCCGGCAAGGCGGAGATCAAGTCCAGGCTCGCCTTTGTAGATGAACCGGACGGAATCATTCGCCATTGTCTCCGTCTGAATTCTTATTTTTCCGGGCGCATATACTTTCGAGAAATACAGATTCGTGTCGTCATCGTATTCTTTCTCCGGATTCAGCGGGTCAGCCGTCCATAATCCGTCGATTACGAGGCGGTATTTCAGTTCCGAGATTCTGTGCTGCCGTTCATAGCAGTAGAAAAGATATTCGCGTCTTTTCTCGCCGCTGTCGTCTGTCCTGGAAAAAACCTTGAACGGATGTACAGTCGAGAAATTCTCAAAGTCAAATGCGATTCCGACATAGCGGTGGCTTTTGTCCGCCGTAAAGATTATGTAGTCGTCCGTCACAACCGGCGCGGACGGTTTTTCTATCTCATGTATGAGCCTGTCAAGTTCAAACGGCTGGTAATTTACTGTCTCTGCGGCCGTTGCGGAATGTGCCGCCAGGCAGAAAAGCACGGCGGCCGCGGCTAGAAATCTGTCAATCCTCATACATCTTTTATCGGAACAAAAGGGACAAAGTTTATAACAGGAAATTCCAAAAGATGAATTTTCCGCTGAGGCCTTACGCCGATTTCTCTTTCTGCTTTGAGTACATCCTTAGCAATATTCCGGCCGCCTTGAACACGCCCGCAAAGCCGTTCGCAATTACAGCAATGCAGATGATGAATCCGAACGGAATTATGTAGGATACGCCGAGCATACAGAATGCGATGACAATCTGCAGAATTTTGGAGAAAAGCATTGACCATACTGATTTCTTTGAATATTCAGGCTGCCTGTCGGACGACCAGCTGTAAGTTCTGCGCTCATAATCGCGGTTCTGCGCGCCGTCCGAAAACCATCTCCAGAATTCATCCTCATTTCCTTCCTGAAACGGAGATGAATATGTGTACTGATACTGCCTTGAATTCTGTGAGTACTGGGAGGACGAGCTGTCCGAATATCCTGTAAAATCGTAGTTGCGGCGTTTCTGCTCATCTCCGAGCGTATCGTAGGCCATTGTTATTTCCTTGAATTTCTCTTCGGCCTCTTTGTTTCCGGGATTTCTGTCAGGATGATATTTGAACGCAAGATTTCTGTATGCCTTTTTTATCTCTTCCGCAGTGGCTGTCTTGCTGACACCGAGTATCTCGTAGTAGTCTTTCATATTCTATAAAATACCGATTCTGAAAAAATGATACAAGTCAAAAATAAAATAACGGACATTTAATGAATGTCTCCGGAACCGCGCGCCGAATCCGCCTGGAATCTCCGCTTGTCTTCCTCCACTGGACTTATTCCACGGCTGAATCTATACTGTTGCGCATGAAAAATACTGGAATTCTTTTTGTCTGCCACGGAAATATCTGCCGCTCGCCGATGGCGGAATTCGTGATGAAAAAACTTGTCAATGATGCCGGTGCCGGCTCCGAATTCAGAATTGATTCGGCCGCGACCAGTACGGAGGAACTTGGAAACGGAATTCATCCGGGCACAGAGAAAAAGCTCCGCGCCGAGGGTGTTCCTGTAGGATTCCACCGGGCAAGGCAGATAACTTCCGCCGACTATGAGAATTACGATTTTCTTGTCGGAATGGATGTCGAGAATTTATATTATATGGAAAAAAAATGGAACAATGATCCGGACGGCAAGGTTTCGCTTCTGCTTTCGTTCGCCGGAAAAGACAGGGACATAGCCGATCCGTGGTATACCGGAAATTTCGACAGGACTTATGATGACGTTCTGGAGGGATGCTCGGCTCTTCTCAAAAAAATTCTTGACGGCGGAAACGGAAATGGCTGAGGAATGGTTCGAGAAAACTGAATTCTGGCGGAATTTCGGTCCTGTCATGTTTGACGCGGAACGCTGGGCTGAAGCTCCTGATGTGGCCGGTTATGTCTGCTCAATCGCCGGCCTGAGGAAAGGCGATGCCGTTCTTGATGCCGGCTGCGGTCCGGGACGAATTTCGGTCGAGCTTGCCGCGTGCGGAATGTCTGTGACCGGTGTTGACCTGATTCAGGAGGAGCTTGATGCCGCCGCGGAATCCGCCGCCGCCGAAGGGGTTTCTGTTGAATTTGTGCGCGGGGATCTGCGGAAATTCGTGCGTCCCGAAAAATTCAGATGCGCGGTCAGCCTGTTCACCTCGTTCGGCTACTGTGCGGATGTTTTCGATGATCTGCTCATTCTTAAAAACATAGCCGCCTCGCTTGAACCCGGCGGAAAATTCATACTTGAATGTACAGGCCGCGAGACCGCGGTTATGTACTTTACGGAAGGCGAATGGTTCCGCCGCGCCGGAATGACGGTTCTGACCCGGTTTGAGGTTGTGGGCGCATGGGAAGGCCTGCGCTCAAAATGGATTCTTATAAGCGACAGCGGAGAACGCATCGAGCACGAATTTGTCCAGAGGCTTTATTCCGCCGCCGAACTTCGCGGGCTTCTTGTGTCGGAGGCCGGATTCGCCCATGCGGATGTTTACGGTGACTTTGACCTTTCTCCCTACGACAACAATGCGCGGACAATGGTCATAGTCGCCGAAAAGTAAGGCCGGTTCAACTTTGTGGCGACGTGCGTCTTTTCAGACGGATGTGGAATTTATGCCGCTTAGGGTGTATAATGGAGAACTCTTCCGCATCTGAATTTTCATGTTGACCGGAGCTTTTCCGTCGCGTCATGGCTGAGAAACGGTGCAGAATTTTATTGGAGGAAAAATGCCGATTACCGATTATCTTGAGAAAAATGCGCAGCTTTATGCGGACGATTCCGCGCTTGTGGAGCTGAATCCGGAAGTAAAGGAGACGATGAGAATCACCTGGAAGGACTACGATCTTACCCAGCCCGAACCCTATATGCCTTACCGCCGGGAAATTTCCTGGCACGTGTTCAACGAGAAGGCGAACAGATGCGCGCATTATCTGCTTGAGCGCGGAGTCAGAAAGGGCGACAAGGTTGGAATTCTTCTGATGAACTGCCTTGAGTGGCTGCCGGTTTATTTCGGAATCCTAAAAATCGGGGCGCTGGCCGTTCCGCTGAATTTCAGATATGCGCCGGACGAGATTTCGTATTGTCTGAAGCTGGCTGATATAAGCGTCCTGTTCTTCGGCCCTGAATTTATCGGACGCATGGAGGAAATCGCCGACAGCATAATCGCGCACAGGCTGCTGATTTATGTGGGTGAGGGAATATGTCCCACATTCGCGGAGAATTATTTTATGTCGGTGATGAACTATTCCTCCTCAAATCCCGGAATTCAGATTTCCGATGATGACGAGGCCGCGATTTATTTTTCATCCGGCACGACCGGTTTTCCCAAGGCGATACTTCACCGTCACTGCGCGCTGATGCATTCCGCCGCGGTTGAGCAGAAGCACCATGGTCAGACAAAGGAAGACACATTCCTCTGCATTCCGCCGCTTTATCATACCGGAGCAAAAATGCACTGGTTCGGCTCCCTTGTCTCAGGCGGAAAGGCGGTTCTTCTCCGCGGGACAAAGCCGGAAGTCATACTGAAGGCTGTATCTGATGAGCGCTGCACTATTGTCTGGCTGCTTGTCCCTTGGGCTCAGGACATAATCGACGCGCTGGATCGGGGCGACATTTCTCTTGATGAATACAGGACTTCCCAGTGGAGGCTGATGCACATCGGCGCGCAGCCTGTTCCGAAAAAACTGATAGAAGACTGGAAGCGTTATTTTCCGTCACATCAGTACGACACGAATTACGGACTTTCCGAGTCAATCGGACCGGGCTGCGTTCATCTTGGAATTGAGAACACCTCAAAAATCGGCGCGATCGGAATTCCCGGCTACGGATGGAAAGTCAGGATTGTCGATGAGCACAGAAAGGATGTTCCGCGCTGTTCTGTCGGGGAGCTTGCTGTTTCCGGTCCCGGCGTGATGGTCTGCTACTACAAGAATCCTAAAGCCACTGATGAGGTTCTTGATTCGGACGGATGGCTTTATACCGGAGACATGGCGATGATGGATTCCGACGGTTTTATCTATCTTGTGGACAGGAAAAAGGATGTCATAATCACCGGCGGAGAGAATATCTATCCGGTTCAGATTGAGGATTTCCTGCACAGGATGGAATGCATAAAGGATGTGGCGGTCATCGGTCTTGCGGACAAACGGCTCGGAGAGATAACGGCCGCCGTAATCGAGCTCAAGCCCGGCGCGTCATGTACTGAGGAGGACGTGAATTCGTTCTGCCTTGAGCTGCCGAAGTACAAGCGGCCGAAAAAAATAATTTTTGCTCCTGTTCCCAGAAACGCCACTGGAAAAATAGAGAAGCCCAAACTCCGGGAGATGTACAGCAAGGAGAATCCGTTCGCAGTCTGCTGAACTGCCTCCTAAAGGCAGCTGATTACGGCCTCGGCCGCGGCTGCCGCACTGTTCCGGGGAAGCGATGAATAGTTCACCACGAATTTGTCAGATGTTTTCCCGGTTGAATTCCTGAAATATGCGGAAAGCGGAATCATCCTTATTCCGTTCCGCTCAAGCCTTTCTGAGAATTCCTTTTCCGTTATTCCTGAATTTATCCTCATTATAAAATGAAGTCCGGAATTCTCCTCCGAGATTGTTATTTTTTCTCCGGCTTGCGCAAATACCCGGAGCATTTCGTCCCGCTGGAACTGATAGAGCCTTCTCATCCTGTTTATGTGCTTCTCGAAAAAACCGCCGGATATGAACTGCTCAAGCGTCAGCTGCTCGAAGGTCGGAACAGTACATGAGTAGAATCCCAGTTTCTCCCTGAATTTCTCCGCCAGCTGCGGCGGAAGCACCATGTAGCTTATGCGTACTGTGGAGCTCAGCGATTTTGTGAATGTGTTCATGTAGATTACGTGACCTTCCGGATCCATGCTCTGCAGCGCGGGAATCGGCCGTCCGTTGAAACGGAATTCACTGTCATAGTCGTCTTCTATTATATACCGTGTCGGCGCGCGGCCTGCCCATTCGAGCAGCTCGTATCTGCGGCTGGCCGGCATTACGGTTCCTGTCGGAAAATGATGGGACGGTGAGATGTGGATTATATCCGTCAGTTTCTGCTCAAGCTCCCGGATCAGGACTCCGTTCTCGTCCATGCTTATAAAATCGTGTTCCAGGCCATAAGCGCTGTAAATCTGGGCTGTCTTGCTGTAGCCGGGATCCTCGCTTCCGTAGCGTCTTTCAAATCCGAGCAGCTGGATTATCAGACCGTAGAGATATTCGGTTCCGGCTCCCACGAAAATTCTTTCGGGCGGAACGTTTATTCCGCGGAAGTCAAGCAGATGGCGTGACAGCGCTCCGCGTAGTCCGGCTGAGCCGCCCGGAGGAGAATTCGCCATGAGTTCCGTCCGCCGTTCCGTAAGAACGGAGCGCATAAGCTTTGCCCAGACCGAGAACGGAAAGTTGGCCGGATTCGTGCGGTTTCCCGCAAGGTCGAATTCATATTTTCCGCCGCTTTCTCCGGCTTTCTGCGGAGAATCCGTTTTCTGCATGGGATTTTTGTCCGTTTCCCTTTCTTCCGCCAAGCCTGATTTTTTTGCGGCTATGACCAGCGGACTCAGGAAATGCGCCTTTTCCGGATTCCTTATTTCGGCGACAAAAAATCCCCGGCGCGCCTCCGCCGTTATGTAGCCTTCCGCTGCAAGCTGGGAGTATGCGGTCTCGACGGTGATTACGCTTACTCCGAGATTCGCCGCAAAAGTCCTCTTTGACGGAAGTTTCTGGCCGCCGCGGAGCTTTCCGGAAATTATGTCGTCCTTTATCCGGCTGTAGAGAAATCCGTAGAGCGGCCGCGGCGTGCCGGAATCAATAGGGTAGGTCAACATCGTAGCTGTTGATTATTTTCCAGACTGCGCGCCAGGCTGCGGATCTTGCCTCAGCTGACGGAAGCGCGGCCGAAAGATACATCTGCGGTCCGTCTGATGCCGCAAGCCAGTAGCGCACGTCGTCAGCCTGTTTGTCCGGAATCCGGCAGTTTTTCTGGACGGGCGCAAGTCCGGATTCAAGCGCGAGGGCTGTCTGTCCGGACGAGGCGAGCTGTCTTATGATTTCCGCCGTCCTCTTGTCTTTTTTTACCGCCGCCGCACATATCATCGCCGCGGGAAATTTTCTTGCGGCAGTAAGCTCTGTTCCCGGACAGTATACGGACTTGAAATTTTCGAGGGCGCTTCTGTCCATGCTCCTGTGTTCCGAAAGTTTTATGAACGCCGCGGCCGGCAGATTCTGATCCATGAAGAATTTCATGTCGGTTAGAGGAAAGTCACGGATGTTTTCCGGAACCAGTTTTTCTTTGCGCATAAAGCGGATAATTCCGGCTGTTTTCCTGAATGCGGTGTTTTTTTCCGCAAATTCATAAACCTTTTCTGTAACGGCCGTATTTTCGGACTGATTTCTGTTTTTCTTGTCTTCCGTAAAGGCGTTGTAGAGCTGGCTCTGGATTTCCGCAAGAGCCCGATAGCCCGACGTGGCTTCTGTAATCATTCCGAAAATGTTCAGGAATTCAGAATGGTTTCTTCCCGGAAAAACAAGCGGAACTGACACCCGGAGCTTTGATTTTTCCGCGAATGAGATAAAGTCATCCCATACGTTAATGTTGTCAATCCGGGAGGACACGAATACAGGATAATTGACATCCACCTGATAAAAATCGTAGAGCAGCGGCACGAACGGAACCGTTCCCCCGGACGATGGAACGGAATTTACGGTTGTCGTCGGCATTCCGCCAAGAACAGACGCCGGAAGTCCTGATATTTTTCTGTCCGAGCGGAACATCGCCTCGCAGTCGTAATCCAAGGCGGCAAAAATGATTCCTGTTTTCCTCCAGATTTTCTTCTGGGCCGAAAGCGGAACGGAGGAGTCAAGCGTTACCGTTCTGAATTCCTTTTTTCTGTTCCCATTCTGAATCTGCTGAATCTGTTTTGTGATCGCGGCCTGTGTTCTTGCGTCAATATTATAGAAAGAAACTGAAGGTTTCCGGAGAATTCCGCATAAGACAGCGGCCGCAGCTGCCGCCGCGACAACCGCGGCTCCGGCGATGATGAATTTCCGGGCCGCATGGATTCTTGGTTTTCTGCTTGTGTTTTCGGCATTTTTTTTCATGGCGGATTCATTTTATCCCAGATTTGTTCATAAGTACACAAAAAATTTGCGGAATTCCGGATGGGGGTGTATAATTGAGAGCGGAAAGTCTCTGCCGTACGGCTGCGGCTTGTCTGTCGCTTCTGCAGGCGGACGCCGTCTCTCAGCTGATTTATTTTTTACCGTATTTGTGCCGATATATAGAGAGGCGGGTTTTTCTGTTTCCGAAGCCCTTTTTATTTCTGCGGAATGAATTTCTTGTCAAGAAATTCATTCCGCAGTGTCCCCATTATAATAAATTTTTTGAGAGTGTCGAGCGATGAAAAAAATCAGTTTCAGAGAAATCATGCTTTTTGCGGTTCCGTTCATTTTGTTTATGGGCTGTGAGATTGGACTTGGAGAATCTGTTGATACTGAACCGCCTAAAGTCTTGGTGTCGGCTCCGAGCGCGGACTACATAATCCGCGACAAATTCACGATGAGCGGAACTTGGTCCGACGACGGCGCGCTGAGCGGAATAGGCGTTGTCCTCAAGAATTCCTCGACACATGATGTCTATCCTGCGGAAGGTTCTTTTGGCGCGACCGTGAATGAGGACGGAACCTGGACCTGCGAGATAAATCCTCTGGCCGCCGAAAGGATTCCGGACGGCTCCTACGAGGCCACCGTAACCGCGACCGACACATACAACCATATAACTACGGCTACAAGATCATTTTCCATAGACAACACGCCTCCTCTTCTGTCGCTTACGCGTCCTTCAACAAAAAACGGATCGGGCAGCGTCGATTCTTATGGCCAGGACTTTTCGATTACGGGAAGCGCAGCCGACAGCAGCGATGTCGATTCGATTGAGGTTAGAATTTACAGTGCGGACGACAATCAGCTTAAAAAGACGGTGGTTCTGAACAACGTTCCTCCTACAATCGACCTTTCCGTGGCGAAGTGGGGCGACGGATCCTACGAGGAGATTTACGGAAACGACAAGAACGGAGGTACAAAGAATTTCTGGTGCGAGATTGTGGCGTACGACTCGGCGCGCCGGCTGCCTGCCCAGGACGGAGACAGGGGAAACTGCGCCGAATATTTCTACCTTAACAATGACATCTATTCTTCGGTGATACAGTCCGTAAAGCTTACGAACGCCTACTATATTCTTAACGGAACTTATTCAGTCACCGATCAGAACCGCGATACTGTCGAGAGCGTCAAAAAGGAGCTTGCCGATTCATCAAAACAGATAAGAAAGGCCGTTTTCTCGCTTAATCCGCTGAACAATCCGACCTATGAGCTTTCCGGCTACAAGGGACTTGATGACCTGAAGAAAATCGAGGGCGCGAGCGCGGAGAAGGGATGGCTGAACGACTCTTCCTGCGAGCTGATGAACAACACCAAGCAGACGGTGAATATTTCAGCCGGTCTTGATCAGGCTCCGCTGATTTCCGACACTCTGGGAATTTATCTTGTGGAATGTGACAGCAACGGAATTCCGGTGGATGGCGCGCAGAGAATCACGCTTCTTGCCCCCTGGAAGGACAAGGACGGAAAAACCGTGACGGAGCTTTCAGAAGAACAGCGTTCCGAACGCGAATCAAAAATAACTCCGGTCGGCTCCTACGCCTACAAGACCGTCGTGACAATCGGAAACAACGTCTCTTCTGAGCTTAAATCAGGAAAATACTACATTGTCGATGTCGTCTGCTACGACAACAACGGAAACGGGGTTGACAACGTCGGCAACGAATATGCGTTCCGTCTTGTGGCGACCGCCGCCGCTCCGGTTGTAAAGATTGACGGCGACAAGAGTTTCTACACTAACAGGGAATTCACAGTTGAGGGAACTGCCACCGTAAGCCAGGAAGACCTTGAGATTGAGCTTTTTGCGTATATCGACACCGCGGAGAACAATGAGCCGTTCGCGAAAAGCGGCGGCGGAACAATCGCTTTTGACAGGACGAGCGGAAAATTCTCCTTGAATGTGCCGAAGAGCGCGTTTGACGGAAAATCCAGCTTCTCGGTGATTGTTCAGGCCGGAATAAAATCCCTTGACGGAAACCGCGGAACAGATCAGGTTCAGGTGAATTTTGACGGCACGCCTCCTGTTGTCGGCGAGCTTTCTGTTGTTCCGGTGAATGGGGACGGCGAAAGCGTGAACGGAACTGTCACCGTAAAGTCCAACGTGACCGACAACGGAATAATCAGCAGTGTTTGGTACACCCTGACTCCAGAGGGCGAAACGGAAAGTGAAAGGAAGAAAGTCGAAAATATAAGTTCCGCCGGATTTACGGTAGACACGACAAAATTCACCGACAAGAAGAGCCTTGCTGTAAAGGTTTATGCTGAGGACATCGCCGGCAACGTGGGAGAGAACACAAGAACCATTAAGGTTGACCAGAGCAGCGACGCTCCGGTGCTGGAGCTTTCAAACGCCGATTCTTCCATAGATTCCGTGGCCGGAATAAAAAATTCACAGAAAAACATATTCGGAACGGAGAATAACCACACTGTTCTCGGAACTGTCTCGGACGACGACGGAATTGATACGATAACAGTAACTTATCAGAAAGTGGACGACCTTTCCGCGGCGAAAATCGAATGGAACGATTCCGCGAAGTCCTTTCCCACCACCAGCAGCGCGGACGGCTCCACAACCTACAGCCTCAAATACGACGCGCTGCCGAAAACCGAGGGCGGCTATCTTGTGAGAATCGGGATAAAGGACTCCAGGCAGGAGACTGAATTCTGCGACAGTGTTTACGGACCGTTCCTTGTCGCGGTGGATAACGGTGCTCCAAACCTTTCCGTGGAGACTGTGAGCGGCGCATATCAGGCGGCCAATGCGGAAATCACTGTAATCGGAAAAGTTGACGACGCGTCCGCAACGGTGAGGCTTTACGGCGACGAGGAATGTTCCGGAGAGGGAACGGAAGTCGCTGTCGCAACTGAGCCTGGCGCGGACGGACGTTATTCCTGGAGCACAAAAATCAGCACGGGAGAAGAGGGTGATGCTGTCTGGTTCCGGGCGGAGGACTGCTTCGGTCAGGTTTCAAAGCAGAAATTCTCCTACATTGTTGACATCAAGCCTCCGACGTTCACAATAGCTTCCGTGAACGGCGATGAGAAGAAATTCGACAAGGATTCACAGGCTGTCACAAAGTACGGAAACCGGAGTAATAATTTCCCAATCCGCGGTGCTGTCGAGGACACTGGCGGTTCGGGTCTGGGCGAGTCGTTCTGGTATAAACTTGCAGAATCAGAGCCTGAGAAAAACAGAAAAGGCGCGTACATCAGGGACGACAGCTGGACAAAGGGCCTGATAACTTCATCTTCCGATGCGGACGGAAGCACTTCGTACGCTTGGAACGCTCCGATTGACTGGAAGAATGGGGATTTCAAGGAGAATGTGCGATACACGTTCTATATGCTTGTCGAGGACAATGCAGGAAACGTGTCCGTTGCGGCGGAAAATCCGAGCGCCAAAATCACAATAATCCTTGATTCCGACGCGCCCGTCATAAAATCATTTGATAAGACTGATCCGAAGAAAATCGTGCTCAAGACTGCCGACGAGGGAAGCGGAATCAGTGCGGTCAGATTCTACAGGAACGGAAACGTTCTGGACAAGACTCCTGCCGTGACGGAAGAGACAGAGACGACAGGCGAGGGCGAGACAGCAGTCACAAAGACATGGAAAGTCTACACCTTCACGCTGAATGACGGTACGGACAAGGGCAAATGGGACGTTCAGGAAGGCGAGAACCGATTTAAGGCGGATATTACGGATATGGCCGGAAATTCGGTCACGACGCGTGAAATAACGATAAAGAATTCGGCGCCTGATCTGAGCGTGACGACGGATGCGGACTCAAACAATAAGAGCAGGAACGGATTCCTCTATTCAAACAGGGACATAATTGTAACAGCGAGCGTAAAAGATGAAAACCAGATTGAGTCGCTGACCTGGAGCGAGGGTGAGGGCGCGGATAAATCCGGTGAGGTTAGTATTGTACAGGATGACAAGCTGCAGACACCTACAGTCACCATATCCGCGCCTGGCACGGATTCTGCGGAGATAACGCGCACATTCACGGCGAAAAATGTTTACGGACTTAGCTCGACGGCGGAAGTCAAGTATGTGTTCGATGTTACCGCGCCGGAATTCCGGACAGACTATACAGCAGGCGAGAAAACGTTGTATTCGACATTCGGCGTGAGCGGAAACCAGAAGAAGTTTTTGGATTCGGATTTTGCGGACACCTGGTTCGCCTCGGAAAATCTCGTGATTGACGGAATCTTTGCCGAGAGCGGAAGCGGAATCTCCGAGATTAAATATGTGCTTACGGATGCAGCCGGGGGCGAAGTTCAAGGTACGGTTGCGGCTACGGACAAAGGCGATTACGAGACGTTCAAGACGACTATAAGCGGATTCAAGGACGGCGTGACGAACAAGCTTGTGTTCTGGGCTACGGACAACGCCGGAAATGGATCTAAAGAATCTAATAAAAAAGAATATAATGTGAAGGTTGACACCGCAAGGCCTGTTCTGGAGGAGAATTCACTTTCAGTTGACGGAAAATCCGATGGAATCGAGAGAATTCTCAGCAACGCGAGCAAACCTATCAGCGTGGGCGGAACCGTGACCGACACAGGAAGCGGAATCTCCGGTGTTACCGTTTCCGTCGGAGGAAAGACGTTCGACATAGAGGCTGTTCTTTCTGACCTTGAGCCTGCCGCCGCTGGAACCAAGAAATTTGCGGCCGAGATTGGAACAGATAAAATCACAGGCAGCGGAACAGTCTATGCAAGAATAACGGACAAGGCCGGAAACGTCCTTGAGACGAACCTCTTCGCGCTGACGGTGGACAAGACGCCGCCGACCGCAAAGATAAATTCTCCGACGGACGCAGATCTGGACAAGCCCGGTATCCAGGTGAACGGAACGCTGAAACTTGCAGGAATCGCGGAGGACAACTATTCGCTCAAAGGGGTTGGCAGGATTCTTTATTCAACTACAAAAGATGCTGATGTTTCAAGTTGGCTAGACCTTAAAGACAAGATGGGAGATGCTTTCGCTATTGAGGGAACGGCGAACTGGAACACATCCGGTTTTGACACGACAAAACTTCCGGCCGGAAAGTATTATCTGAAGGCGGAAGTGACCGACGAGGCCGGAAACACCGGATATTCGGAGCCTCTTGAGCTTGACGTTGACCAGAATTCCGACCGTCCGGTGATAAAAATCTCAAGCCTTGACGAGGCGGGTCAGACTGTTCAGAACGGCACGGTTCAGGGAACGGTGACCGATGATGACGGAATTGCTGAATTCTACTATTCAACTGATTCCGCTGATTCCGGAAAGCCTTACGGAACGGAAGGCGCAAAATGGGAAAAACTTGAAGTTTCGGGCGGCGCCTGGAGAATAGAGCTTGAAGAAGGAAGCCATAGTCTCCTGTTCTGTGTAAAGGATTCTGCGGGCAAGGTATTTGTCACCGGCGGAACTCAGGATCTTGACTGCCCTTATGTCGCGCTCGGCTCAAATCCGAAAGCGGACAACAAAGCTGCGACCACGTTCTCCGTTGACCTGAGCGCGCCTGTGATTGACTCAATGAGCTATGCGGCCGCCGCGTCCTCGGTTACGGTTCCGGCGGAGTCGGACTGGACCTCTGACGGCGTGCCAAGCCTCGGAAAAAACAAGCAGTATCTCTTTGTGAAAGTCGGGCTTACCGAGCTTGTGGGAATGAATCATTCTGAATCAGAGGACATCTCGGTTACAATCGACGGAATCGAGGTTGGTTTTGCGGACGGCGGAAAAGTTGAGCGCACGGAAGACGACGAAAGCGGAACGAAGTATTCCTACACAATCGGCGCGCTGGATTTCTCGACAAATAAGTTCGAGGGAACAAAGACGGTCACCGTAACGGCAAAGGACAAATCCGGACGGACTTCATCAAAAACATTCAATATTACGGTGGACAACGCCGCTCCGCAGGTTTCGCTCACATATCCTGCCGAAGGCGCGGACGCTGTTACCGGCAAGATCACTCTGATGGGAACCGTAAGCGACACGACGGGAATCAAGAGCATTGAATATCTTGTTCCGGATTCCTCACAGCTGAAAATGGGATCCAAGAATGAGTCGCAGGAATGGAAGCAGCTGACTGTCGCAGGAAGCCTGTTCGCCCAGTGGAAAATTCCTTTTGAAAGCTCCTCATTCGATGAGCCGGCGGATACGGAGGTGATGAGCCTGATTCATTTTGCGTCCGCAACTGACGGAGATTCGACAAAACTCAAGTATGCCGTCAAGAAGAGCGGAGACGAATACGTTCAGGCGGACACGACGGACACGGAAATTTTTGTTCCGGTTTACTTCTGGGCTGAGGACATCGCCGGGAACACGGAGCTGAGCCGCCATTATGTGAAGGTGAATCCGGACGGCGGAATTCCAACGGTTGAAATCACCTCGCATGAAAAGGACGGAGCCAAGAACAGCGAGACGGTGAACCTGACCGGAACGGCCACGGACGACGAGGGAATTGAAAAGGTCAGAATCACAAAGATTGAATATACGGAAGACGATATAGCTGATTCTGCTGACCTTGAGGGGCTCAGCTGGACGGAATTTACCGACACCACGGCCGAAGGCTTTGTAATCAAGGGGACTGCGGAAGAAGACGGAAAAATTCTCTGCGACGGAAAGACAAGCTGGAAGGCTTCGTTCGATGTATCGAAAATTTCGGAGAATGTGAGCGGAGTCCGTGTCACGGTGGAGTCCTTTGACGGAAACGGAACTTCGAGCGCGAAGGAAAAATCGGACGGAAAATCCTCCGTATGCCAGAGAATAATTCTTGTGGACAAGGGAGCGCCCAAGCGCAAGAGCGCGTCTATTGTCGGATTCAGTTCCGCGCCGGCAAGCGTGGATGACGTTCCGGTCTGGGAAAAATCATATTCGGCCGGAATGTATTTCAGCGGAAAAAAGGCAACAGACTGGTATCTGAAGCTTGTCATTACGGATGACGCGAGCGTGAACGGAATTTCTGTAAAGAATTCAACAGGAAACGCCCTTTCCGAAATCGACACGACAAAATCCTCAGCCGTAATTGAAAGCGGAAAAGGCACAAAGGAATACACGGTTCTTGTTCCGGTTGGTGTAAGCGAAGAGGGAAAAGTCTACGCCACGGTCACGATGGACGACGGACAGCACACCGATGTTACGGAGAATTTCTCGTTCAACATAGACAACACTGCGCCTGCTCTTTACGACACGGACAAAAAATCAACGGAAGCGATGGGACATTCCGACAAGCTGAGGCTCACAAGCCTTGGAAAACCTGTGGGCACGGAGAACGTCGTGGAGAATTCCGACGGATACTACACGTTCGGCGACGATCTTGAGGAGAGCGGTTCCGGACTTGCCTACGTCGCGTTCTACTTCAAGAAGGCGGCGGCCGGCACGTCAAAGGCGCGCGTCTACAGCCCGATGTACGGCCGCGCTCCCGGAGACGACGACAACAAGGTGGAGCTTTCGGATTCATCTGCGGAGAATTCCGTCTATATAAATGAAGACGGACTTCCGGCTCTTGTAAAGACCGTGACAGTCGGCACTGACGGTGACGGAAAATCTACCGTGACGTTCAGCGGACTGGGCGATAACAAGAACATAAAGACACCCGGCGCGACCTCGTTCGGACTTGTAAAAATAGGCGGGGCGTACCACAAGATAGATTCGATTGATGGCGATGTGGCGGTTCTTGCCGACGAGGTGGACTCAAAATATACGTACGCGGAATTCATATATGCGATGCTCGTTGACCACCAGATTACGGAAGGTTTTGATTCTGACGGAGGAGTCTCGAACGATGACGGCGACGGACTTGTGGAGATGGTCAAGCAGACAGGCTCAAAGTACAAGTGGACGGCAAGCCTGTATTCGGACAACATTCCGGACGGTCCGGTGGAAATTCATGTCGTGGCGTTTGACGAGGCCGGAAACATGAATTCAGGCTATGTAAAGACGAGCGTGCAGAACAACAGGCCGCGGCTGGCAAGGCTTTATCTTGCAACCGACCTGAACGGAAACGGAAAATTCGACTATTACAACGAGAATTCCGCGGGACCGGTTCTCAGCACCGACAGCGAGAAGGCGACCGCGAACGGAACTGAATACGGCGAGCTGAACTTCTATTCGCTGCTTGCGGCGGACGGAAAGGTTCAGGGAAACGCAGTGCTCTCTCCGAACAGATGCGGCTTTGTCGCCTCTGACAAGATGCTCGTGCTTACGGAGATTGTCGGCGGAAACGGAGAACTCAAATGTGCCTACACGGTTTCTGATGACAATGCGGATTCCTCCAAGGTCGGAATCACGAAAAAAAATGATGACGGCTCGAATCTTTTTGAGCTGAAGTCAACGGCGGCCGATCTGGAGATTACCGACAAGCCCGGAACTGCCGGAACAATCGCGGATCTTCTGAACGAGAAAATTCTTGTTGATAAAACACACACGATCACTGCGGGCGCAGGCGGAACTTCCGGCGAGTACCGCGGATTCATAATCGAAAAGGATACGCTCATAAAGTACGAGAGCTGGAAAAATGGCGCCAAGAACTACCGCTGGTTCGGAATCACGTATTGGGATTCGACGGATGAGACGGTTCAGGGCGAGAGCTCGCTCTATGCGCTCCTGAAAATTCCTGTTGTCGTGAATGTCGAGGACGACATCGGACCGGAGGCTTCAATCAGGCCGTTCTGGTGGAACAGCAAGGAAGACTCAAGCTTTGTTTACGATGAGGACGGACAGCCGCTCGGACATATTGATTTGCCGGGCGCGCCGGAGACAAAGCCGGGCGTCTCAGGACGTGTCTACATTGACGGAACCGCGTACGACGAGACAAGGCTCGGAAAACTATATCTGGCCGAGCCGGACAGAAAGCAATATCAGATTGCCGAGTACAAGGAAGGCGAATGGATTACGGAATTCTCTACATCATGGAAAAACATAAAGTCCGTCAGCGTGGAGACCGTGACCGAACCAAGCCAGAAGGGACACAGGGTGAATTTCCGCGTCGAGATTGACATGACGCCTTACGGAGTCGCGACCGGACAGACTGTCAACGTTACCGCCGAGGATGCCGCCGCGACACCGAACACGTCTGGTGAATCAACCTCGCAGACAACGGAGAAGACGCCGACACCGCACTACAAGATGGACTTTGTTCCGTACATAAAGAGCATTTATCCGGTAGGCGGAAGCGCGAACCGCTCACGGCTCGGAAAATTCCCGGTACGCGCAGGCGAAGGCATGGTAATCGAAGGAATGAACTTTGCTTCTGGCGCAAGCTACACGGTCAATTTCTATAAGTCAAAAACAGACGCGTACGGAAAAACTGTTGTCGGTGATGCCGTTGCCGCTGAAAAGGAAACCGGAACAATTTCAACAGCCGGACAAATAACTGTAGCCGCACCGCAGTATTCACGCTGGGTTGAAGTCGTAGTTGGCGGAGTTGCGACAAGAAACAACACGAACGAGAACAGCGGCTGCAACATCGAAGAAGGCTATGTCGCAGCCGACGAAAAAACTCTCGGTCTTGCCGCCGCAAACACCGCCGGAACAAACTTCTGGACCGACGACAGATACATCAGTGTCTGGAATGTAGGAACGACGTTGCCTGGAAGCATTAATCCTCACAGTGGCGCGATTAAGAAAGTTGACAAATACAACAGCGGTTCGGGAGCCGGTACACAGTCAGAAAATGACTGGAATGCGGCTCCGGCTTCTGGTGGCGGTCAGCTTTATAAGCAGGACGGTTACAATCTAGCTGTTGATCCTGTAAAAGACATGAACGACAGTTATTATGCGGCAATTTCTTCTGATGACTTGAAGCTTTACGGTTATGTCAGCGGAAAAAACTATACTGTTCATGGGGACAATATTGCATTCGGTTCATCGGAAGTCGCCTATGTTGCTCCTATTGATGAGATGGACTATACTATTGTAAATGGCGTTCCTTATTATGTAATTCAGGACAATGGTCTTGGTGGAGATTCTGGAAGCGTATGGGGACTTGGACTTTGTATGATGCGCGAGGGAATTTGGTACGAAAGGAATTATTTCAATCCTTATGAGGGAAATACGATTGAAGAGGCGAAACTTCCGTTCTTTGTTGAGCGGCAGGGCAATAATGTGGCTTCGCACAAGCGTGATTCTTCGACAGGATATGACAGTATTCTCTATCAGTTCAAAAATCCTCGGATTGCAGGTTGGTACAATGCTACTGATTCCTTGATTTATAATTCTGGAAACAACGGTAAAGTAACTGGAGTTGACTATATTTATATAAGCTATTATGACTCTTATGCAAAATGCCTGAAATATGCGGCTTACAGAGTCGGACACAGATTTGCTTCGAATGACAATAAGTATTCAACGGCGGATTTGAAGAATTGGGGAAAGAATGATGTTGATGTCAATATAGATATTGTCGCTGAAATGACATCTTCCCCGAATACTGCCGGTACGAAACAGACTGCGCAGAAGACCTTTGACCACATGACTGACGGCGCGGCGGTCGTCGCAGGAAAGGAAACCACAAGCAATAGTCCGGCATACACAGAAATTGCAGGTGAGTGGAGCGATATTTTTGTTGACTCCACAACGGATTCTGGACCTCGGCCGGTTATTATCTATTACAACAAGACAGACAAATGTCTTGAAGTTGCCTATGGTAATAATTCATTCCCACAGAAAACTGGCGAATGGACAAAAACGCCTATAAAACCAACAGACGTAAAGTCAGATTTTGGCCGTTATGTAAGCGCTGCAATGGATTCCAAAGGAAATCTGCATGTTGCGGCTCAGGATGCGGACAAGGCGAAACTTTACTACTTGTATCTTGAAAAATCGGGAAGCACATATTCTGTAAAAAACAGCGTTGCAGTTGACTCTTCAAATGGCGCCGGACGCTGGACGGATATTGAGCTTACAAATCCTGAAGGCAAGACACTTGCAGAAATTAAACCGGTTGTTTCTTACATTGACACAAGCTATCTTGGAACTCAAAGCGGAATAAAAGTTGCATGGCTTGAAAGTGTTTCTGACGGTAACCTCAGATTTGAGGCTATGACAGATCCTGCAAACTATTCTTCAAGCGATCAGAGGACTTCAGTCATGGCGCATGTAAAAGAAACAAAAGACGGAAGCGTGTATTCTCCTGTCGCCGTCGGATTCAACTCCGATATGTTCGCCGTGGACTTTTTGCGCGGAGAGGAATAAATGCGGATTTTGGGAGAGCAATTTTCCGCGTTAGCGATTGGAAGTGCGGCGCAGCCGTTCAAAAGCGGCGGTTGAGCCTGCGAAATCCCGCTTTTGAATGGAGAGTGCCACGCAGTGCACACGGAACACTGGAAAGCGCGGCTCCGGACGGAACTTTGGTTTCCGGCCGGGGCAACGCCCATTTTGATTCTGATAATTCTGAATTTTGTGATATAATCCGCGGTATGGCTTTTTCTCTTCAATGGACTGATTATCCTGAGCCGGCGGACGATGACGGCAGTTTGGACAGGTGCGAGCTGGTTCCGGACCGGGCGGAGGATGTCTTTCCGTCTGACTGCGGGGCCATGACCGGCAGCATTTTTATCGGGGGCGACAATTATCCTGTATTGAAGAAAATTCTCCCGGCGTTCAGGAATCGTGTCGATGTGATTTATATTGATCCGCCTTACAACACCGGAAATTCATTTACCTACCGCGACAGCCGCTTTGACGGAGCCGACCGGCACAGCAAGTGGCTCAGTTTTATGGACAGGCGGCTTAGGGCTGCGCGTCCTTTTCTCCGCGAATCAGGCTGCATTTTCATTTCAATCGGGCAGGATGAGCTTTATGTGCTCAAGATTCTCTGCGACGGAATCTTCGGCGAGGATAATTTTGTGAATGACTTCTCCTGGCTTCACGGAAAGGGAAAAAAGGACCGCTGGTCACGGACGATGCAGCAGCATACCTTGTGCTATGCCATGGACAAAAAATATCTGCGTCCGTTTTCCGAGACTGAGATTTCCGGCTGGGCAAAGTCGAATCAGGATGGAGATCCGCGCGGCAACTGGTTTTCCGGAAGCATCTCCTTTTCGGAGGGACGCTCGAACCATCATCACAGGAATTTCTACAGGATTGTGTCGCCGTCCGGTGTCGTATGGGAGCGTCAGTGGCTTGTTTCCGAAGATGAGATGAGGAGGCTGATGGACGACGGCCGGATTTTCTGGGGAACCGCGCCGGAATTCCGCGGCGTTCCGAGAATCAAGATTTTTAACGGTGACAGGTCGGAGGTGATTCCCCGGAATATAATCGACTGCTCCGGCAGCACGCGTGCCGCCCAGCACCATCTTGACAGTCTGCTCGGCTGCGGACGCGTATTCGACAATCCGAAGCCTGTGGGACTTTTGCGCCGCCTGATCTCAATCACCGGAGCCGGCCGCGATGCTGTCGTGATGGATTTTTTTGCCGGAAGCGGAACGACATTCGAGGCCGTAGCGGAACTGAATTCGGCGGACGGCGGCTCAAGACGCTGCATTCTTGTGCAGAATGATGAGCCTGCATCGGGAGCGTCCGGGTTTGATACGATAGCGGATATATGCCGCGCCAGAATCAGGCGTGTCTCGGAGCTGAATCCGTCCGGGGCGGGCGCGGCATCGTTTTTCCGGCTTGAGCGCCGCGGCTGATATTTTTTCCGCAGCTTTTAGGCCGGAAATTTATCAGTAGCCGTCCGACATCTCGCGGTTCGCGTCTTTCTGGCAAAGCTCGTTGTAGACAAGGCTTCTTTTCCGCAGGTCTTCCTTAAGTTCCTTGGGGAACGGCATATTGCGCCAGAATATTCCGCGCACTTCCTTGTCGAGCCGCTGTACGCCGACAGATTCCTTTGTCATCCAGAGGATGTAGTCCTCGATGAAGAATTCCTTCAGGTCTCCTTTCAGCTTGAGCCGCTCCGCATGTTGGTAATACTGTCCCGTGAGACCTTCCTCCATCCAATAGTAGGAGGCTTTCTCCTTTGCGACCTGCCACCTCAGATCGGCGACGGCGGTAAGCACGGCCGTTTTCAGGTCGCGCGGATACATCGGAACAACAATTCTTCCGCGGCTTGTGACCCTGTTGTAGCGGTCGAACGGTTCCCAGCAGAATCCCCGGTCTCCGTATGTCGGGACAAGCAGGACATACGGAACGATTCTGTGCGCGACGTTCTTGTGGATTCTGCAGAATACGCCCGGATCAATCGACTCAATCCAGCGCATCACGTCAAGCACATTCTCCCGTGTTCCCGTGCCTTTTTCGGTGCAGTGGAAAAATTCCCGCGTAAAAATCGGGAACTGGTTTCCCTGCCGTCCGACTGTCATTTTCGCCATCTGCCTGATTGTCTCGAATTCCGTCTTTACGGCGGCTGAATCCGCATGGACTTCCTGCTCCGGAGAATCGGTTATCTTGTTCTGGACATTCTCGAACACGGATTTTGACTCGCGGTAGTCGTCCAGCGCCTTTGACAGCTCCTTGTCTGTTTTGGACAGCTTGTGGAGAAGATCCGTTATTTCGGAGAAAATTTTCCGCTGGGTGTCGGAGAGGGGCATTGTGTGCGGCTCAAGTCCCATTATCGGCTGATGGTCACAGATTGTGTCAATCCTGTTTTTCAGCTCTATTTCCGTCATGGCGCGCTCGTTTTCCTTTATGTTCAGAAGGTTCTCCGCGCTCTGCAGTTTTCCTGAATTTTTTGACTGAAGCTGTAGAAGCCTGGACTGCTCCTCTTTCGCCGCTTCCTCTCCGCTGAGGTTTTTCTTTGCGGGCCTTGCCTCGTCGGTCATTGAGTTGTTCATTCTTCCGGCCGAAATTTCCTTGAACCATTCGTCCACGTACATGATTGGTTCGTTCAGCCGGTTCTCATATATGATTTTTGAGAAGAATTCTTTCTGTTCCGGTTTGAACAGCGAGGGAAGCAGAATTCCGAACCGGACGAGCATCCTTTTGGGCATAGGCGTGCTCAGGTCGCTCATCTTCATCACCATTCCGCGCAGAAGTTCCCAGTAGGCCGGAATTATCTGCTGCCTGTAGACCGCCCTGTCTTTCGGATCGCGGCAGGTCAGGTATTTTGACAGCACCTGATGGACGCGCTGTGCGGACGCGTTTTCTCCGGTCAGTGCGACCTTGTAGTAGTTCGGCTGGTCGTATATGTCCGAGCCGGTGTCGTTCAGGAATTTATCAACCGGCGCGAATTCCCGGCGGCTCAGATCCACGTCATGTATCGATTTTATCTCATTCGCCGCCGCCGGAGAGTCTTTTCTCATAATGTCAGCGGACTGAATTTTGTCGGGCATCTCGTTGATGTCATCCAGAGAAATCTGCGCCTCCGATTCCGAAAGGAGCGCCGCGATTTCCGGATCAAGTTCTGTGTTGCTCATGCGGAAAATTATATCATGTAGGATTTGTATTCGCAACACAGATTGCAGAAGGCGGATGTTTTTTGGTGTCAAAAATGTTTTTCTTCTATATAATATTGCCATGGAAATAAAAATCATTGCAGCCGTGGTGTCTGTCCTTGCTGTCGCCGCTTTTGCTGTTTCGGTCCCTTTCAGAATCAGAATGTTCGTGCGGAAATACGGTTCTCCTGTACGTAAGGCCGTTCCCGGAAAACAGAAAACCGCTCCAGTAGTCCTGGTTCTGTGTGCCGCGGTGTCGGCCGCCGCCTGGTTCGCGCCTGTCTCGGCCGTCATGTCGGTTGTTATATGTCTGTGCGGAATCATCGGCGCGGAAATTTCGTCGGCCGAGCTTGTCCGGTCTGGAGTCTGCGGCGTATACGGAAAATGCGTCGCAGCTCCCGGCGGAACTGTCCTTTATTCTGATATAGTGAATTTTCCGTCGTCTGATTCCTCTTCCGTGCTTTTCGTGGTGACTTCGGGGCATGGTCAGGTAGGGCTCTCGTTCGCGTCGGCGGATGAATGTTCCTCCGTTCTGTCGGAAATTCTCCGCATACGGCCGGAACTTGCCTCTGAATAAAAATGACCGCCGGATTAGCGGCGGTCGTATATGTGAACGGCCCTGAGGAATTGCCTCTTCGGACCGAAAAAAAACGGGAAACTCCGAAAAGTTTCCCGCAAGAGAGGCATGGATTGGAGTTGAACCAACGAATGACGGTTTTGCAGACCGTTCCCTTACCGTTTGGGTACCATGCCGAAAGTGGTCTAATCATAGCAGATAAAAATATTTTTGTCTATAGCAAATCCGCTGTTTGTCCTTAAATCTGCTTGCGTGTCCAGGCGGACTGATGATATTATGTTGCGGATAGCAGGGATTTTTATGAATGATTATGCTTTATGTTTCAGTTCCAGCAGTGACAGCGGAGAGGCATTCGCCGCCAATCTTGAGCAGATTCGGAAGAAGGCGGACGGAAGGGCTCCGCTGCTTGTCATATTCTTTTCGGGACTGAAGAATTTTGAATTCTATTCGCGGAAATTTCATGACACTTTTCCACGTTCCACGGTATTGGGAGCCACATCAAGCATAGAGTTCTGTTCGTGCGGAACCGGAGAGCATTCGCTGTCATCGGTCGCGTTTTTCAGCGGAATGGAGGTCAGTTCCGGAATTCTCCACAACATCCGCCGTTTCCCTATGCATGACGTGAACAACGTCCGCGCCGCCTTTGACAGCCTTGATGACACCCGGAACACAATCTGCCTTGAATTCACTGCCGCGTTCGCCAATACAGAAGAGCTCGTGCTTGACACTTTTTCGTCCGTTCTGCGTGGCACGGGAATTCCTGTCTGCGGCTCTACGGCCGGAGCGGAGCCGGGATGCACGGATACTCTTGTCAGTCTTGACGGGGAAATCTCTGATGATGCGTGCGTTTTCGTCTTTATCAGAAATCTCTGCGGAAAAATATTCCTCTATCGCGAGAATATCTACAGGCCGACATCCTGTTCATTTCTTGTTACGGATGTTGACTGCGACGAGAGGATTGTGTATGAGCTTGATCACCGTCCCGCGGCCGCCGCGCTTTCGGGAAATCTCAATATTCCTGTGGAAAAGCTGGCGGAATTTCTGTCGTCCCATCCGTTCGGACGTATGAACGGGCGGGGAATTTATGTCACCGATGTGGCGGACGTTCTTCCTGATGGCGGAATCGCTTTGTATTCCGGAATTTACAATTATTCAAAGCTCGTTCTGCTTGAGCTTGGCGATACGGCGGCAATCTGGAAGAGGACAACCGCCGATGTCC
>DBIW01000029.1:0-4396 GCA_002296965.1 Treponema sp. UBA792 | reverse complement strand
CCGCCGATGTCCATGCCGCGATACCAAAGCCGTCATTCACTTTTGTGGTGAATTGTCTTAACCGGACAAAGGCCGCGCTCAGCACCGGAAGATTCGATGAATTTGCGGATGTTCTCAGAACGGAATTCGGAAACTACATCGGAATTTCAGGTTACGGCGAGCAGGCTGATTTTGTACATTTCAACAGGGCGATGCTCCTTGCTGTATTTGAATAGGTGGACTTAAAGGTGATGAAACGTTTTAACGACGGTCTGATTTTTACAAAGGAAAACTGCGTAGGCTGCAACAAATGCCTTTCTTCTTGTCCTGTGCTTGGGGCGAATGTCTCGGTGTCCGGAAACGATATAAACACCGTGAAAGTGTCGGCAAAACGCTGCATACATTGCGGAAACTGCCTCAGAACCTGTACAAAAGCCGCGCGCGCATATTCCGATGACACGGACGTTTTCTTCTCTGCGCTTTCGGCCGGAAAGAAAATTTCGCTGATAGTTTCTCCTCTTTTCGGCGCGGCTTTCGGAGACAAGGCCGGAAGAATTCTGTTTTATCTGAAAAAGCACGGAATCAGAAGAATTTACAATTCAGCTTATGGCGCGGAGATTTCTCTCTGGGCGCACGTGAATTATCTGCTTGCGCCCAAAGTCAGCGAAGAGGAGGAACGCGCCTATATCGCGAACATCTGTCCTGTGCTTGCGAATTATGCCGGTCAGTGTGCGCCGGAACTGCTTGACTATATAATTCCGGTGCAGTCTCCGGTCATGAGCACTGCCGTATATGCCAGAAAATATCTTGGCGACAAATCGGAATTCGCATATCTTGGTCCCTGCATAAGTAAGAAGGATGAATTTTCAGACGGGGACAGTTCTGTTTCAGTCAGCTATAATCTTACCTTCAGCAGACTTATGTCGAAACTGCGTGATGTGGAGCTTCCGGGAGGAACCGCTGCTCCGGAGCTGGAGACTAACGGACTTGGTGAGATGATTTCCGTCTCCGGAGGAATGAGGGACTGCGTCTCGCTTTTTGTTCCTGACGATGAATTTCTGGTCAGCAGCGCGGGATTCACATACGAGGCTCTTTCGACCATAAAAAAATCGGCGTCATCAAAGAATTCCTCTGTCCGCCCTCTGATGATTGATTTTTCGGCCTGCATATACGGCTGTGCGGGCGGAAGCGGGTTCTCCTGTTCCGAAGCCTCATCCGGTCTGATTTTCTGCAGGACGGGAAAGGAATTCCGCCGTAAATTTTCGGAGAACCGGTTCGGAAGTGACCATAAGGAGAATTTAGCGCGTCTCAACCGGATTTTCAGCGGACTGCGTCCTGACGATTTCCGCCGGACTTTCGGAAACCGGTATCTTCAGCCGCCGGTCATTCCGGACAATGTGTACGATGACATTTTCACCAGAATGCACAAGACTACTTTTCAGAAACGGACAATCGACTGCGGCTCATGCGGATACAAGACCTGCCGCCGTATGGTCGAGGCTGTCGCCCTCGGTTACAGCAAGATGGAGAACTGCGTCAACTTTATGCACGACGAGATGGAGAAGCTGTATTTTACCGACGTGCAGACCGGGCTTCCCAACAGAATCGATTTTGAGCGCAGGACTGCGAAATTCGTGGAGAAGGCCGCCGACAGGAAATATGCTCTTGCCGTGGGAGATATAAACCGGCTCGGCGTGATAAATGACCTCTACGGTTTTGAGACAGGAAACCGCGTCCTCCGTTTTGTCGGACGCTGGTGCTCCGAATTTTCTGGACAGGACGGCTATGCCGCGCGTTTTGGCGGAGGAACTTTCGCGATGTTCTTTCCGTATACGGAGGACAAAATTGCGGAGCTTCACAAGTGCGCGATGTTCGATCTTTCGGAATTCGGAATCGATTTTCCGGTGACCGTGCGCTTCGGCTTATGTCCGTTCGGAACAAGCGACAATTATACGGCAAAGGATCTGCGCCGCGACCTGAATTTCGCGTCTTTCGCGATGGGCAAGATAACCGATCATACACACAACACCTGGTGCGTTTACACCGACGAGATGCGCAGAAACATCGCGCGCGAGATGCAGATAACTTCCGTCATGCACAAGGCTCTTGAGAACGGAGAGTTTGTCCTTTATTTTCAGCCTCAGTTCAATTATGTTTCAAATTCGATGGTCGGAGCGGAGACGCTTGTGCGGTGGAAAACTCCTTCCGGCGAGATAATTTCTCCGGGAATCTTCATCCCGATTTTCGAGAAAAACGGATTCATAAAGGACCTTGACCGCTACATCTGGAAAAAGGCATTCGAGATGATGAGGTCATGGCTTGATTCCGGGCGGCATCCTGTCCCTATTTCGGTGAACATCTCAAGGATAAGTACAAAGGACTGCGGTATTGTCGATGTCATAAAAAATCTGAGAAGCCGGTACGGAATTCCAGACAATCTGATTCATTTTGAAATCACCGAGAGCGCATATATGGACGATTCCTCCCAGCTGATAAGAATTCTGAACCAGATACGTTCTCTGGGCTATGAGATTGCGATGGACGATTTCGGCAGCGGATATTCATCGCTGAACACGCTGAAGGATATTCCGATTGATATTCTGAAGCTTGACATGGGTTTTCTGCGCGGAGAGAACGGCAGCGGCAGCCGCGGCGGAAACATAATCAGTTCTGTTGTCCGCATGGCGCAGGATCTTGGGCTTAAAACTGTGGCGGAAGGTGTCGAGGAGACAGAACAGGCGGATTTTCTTAAAAGCGTCGGATGTGACATAATTCAGGGCTACCTTTATTCAAAGCCGGTTCCTCCTGAGAAATTCCTTGCGATGATGGACGGCTCCTCGCATTCGGATTTCGTGGCGCCGCGCCCCATGAGCGGAATTCTGAACGTGAACAATTTCTTTAATCCTTCCTCCGGCGAGACGCGTATGTTCGAGAATTTTACCGGAGCCGCGGCTGTGATTGACTGTTCCCAGGGAATAATGCAGGAAGTCAGGATAAACAGCAAATTCCTTGACTTGCTGGAGCTTGACTCGTCACCGACCGGCGGACTTATGCCGGAATTCTTCAGGTGCATAGATACGGCGGACGCGCTGAATTTCCGCCGCACGGTTGACCTTGCGATCCGTGACGGAAACGAGCAGATCTGCGTCCTCTGTTACCGCGGAAGAAAGGACGGAATTCCGATCTGGATAAAGTCGCATATATGGAAAATCGCGACCAACGGAGTGCGCAACACGCTTTACATACTTGCCGATGACATAACGGCCGAGAAGAACAGCGGCGACACGGTGCGCAGCGTAAGCCGGAAAATAGATCTGATTCTTGACTCCGCGCCAATCGCAATCACCGTTTTTTCCGTGGCTGAAAACGAAAACAAGGCGGAAAATGATGCGGCGTTCGGCGGCTTTGACATCAGGACGGTCAGGACAAACAACGCGTTTCTTGAGCAGATGGGATACACCCTTGACGAGGTTCTTTCGTGGAATTCGGAGAAGGCCGCCGCCCTGATTCATCCGGATGACATGGCTCATTTTCTGGACAGGCTGCGCGCGCTTGTCGGAGAAAAGTCAGGCGGAAGCCAGGTCTCATGTGTCTGCCGCATGAAGACCGGAAGCGGAGAATACCGCAGGCTGAATATAGTAGCCGCCGGGGTGCGCGAGGAGGACGGACGGTTCTGGGCGATCGCGAATTTCTACGGAAACGGCGTTGTTGACGGTCTGTAGAAATTCCTTCTGCCGCGGAATTTTTTACGCAGGCGATTGAAAAAAAAATCTTCATGTGATACTCTGTCCGCGTTACCTGTGCAACGTGTATTGTTACGGTAATTCTCTGGAGAGTCTCCATAAATCCTTGTGGAGCGCCGAAGGGTTAAGGCTATTCAAGCCGACATCTCAGGCAAAGTGGACAGAGCATAAAAAATGTCCGTTCATCACTCTTTGGAGAGCCTGTTCAGGTAAAACTGGGCGGCTCTTATTTTTTTTCTTGAGAGGACAAAAAATGTCTTTTGAAGCAATCCTCAACAAAATTGATGATGTCGTATGGGGGCTTCCTACCATCATCCTGATTTTTGTCACAGGCCTCCTGCTGACAATTCGTACCCGCGGAATCCAGTTCACGAAATTCGGCCGCGCGTTCAAGAGCATCTTCAAGGAGAACGAAGGCCACGGCGAGCTTTCGGGATTCAGCGCTCTCTGCACGGCTCTTTCCGCAACAATCGGAACCGGAAACATTGTCGGAGTCGCAACCGCTATTCTCGCAGGCGGACCCGGAGCTCTTTTCTGGATGTGGTTCATGGCGATTCTTGGAACTGCCACAAAGTACGCGGAATGTATGCTTTCAATCAAGTACCGCGAGGTCAAGGAGGACGGGCACGTTCTGGGCGGACCTTTCTATGTGATTGAGAAGGGAATGGGCAAGA
>DBIW01000037.1 GCA_002296965.1 Treponema sp. UBA792 | reverse complement strand
CGGCGCGATGAAATCAATTTTCCGTCTGCATGGAAAAAAAATACAAAAACGGCTATATTGGTCTGATGAACGAAAATGCAGACAAAATTGAAGAACTGAAAACCGCTGTTGTCGCGATTGTCGGACGGCCTTCCTCCGGAAAATCCACGTTTCTGAATACAGCCTGTCAGGAACCGGTATCGATTGTCTCTCCTGTGCCGCAGACGACGCGCAATGCGATAAAAGGAATTGTGAACACGTCTTACGGTCAGCTGATTTTTATTGATACGCCCGGTTATCATGATTCCGGAAAAAAACTTAATCTCCGGCTTAAAACTGTGACCGAAAATCAGCTTGACGGCACGGATTGTGTGCTTTATATAATCGACGCGACTAGAATTCCCGGTGAAGAGGAGCGGAACGTGGCCGCGCTTGTGCTTCCTTATTCCCAAAAAACCGTGGTTGCGGTTAATAAGACTGATGATTCCGGTGCCGATACTGCGCGCGCGGTTGAATTTATCCATGGCAGTCTGCCTGAAATTCCGGACAGCCGGATTATCGGAATTTCCGCGCTGAATGACGAGGGGATAAATGACGTGCTTCTTGCGCTGTATTCGCTTTCTCCTGTGGCGCCGCCGATGTATCCGGAGGAGCTTGCCACCGATCAGAACCTTTCGTTCAGAATCGCCGAGATAATCCGCGGGGAAGCGATAAACAGACTTTCGGATGAGATTCCCCATGCGCTTTATGTCGATGTGGCTGACGCGGAGAAGCGCAACGACGGCAAAAAACTTTGGGTCCGGGCTTTTCTGTGCGTTGAGCGTGAGAGCCAGAAGGGAATCGTCATAGGAAAAGGCGCTTCCAAGATAAAGGAGATCCGTACCGCCGCACAGAACCAGCTGAACAAGGTTTTTACGTACAAGGTGGAGCTTGATCTTCAGGTCAAGGTGGACAAAAACTGGCGTCAGCATGATTATACGCTCAACCGGCTTGTTCCGCGGTAACACCGGAACCCGGCGGGAAACGCTTTACTTGAAGAATTGCGCCAATGAGGATATAGTTTATCGGAAAAAGAGAGGGAAGCGAGGAATTTTGTATGGTTTATGTGATTGATAAGAAAGGTCAGGACGGAAAGAATTTTACTGACTTCGGTTTTAACTGCGTCTCAAAGGAAAAAAGGGCTGAATGGCATTCACGCGAGGACGCCTATTATGGAATTTCATGCTTCATAAAGGACAATCATGCCGGCGAGCCTGAATATTCGGTTGACAGATATGAGATTGTTTCGGAGTAACAATGGCGGAATTTACTTATAAGACGAGCGGTGTCTGCGCGAGGGCGATTCATTTTACGCGCACCGACGACGGTAAAATAAAAAACGTTAGTTTTGACGGCGGATGCAACGGAAATCTTAAGGCGATTTCCATTCTTGTAGACGGAATGACGGCCGAGGAGATAAACAGCAAGCTGGCCGGAAACAGATGCGGCTCCAAGAATACGAGTTGTGCGGATCAGCTGGCAAAGGCTGTCCTGTCCGAATGAAAATATCTTGAGGTTATTATGGCATTAGAGTGTGGTATAGTCGGGCTTCCGAATGTCGGAAAGTCCACCATTTTTTCTGCTCTTACGGCGGCTCCTGCCGCGGCGGAGAATTTTCCTTTCTGTACGATTGATCCGAACGTAGGAATCGTGGATCTTCCCGACAGCCGTCTTGATTTTATAGCTGATGTGTTCCAGCCGAAAAAGAAGACACCGGCGGCGGTCAAATTTGTGGATATTGCGGGCCTTATAAAAGGCGCCTCGCAGGGAGAAGGACTGGGCAACAAATTTCTTGCGAACATCCGTGAGTGTTCGGTGATTGCGCACGTTGTCCGCTGTTTTGACAATCCTGATATAATGCACGTCCGCGACAATGCGAACGAGGCGGCTCCGGTGGATCCTGAAAGCGATATTCTTACAATAAACTGGGAGCTTGCGCAGGCCGATCTTGATACAATCGAAAAACGTCAGGACAAGGTGACTAGGGCAATCCGTTCGCTTGGAAAGGAGGAGGAGAAAAAGTACGCTCCCTGGATAAGCGCGGTGGCAAAGATAAAGCCGCTTCTTCAGGACGGAAAGTGTGCCCGTGCCGCGGATCTTACCGACGACGAGAAGAATGCGGTCAGGGATATGTTCCTCCTTACGATGAAGCCGGTTCTGTATGTCGCCAATGTGGACGAGGACTCAATCGCCGGGGGAACAAACAGATACGTCGAGATGGTGAACAGATACGCCGCGGAAGACAAGGCCGAGGTTGTGGTGATCTGCGGAAAATTCGAGGCGGATCTTTCCGAGATAACGGATCCGGCGGACAGAAAGGATTTTATGGATTCCGTCGGACTTTCGGAGTCCGGTCTGGCTGTCCTTGCGAGAAAAGCGTATCATCTGATGGGACTAAGAACGTTCTTTACAGGCGGTCCGGACGAATGTCGTGCCTGGACTATTCATGCCGGAGACACCGCTCCTAAGGCTGCCGGAGTTATTCATACCGATTTTGAGAAGGGCTTTATCAGGGCGGAGGCTTATACGGTGGATGATCTCAGGCAGTACGGAACTGAACAGAAAATAAAGGAAGCCGGAAAATTCCGTCAGGAAGGCAAGGATTATGTTGTTCAGGATGGAGACGTTCTGTTCTTTAAATTCAACGTTTGACAGGATTTTTTTATGGAAATGACACTCAAAGAAAAATACGGAAAATTCTTTACCGAGATGGCGGCTGTTTCCCATGCCGCGGCCAAAATAGATGAGTCCAAGGTTTACGAGGAGGCGAATCCCGAAACCCGTAAATATATGGACATGATTCTTCGGGAGAATTTTCTTGCCGGATCCGGACTTGGAAATATCGAGAATTTCAAGGCTTTTTACAATGCCGTCGCAAATGAGGGCAAGCGTGGTCTGATTCTGATGGAGCATTACACAAACCTTGATCTTCCTGCGATTGTCTATCTTCTCCAGAATCAGGGTGAGGACTGGGCTTCTGATCTTGCGTCAAGAATCGTTGCGGTGGCAGGAATGAAGCTCAACGAGGCAAGCCCGATGGTCCGGGCGTTTGCGGAAGGTTTTACCAGAGTTGTGATTTATCCGACGCGCAGCCTGAACGCGGTCGAAAGCCGGGATTCCGTATCCAGCGAGGAGAAGGCCGAGGAGGAGAAGCGGGCCAGAAAAATCAATCTTTCTGCAATGCGCGCGATGGACGACTGCAAGAAGCGCGGCCAGGTGATTCTTGTGTTTCCGAGCGGAACACGCTACCGTCCGGGAAACATGGAGACGAAAAAGGGGCTCCGTGAGATAGACAGCTATCTGCGTCTTTTTGACGTTATGATTCTTGTGTCGATAAACGGAAACTGCCTTCACATAAATCCGTATTCTCCGGATGACATGCTTTCCGATATTGTCCGTAAGGATAAAGTGGTGCTTACGGCGAGTCCTGTGATGGACTGCAAGTCTTACCGCAAGCAGGTGCTTGATTCGCTGCCGCCGGACGAGCCTGATCCCAAGCAGAAAACGGTGGATGGCGTTATGGAAATCCTTGCCCGTCAGCATGATGAGGCGGAGCTTTTGCGCGGAGTTCATTCCGTTTCGGAGGAGCTTTCCTCTGTCTCCTATCCTGGGCGCGGAATAATCGCCGGACGTTCCGAGGACGGAAGATATGCGGTCTCCGCCTACTGGACGATGGGACGGAGCGCCGGCAGCCGCAACAGAATTTTTGTCGAGGAAGGTGAGGGCATAAGAACTCAGGCGTTTGATCCGTCTCTTGTGGCCGGAGATCCGAGCCTGATAATTTATTCAGCGGTAAAGGTTCTGGGAAAAAAGACGATTGTGACAAACGGCGACCAGACCGACACTGTTTTTGAGGGAATGAAAAAGGGACTGACCTTTGAGCAGTCTTTACGCGGCAGAAAATATGAGCATGATGAGCCGAATTTTACGCCGAGAATCTCAAGCGTGCTTGACCTGGAGGACGGGCGGCTTTCTTATGCGCTTTCGATATTGAAAAGTGACGGCGGAGATCCGGAATGTACGCTCAGGCAGACGTTCGAATACGAAAATCCCGCCGCCGGAGAGGGTCGCTATATCCACACTTATATGAATGACGGAAATCCTCTTCCCTCATTTGCGGGCGAGCCTGTAAAAGTCGGACTCCGCGGCAACATAGATGAATTCGCGGAGCTTATTTGGAATTCGCTTGACAAGGACAACAAGGTCTCTCTTTTTGTCAGATATATCGACATTGCGACCGGAAAATACGAGTCAAGGATCATAAACAAGAACAGGTGATTTCGCGCGCGGAGACTTTGGAATCTGTTCTCCGTGCGCAGATCCAGCGGAGAATTTTGTGAGAAGCGCTGTCTTTCTTCTTACGGCGGTTTTTTGCCTCGTTTCATGTTCATCCGTTGCGGACAGGAAATATGAGGGGGATTCTGTTGAAAACCCGGATTATTCCGGATTCGTGGCGGTCGCTGACGGTATGCTGAAAAAGAAGGGCTTTTCGGGGGCGGTTCTTGTGGCAAAAGGACAGGATGTGATTTTTGCGAAGGGCTACGGTTCCTCCGACAGAAGGAATCCGGCCGCTCCTCCTGTCACGATGAATTCTGTTTTTGAGACAGGCTCAATAACAAAACAGATGACGGCCGCAGCAGTGCTCCAGCTCCGAGACCGGAAGCTCCTTTCTCTTGAAGATAAAATCGGAAAATTCTTTGAAGGCTATAGATACGGCGACAAAATCACCGTGAAGATGCTTCTGACAATGCGGTCCGGACTTACGGATTATATAAATTCTCCGGATGATTTTTTTCCGCCAGCTGTCAATGCTGAGATCCGCCGGAAAGAGAGGGCCTGCCTTCCGCTTGAACGCGATATTGTCCTCAAAAATTTCTACGATGCTCCGCTTGTCACCGAGCCGGGGCGGACATATTTCTACTGCAACACGGATTATTATCTTCTTGCTATGATAATCGAAAAAGTTTCCGGCATGAGCTACGAGGATTATATCCGCAGAAATATTTTTGAAAAATGCGGGATGGCTTCCTCAAATGTCGAATTTCAGGGAACCGACACAAAGGGATATGATTCCGCTTCGCTCTATTACAGTATTCCGGAAAGTCTCGCGCTGGGGTGCTCAAGCGTAAATTCAAATGTGATAGACCTTTTCCGGTGGAACACGGCGCTTGCTTCAGGCCGCGTCATAAGGAAAAAATCATTCCGGGAGATGACCGAAAGCCGCTCCTACGGTTACGGTGTCTACCGTTTTGAAGATTCGATTCTGCACGGCGGGGTGACGGACGTGTTCAATTCGTATAATGTCTATTACATTGACGAGAAGGTTTCCATAATTGTCCTGTCGAACTGTCCGGTGTATGAATGCAATGCGACGGTTTTTGCCGGCATTCTGAGAAAACTGTATCTCAGCCATGCCGCGCCTTCCTTCAGTCAAGAAGACTGAGAATCTCATCCTTCGGGCGGACTCCTACGGAAGAGGCCGTCATCTCGCCGTTCTTGAACACTGCCACAAAAGGAATGCTCATCACGTTGAATTTGGCCGCAAGTCCCGTCTCGTCGTCCACGTTGATTTTTCCTACTTTTATTTCCGGATGCTCCTCCGAAATTTCGTCGATTACCGGAGAAAGCGTGCGGCACGGTCCGCACCATCCGGCCCAGAAATCCACAAGAACAGGCCTGTCGCATGAAAGAACTTCCTCCTGGAAATTTTTTCCTGTTATATTAACTGTAGCCATAAAAATCCTCCTGCCACAAAGATAAGAAAAAGTATTCTTTCCGTCTATAAAAATGAGCGGCTTTCTGCGGAATAAAAAATTTCAATTAATCTGATTAAAAAATCTAAGAAACTTTACATTTTGTTTTTCTTCATGTAGGTATATAATGCTTCCCAGACTTTTTATCTGAGGTGTATTTTTGAAAACGATTGATGACAAAAATCATGGCTCCGGCTCAATCCTTTCCGGGATTTTCAGCTGTGGCTCAAAAATTTCCGTTCTTTTACTGTTTGCGCTTCTTTTCATAGCAGGCATAAATCCCGCACGAATTTCAAGTAACATAGCAAAAGATGTTTCCCTTATAAAATCCGCGTTTTTCTTCAGAAGCCTTACTTCCGATATTGTCGCATTGGATAAGTCCGATTCTGCGGATTCTGAAGCCGGCGGGCTTGAGGCGTTTTCCCTTGACGGCGATACCTCTTATGATGATTTCTACGCCGCAATGGAGATGATGGCCGCATCGGATGACGGAAGCGATGCCGATGATTCTGATTATGATGATGATTCGGAATTTGGATCAGCCGTTGCGGAAGAAATAACCGCCATAAAATACGGCGATGTATGGAAAGGTTTTTCGGAAAACCACCCGGAAATTGCGGATGCGATGAATTTCGACCGGTTCGCGTCCATCCTTACCGTGGCGGCGGTTCTGGTCTGTATCGCGGGATTCTATCTGTCTTTTGGCGGAAAAAAGGCAAGAAAAATCGGTTATATGGTGGTTCTTGTCGGTTGTGTGCTTGTGGCTCTGAGTATGCTGAACTTCAACACCGCATATTCAAAACTTTCCTCCTCAATGGATATGCTTGATGTCGGAGCGTATTCTCCGCGTGGAATTCCGGTTTTTGTCACATTCTCGCTCATCGCCTTTGCCTTCGCCGCAGCCGCGCTCTTCCTTGACAGGCAGCAGGAAAATTCTGATGACATTCTTTCCGTTGTTCCTTTCCGTCTTACATACAGACTTCTTGCTCTTCTGCTTTTTATCCTTCTGTTTATTCCGGCGGCGAATCCTGCCCGCATTTCGGAGGAGATAAACAGAAATGTGTCCCTGTTTACGTCAGGTTTTTTCTACGGAACTTATACAGAGAATATGCAGAGAATTCTGATCCGCGGATGGCTGCCTGAGTCCGTGATGAGAATCGCGTTCTTCTCAAGTATGCTTGCCTGTCTGGGGGTTGTTGCCTGCGGTGCCGGCTCATGTATGTCGGTCGGAAACAACAGGCTGAAATTTTACGGCCATATTTCAATTATCGCAGGAAGCGCTGTGACATTCCTTTCGATGTTCGGAATTTCCCATGCCTATACGCTGATGAGCTCAAGCCCGAACGTCAATAAACTTTCTCCGCTTGAGCCGTCAGGAATTGTCATTTTTGGAGTTCTGTCGGCTGTGATTTTTGTCTCGGCGCTTATTTCCGTCCTGAAAACTCCTCTTCCGGCAAAGGACGAGAAGTGCCATATCGACGCTCCGCTTCAGCTTTTCCTGATGATTCTGCCGTTCCTGCTGCTGGTTTTCATATTCGCATATCTGCCGCTTTGGGGCTGGCGTTACGCTTTCTTCGATTATAATCCGGGTGATGTTCTTTCTATGGACAAGTGGGTCGGCCTCAAATGGTTCAAGGCTCCTTTTGAGAATGCCGCCACAAGAAGCGATATTCTCCGTGTCCTGAAAAACACGCTTGCGATGAGCGGTCTTGGAATTCTGACAAGCTGGTGTCCGATGATTTTCGCTGTTTTCCTTGCCGAAATCAGGAACGGAACTACACGCCGTGTCATTCAGACGCTGACTACTGTTCCGAATTTCATCTCCTGGGTTCTGGTCTATGCGATTGCATTCTGCATTTTCGGAACAGAGGGATTTATAAGCAGCCTGATGGTTCACAACGGAATCTGGGAACAAGGCAAGAATATGCTGATGGGAGATTCTCATATATGGCTGAAAATGCTTCTGTGGGGAATCTGGAAAGGGCTCGGATGGAGCGCGATTATGTACATCGCCGCAATCAGCGGAATTGACCAGCAGCTTTATGAAGCCGCGACGGTTGACGGCGCGGGACGGTTCCAGAGAATCTGGCATATCACATTGCCGGAGCTTATTCCGACATATATCGTTCTTCTGATTCTTTCAGTCTCGAATATTCTCAGCAACGGAATGGATCAGTATCTTGTCTTTAAGAATTCAACGAACAAAGGGCCTATAGAAGTTCTTGACCTTTATGTCTATCAGCTGACATTTGACTCATCTTCCGGAAGCAATATTCCGTTCTCGACGGTTGTCAGTATGTTCAAGTCGCTTGTAAGCGTTCTGCTTCTGTTTACGACCAACAAGATTTCCAAGTGGATCCGCGGTTCAAGCATTTTCTGATCCGTCATCGGGATTGGCTGTGTTTCTGACTTGTTTTTTTATGGAGGATTAAATTTTATGGTTGAAAGACGCTCTTTAGGCGATATAGTTTTCAATGTGCTCAATCACGCATTTTTCATCATTTTTACATTTATATGCGTGTTTCCGTTCTATTATCTGTTTATAAACACAATCTCCGATAACGGACTTGTCGCGAGGGGACTTATAAATTTTTATCCGCGCGGAATAACGTTCAGGAATTATCTTGCGCTGCGCAATGTCCATGATTTGGGAAGCGCGTTTATCGTGACTGTCGCAAGAACTGTAATCGGAACAATAACGACAACCGCGGCTTCCGGTTTTGTCGGTTATCTTGTCACGAAAACCGAAATGTGGCACAGAAAGCTCTGCTACCGCTTTATGATTGTGACGATGTATTTCAGCGCCGGACTGATTCCCTGGTTCACGACAATGCAGATGCTCGGACTTACAAACAATTTCCTTGCGTACATAATTCCCGGAATTGTGAATGTCTACAATATCATAATGGTCAAAACTTACATCGAGTCCATTCCGGCTGAGCTGCAGGAAAGCGCGGCCATCGACGGTGCCTCATACTGGACGATTTTTATAAAGATTGTGTGGCCGCTCAGCAAGCCTATTCTTGCGACAATCGCAATCTGGGCCGCCGTCGGACACTGGAATTCATTCCAGGATTCACTGATTCTTATGTCCAGCGCTCCTCATCTCAAGACTCTTCAGGAACGTCTTTACATTTATCTGAACCAGTCAAGCAATCTTGCCGCCTCAATGGGAACTTCGGTGACAGGTCTTTCCGAAGCCCAGCGCATGGAGATGCTGAACACAAAATCAATTCAGTATACGGTCGCTATGGTCACCGCCATTCCGATTCTCTGTGTCTATCCTTTTATGCAGAAATATTTTGTAAAGGGACTTATGCTCGGCGCCGTAAAAGGCTGACGGATTGCGCCCATGCGGATTCTTTTCCGCACGTAAGCCCGGTCAGAGCCGATGTAAATTTGTTTTATTACGTTTAATTAGGAGGAAAAATGAAACGTACAAAAGTAATCGCGGCAGTCATGGGAATGGCTGTCATGGCTTCAGGTGTGCTTACTGCCGCACCGAAAGAAGAGGGAAACATCAAGAAAATCAGACCGAAGCAGACTGTAACCCTTGATGTTTTCTCCCAACTTGCCAACTATTCCGGAATTCAGACCGGATGGTTTGCGGACATAATGCTTGAGAAATTCAATGTAAAGCTCAATATCATTCCGGATGTGGGCGGAGCGTATCAGACCCGTATGGAAGCCGGAAATCTCGGAGACATCGTCGTATGGGGCGACAATACGCAGAAATATCAGGATGCGATTAAGAAGGGGCTTCTTGCCGACTGGGAGGAGGACAAACTTCTCCAGACTTGGGGCCCATACATCAACGCCAACATGAAGATGGCTCTTCAGAACAACAAATTCATGGTCAACAAGGACAAAAAGCTGCACGGATTCGGATTCGGCGTGTCAACATCCGCAAAAGACATCCAGCAGTTCATGTATACATGGGATCTGCGTTTTGATTTGTACGAGCAGATCGGAAAGCCTAGAATCGATGACCTCTATGACATGGTTGATGTCCTTGCCAAGATGAAGGAAATCTGTCCTAAGGGAGACAACGGCAAGACAACCTACGGTGTTTCTCTGTTCAATGACTGGGACGGAAACATGGTCATGTATGTAAAGGCTCTTGCTACGGCTTATTTCGGATACGACGAGTTCGGTTTCGGTCATTTTGACAGCGAGACAGGAAAATATATCGAGTGTCTCAAAGAGGGAAGTCCGTATCTGTACTGCCTTAAATTCCTGAACAAGCTGAATCAGAAAGGTCTTGTCGATCCGGACTCTCTTACCCAGAAATACAACGGAATGAGCGAGGACTACCAGAACGGAACCGCTTTCTGGAACATCTTCAACTGGATGGCAAGCGGAACATACAACTCCGAGTCCCATCTGAATGCCGGAAAGGGAATGTTCCCGGTTGCTCCTGCAAAAGCACGTGCGGCGGTATACGGACAGAGCGTCTACGGCGGAAACCGGGTATGGACAATCGGCTCAAAGACTGCCTATCCGGAGCTTTGTATGGCGATTCTCAACTGGTTCTGCACACCTAAAGGATTCCTGACATGTCAGTATGGTCCTGAGGGCGTTATCTGGGAAATCAAGAAAGGAAAATCCTATCTTACGGAATTCGGAAAGAAGGCGCTTGCCGATCAGAACAACACCGAGATGCCGGCTCCTTATAAAGGAACTTACCACGACGGTTCGTTCCAGATTAACAACACCACCTGGACACTTGACTGTAAGAATCCTCTTACTGACGGCGAAGTCTACAACAGATACTTCTGGGAGTCAGAGCAGGTTCCTGCAAAGACAGAAATCGAGAAGAGCTGGCGTGAATGGGCAAATGCCTCAACTCCGGACAAGTATATGCAGAGTACAAACTACTATGTCATACCGGGTTCTCTGTATGCTTCCAACAGTATGCCCAAGGATCTGGAGCTCCAGAACAAACAGATTATGGAATGTATAAAGAACGGTTCTTGGAATGCGATTTATGCTAAGACGGACGCCGAATATGATTCTGTCGTCTCAAAGATGATTTCTGACGCCAAGTCCTACGGATACGACGAGGTTAACAAATTCTATTACAAAGAGGCAGAGCGCCGCGCCGCCGCGGAAAAAGCCGCGATGGGAAAAAAATAGTTCTCCTCAAGCGCTCATAATTCAAATTTGATGAATGTGCGGCCGGACAAGACACTTAGAGAACAGAAATGTCCGGTATTTTCCATGCTGCCGGGTGGCTGTTGTCATCCGGCAGTTTTTTATATTATGTTCTCTGGAGATTTTCATGGGCTTTTTCAATATGAACAGCGGTTTTTTCAAATTTATGGGAAGGCTTGTCGATGTAATCTGGCTGAATTTCCTTTGGCTTTTGTTCAGTATTCCTCTTGTGACCGTCGGAGCCTCGACCGCCGCCGCCTGCTATGTCACGCTCAAGATGGTTGATGACGAGGAAGGCTATGTAGGAAAAAGTTTTGTAAGGGCGTTCAAGGCGAATTTCAGGCAGGGGACAATTCTCTGGCTGATTACGGTTGTTGCCGTTTACGCGCTTTATATTGAATGGCAGTTTGTCACAAAAATGGAGGATACGTCCTTTCTTCTGATTCTTGCGGCGATTCTTTCCACTGCGGTTGTCATTTTTTCGCTTCTGTATTCATTTCCGCTGATTGCGCGTTATGAGAATTCCGTCAAAAATACGATAAAAAATTCTTTCAGCATAAGTTTCCGTTACTTCGGAAGAACCGTGTTCCTTGTTTTTATAATCGCGCTTGAAGTCTGCGTGTTCTGCTGGAACAGATGGATGATGCTTGCCGGAATCATAATAGGCCCGATGATTCTCATTTACACGGTGAGCGGAATCTCAAAGAGAATTTTTCAGAAAATAGAGCAGCTGAACCGCGAGAACGGCACGGAATAATGCGTTTTTCCGGAGCTTATTTTTTTGAGCCGGACGAATAAATCCTGAACGCCGGAATTTCAGGAATTTTCTCCATTACAGCAAGAAATTCTTCCGCCGAAGCTCCTGTAATGTTTTTGTATTCCTCAATGAAAAAATCCGCTCTCGGAATCTCAAGCTCAAGCCCTTTCATAATCATCTCCGCATTTTTTGTGTTGCCTGACTGTTCTCCGAATTCATGGATTATCCATTCCGACTTTATTTTCCCCGTAGCGGCGGCTGCCGTTCCTGATGATGACAGAAGCTGACGGATTTTTCTGACGCTCCGCCCGAACGCCGCATCCGCCTCGGCAGTGTGGCGCACATTCCTGAGAATCAGCGCGGTGTACGGAACCGCTTCTGTCGGAGTTTTTATGTCCACCGAAGTTCCGGCCAGCCTCTTTACTGATAGAATTTCATTCCCGATTTCTTGCTTTAAAAGAAGCGTCGCAGCGTCGAAAAGCGCCGCCTCCTTTGTCCCGCTCTTCGGCGCTTTCAGCATATAGATGACGGGATCACGGAATTCAGTCGTGGGAATCAGAACCTGCGGCATCGGTCCCGCCAGTTCCGCCGGAATGTCGGTCAGAAACGTGTGCTGGATTTCTACCTGAAGCCGGGGAAGTTTCTGTCCATCCTGGGAATTTCCTGTGATTTCCTGAATCGTGCTGTCCTTGAATGAATTTTCCGTGGCGGAAGGAATCATTTTCCGTCCGAAGGTCTTCTCCAGAGTTCCGATGTAGTTCTCCGGGAAATTTCCGCAGAGAATCAGCGAATAGCGTGCCGGGTCAAGGAAATTCTGGTATTCCTCGACAATTCTGTTGTAGCTTATTGTCTGAAGAATCTCATTTTCCGTCTCGAAAATCCTGTAAAGGCCGCCGTCGCCGAAGATGTTTTTTATCGCCGCGGCATAAAGCTGGTTCACCGCGCTTCCATTGTGCATACGCTTTTTGTAGCGCCGTGCGGATACGGCACGGTCTGCCGCGGAAGGCTTGATTTCCCCAAGGACAATTGAGTCTGCCGTCGCCGCCATGCAGGCCTCAAAATCCTCTTTTATGAATTCAACGGTTATATGTGAAGATTTTGTTCCGGTCTGGGAATTTACATCCGGATTTCCCAGAATCAGTCCGGTTTTTCTGAGCCTTTCGTTTTCAGCTCTGATTCCGCCTGCGACAAGGTTCGCCATGACCTCCGCAAGCCCGTTTTCTTCCGGCGCGTTCAGTTCTCCGCCTGCTGTTCTGATGGCCAGCGTGATTCCCGATGAATTCGTGTTTTTCGCCGCGAATACCGGAATTCCGTTTGAGAGAACCGATTTTTCCGGGGCAGAATTTCCGTATTCCCGGAACAGCTCCGGTTTTTCGGCGGGTTCGTTTTTCTGCGCGGCGTTTCCGCTTATGCCGCCTTTTGTTCCGTTCAGGTACCAGGCGGAATTTTTCTCCGAGACTTCGGAGTAGCCGTTCTGAATGAATTTCTTTTTCTCTGATGCGAAATTCTTGGAATTCATAATCATGAACACGAACGGTTCTTCCGCCTGAATGACACTGCGCAGCCTGTCGGGCTGAATCTGCAGAATGACGGATTTCTGCTCCGACATTTCTGCTGCGGTTCCGGAATGCGGCGCACTTCTGCTTCCTGAAACATTGCCTTGCGGCAGAAACTGCTCCGAATCCGCCCAGAATTCGGAAAGAGCCTTCATGTAGGAGGCGCTGCTCTCCGAATATTTTTCCGCCGAGGCGACAAGCCTTTTCTGCGCTCCGACATATTCCTCCGCGGAAAATGACGGCGCAGTTTCCTCAAGAATTTCCATGAATTTTGTGCACTGCCGGAACAGGACCGATTTTTCTGCCGGCTTCTGCGGCGGCTGGAAAAGCGCCTGTACAATCAGCCTTGAATTTAAGCCGTCATCTGAGGCCGACACATTTATATATTCGCCGCCCGGAATGTTCAGGATTTTTTCCTCAAGAAGCCGCTGTTTAAAAGCCGAACTGTCGCTGTTCAGAATTTCCGCGGCAAGTCCGGCCTCGTTCCTGTCAAGTGATGTGAACTGAACCGCAATCTGTGATATTTCGGGTGATATTTCCTGATGGTGAAGTATGAATTTCCTCTGCGGGTTTGTTCCGGCGGATTTTTTGTATGCCGGAGTTAGAGCTGATGTCTGAAATTTTCCAAAAGTCAGCTCCGTTATTTCTGCCGCGGACTCATTGCTTATGTTTCCGCTGATAAAAACTGCGGAATTTTGCGGAATGTACCATCTGGCGCTGATTCCGGCAAGTTTTGCGCGTGTCTGCCGCAGCGTGGTTTTTCTGAAAACCGCAGGCGAGACTCCGGATGAATGTTGCCACGGTGCGCCGGAATGAATTCTCGCATCGATGCTTGAATTTATAAATCCGGAGACGGATGCGGACTCCTCTTCAATCTGAGCCTTCATCTCGTTCAGGCAGGCGGAGATTGTCTCGTTGCTGAATTTAGGAGAAAACATCAGGACTGAAAGGGAATTCATCACGCCCTGAAAATCCGCCGCCGTTGTAAAGAGAACGTATCGGGATGAGCCTGTTCCGCAGACCGCTTCGGAGAATTCAAAACCGGCCGCCGAATTTTCCGTTATGCGCGTGTAAAGCGGAAAAAATCCTGCATTTTCCTCCGACTGCGCCGAAAGTCCTGCTTTGACCGCAAATTCAACCCTGATTGTCGGTGTGGAATTGTCCTCCAGCACAAAAAGCGTAAGTCCGTTCTCAAGCGAGCTTTGGGTCACGTTGTTTTCCGGTTCGGCCGCTGCGGAAAAAATCACAAAAATCATGATTATGATGAAAAAAACAGTCTGCTTTTTAAAAGACATCGTTCCATAAATATAAAGCAGCGCGTCATGTTTGTCACTCACGGCGCGTCCGGTTTTTCCTGTCCTTGTAAAAACGGATGATTTGCTTTAATCTGACCTCATGAACGAACTACAATTAAAATACGGATGCAACCCGAACCAGAAGCCGGCAAGGGTTTTTATGGAAGACGGAACTGATTTGCCAATCACAGTTTTAAACGGAAAACCCGGATATATCAATTTGCTGGACGCACTTAACGGCTGGCAGCTTGTAAAGGAATTAAAGGAAGCGACCGGACTTCCTGCCGCAACGTCATTCAAGCACGTTTCCCCGGCCGGAGCCGCAGTCGGAAAGCCGCTTTCAGACACTTTGAAGAAAATCTATTTCACAGACGGAGTCGAGCTTTCTCCCTTGGCCTCGGCCTATGCGCGCGCACGCGGAGCGGACAGAATGTCTAGCTTTGGCGATTTTATCTCACTTTCAGACGAATGTGACGAGGCGACCGCCCTTCTTATAAAGAAAGAAGTTTCAGACGGAATCATCGCGCCGGGATATTCGCAAAAGGCGCTTGAAATTCTCAAGGCAAAGAAAAACGGAAACTACTGCATTATCCAGATTGACGCGAACTACGTTCCGGCCGCGCTTGAAAAGAAGCAGGTTTTTGGCGTCACTTTTGAGCAGGGGCACAACTTCCTTAAAATCGACGAGAGCTGCCTTTCAAATATCGTTACAAAAAACAAGAAGATGAGCGAAGAAGACAAAATGAACCTTGTGATTTCGCTGATAATCCTGAAGTACACACAGTCAAATTCAGTCTGCTACGTAAAAGACGGACAGGCGATTGGAATCGGAGCCGGACAGCAGAGCCGCGTTCACTGCACACGCCTTGCAGGACAAAAAGCGGACAACTGGTGGCTGCGCCAAAGCCCGCAGGTTCTTGGGCTTGAATTTGTTGACGGAATCAAACGAGCTGACCGCGACAACACAATCGACGTGTACATCGGCGAGGAATACGAGGACGTTCTTGCGGAAGGAAAATGGCAGAAATTCTTCAAGACAAAACCGGCCGTTTTCACACGCGAAGAAAAACGCTCATGGCTCGACAAAAACACAGACGTTGCAATCGGCTCGGATGCGTTCTTCCCGTTCGGAGACAACATTGAGCGCGCAAGAAAATCCGGCGTAACAGTTGTCGCACAGCCAGGCGGCTCAGTCCGCGACGACCAGGTAATCCAGACCGCAGACAGCTACGGAATGGCGATGGCGTTCACTGGAATCAGACTGTTCCACCATTAATGAGACGCGGACGGCGCTTTTGTTGGAATCGTTTTCCGGAAAAATGACAGGACAATTGGACTTTGCGGACGGAATTTCCGTTCGCTTGTAAGTCCGTTCTGTTTATGGTATAACCTTGATATGAAAGCAGCTATATTTTTCGGATCAAAATCAGATACAGAAAAAATGAAAAAATCAGCCGAAATTCTCCGTGAATTCGGCGTTGAGTATAAAGCCTACATAATTTCTGCACATAGAGCCGGCGAGCTTCTCCGCAGGACTGTTCTTGAGGTCGAGGAGGACGGCTGCGAGGTGATAATCGCCGGAGCCGGACTTGCCGCCGCTCTTCCCGGTGTTATCGCCGGAATGACGGTTCTTCCGGTCATCGGTGTTCCTCTTGAATGTGTCTCCGAAAAATCCAACGGACTTGGCGGTATGGATGCGCTTCTTTCTATCGTGCAGATGCCGCCGCAGATTCCTGTCGCAACCGTCGGAATCGGAAACGCAAAAAATGCCGGTTATCTTGCTGTTCAGATTCTTGCCGTAAAATATCCTGAGCTGAAGAAAAAACTTGTAGAATTCAGAAGAAATCTTGCGGAAAAAGCGTTTTCCGACGGCGGAAATGGAGTCGGGCTATAATGGAAGGTGACACTCTTCGCGACAAATGCGGTGTTGTCGGCGTTTTTCTTGATTCCGCCTGTGCTGACGGAAAATCCATGAATGCGGCGACGCTCTCTTATTATGGACTTTATGCGCTTCAGCACCGCGGCCAGGAAAGCGCCGGAATCGCTGTCTCTGACGGGACCGAAATAAAAGTCCACAAGGCGATGGGACTTGTCGCCGACGTTTTTACTCCCGAAAACCTTGCGAGGCTTACCGGAAATATTTCTGTAGGCCATGTGCGTTATTCCACGGCCGGCGGATGCTCGCTGGAAAACGCTCAGCCGATGGTGAACAGATTCAAGCTTGGTGGAGTCGCGCTTGCACACAACGGACAGCTTGTGAATTATGAGCAGCTGCGTGAGATGCTTGAGGAGACCGGAGCTACGTTCAGTTCCACAAGCGATACGGAAGTCATTGTGAAGCTTGTCGCAAAGAATTACCGCAAGGGATTGGAACGCGCGCTTACCGATACGATTCAGATGATAAAAGGTTCGTATGCGCTCTGCATAATGACCGACAAATGTCTTATAGGCGCGCGGGATCCGAACGGAATCCGCCCTCTCTGCCTTGGACAGCTGGATAACGGATGGATTCTTGCCAGCGAGAGCTGCGCCATTGATGCCGCCAACGGAACTTTTGTCCGCGACATAAAGCCCGGCGAGATTGTCATAATAAATTCTGACGGCGTTGTCTCGTTTGAATTCGGAGAGAAGACTTCAAAACGTTCATGTATTTTTGAGTACATATATTTTGCGCGCCCGGATTCGATAATTGACGGAATTCCGGTTCAGACCGCGCGGCTTAAGATGGGAGTCGTCCTTGCGAGAGAAAGCGGTGTTCCTGCCGATGTCGTGATGGGCGTTCCTGACAGCGGAATCGGTGCCGCATTGGGATATTCCCGCGAAAGCGGAATCCCTTATGCCATGGGAATTGTAAAGAACAAATATGTCGGCCGGACATTCATAGCGCCGACTCAGCAGGAGCGCGAGAACATGGTTTTTGTCAAGCTGAATGCGCTCAGAAGCGAGCTGGACGGAAAACGTGTTGTCGTGATTGACGATTCGATTGTCCGGGGAACGACAAGCCGCAGGCTTGTTCAGATTCTCCGGAGAGCCGGTGCAAGGGAGGTTCATTTCCGTGTCTCAAGCCCGCCGGTGAAATTTCCGTGTTATTTCGGAATCGACACGCCGAGCCGCGCGGAGCTTATCTCGTCCGAGCATGATGTGGAGCAGATCAGGGCGGAAATCGGAGCCGATTCGCTTGCATTCATAAGCGCCGACGGAATGTTGGAAGCGCTCCGTTCATGCAACAGCAGCCAGTTCGGCTACTGCAAGGGATGTTTTACGGGCGAATACCCGATGTCCGTCCCGATGCACAATAATTGAGATTTTCATTTTATAAAATAACAGAGGTGATTATGGCAGATTACAAAGAAGCCGGTGTTGATGTAGAGGAAGGCTACCGTGCGGTTAATAAATATAAGGAACACGCCAGACGGACGGCGATTCCGGGGTTGCTTACGGATTTGGGAAGCTTCAACGGAATGTTCGCGGTTCCAAAGGGACTAAAAAATCCTGTGATGGTGAGCGGAACGGACGGAGTCGGAACAAAACTGGACATAGCTTTTCAGATGAGAAAATATGACACCGTCGGAATTGACTGTGTCGCCATGAGCGTGAACGATATTCTCTGTTCGGGCACGCAGCCCCTTTTTTTTCTTGATTATGTCGCCTGCGGAAAGCTTGAGGCCGAGGTTGCGGCGGAGCTTGTAAAGGGAGTCGCCGACGGATGTGTCGATTCCGGATGCGCGCTTCTTGGCGGAGAGACTGCCGAAATGCCCGGATTCTACGATGACGGAAAATATGACCTTGCAGGATTCGCCGTCGGTGTGGGAGACAGGGATGACATGATTACCGGAGCCGGAATTCAGGAAGGTGATGTTCTGATAGGGCTTTCTTCGACCGGCGTACATTCAAACGGATTTTCACTTGTGAGAAAACTTGTCACGGATTTTAACGAGCCGTTCACCGAGAACGGAGCCCCGACCGGAAAGACAATCGGAGAGGTTCTCCTTACGCCCACAAGAATTTACGTCAGGCCGGTGATGGAGGTTCTGGAAAAATTCCGCGGATCGGTTCACGGAATGGTTCATGTCACGGGAGGCGGATTCTTCGAGAATATTCCCCGTATGTATCCTAAGGCGAAGGACGGAAAAAAACAGCTTATCTCCGTAATAAGGCGCGCAAGCTGGGATATTCCGTCGGTTTTTGGCGAGCTGATTCGCCGAGGCGCCGATCTTGATTCTGTTTACAACACTTTTAATATGGGAATCGGTTTTGTTCTTGACGTAAAGGCTTCCGATGCGGATGCGATAATCGATATGTTCAACCGGAATTCTCACAAGTATTCAAAACCCGGAATTCCTGACATGAAGGCATACAGAATCGGACGGACCGCGCTTGCCTCCGGAGAAATCAAAGGCCAGCGGGATGCCGTCATTTTTGAGGACTGATTTATGCAGAAGGTTAGAACGGCGGTTCTTGTTTCCGGCGGAGGAACCAATCTTCAGTCGCTGATTGATTTTCAGGCGGAGAATGGGGCCTGTCCTTATGAGATTGTCGCCGTGATAAGTGACCACAAGGATGCGTTTGCGCTGGAACGTGCGAAAAGGGCCGGAATACCTTGTCATGTCACAAGCCCATATTCCGTTATGGGGGCGGATACTGCAAAAGCCGCCTCCCGCGATGAAAAGCGGCTTGCCGTTTCAGATGCGGTTCTTGCTGTCTGCGACGCTGCCGGTGTTCAGGCGGTTGTTCAGGCAGGCTGGCTTACAGTTCTTTCCGGTGAAATTCTAGCGCGTTATGCCGGACGTATCATAAACCTGCATCCGGCGCTCCTTCCGAAATTCGGCGGTGTCGGAATGTGGGGACATCATGTTCACGAGGCTGTAATCGCCGCCGGCGAGAAGGAAAGCGGATGTACCGTTCACCTTGTTGATTCCGGCTGCGACACCGGAGAAATTCTTGTTCAGAGGAAAGTTCCGGTCCTGCCAGATGACACGCCGGATTCACTTTATGAAAGAATCGCACCGCAGGAGCATAAGGCCATTGTCGAGGGGCTTTGCATTCTTGCAGGAAAAATCCGGACAGACATCTGAACGGAATGAAATTCGCCTTTTTTGAATCCCGCCGTTTTCCGTCGGGATTTTTTTTATTGTGGTTGAATTTTTCCTGAAATCTGTTGACACGGATGGTGTTTCTGTTTATAGTATCAAAAAAAATGTTACTGTATAAAGTAACACAAAAGCGAGGTGTAAAATGAAAAAAATTGTTGCTCTGATTATAGCGTTTTCCGTGTGTTTCTCCGCTGTCTACGCAAAGCCCAAGGCGCGGAAGCCAAAAAAGCTCAGAATCGGAATCGCAAAAATCGTCCAGCATCCGGCGCTTGATGATATTGAGCGCGGCGTGATGGATGTTGTGAATGAGTCAGGAATAAAGGCTGATTTTGATCTTCAGAATGCGAACGGAGATCCGAATACGGCCGTTCAGATTGCGAATCAGTACAGGACGCGCAAGGTTGATGTGGCGGTTGGAATTGCGACTCCTGTTGCGGTCGCGCTTGCATCCACGCTAAAGGATATTCCTGTCGTGTTCGGAACGGTAACGGATCCTGTGGGAGCGGGACTTGTTGATACGGTCGCGCACGGAAAGAACAATGTGACCGGAATGAGCGATGCGATTCCCACGGTTGAACACATAAAGCTGTTCGCGCGGATTGCCGGACTGAAGACACTGGGATATATCTACACGAGCAACGAGGCAAATTCCGTATCTTCGCTTGCGCTGGTGGAGCAGGGCTGCCGTGAAGCTGGGCTTAAGCTTGTGACTCAGTCGATTACGCAGTCATCCGAGGTGAAGCAGGCCGCCGAGGCGATTGTCGGACGTGTTGACGGAATTTATCTCACCACCGACAATACGGTTTTCAGCGCGATTGCGTCGCTTGTGGATGTTTTTGGAAAGGCCGGAAAACCGATTTTTTCGGGTGATGTGACGGCAGCGAAGGACGGCGGAATTTTTATGGCGAGCGGATTCAACTATTACAAGGCCGGCCGTGCCACCGGCGAAATGGTTGTGGCGATTCTGAACGGAGCCAAGCCTGCCGATATGCCGGTCCGCTTTATGACGGATCCTTCTGACTGCGACCTGCTGATTGATTTGGATGCGGCCGCAAAATGCGGAATCACCGTTCCCGAAGAATATGTCTCCCAGGCGAATATGATTTTCCGTGACGGAAAGCTTGCCGAAAAATAGCCGGCGGTTGTCGTTGTCCGGTTCCGGCCGGATGACGATGAATTTTTCAGGAGCGGCAATGGCGGTCAGGAATGTCTTTCCGGCCGCTTTCCGTTCCTTTCTTCATCCTGAATCATTGTGAAAAATCCTGCACATTATGGAAAAAAATCGCCGCAACTGATATTCTTTCCGCATGGGGAGATATTCCGTTTTCGGAGATAAAATTCAATGCGAAAATTTCATGTCGTTTCACCCTTTGAGCCGGGCGGAGATCAGGGGCAGGCCATCGAGAAACTGTCCGAAGGATTTCTGCGCGGAGACAAATTCCAGACGCTGAAAGGTGTCACAGGAAGCGGAAAGACTTTTACGATGGCGAAAATCATAGAGAGGGTGCAGCGCCCTACGCTCATAATCAGCCACAACAAGACGCTTTCGGCGCAGCTTTTCCGTGAATTCAAATCGTTTTTTCCTGACAACGCGGTGGAGTATTTCGTCTCGTATTATGATTATTACCAGCCTGAGGCGTATGTGGCCGCGCGCGATTTGTATATAGAAAAGGACTGCGACATAAACCGTGAGATTGACAGGCTCCGCCTTGCGGCCACCTACAGTCTTATGGAGCGCAGGGATGTGATTGTCGTGGCGACCGTATCCTGCATATATGGTCTTGGAATGCCGGACCTATACAAGGAGATGAGAATTCATGTCGAGAAAGGCCAGCTGCTTGATGTTAGGAAACTCGCCTCTCAGCTTACTTCTCTTCAGTATACAAGAAATGATGCTGTCCTTGACCGCGGAAATTTCAGGATTCACGGTGATGTCATAGAAGTTTTTCCGCCGTATATGGAAACCGACGAGGCGTACCGCGTTGAGCTTGAGTGGGACGAGGTGACCAGAATCCGCCGCTTCAACGTTCTTGACCGTTCCACCGTCGGGGAGCTTGACGAGACCGTGTTTTATCCGGCAAAGCATTTTGTGGTTCCGCAGGACAGGCTTATTGATGCGACGGACAGAATTCAGGCGGAAATGGAGAGCAGGGTGGAGGAACTGCGGGCCGGAGGCAAGATGCTTGAGGCTGAGCGTCTGAAAACCCGCACGACTTATGATATTGAGATGCTCAAGGAGATGGGAACCTGTCCGGGCATAGAGAATTATTCGGGACCGATAAGCGGGCGCAGATCCGGCGAGCCTCCGGCAACTTTGCTTCATTATTTTCCGGATGATTTTCTTTGCATGATAGACGAGGCTCATGTTACTGTGCCCCAGATTGGCGCGATGTACGAAGGTGACCGAAGCCGCAAGCAGAGTCTGATAGACTTCGGGTTCAGGCTGCCCAGCGCCCTTGACAACCGTCCGCTTAAAAAGGACGAGTTTGACGCCAAGATGAACCAGGTGATTTATGTTACGGCGACTCCGCGTCCCGATGAGATAAAACAGAGCACTCAAGTGGTGGAGCAGCTGATCCGTCCGACAGGGCTTCTTGATCCTGTAGTTGAAGTGCGTCCAAGCGAGGGACAGATGGAGGACATTTACCGCGAGATAAAGGAACGTATTTCGCGGAAAGAGAGAAGCCTTGTCCTGACGCTCACAAAAAAAATGGCCGAGGATCTGACCGATTATCTTACGGAGCTTAATCTCAAGGTCAGGTACATTCATTCCGAGATAGACACGTTCGAGCGCGTCGAGATTCTGAAGTCGCTGCGTATGGGCGAGATTGATGTGCTTATCGGAATAAATCTTCTTCGTGAAGGAATCGATCTTCCGGAAGTCTCGTTCATCGCGATTCTTGACGCGGACAAAATCGGTTTTCTCCGTTCCGCCACTTCTCTGATTCAGATTATCGGCCGGGCCGCGCGCAATGCGGACGGAAAGGTTGTGATGTATGCGGACCATCTGAGTCCAGCCATGGACGAGGCTATAAAGGAGACAAAGCATCGCCGTGAAATTCAGGAGGCATACAACCGCGAGCATGGAATCACGCCTAGGACAATCATCAAGGCTGTGGAGGATATTCTTGTTCACGAAAAGAATGATGCCGAGGAGGTGGCAAAGGCGGACATAGCCGTGCTGGAGAGGAATGTGAACCTGTTCAATGCTTCGGAACGCAGAAAATTCATAAGCGCGCTGCAGAAAGAGATGTCTGAGTGTGCCGACAGAATGGAATATGAGCAGGCGGCCGTTCTGCGCGACAAAATCCGCGAGATTCAGGAAATTCACGGAAAGTAGCTGCCGTGACAACTGCTTTTTCCGGTATTGACTTAGTTTCTGGAATCATGTATAGTTTCAGAACTGTTATTATCTGTAATCTGAAAAAGGTAGGTATATATTATGTCAAGAATGTGCGATGTTTGTGGAAAAACTCCGATGTCAGGCAATAAGGTCAGCAAATCTTACAATCATACACGCAGAACATGGAGACCGAACCTTCTTAAAGTAAAAGCACAGTTCGGCGGCACAGTAAGAACAATAAATGTCTGCACACGTTGCCTCCGCTCTGGTTTTGTTGATAAGAAAGTTTCAGTTCCAAAGCCGGAAGCTGCCGCTGAGAACAAATAGTTTTCAGTTGTTTTCTGAATTGTATGAAAGGCTGCATGAGAAGGATTTTCGTGCAGCCTTTTGTTTTTATGTCCTGATGACAAGTCCGTCGTATGCTGCCGATACCGAACCTCCGTTCTTTACTATCCGGCTTAAATTCCTGTATTTTGAAATATTCTCTTCTATATATGTGATTATTTCCTGGTGAGACGACGCATGGGATATGTGGGTCAGCCATGTGTGTTCCGCGCCTATCCTGTCTGCGGCCTCAAGCGCCTGTGCAAAGCTGAAATGTGTTGAATGTGGCTTTATTCTGAGTCCGTCAATCACGAGATGACGCAGAATTCCTGAATTCAGCTTTATGATTTCAAATGATTCGTCGCGGATAAAGCTGCAGTCCGTAAGATAGGCGGCCGACAAGGATGTTCCGTCTTCCTTTTTCTCGCTGACAAGCCATCCTGTGGCTTCCGTGTGTCCGTGCGTCAATGGAACCGGTGTTATTTTGAGTCCGCCCAGCATGAATGTCTTTTCGCATGGGACAGGCGTTATGTTTGCGTGTCCGCCGCCTTCCGCAGAGTGTCTGAACATATAGCTGAACCGGATTTTTATGTCTTCTGCGGTTCTTGTGTTGGTGTGGATTGGAATCGGAGCCTGTGCGGAAACCGGATTCACGTCGTCCGGCCTGTCGCTGGTGAATGCGCGCAGGTCATCTATCCCGTGCAGATGGTCGGCATGGCTGTGTGTGAGCAGCACTGCGTCAACTTTTTTTACATTGAATTTTATCGCCTGCAGTCTGAATTCCGGAGGAATGTCAACAAGAATTCCGAGTCCGCTGTCTGATGTGATATACGCGCCGCATCTGTTTCTTTTGTCTCGGCTGTCTGACGAGCGGCATACGTCGCATCCGCACGCTATTACCGGAATTCCGTGGCTTGTTCCGGAGCCTAAAATCGTTATTTCCATAGGCCAGGATTATATCATTTTTCGGCGCGCTTTTCTTTTGGAAATTCGGTGTTCATGCTTATAATTTTTTTCATATTACTTTACTAAATTTTTCCCCTATTATAAAATGTACCGTAAATTTTCTTGCCGGGAGGTCAAGTTGAGTACCGGTTCAATGTTTCTGCAGCAGCTGATAAACGGACTGTCGCTGGGCAGCATATATGCGCTGATTGCGCTCGGTTATACAATGGTTTACGGAATCGTCAAGCTGATAAATTTCGCGCACGGTGATGTCATGATGATCGGAGCCTATGCGGGATATTTTGTCCTTAGGGCCATGGGAACTTCTGTTTCCGGAATGGCCTGCGCCTTTCTTGCGGCCATGATTGTCTGCGGACTTTTGTCCCTGGTGATTGAGCGTTTCGCGTACAGACCGCTCCGTAATGCTCCGCGCCTTAATTCCCTGATTACGGCCATCGCGGTTGAGCTTATTCTCCAGAATGTGATGCGCGTGCTTCCTTTTGTCGGCCCGGATCCGAGGCAGTATCCGACAATGCCTGTAAAAAATTTCAACATAGGCGCCGTTTCGGTGTCCAATCTCCAGCTGATTGTAATCATCTCATCCGCTGTCCTGATGATTATCCTGAATTTCATCGTGAACTATACCAAAACCGGAAAATCCATGCAGGCTGTTTCTTATGACATGAAGGCGGCAAGCCTTATGGGAATCAGCGTGAACAGGACAATTGCTGTCACATTTGTGATTGGCTCGGTTCTTGCGGGCGCCGGCGGCGTGCTTTATGCTACGGCCTATCCGCAGGTGGATCCGATGATGGGATATATGCCCGGGCTGAAGGCGTTCATTGCGGCTGTCCTTGGCGGAATCGGCTCAATTCCAGGCTCAATGCTTGGAGGTGTCATTCTGGGAATCGCCGAGACGCTTACAAAGGGATTTTTGTCATCCCAGTTTGCAGATGCGATTTCATTCTCAATTCTTATAATAATTCTGCTCGTAAAGCCGACCGGAATTTTCGGCAAGCGCACTACGGTAAAGGTCTGATCCGGGGAGTTACAGAAAATGAAAGACAACACATTCAAAAATATGCTTATCCCCGGAATTTTTGCCGTAGCCGCGGTTGTGATTCCGGCGTTGCTTATTCAGATCGGCGTGATAGACGCGTATACCGCGCAGATTCTTACGCTTTCCGGAATAAATGCGATAATGGCGCTCAGCGTCAATATAATCTGCGGAATCACCGGCCAGCTTTCGCTTGGTCAGGCCGGATTCATGGCGATAGGCGCTTATTCGACGATTCTTCTTTCGACAAATGCCCATATTCCGCTTCCGCTCAGCATTATCATTGCGGGACTTATCACAGCGTTCTTCGGATTCCTGATAGGTTTTCCGACGCTTAAGCTGGAAGGCGATTATCTTGCGATTGTCACGCTCGGTTTCGGAGAGATAATCCGCGTTGTTCTGGTGAATCTCAAGCAGTGGACCGGCGGACCGAACGGAAAGCAGTTTCCCACGCTTCTGACACTTAATCCTACCGTCGCATATCTTACGATAATCGGCGTGCTTGTGCTTCTGATTGTGCTGATTCAGAATTTCATCCGTTCCACTTATGGCCGTGCGATTCTTGCCGTCCGCGAGGACGAGATTGCGGCGAATTCATCCGGAATTCCGGTTTTCCGTTACAAAATGCTCGGTTTTGTGCTTGCGTCTTTTGTCGCAGGAATCGGCGGCGCGCTTTATGCGCCTTTCATCGGATTTGTAAAACCGGAGCAGGCCTCGTTCACGAAAAGCATCGACTATCTGATTTATGTGGTTCTCGGAGGAATGGGCTCCACCACCGGCAGCGTTCTTGCGTCGTTCGTTCTGACCTATCTCCAGGAATTCCTGCGTTTCCTCCAGAATTTCAGGCTGCTGATTTATCCGGTGATTCTGATTGTGGTGATGCTGTTCCGTCCGCAGGGACTTCTCGGACTCAAGGAATTCTCGTTTGTGAATTTTGTGCATGACTGTCCGGCCTATCCGGCAAGAATAAAAAAATGGTTCGCCGGGCTAAGAAAAACGGATAAAAATGAAGGAGGAGCCGGAAAATGACAGATGAAAGGAATACAGTTCTTCAGGCTTCCGACATTTCCATCGTTTTCGGCGGACTTTGTGCGGTCAGCAATTTTTCATGCGAGCTGAAGGACGGTGAGCTTATCGGTCTTATCGGACCGAACGGTGCCGGAAAGACCACGATTTTCAATATGCTCAGCGGAATCTACACTCCGACATCCGGTCAGATTTCGTTCTGGGACAGAAACGGAAAAGTTCATGTGACCAATAAGATGAATCCCGCTCAGCTGAACAGGCTTGGAATCGCAAGAACGTTCCAGAATATCAGGCTGTTCGGAAATCTTTCGGTCGCGGATAATGTGCGTATCGCCCTTCACAATTCAAGGATGGTCACGCCTGTTGATGTCCTGCTGAGAACTGGAAAATTCAGGCGCGACGAGCTTATGATGAGCCAGCGTGTCGATGAGCTTCTTGCTTTTCTGAAAATAAGCGGAAAACGTGATGAATATGCCAAAAATCTTCCGTATGGAGAGCAGCGCAAGCTGGAGATTGTGCGGGCGCTTGCGTCAAATCCCAAACTGCTTCTTCTTGACGAGCCTGCCGCCGGAATGAATCCTCAGGAGACGGATGAGCTGCGGGAAATGATTGAGCTTATCCGTAAGGAATTCAATCTTACCGTCCTTCTGATTGAGCACGACATGAAATTTGTGATGGGAATCTGTGAGCGGATAATGGTTCTTGACTACGGACGCGTGATTGCATCCGGAAAACCTGATGAGATAAAGTCGAATCCGCTTGTAATCAAAGCGTATCTCGGTCAGGACGCAAGCATATAACGGGGGCCAGAATGTTACAGGTAACGGATCTTACGGTGTCTTACGGAGCGATAAAGGCTCTGCGCGGAATCACGTTCAATGTGGAGAAGGGAGAGATAATTACTCTCATCGGTTCCAACGGAGCCGGAAAAACAACGACCCTTCATGCGGTATCAAATATAATCAGAAAGGAAAGCGGCAGCGTGAATTTCTGCGGCGAGGATATTACGGATCTTCCTGCGGACAAAATTGTCTGCCGTCATCTTATTCAGGTTCCGGAAGGGCGCAGAATTTTTCAGAATCTTTCTGTAAAGGAAAATCTTGAGCTGGGAGCTTTTCTCCGCCGGGACAAGGCCGGAATAAAGCATGACATGGAGCGCGTTTTTGAGTATTTTCCGCGCCTGAAGGAAAGAATCCGCCAGAATTCTGGAACGCTCAGCGGAGGCGAGCTTCAGATGCTTGCGATGGGACGCGCGCTGATGGCGCAGCCGGATCTGCTTCTTCTTGATGAGCCTTCGATGGGACTTGCTCCGATACTTGTCGATGAGATTTTCAATATAATCCGCAAGATAAATTCCGACGGAACGACGATTCTTCTTGTCGAGCAGAATGCGTTCAAGGCATTGTCAATCGCTGACCGCGCCTATATCCTTGAGACGGGCGAAATCACGAAAAGCGGAAAAGCCTCGGAGCTTATAACGGATCCCGCCGTCAAGTCGGCATATCTTGGCGGTTAGCACGCGCGAATTTTAGTGCTTTTTTGCATTAATGGTTTATAATGTTTGTTGTCGGCCGGAACCGCCGTTCGGATTCCGGTTTTCTGACGGAGGTTTGATATGATTATAAAAGACGTTATGACAAAAAATCCGGTTTGCATAGATGAGGACATGACAATCACCGAGGCTAAACAGCTGATGATGAAGCATAAATTCAGCAAGCTGCCGGTTCTTGACTCATCAAAGAAGCTTGTCGGAATAATAACGAAAAACGACATACAGAAGGTGTCTCCGTCCGAGGCCACAACTCTGGATGTTTACGAGATAAGCTACCTGCTTTCAAAGCTTACCTGCAAAAAATTCATGACAAAAAAAGTTATCACCGTGGATGAGAATCAGGTTGTCGAGGAAGTCGCAAGAATCATGGTCGACAGCGCGATCGGATGTGTTCCCGTAATGCGGAACGGTGTTATTGTCGGAATAATCACGGAAAGCGATTTGTTCCAGCTGTTCACCGATATGTTCGGCGCACGTTATAGAGGTGTGAGAGCGAATTTCGGGCAGCCGGATGAGCCTGGAGAATTTGCGAAGATTGTGGAGAAGATTGCGGAATTCAAGGGAAACATAGTTTCTGTGGTGACAAGAGAGTCAAAAGTTCCCGGACAGCGCAGAATCACCCTTAAGGCGACGGATCTTACAATTGAGCAGATGACATCCATACTTAACGGAAGCGGCGCTGAAATTTTTGATGTCAGAATTGTGTGACGGAATCCGTTCCGTATTTTCCGTACATTTCTATACGGCGGCATGAAATTTCCGCGGCGGAAGAGTGTCGCGGAAATTTCATTTTGTCCGCGATAAATTGTTATTTTTAGTCAGATGGATTTTGATTTAAATATTTCCTGTTTGCTCGATGATTATCTGCAGCATCAGATGATGCCTTTTAAGGCCGCTGATTTCTGCCGCTTTGCAAGAAAATATCTTTCATGGCCTTCTCCTGAGCTTGTCTATGATTTTCTTGTCACCTGCGATAAGGTTTTTCCTCTTGTCGGTGATGAATTCATAACACGGGCTGCGGTTTTTACGGACCGTCTTTTCACGTTCAAGCCTTCAAAGGAGGAGGTTGACAAGGGATTTTTTATCATCGGTCATAGGGGGATGCCGTTTCTGAATCCGGATTTTCCGCCGGATCACGTGAACATCCTTTGCGGCGGAAAAAAAATAGAGCCGAGCGCGCAGAGTTTTTCGATGAATCTCGCGCTTGACACTTATGCGCTTTTCGGAGAGGGATTCGTCCTTCCGTATATTTTCAACGACAGCGGTAACTCCGAATATAAGCTTTCTTCCGTGCAGTATTCGCTTCCGAATAAGATTCGTCTGACTGCGTGGCCGCTCAGCGGGATTGCTCCCGGCGGGTTCAGTTACGGAGACAGGATTGTCTGCCGTGTGGTGGATTGGAGCGAAAATACGGTTGATATGAATGTGCTCAAGGGCAACGCCTCAAGACATTCCGTTTCCGAAAGCGACATAGCGCGGGAGGAATGGTACGCCAAAGTTGAGGAGGAGCTTCTCAAAGGATTTGAGAGGAACGGCCCCGTGGATTCTATTGAGCGCCAGCTGGCTCTACTTTATCTTGAGAATCTGTTTGAGCTGTGTTCTGCGGACAGCGGCTCTATAGAAGAATTTCTTCAGCGTTCCAAAAAGGTCGGACTCAGCGTTTACGGAGTCGAGAACAGGCTTTGGTATGCCGGAAAGGATGTTCCCTTTTGCGGAGAATGGAACAGCGGACTTCCGACGCGCATTTATCTTTCCAACATAACGGTTGAATTTTCCCAGTCGCTGGTCGATGCGTTCGTGGAGGATTTTCTTTATTCCGGGGACGGTGAATTTTCGGACGAGGTGAAGCAGGAGATTCTGGACAAGCTGTTTCCGCCGGAGCTTGATATGCCCGCATCGGAACGGCGTGTGCTATTGTTGAACATACAAAAACGGTATAATATACTTTCAAAAGATTACAATTCTTTTGCGGATTTTTCGGTCGCTTCTATAAGAAAGCGCGCGCTTGAGCTTTTTACACAAGTATGTGCGCTGATGTGCGGTGTAGGATGTTCCGAGCTGGAACTGAATGATTTTCCGCAGCAGGAACTGGTCATCCTGAACCAGCTTTTTGTGCACTCAGTCAGAACGATAGAGGAGATTGAGAACAAGGCACTGCTTCCGTCGGTTCCGCTTGATGCCGTAGAAATTTCTCTTTTCGGTATGGAGGAAACGTTCCTCGACATAAAGGACAGCTTGATTTCCGTATTGAACACAGCACCTGCAAAAGGTTTTGAATTTGTTGACTAAAACAACTCCAGGAGGATTTTTATAAATGGAAAACGAAGTAGATATCGCCGGTCTGATTCATAAAGGTGGAATTCTTAAAGACATTGACGGCAATACTCCCGAAGAAATTTATCAGAAAGTCTGTACGATGATAGATTTGCCTGATGGAATGACGGCCGAGCATGTGTATAATGCTCTGTGTGCAAGGGAAGAAGTTCTCAGCACCGCCGTCGGAAACGGAATCGCTCTTCCTCACGCAAGAAGTCCGATTATGAAAAGCGAGGAAGAGCAGCGGATATGTGTCGTTTATCTGAAGCACCCGATTGACATGAATGCTCCGGATGAGCGCGAGGTTTATGTAATGTTCATTCTTCTGACCTGTAATCCGCAGGTTCACCTCAAGATTCTGTCGGCTCTTGCCGGGCTTTTCAGAAAACCGCAGTTCCGCAAGGCGCTTGAGTCGGGAGCAGGAGAGGCCGAGCTGCTCAATCTGATAAGGGAGCTGGACTAAAATTCCTGAATTCCGGATTATATTTGATACTTAAATTTGCGTCGCAAATTTTATTATAAACCGCGCGCTTTCATTTTATCATGATTGCGCTGAAAGAACGTGGCGGATGTGTTTCCGGTCACGGCTTTATGGGAGAAAAAAATGGACAAAAAAGGAATTGAGGCTGTAGCTCTTTCTATACGCAGTCTTTCAATGGATGCAATTCAGAAGGCGAATTCAGGCCATCCGGGGCTTCCTCTCGGTGCGGCGGAAGCTGCGGCCGTGCTTTATGGTGAAATTCTGAAACACAATCCCGCCGATTCAAAATGGGCGGACAGGGACAGGTTCATGCTGTCGGCCGGCCATGGCTCGATGCTGCTTTATTCCATCCTTCATATCGCAGGCTACAAGGTTTCTCTTGATGACATAAAATCATTCCGCCAGGTCGGTTCAAAATGTCCGGGACATCCTGAATACGGATACACGGACGGAGTGGAGAATACTTCCGGACCGCTCGGTCAGGGTGTCTCAATGGCTGTAGGTATGGCTGTCGCGGAGCAGATGCTCGCGGCGCGCTTTAACACGGCGAAACACACTGTTGTTGACCATTACACATATTCGCTTGTCGGAGAAGGCTGTCTTCAGGAAGGCGTCTCATCAGAAGCGTCATCACTTGCCGGCCACCTTAAACTCGGAAAGCTCATCGTTTTTTATGACGAGAACAGGATAAGTATCGACGGAAGCACAGACATAACCTTTACGGATGACATCGCAAAACGTTATGAGGCCTACGGATGGCAGGTCCTTAAAGGCGATATGTATGATGTCGAGGGAATTGTCCGGCTGGTGAATGAGGCTAAGGCCTGTGGCGACAAGCCGTCGCTTATCATGCTCAAATCCATAATCGGAAAGGGCGCGCCCAAGCAGGGAACTGCCGATGTCCACGGCGCTCCGCTCGGCGCTGAGGGTGTTGTCGCGGCCAAAAAGGAGCTTGGACTGCCGGCGGACAAGGATTTCTATGTGCTTCCCGAAGCCTATAAATATTTTGAGGACAGAAAGGCCGAGCGCGCCAAGGCCGAGGCCGACTGGCAGGCGGAATTCGACGCATGGTCAGAGGAAAATCCCGACCTCCGCAGGCAGTGGGACGCATTCCATTCGGACGGACAGACGGCTGATGTTCCGGATGTGGCTTATAAGCCGGGCGATGCCTGTGCGACGCGCGATGCCAGCGGCAAGGCCTTGAATGTGATTGCCGCAAGATACGGAAATCTTGTCGGCGGATCAGCCGACCTTATGGGACCCAACAAAACCGCATTCAAATGCGACGAGGGAACTTTCAGTCCGGAAAACCGACGCGGACGTACAATCGAGTACGGAATCCGCGAATTCGCCATGTCCGCGGTCTGCTCCGGAATCGCCCTTCACGGAGGGCTCAGGCCGTTCTGCGCGACGTTCCTTGTGTTCTCCGATTATCTGAGGCCTTCTCTCAGGGTGAACGCGCTGATGAAGCTTCCGGTGATTTACGTCTTTACCCATGATTCGATTTATGTCGGCGAGGACGGGCCGACACATCAGCCGATCGAGACCCTGACGGCTCTCCGTGCCATTCCGAATGTTCAGGTTATCCGGCCGGGAGACCCAGAGGAGTCAATGGAGGCATGGAAAATCGCCTATGCCTCAAAAGATCATCCTGTGTGCATGGCTTTTACGCGCCAGGCTCTTGCCGTATACGAGAAGGCTGATTCCAACTGGAAAAAGGATATGGCCGAGAAAGGTGCTTATATCGTTCAGAATGGAGCTGATGAGCCTGATATTACGGTTCTTGCGAGCGGCTCCGAGGTCAACATGGCCATTGATGCCGCAAAACTCGTGCCGGAAAAGAAAATCCGCATCGTATCTGTTCCTGATCTCAAGAAATTCTCCGCGCTTTCGGACGGTGACCGTGCCGCGATTATCGGAAAAACGGGCCGTATCGTGGCGACAGAGGCCGGAATCAGCATGGAATGGCTCCAGTTCACGGACCGCGGCAACTGTTTCTGCATAGACCGCTTCGGCGAGTCAGGCCCGGCAAAGAAAGTCGCCGAGCATCTTGGCTTTACAGCCGAAAAGCTTGCCGAAAAATTCAGGCGGTAGAAAACTGAATCAGTCTGATTTCAGAATGGAGAATTCTTTCTAAAAGAAGAACGGCGGAATCCTGAGCTGGAAAATTTCACTTGGGATTCCGCTTTTTTGTCGGAAAGTCTTGTCCGTGCGGCGGGCGCGCCTTACAGAATTAATTTGACCGCACCGGTCTTTCCGTCCTTTTCCGCGGCGGAATTCTTTTTTTTGGGGATTATTCTCAGCAGGTCTCCAGACATTATGCCGCCGTCACCGCAGACAAGATAGAGGCCGTCCTTTCCGCAGGCATAATGTCCGGAGGAATTTCCTGGAAGTTTTATTGAATCGGATGTGATACGGACCGGAAGCTCATTTTGCGGGGCGGTGTTGGGACTTGCCTGTTTTGCCGCCGCAAGGAATGACAGGACGGCGCGTTCCTTTGGCAGTTTTGCCGCCGAGGAGAGTTTCTGCAGCGCCGCCGGAGCATTTTCTGTCGAGAATGCGAAGTTGCACCATTTGTTGCGGCTTCCGGTGAATGCCTTGAATCCGTTCATCGGACAGTCTCCGTCGTGAGGACAAGGCGAGGTTATTCCGAATCCGTTTTTTATAAAATATCCGCGCAGAAGGCTTAGGGTTCTTGCGGCCTTTGGAACACCAGGCTCCACGAGGAGGAATTTCGGATTTGCGTCCGCATATTCAATGAACTGAGAGAAATATTTTTTCGCCTGAAATTCTGGCGGCATGTCTGAAGCCTGATCCGCCTCGTTCAGCATGTTTGCGCAGGTGATGAAAGATGCCTTCTGTCTGATTCCTGTTCCGAAATTTCCCTTTATCCTGATTATTTTCCAGTGAGGCTCCGGAGCGTTTCCGGTTCCCGTGCATATCGGCGGAGTTTTGGCGGCGACGGACAGATACAGGTCTTCTCCGAGCGAAAGCGAATTCTGAGATATGTCAAGGCAATACCAGACAAGGTTCAGATTTCGCAGCTCCGGGCGCGCGAGCCAGAGCGCCGTCACCACGGTAAGCGGACCGCTTCCCGCATCGAGGCAGATGCAGTCCCTGTCCGGAAATGCGCCGCGCGGAAGATTGGAGAAAAGCCGCACAAGACGCACCAGATTCCACCAGACAAAATATCTCGTGTATGCGGACAGCATTATGTTCTCGTTCAGGTAGCCCATTCTGCGTTCTCCGCGCGTGTCGGTCAGCAGATGCGACAGGTTTCTTATGTTTTCCGGAAGGGAATTCAGCTGGCGGCTGTTCAGAGGTTTTACTCCCTGTACTATCGAGTCAAATGATTCTATTACTTTTCTGGCGTCGGCGGGAATTTTTTCGTCCAGGAAAAGAGATTCCCTGCCGCAAAGAGAAGAATTTGCCTGTTCCTGCTGCCTGTGCGGAACTGTCTTTCCGTGTTCCTGAGAACTTCTTCTTGCCGGAACGTTCTGATATTCTGCTCTTTTTCCGGCCGTTCTGTTCTTTTCCGGGCGGAATCCGGTTCTGCCTGTTTTTCTCATTTTATTCCTTCCGCGGCTGATTTTTGCCTTTCACCGCCATGTATAAATCAGTAAGTTCCTTTCTGAGTTCCCGTATAAGCCTGAGCGTCTCGCCGGATCTTGAGATAGTCGCCGCGTCTTCTATAAGCTGCTTCCCGGCTCCCTCTACTGTGAATTTCTTTTCATAGACAAGGTGTTTCAGCCTGAAAATCAGCTCGACTTCGCGTAGGGAATAGCAGCGTCTGCCGGTAAAATCCTTTCTCGGAGTAAAGCCGGGAATATTTTCTTCCCAATAACGGAGAACATGCTGCTTTATTCCTGTCAGCGCCTCGACTTCGCCCGTCGTGTACGTCATTCTTTCTCCCGGTCCTGCCATTTTTTCCGGCTGGCCTTCATCTCCAGCTGGACGGGAATCTGGTCATATCCGAGATCCTCGCGAATTCTGTTCTTGAGATATGTCATGTATGTTTCCGGAACTACTTCCGGTCTTGTCGCGAAAATCAGGAAATTCACGGGATTCGCGCCCGTCTGAACCATGTAGCGTATTTTGAAATGCGCGGTTTTGCTTGCCGGCGGCGGGTATCTGTCCAGCCAGTCCTTGAGCGCGGTGTTCAGGCTTGCGGTGTCGATTTTTCTTGTGAGCTGCCCGTAAAGCTGAATCGCCGTGTTCAGGAGTTCCTTTATTCCTTTGCCCTCAAGCGCGGAAAGGGCGACAATCGGAGCAAAATCCATCTGGGCGAACATGATGTTTATATTTTCCTTTGCCTTTCTGAATGTCCTGCGGTCCTGTTCCTGCCGGTCCCATTTGTTCAGCACGAATATGATTCCGCGTCCCTTCTCGTATGCGAGTGCGCAGATTTTCTTGTCCTGTTCGGCAAGCCCCTCGGTCGCGTCAACCATAAGAAACACAATGTCACATTCGTCAAGGGTCTTGATCGCGCGGTTCACAGAGTAGTATTCCACGTCCTCGGTCACCTTTGCCTTTCTTCTGATTCCGGCTGTGTCCAGCACCTTGAAATGCCTGCCTCCGTAGGAGAATTCTCCCTCCACGACATCGCGCGTCGTTCCGGCGTAGTCGCATACAATCGAGGCGTTTGAATGTGTAAGTCTGTTTGAGAGCGTGGATTTTCCGGTGTTCGGTTTTCCGAGGATGGCGATTTTTATCGGTCTTTCTTCCGAAATCACCCTGACTTTTGAGAAATCCAGTTTTGATACGATGCAGCCGGTCAGCTCGCCGATTCTGTCACCGTGTTCCGCCGAGATGAAGAACAGCGCGTTGAATCCGAATCTCGCATAGTTCCATGCCTCGTCCTCGTTTCTTCCGCCTTCCGTCTTGTTCACCGCGGCAATCACCTTGTTCCAGTAGGGACGGATTTTCAGGATGAACTCCTCGTCCTCGCCTGTTATTGTTCCTGCCTCAAGAAGAAGGAGAACCACATCTGCCTGACGGATCATCTCAAGCGAACGCTCCACTACGTATCCGTCCAGCTCCGCTTCTGTCGTTCCCGCGTCACGCTGAAGTTTGTAGCCGCCTGTATCAATCAGGTGAACAGGCTTTCCGTCCATGATTGCCGTCGCCTCTACAGGATCCCGCGTTACGCCGGGTGTCGGATTGGTTATGGCCAGCCGCCTGTGCAGAAATCTGTTGAATAGCGTCGATTTTCCTACGTTCGGCCTTCCTGCGATTACTACTGTCGGCAGTCCCTCGTATTCCATGTCTTCCGGAGCGGCCGTGAATTCATCCTGTTCAGGTTCATTTTCCTGCTGAATCTCATTCTGCTCTTTTTCGTTTTCCGGTTTCGGTCTGGAGAAATCCGGTTTCCTTTTTCTTGCCATAAAATTTCCTCAATGAACAGTCTCCGGCTGGCTTGCCGGGGAATAAAACTCTCCGTCCGGGCGGTTCCGGCGTTTTCAGAATCCGTTAAGGTGTTTTGCGGATATTGCCTCAAGTTCCTGAATCGTGAATCTTGACAGAAGCTCTTTTGTGCCGGAGATAAGCTTGGGACTCATGCTCAGGTGCCGGATTCCCATTCCCGCAAGAACCATCACGCTGTCGTCCTTTCCGGCCATTTCTCCGCATACGGACAGAGGAATTCCCTGATTTCTGGCGGATGTTATCGTCATCTGAATCAGTCTCAGCACAGCAAGGCTGAATTCGTTGTATATCTGCGCGACGTGCTGATTCTCCCTGTCAACTCCGAGCGTGTACTGCGTGAGGTCGTTTGTTCCCAGCGAGAAAAAGTCGCTTGTCTTTGCAAGGCAGTCCGAAATAAGTGCGGCGGCGGCGGTTTCTATCATGATTCCCAGAGGAACGTCATCTTTGAATGGGATGTTCTCGTTTTTCAGTTCCTCTTTGACCGTGTTCACCGCCTGAATGCACTGCTTCACTTGATCTACGCCTGTAATCAGCGGAAGCATGATTTTTAGATTTCCGTAGACGCTTGCCCTGTAGAGCGCGCGGAGCTGCGTCTTGAAGACCTGCGGACAGGCGAGGCTTAACCTTACCGCGCGCAGACCCATCAGCGGATTTTTTTCCATGAGGACCGGAATATCAACGGAATTTATGAGCTTGTCTCCGCCGGCATCGAGCGTTCTGATTGTAACGGGCTTGTCACCCATTTTTTCGAGAACATATCTGTAGGCTTCAAACTGGGTCTCCTCGCTTACCGAACGGGCCGAGGTGTTCTGCGATGCTCCGGACTGGCTCATGAACAGGAATTCTGTCCTGAAAAGACCGATTCCGTCTGCGCCTTCCGCAAGGGCGGTTGCGGCTTCTTCCGGAGTTCCGATGTTTGCGTACAGCTTGAATTCGGTTCCGTCCTTTGTCGCCGCCGGAAGATGAAGGAATTTTTTGAGCGAGAGCTTGTGCTCATATTCCTCACGGATTTTCACCTTGTATTCATCTACCGTATGTCGGTCCGGATTCACAAGAATTTCTGCGGAATTTCCGTCCACGATTACCGTCTCGCCTGTCCGGACTTTTTTTGTTATGTCCTCAAGTCCTACTACGGTCGGAATTCCGTAGTTGCGGGCAAGAATCACCACGTGACTGGAGACTCCTCCTTCAGAAAGCGCGAGACCGGCGATCTTGCGTTTTGAGAGCACGATTGTGTCAGATGAACTGAGCGATGTGGCCATTATAACCGAACCGTCCGGAACACGTGTTATGTCAAACGGATGGATGTCAAGCATTTCGTCAAGAACGCGCCCGAAAATGTCGGTTATGTCCTGGGCGCGTTCCGAAAGGTAATAATTTCCTGCCTGGCGGAGCTTCGACGCATATTCCTCCGCCTTGCGCTGAACGGAATATTCTATGTTGAACAGTTCCTTGCGGTAAAAATCCTCAAGCTCCTTTTTGAATACAGGATCGCTGAGCATGAGAATATAAGTGTCGAACACCTCGCGCTGGATTTTGTCTTTTTTTGAGTCAGCTGAAAGCGTCTCAAGGTGATCCGTAAGTTCCTGAATCACTGTCTGAACGGCAAGCTCAAAGCGGTTCCATCCTTTGTTCAGTTCATCTATTTTTATGTGATGCTGGGAGATTGCGCGTTTTACGGGAGCGGGAATCACGAATGCGGTTCCGATTCCGGTGCCTCCGGCGGCCGGTATACCAAGGATGACTTCCATACGCAGATTATAACGACGATAAAATATGCTGTCAATTAAAGTGTTATATTGTAGAAAAATGCCATGTCCGCGGAATTTTCGAAGGGACATGGCTGGCGGTTTTGTTCTGGTTTGTGCGCCGTGCTCCGGCTGTTATGTCAGACGGCCGCAAGACCTCTGTCGATGTCCTCGATTATGTCATCGATGTTTTCAAGTCCGCAGCTGAATCTGACCATTCCTCCGTCGATTCCGGCCGCGACAAGCTGCTCGTCCGTAAGCTGCCTGTGCGTGGAGCTTGCCGGATGCAGAACGCAGGTCCTGATGTCGGCGACATGGACCTCGTCGCTTGCAAGTTTCAGCGCGTCCATGAACCTTACGGCGGCGGAGCGGCCTCCCTTTATGCTGATTGTGATTACCCCGCAGGTTCCGTCCGGAAGATATTTTTTAGCACGCTCAAAATATCTGTCTCCTTCAAGCCCCGGATATGATACAGATGCTATTTTTCCGCTTTTCTTGAAATGCGCCGCGGCCTTCTCCGCATTCTCGCAGTAACGTTTCATGCGTACCGGAAGAGTCTCAAGACCCATATTCAGGTAGAATGCGCTCTGGGCCGACATATAGCAGCCGAAATCGCGCATGAGCTGCGTCCTTGCCTTGACAATGTATGCCATGTTTCCGAAGTCCTTTGTGTAGACAAGTCCATGATAGCTTTCGTCCGGCTCAACAAAATCGGCAAAATGACCGGTGGCTTTATGCGCTTTCTCCCAGTCGAATTTTCCGCTGTCAACAATGGCTCCTCCGCCCTGAACAGCGTGTCCGTCCAGATATTTTGTCGTGGAATGGATAACAATGTCTGCGCCCCACTCGAACGGACGGCACAGAACCGGCGTGGCAAAAGTATTGTCTATAATGAGAGGGACATTTTTGTCGTGAGCAGCCTTTGCCCAGGTTTCGAAGTCAAAGACCGTAAGCGCCGGGTTTGCGATTGTCTCTCCGAAAACCGCTTTGGTGTTCGGCTTGAAGGCGGCGCAAATTTCATCGTATGAAGCGTCCGCATCCACCCAGATACATTCGATTCCGAGCTTTTTCAGCGTGAATCCGAAAAGATTGACCGTGCCGCCATATATTGCGGCACAGGCGATAAAGCTGTCTCCGGCAGAACACAGGTTCAGAATAGAAAGAAGCGATGCCGCCTGGCCGCTTGAGGTCAGCATGCATCCGACTCCGCCCTCAAGATCCGCTATTTTTTTCTCCACGGCATCGCAGGTGGGATTTGCGAATCTGGAATACATGAATTCGGTCGGCTTGTCGAACAGGGCGGCAACATGGTCGCACGAATCAAAACGGTAGGTCGTACTCTGTACGATCGGGATCTGACACGGTTCGCCGTTTTTCGGCTGATAACCGGAATGAAGGCATTTTGTTTCTATTTTCATGTTGAAATAATATCAGAGAGAAAACCGTTTGAATACAGGAATCTCCCTATATTTTCAAAATATTCTTGATTTTGGGAAATTCTGTAATATAATCCTTTAAATATCAAAAAACACGGAAATTCTGGAGGTATGTTGTGAAAAAATCTTGGATGGCTGCCGGTCTTGCGGCTGCATTGTGCGGAATCATGTCCGGCTGCGCTTCAAATAAAACTTCTGCGGCGGATGAGCCGGTCTCGCCGGAGGAAATTGTTGTTGTCGGAAACTATGAGGAGGATGACAGCCGCTATGTCATGGATCTTGCGAAGGTTACGACTCCCGGCGAGGAGGATTCCGTTCTTGTCCTGAATGATGACGGTTCCCTTACGGTGACTTATCTTGGCAACTATTCACAGATTCTTGTTCCCGTGCCGTACAATGATCCTAAATTCAAGAACATGACGCAGATGATAGTGACCGTCACATCAGATTTTGAGGGACAGAAAAAATTTGTGACAAAACTTTCAAAAGATGCTGAAAGCTCATGGGGCGGAAGCGGAGGACCTGACGGGCAGGGCAAAAACTGCATCGGCTACAGCTACCGCGACTATGAGGGCGAATGGGATGAGGAGGAAGTGACCGTTTATTTTAACGGAGACACATACAGCTTCAGTCCTCTTTCTCTGTATAAAAACATGAAGGCCGTCGCATTGTGCAACAATACGACGCCGGCTCCGTTCACGTTCACAATCCATTCAATTATCTGGAGCAAATAAACCAGACTGTAAAAGGCGGAATTCTTTTGAGGATTCCGTCCTTTTCTGTTATAATCGTATAATTCTCTTTCATGCAACATTAGGAGGTTTAGATGAAAAAGATTTTTGCATTTTCCGCTGCGGCCGCGCTCTGCGGAATGATTCTTTCAGGATGCGCTTCTACAGGAGCTGCTTCAGGCAACAAGGGAGGAGCTACAGCTCCGTCCGTTCCACATCCAAGGACATATACTGTTGATCTGATCGATTCCGGAGCTAAATTCTCATTCCTTCCGAACCAGTACGGTGAGAAAGGAAAATCTGACTATCAGAACAATGCGGACTTCACTTCATTCATCAAGGCGGACAAGCCGCAGGCCGGAGACACAATCGAGGTTTACTATAAGGCGACTTCTGACATAGATCTGGACTTTGTTATGTGCAATCTTGTCGATACAAGCCCCGCCGCAAACTACTGGACAGTTCTGAATGCGGATGCCGACAAGGATCAGGGATTTGGTGTTGATGTGAAGGCCGGAGTTCCTTTTGAAGGTCACTTCACCTATGTGATTGACAAGCCTGTAAAAGGAAAGCTCACATTGCAGCTCGCTTATGGTTCCCAGAACGGAAAGGCCGCAAATCTTACCTTTGAGCGTGTTGCGGAGACAACTGACACATCAAACGAGGTGGCTCCGCGCGGTGCAAAGAATTTTGCCATCGAGCTTCAGAATGTGGCGGCTCTGATCAATCTCGGACCGAACCTTGACAACAACGGAAACATCGCCAACTATCAGGCTATAATCGACCTTACATCAGCATTCGGAAACGATCTGCCTAAAGCCGGCGATACGGTCACAATCAAATACAAGGGAACTTCCGACAGGGACATTCCGCAGATTAAGTTCACGCTTGTCGAGAATACGGCCGCTGTAGGCTGGTGGCGTGACCTTGTTAGCAATGACAATGACACGAAATTCAAGGTCCTTGCAGAGAATGTAAAGGCCGGTGAGCTTATCGAGGCTTCCGTCGAGGTTCCGATTACTGTTGACGCGGTGGAGGGAACTTCAATTCAGATTTTCTACGATGTGTTTGACGGAGCGTCAGGCGCATTCCTTAAAATCGCAAAATAAGCTGCGCTGGTCAGTGCGAACTGATCCGGATTTCTGACGGAACGGCATGGAGAATTCTCTCCGTGCCGTTTTTTTTGCCGCCCGCATTTGGATTTGTTATATTTGAGTTATAGCGACTGTCTTCAGCCGGAATTCTTTTCGTTTTTTATCAGCTGTTGTTTCCGCTGGAAGCTTGCGTTGCGAGTTCACTTCGTTGCGAAACAACTTACAAAGTCAAATCGGAAACTGATGTTTCCTCATTGACTTTTTATAGGAGAAGACATGACAGATCCAAAGGCACTTTACAGCATCGGGTACGGACTTTACGTTGTGACTACAAACGACGGCACAAGGGACAACGGAATGATTGTGAACACCGTTATTCAGGCCGCGGATTCTCCGCTTGCGGTTTCAGTCTGCATGAATCGGCGGGGATATTCCTATGAGACCGTGCGGAAAACGGGAATTCTGAACGTGAACTGTCTTACAGTCGAGGCTCCGTTCTCCGTTTTCGAGAAATTCGGATTTTCCAGCGGGCGCGATGCCGATAAATTCGCCGGAGAAACGCTTTGTCGATCGGAGAACGGTTTGGTTGTCCTTGACAGGTATGTAAATTCGTTCATGTCGCTGAAAGTGTCGCAGTATGTGGATCTTGGAAGCCACGGAATGTTCATCTGTTCCGTCACCGAATCCAAGGTTCTGAATTCCGATGAATCCATGACTTACGCCTTTTACCACAGGAACGTAAAGCCGAAGCCTGCCGCGAAATCCGGCGGAAAAAAACGCTGGGTCTGCAATGTATGCGGATATGTATACGAAGGCGACGAGCTTCCTGACGGTTTTGTCTGTCCGGTCTGCGGACATCCTGCTTCCGATTTTTCTTTGGCGGACTGAAGCGGAGGCATAAGTTCCGGCCTGTCATATTCGGATTTATCTGCGCTTGTTCCAAAATGCTAAAAGTGTTAAACTTTTATCCCGTTATGCAGAAAGGATTTGACAACGAGAAGTATCTTAGAATTCAGTCGGAGCACATAAAGGAACGGATAGATAAATTCGGAGACAAGCTTTATCTTGAATTCGGCGGAAAGCTTTTTGATGATTATCATGCTTCCCGTGTTCTTCCCGGTTTTGAACCCGATTCAAAGCTCAAAATGCTCATGCAGCTTGCCGACTGCGCGGAAATCATAATTGTAATAAGCGCGGTTGATATAGAGAAAAACAAGATCCGCGGGGATTTGGGCATAACCTACGATATGGATGTCCTGCGTCTCCGAGATGAATTTCAGAGCCGTAGTCTTATGGTCAGCGGAGTTGTCATAACCCATTACAAGGGGCAGTCCGCGGCGGACACTTTCAGGCAGAAGCTTGAGAAAATGCAGATAAAGACATATTTCCACTATCCGATTGAAGGCTATCCGTCGAATGTGGGACTTATAGACAGCGACGACGGATTCGGAAAAAATGATTATATCGAGACGACACGGCCGCTCGTCGTGGTCACAGCGCCTGGTCCCGGCAGTGGAAAAATGGCGACCTGCCTCAGCCAGCTTTACAATGACAGCAAGCGCGGAATAAAGGCCGGTTATGCGAAGTATGAGACGTTTCCTGTGTGGAATCTTCCGCTTAAACACCCGGTGAACCTTGCCTACGAAGCCGCGACCGTTGATCTGAATGACGTGAACATGATAGATCCGTATCACCTTGAGGCTTATGGTCAGACAACGGTGAATTACAACCGCGACATCGAGATATTCCCGGTGCTCAATGCGATTTTCGAGGGAATTTTCGGCGAGAATCCCTATCAGTCACCCACGGACATGGGCGTTAATATGGCCGGATTCTGCATAATTGATGACGAAATCTGCCGCGAGGCAAGCCGTCAGGAGATAATACGCCGTTATTACACCGCGCTGGGGAATCTTGCCGAAAACTGCGGGGACGAGAATGAGGTCTACAAACTGGAGCTGCTTATGCGCCAGTCAAAAATATCTACTGCCGACAGAAAGGTCACCGTGGCGGCGAAGGAGCGTGCATCCGCAAGCGGACTTCCGTGCGCCGCAATAGAGCTTCAGGACGGAACGGTAATCACCTCTGAGACTTCGGACAGGATGGGAACAAGCGCGGCGCTTATACTGAATGCTGTCAAATATCTTGCCGGACTTGACCACGGCGAGCGGCTTATTCCGGAGTCTGTCGTGGAGCCGATTCAGAACATGAAGATAAAATATCTGCGTGGAAACAATCCCAGGCTTCACACGGACGAGGTTCTGGTGACGCTTGCGACGCTTTCGGTGAATGACGGAAACGCCAGGCTTGCATTGGAGCAGCTGCCCAAACTCAACGGCTGTCAGGTTCATACAACGGTTCTTCTTTCAGAAGTTGACAGGAAAATATTCAAGAAACTTGGCGTTGATGTGACCTGCGAGCCTGTAAAAAAGAAAACAAAGAGCTTATAGAAAAATAAGCCGCAATAAAAAGAGGTATATAAAAATGAAAACAATTAACGGTGAGAATCTCTCCATAGAGGATGTCTGTGATGTTGCCTATAAAAAAGAGGAAATCCGTCTTCCGGACGACAAGTCGTTCCGTGCCCTGCTTGAAAAATCCAGAAAATTCCTGATTGATTATATCAAGACCGGCGTTCCGACCTATGGAGTCACAACGGATTTCGGCGATTCATGCGCAAACCAGATAAGCGTCGAGAAGGCGGGCGAGCTTCAGCGTGATATTGTGACCTATCACGGAATCGGTCTCGGCGCAAAATTCGACCACGAGACGGGAAGGGCTGTTGTCCTCTGCCGGCTCAACGGCAACGTGAAGGGCGGACATTCAGCCATACGTCCGGAGCTTGCGGATATGCTCGTCGCGCTTTTGAACAGGGACATTATTCCTGTGATTCCTCAGCTGGGTTCTGTCGGCGCATCCGGGGATCTTACACCGCTTTCGTATCTTGGCGCGGTGATTATGGGGCAGCGCGATGTCTACTACAAGGGAAAGGTTGTTCCCGCGGCGGAGGCTCTGAAGGCTGAGGGAATTGAGCCGCTTCCGCTTGAGGCAAAGGAAGGTCTTGCGATTATGAACGGAACTTCCGTGATGACTGCGGTCGCCAGCCTTGCCTGGAAAAAGGCCGAACGTCTTGCGAAAATTTCCGATTTCCTTACGGCGGTCACTTCGGAAATCACACATGGAAAGGACACTCCGTTTGTGGCCAAGGTCAGCGAGATAAAGAACCACAAAGGACAGTGCAGCAGCGCCGCATATATCTATAACATCATCAAGGATTCAAAACGTGTCTACAAATACGAGGAATTCCTTAAAAGTCAGATTGAGGCTCTTGACGGAAAAGGCTACAAAAAGCAGGAGAACAAAATTCAGGACAGATACTCAATCCGCTGCGCTCCGCAGATCAACGGAGTCTACCGCGACACGCTTGAGGTTGCGCGCGCCTGGATTACCGAGGAGCTGAATTCCGCAAATGACAATCCTCTTGTGGACATTGATGCGGGCCGTCTTTACAATACTGGGAATTTCTATGGCGGACATATCTGCGCCGCGTGCGACTATATGAGAACCGCGCTTGCCAATATTTCCGATCTTTCGGACAAACAGGCGGAAGTCATAATCGACGGAAAATTCAACGGACTTACCGAAAATCTCATACCGTTCACGGCGGATGATGATCCGCGCGCGGGCCTCAGGCTCGGATTCAAGGCGGCTCAGATTACGATTTCCGCAATCCGCGGCGAGGTGATGAGCTACTGTTTCCCTGTAAGCCTTACGTCGCATCCTACGGAGGCGCTGAATCAGGACAAGGTTTCCATGGGAACAATAAGCGCGCGGAAATTCGCCGAGCAGATTGAGCTTGTGTATCTTCAGTTCGGAACACATCTTCTTGCCGCGATGCAGGCCGTCGATCTCTGCGGCAAGGATGATTTCTCGCCGTTCACAAGGAAAGTTCATGACGAGGTGAGGAAATTCAGCGCGTTTGTTCAGGACGACCGTGCTCTTGACGGCGAGGCGACTGCGGCCGCGGAATGGCTCAAGACGACGGAACTTTTTGCGTAGGCCGTTCTGATGGGAATTCCTTCTGAGACAAAGGAGAAGCTTTCCGAACTGGCACGGAAATTCGAGGTGGCGGAATTCACCGGTGGAGATCCGAGCCAGTTCATAAGGTGGTACGCCGCTCCGTCTGATGCCGAGCCTGCGTGTTTTATCGCGGCTATGCTGTCATTCGGCAGCAGAAAACAGTTCATTCCCAAAATCAGGCAGATTTTCGGGATGGCGGATTTGTCCGGCGGTATGCGCAGCTGGCTTGTCTCCGGAAAATTTTCCGATGATTTCCGGTCTCCGGACGGAAATTACTCCGCAAAATTCTACAGATTCTATTCATACTCCGACATGAATTCGCTTTTTGTGTCGCTCCGGCGGATTCTTGTGAGCGGAGGTACCATGGGCGGTTATTTCAGGCGGATTTACAGGGAGGGAGATTTTCTTCCTGATGTGATATGCGCGGAGTTCGCCGGCTGCCCGCTTGTTCCTCATGGAAAGGACTGCGCCAACAAACGTGTGAATATGTTCCTGCGCTGGATGGTGCGGCGAAATTCTCCCATTGACGCAGGATTCTGGGACTGGTATCCGCAGCGGCTTCTTGTTATTCCGCTTGATGTTCACGTAATGCAGGAGGCGCAGAAGCTCGGTCTTGTGCCTCCGAGAGCGTCCGCCGGCAGAAAAACGGCGCTGTCGCTTACCGAGAAGCTGCGTGAAATCTGGCCGGACGATCCTTGCCGCGGGGACTTTGCGCTGTTCGGGGCGGGCGTCGCGGAAAAATGAACCGTGCGGCTTCCGGTCAGTCCGATTCCAGATGCGATTCCAAGATATACGGCCTGAATTCAGGATTTCTTGATGCGAATTCCTCCGCCGCCGCTCCGTATTCATTCCAGTCCGAAGAGAAAAGTTTTGTCACACCGGGCAGTTCCCCCAGGTCAGTTGGAATTATGTAGTTGTAGTCCAGATGTTTCTCCGCAAAGAAATTCTTTATCGATTCCGTGCTGTTAATCAGGATGTACGATATGAATGACGAGCAGACGAAATTGTCCTGGCCTTCCAGGATTTCGGATTTTTCGTGGGGAATCGCGCCGAGCTTTTTCTGTTCGTCTGCGGTAAAGAATTTGCGCTTTATCGAATAGTTCGCAATCGCAAAATTCATCTCCACCGAGTAATGTATCTCGCTTGAATACAGATAGGAATTCACCATTTTCTGCGCCTTTTCGTATTCCTCTGCGGGAACTGCCAGCGCATAGGTTATCTGGAATGATTTTTCCGGATCGCACTGGGACATATATTCGCTTGATGACGTGTCCATGCACTGCTCGATTCCAAGCTGATATTTTCCGTAATGTGTAAGCCCGTAGAATGTGTCCTCAAGCGAGAATCCGATTGCCGAGTGGCTCGCGTTCACGGGATTCACCTCAACCATGTTTATGCACCGCTCAAGAAAACGCCCGGCCGAGAAAAGGTTCCTGTAGTAAGGCTCATAAAGCCGTATGAAAATGAATTTCGTGTCTTCCGTAAGTTCCGCGCCGTAATCCGGCTCAAAAATTCTGATTCCTGTTCCCGGAATTCCGTCCGAATCTTCGGGTGATATTTTTTCTGTCGCTGTCGATTGGCATGAAATGGTTACGAACAGAACTGTGCAGATGAACACTATTCTGTGCGCCTTAGCTGATAAATCTTGCATGACTAAAATATAGCGATAAAATTCAATCGCATAAAGTGTTTTTGAGGAATTTCAGGGGCTATTCAGTGGCCCTGTGCTGTCCGAAAGTGGAGCAGATTATTCCTCCGCCGGTTATTACGCCGTCATTGTAAAGAACCGCCGACTGTCCCGGTGCGACTGCCCGCTGAGGCTCCAGAAATGTTATTTTCCACGGAGTTCCGCGGAATTTCTCGCCCTCGGCCGGCTCATACCGTTCGATGTGTGCCTTTGCGGGGCGGCTTGCAAGCCTTATTTTTACAGCCGCGTCAAACGGCGCATCCGGTTCTGCGTTTCCGGGCCAGGCGAAGTCGTCTGCGATCAGGCCGTCGGAAAAAAGGGCGCTGTTCGGAGCAAGGACAATCACATTGTTTTTTGCGTCTATTGAATGTACATACACAGGGTAGTTTACGGCGACTCCAAGTCCCCGCCGCTGTCCGACCGTGTAATGTTCGATTCCTCTGTGCCGGCCAAGAACATGACCGTCAAGATCTATTATGTCTCCGGGAACGGACGGCTTGTCCGCAAAAAGCATGTCAAAATATTCCTCTCCTATGAAATCCTGGCTTTCGGCACGGTTTGCGGCTTCCAGTCCTGCTTGTCTTGCAAGCTCCATCACATCCTTCTTCTTCATCTGAGCAAGAGGGAAGCGCACTTTTGCCAGAATTTCGGACGGAATTCTGTAGAGAAAATAAGTCTGATCCTTCGACACATCTTCGGCTCCGGCAATCATGAACGGCCTTTTGTCCGTGCCGAAAATTCCTTCGTCCGGGCGGACAATCTTTGCGTAATGTCCTGTGCAGAAAAAATCGAAGTCTATGCCGGCGTTTTTTATTCCGTCAAGCAGGGCGCCGAATTTGATGAACCTGTTGCATCTTATGCATGGATTCGGAGTGCGTCCGGAGCGGTATTCGTTTTTGAAGTATTCAAGGACTTCCCGGCGGTAAGTTTCCTTTACATCGATGACGCGGTATTCGATTCCGTGCTCGGCACAGAATTTTCTGCATTCCGCTATGTTCTCTTCCTCTCCCGGCCCGTAGCAGGCCTCGCGGATCGGCTTGTCAGTTTTTATTTCAGGAATTTTTCCGTCCCAAAGCGACATTGTGGCTCCGATTACCCGGCAGCCCCTCTGTTTGAGCAGAAATGCGGTAAGCGTGGAGTCAACTCCGCCCGACATTCCCACTACGACTGTATCGCCTTTTTTCGGCATTTCCTGCGCCGTGAATTTCATCTTTCACCTCATAAGGTCGGCCACCGAAACGCTGTCCAGATAGCCGGTTATCATTTCGTTGAGTTTTGTCCACATAGGAAGAGTGCGGCAGTCCGGGGCGCGGAGGCAGGGCGCGGCGCCTTTTTCCAGGCAGGCGACAGGAGCGAGCGTCCCTTCGGTAAGCCGCAGAATTTCGCCGATTTTATATTCTTCCGGCGGGCGGTTCAGTCTGTAGCCACCGCCCTTTCCGTGGACACCGTCAACAAAACCGTTTTTCGACAGAAGCGTCATTATCGACTCAAGATATTTTCTGGATATTTCCTGGCGTTCCGATATGTCCTTAAGCGGAATAAAATCCGTGCTTCCGTGTTCCGCCAGATCGGTCAGCACACGTAGGGCATATCGGCCTCTTGTTGATACTATCATTCTTCTGCCTATTATACTGGAGGGTAGAAAAAAGGCAATACCGCCGGTGATGGGACGGACGACGGTATTGCCCCTCGCAACGAATTCAGGAATTTCTGTTTCTGTCAGTCCTGAAACAGCGGCGTGGACAGATAGCGGTCGCCCATGTCGGGGAAAAGGACAACGATGTTCTTTCCGCTGTTCTCCGGGCGCTGCGCCAGTTTTACGGCTGCCGCCAGAGCCGCGCCGGATGAGATTCCCACAAGAACGCCTTCTTTGCGGCCGACAAGTTTTCCGTATGCGAACGCGTCGTCATTTGACACGGGGATAACCTCATCGTAGATTTTTGTGTCGAGCACGTCCGGGACGAATCCGGCTCCGATTCCCTGAATTTTGTGGCTTCCCGCGACACCGGTCGAAAGCACGGCGGATGATTCCGGCTCCACGGCGACGATTTTTACGGCGGGATTCTTTGACTTCAGGAATTTTCCGACTCCGGTCACGGTTCCGCCGGTTCCGACTCCGGCTACGAATATGTCAACCTTTCCGTCGGTGTCGGCATAAATTTCAGGGCCTGTCGTCTCAAAATGAGTCTGCGGATTCGCGGGATTAACGAACTGTCCGGGAATGAAGCTGTCCGGAATTGACTGCGCAAGCTCGGCGGCCTTTGCGATTGCGCCTTTCATTCCCTTTGCGCCTTCGGTCAGAACCAGCTCGGCGCCGTAGGCTTTCATTATCTGGCGGCGCTCCACGGACATTGTCTCCGGCATCACGATGATGATTTTATATCCGCGTGCGGCGGCGACGGAGGCGAGTCCGATTCCTGTGTTTCCGGATGTAGGCTCAATTATCGTCGCGCCCGGCTTGAGTTTTCCTGACTTCTCCGCCTCGTCAATCATGTTTTTCGCAATTCTGTCCTTGACCGAGCCAGCCGGATTGAAGTACTCAAGCTTGGCGAGAATTTTTGCGTCCAGATTTTTTTCCTTCTCGATGTTTGAAAGCTCAAGCAGCGGTGTGCGGCCGATGAGCTGGTCCGCGCTCGTGAAAATATTTGACATGAATTTACCTCCGTCTTTTTTTTTTTTTGTTTTCCCACTGATAAAGTAGGATTTAAGGATGTTATATATTATACAACCTACTTTGTCAATAGGTAATATGGTGGGGGCTTTATTTTTCCCTATTTACTCAGTAGGTTTAATCTGCTAATATCGTCTTATGTTCAGAATTTCAACGCGCGGACAGTATGCGCTTCTTGTGATGGCGGATCTTGCCGAGCAGAATCCGGAAAAATACGTTCCGCTCAAACTTCTTTCCCATCGCCGTAATCTTTCTGTAAAATATCTTGAGCAGATTCTTATGGTTCTTGCAAAGGCCGGACTTGTCTGCGGAATGCGCGGAAACGCCGGCGGCTACAGGCTTGCGAAATTACCGTCCGAGTATACAGTCGGCGAGATTCTCCGTGCGACGGAAGGTGATTTGTCTCCGAAAGGCTCCGCCCAGGGAAACGCCGTAAGCAGCGTCGGAAACGATCTTTTCTGGAAGGAATTCGGAGACTGCATTGACACCTTCGTTGACGGAATAACCCTTGAGCAGCTTTCCGCAAAGAACCGCGAGTTCAACGGTTTTGATTACTGCATCTGACGGCGGATCAGTGCGGAGGCCTGATGTTCCGGTGTCTGTGCCGGAACTTTTCATTTTTTAGGAGAGATTTTTTTTCTTATTTCCGCAAGCCGGTTCAACGCTTCGTTCAGGGTGTCGTCCTTTTTGGCAAAATGAAGCCGGACAAGGCTGTTCACGTCCTCGCGGAAAAAGCTTGAGCCGGGAACAGCTCCAACTCCCACGTCACGGGCCAGAAACTCGCAGAATTCAAGGTCGCTGTCAAATCCGAATTCGGAAATGTCAAGCAGGACGTAATATGCGCCCTGAGGTTCCGTGTGCGCTATTTTTATGTCGTCAAGTCCGCGCAGAAAAAGATTCCGTTTGTGCGTGTATTTTTCCTGAAGTCCGTCGTAATATTCCTGACCGAATTTCAGTCCCGGAACAACGGCCTCCTGAAGCGGAGCCGCCGCGCCGACTGTAAGAAAATCGTGGACTTTTTTTATGCGTTCCGTGATTTCCGGCGGCGCGATTGTATAGCCGAGCCTCCAGCCTGTGATGGAATAAGTTTTTGACAGGGACGAGCAGCTGATTGTCCGTTCCGCCATTCCCGGAAGCGCCGAAAAATACACGTGGGAATTCGGCTTGTAGATTATATGCTCGTATACTTCGTCCGTGATTACATAGACATCATATTTCCGCGCAAGATATGCGATTGTCTCAAGCTCCTTGCGGGTGAACACTTTTCCGCACGGATTTGACGGATTGCAGAGAATCAGAGCCTTGGGATTCTGCCGGAATGCGTTCTCAAGCTCCTCCTCGTCAAAATTGAACAGCGGCGGTCTGAGCGGCACATAAACAGGCTCCGCTCCGGAAAGAATTGTGTCCGCGCCGTAATTCTCGTAGAACGGCGAGAACACGACAACCTTGTCTCCGGGATTCACGACAGTCATCATCGCGGCCATCATCGCCTCTGTGCTTCCGCAGGTCACGACAATCTCCGTGTCCGGGTTTATCGTGCGGTTCATGAACCTGCTCTGTTTCAGTGCCAGAGCCTCGCGGAAATTCTGCGCGCCCCAGGTTATTGAATACTGATGAAAATCCTCGCGGGCCACTTCCTCCAGCCGCCTCAGAATCTGTTCCGGCGGATCAAAATCCGGAAAACCTTGAGAGAGATTCACCGCATTGTATCTGTTGGAAATCCGGGTCATCCGCCTTATCACGGAATCTGTAAAAACATCAGTTCTTCTGGAAAGTTCTTTCATTTCTGCCTCTCATCTGCCTTGTCTTATGTATGATTTTCCGTCGTTCAGTATATGCGCCGGATCCAGCGCGTCTTTTATCCTGTTCATCATTTCGAGGTTCTCGGCCGCGGTATTCGGGAGAAAATACGGACGTTTCGTCACGCCGATTCCATGTTCTCCGCTTGCGATTCCGCCGAGTCTGTATGCCTCGGAATATATTTTCTCCATTACGGAATTCAGTTCCTTTTCCCAGATGGTTCTGCCACGGTTTCCGCGGAGGACGCAGAGATGGACGTTTCCGTCGCCTGCATGGCCGAATGCGACCATCTGCACTCCGCTTTCCGCCTCAGTGCGGTTCACGTGATTTATGAATTCCACGATTCTGTTTATGGGAACGACAATATCGACCGGTTCCTGCTCACATTCCGATTCCACGGCTTTTACAAGACATCCGCGCACCTTCCATATATCAGAAAGGCGTCTGCTGTCATCCAGGACGATATAATCCAGCGCGCCGTTTTCTGATACGGTTTTTCTTACCGTCTCCACGCCGGAATTCACCGCATCCGTATTTCCGTCGAATGTCAGAAGGATGTACGAAGCCGCATCCTGCCTTGGATAGCTGATTCCGGTGAATTTCTCGCCCAGGGCAATCACCTTGCGTTCCACGAATTCAACGGCGGTGGGAGCGGCGTCCGCCTGCAGGATTTTTGTCACGCAGGAGATTCCCGTTTTCAGATCCGGGAACGGAACTACGACGCTCAGCGATGTCTGCGGTTTGGGCATTATACGGAGAACGGCCTTTGTGATTACGGCAAGCGTTCCTTCCGAGCCTATCACAAGGTTTTTAAGCGAAAGTCCGCTTGCGTCCTTTACGCATTTTCCGCCCAGCTCAAGAATTTTCCCGTCCGCGGTGACAACCTCAAGTCCGCGGACATAATCCCTTGTGACGCCGTATTTTACCGCCCTCATTCCTCCGGCGTTCGTGCTGATGTTTCCGCCGATTGTGGAGGCCTTTTCTCCGGGATCCGGCGGATAGAAAAGCCCGTTCCGTCCGACGAATTCCTGCAGGTCTTCGAGAAGAATTCCCGGTTCAACGGTTACGGTCATAGTCTCCCGGTCAAGCTCCAGAATTCTGTTCATTCTGGAAAAATCAAGGATGATTCCTCCCTTCAACGGAACGGTTGAGCCTACAAGATTTGTTCCGGCTCCGCGCGGCGTGACTGGAATTCCGTTTTCCGATGCGAATCTCATCACCGCAGCCGTCTCCGCCGTGCTGAGCGGAAAGACGAGCGCCGAGGCTGAGCCTTTGAGCCGTCCGAGACTGTCGGTCAGATATTTTTCCCCGATGTCGGACGTGATTCTTCCGGGGTCGGAGATTATGTTTTTCAGTTCCGAAATGTCAAAATCCATGGTGAATTCCTCCATGCGCTGAATCCGGAGTCTTCCGTCTTTATGCGGAAGCTCCGGATCTGTTCCTGCCGTCTTATTTCGCCGGAAATTCGTCCTTGTTCCAGCCGACTTTTATGAAATATCCGCCGAAGTCATCGTTGAAAACTTTTTCCGTGGCGGCGGTCTGGAATGCCTTCACCACTTTTCTGTATATTTCCCTTTTCGCGGGATTTTTCAGGTCGTCCGTGCGTGCCGCAATCAGGTTCCAGTAGTATTCCTCCGACACGCTTGTGTCCTTGAAGATTGCGCTTTCTGTTTTGATTCCGAAATCGAGCGCATAGTTTCCGTTTACAACCGCCGCGTCAAGGTCGGCGAGCGCGGACGGAATGGCGTTCGCGGCAAGTTCCTTTATTACGATTCCTGAGTTGTTCACCGAAATGTCCGCTGTAGTCGGATTGAATCCCGCATCCTGACGCAGCGTGATAAGTCCGGCGGCGGCAAGAACCTTCAGCGCGCGTCCGCCGTTGGTAACATCGTTCGGAATTGCGACAGTGCTGCCTTTTCCAAGCTCGCCGACGGATTTGTGCTTTACCGAATAAAGATTAAGCGGAATTATGAACGTATTTCCAATCAGGCTGATAGGATATTTGTGGTTTTTTATCTCGTTCTCAAGGAAAATTCTGTGCTGGAATGAGTTCAGGTCAATCTCGCCGTTCGCCAGGGCATTGTTCGGCGTGACATAATCAGAAAACTGCACGAATTTCAGGTCGATTCCTTCGTTTTTCAACGCTTTTTTTGCCGGTGTCCAAAGATCCTCGTAGATTGAGCCGACGACTCCGAGCCTGACAGTCGTGTTTTTTGCCTTTTTGGACGGTTTTGCGGCTGCCACCGATAGTGCGAATGCGGCGATTGCCGCGGCCGAAATGATTTTTCTGAAATTTCTGTTCATATTTCCTCCAAATTATATAAAAATCTTCTGTATGGGTTGAAACTGTTCCGCCGCCGCTTTTAGAACGACAGCGCCTTCCTGTAGTTTGCGTCCATGACCGCGCATGATTCCGCAAATTCCTTGCGCTCGTTTTCCGTCATCTTAAGGCGGATGATTTCTGCCGCTCCGCTCCTGTTCAGCCTTACCGGGACGCTCGCGAACACTCCGTTCTGTCCGTATTCCCCTTCGAGAAGAACGGATACCGGAAGAATTCTGTTTTCGTCTCCGCAGATGGCGCGCACAATCTCCGCGGCCGCAGCTCCAATTCCGAATTCTGTCGAGCCTTTTCCGCCAAGAATCGTCCATCCGGCGGATTTTGCGCGTTCCGCGATTTTCTCAAGGCTTAGTCTTCCGAAACGCTCCGGCTGTTCCGCAATCAGTTCCGTCAGAGGTTTTCCGGCGACTGTCACGGCGGACCAGGGAATCATCTGGCTTTCGCCATGCTCTCCCAGTACGTAGGCGCAGATTGACTTCTGGTCGTAGCCGGTGGCTTCGGTCAGCGCCCGTCTCAGCCTTGCCGAGTCTAGCGCCGTGCTTGTGGAGATGATTTTCTCCTTTGGCCAGTCCAGCGCGTTCTGGATGTAATGCGCGACGACATCGGCGGGATTCGATATGCTTATTATGATTCCGCCGAATCCGGACTTCCTTATGTTCGGAATTATGTCCTTCAGAATTTCCACCGTGGAGCGCAGCGTGTCCATGCGGTCAAACTGTCCTGCGTCCATGTCCGGAAGAGGCCCTGCCGCGACGACAAGAATCTGCGCATCGGCAATATCGTTCCAGGTGCCGGCATACACATCCGCATGTTTGGGAAGATATGCCGTGGCATCGTACAGATCCAGCGCCTGCGCCTCGGATTTTTTCCGGTCGGTGTCTATGTAGACAATCTCTTCGGAAAGTCCCTGTGAAATCAGCGCATAGCCGACGTGCGAGCCTACGTGTCCCGCCCCGATTATCGCCGTTTTTCTTCTGAAAATTTCTGTCATGCATCTTCTCCCGTACTTCAGTGAGTGTTTTTCTTTATAATGGCAGTTCCGATGTGCTGAATCAGGCTTACGGCAAGTACGAGCACAATTATTGTGACCCAGGTCACGTCAACCTGATTCCTGTCATGTCCGTACATTATCGCGTAGTTTCCAAGTCCTCCCGCTCCGACCGCTCCCGCCATCGCCGTAAGTCCGATAAGGCTTATCGTGGTGATTGTCGTTCCCCGGACAATCGGTCCAACGCTCTCACGGAGATATACGCGGAAAATTATGTCCACCGGAGAAAGTCCCATGCTCAGCGCGGCCTCCACAAGTCCGCCGTCAACTTCAGCAAGGGCGCTCTCAATCTGACGGGCAAAAAACGGAACTGTTCCGAATACAAGAGGAACAATCGCGCCGCGAACGCCGATTGCGGTTCCCATTATCAGTCTGCTCAGCGGCATTACGCCTGTCAGAAGAATGATGAACGGAATGGAGCGGAACAGGTTCACCGTCTTGTCGAGAACCTGGAATACGGCCCTGTTCTCCAGAACCGCGCCTTTTTTTGTGACCGTAAGCACGATTCCCAGAAAAAGTCCGAGCACGAACGAGATTGCGCCCGACCATACTGTCATTATGAATGTCTCCAGCACGGCCTGTCCGAGAACAGGAAGCCGTTTCATCACGTTCGGAATGATTTTCTCAAGAATTTCAGGCATTTTTCAGAACCTCCACGCCGACATGAAAATCCTTTATGTAGGTGAGCGCGCGTTCGATGCTCCGTTCTTGACCGCTTATTATGGCGACAGTTCCTCCTATCGAGGCCCCCCGGATAATCTCCAGATCAGCGAAAATTATGTTTATAGTTATGTCAAAAATGCGCGAGAGCGAGGATATCAGCGGCTCGGCGGCGTTTCTTTCTATAAAACTGAACCTGACGAGTTTCTCGCCGGGATTCAGCGCGACAACCGGACTGTTCTCCTGAATCAGCTCGTCTATGCGGCTCAAATTCGATGTGGACTTTATGAAACGCCGTGTCACCTCATTCTGCGGTTTTGCGAATATGTCGAACACATCGCCCTGCTCAACGACACGCCCCTTTTCCATTACGGCCACACGGTCACAGACTTCCTTTATCACTTCCATCTGATGCGTTATTATCACGACGGTCAGTCCGAGCGTTGAATTCAGCCTTTTGAGCAGCCGGAGAATCGATTTTGTCGTGGTGGGATCGAGCGCGCTTGTAGCCTCGTCGCATAGCAGAATTTCAGGGCTGTTCGCAAGCGCGCGGGCAATCGCGACCCGCTGCTTCTGTCCTCCAGAAAGCTGGGACGGATAACATTCCGCCTTGTCGCCGATTTCCACGAATTCAAGCAGTTCCCGGACTTTTTCCGCCGTCTGTCCTTTTGAAAGGCCGCTTCCCTTCAGAGGAAACGCGACGTTTTCCGCCACAGTGCGGGATTTCAGCAGGTTGAAATGCTGAAAAATCATTCCGATTTTTTTCCTTGCGGCGCGCAGTTCCTTGGGGCTTAGAGCCAGCATGTCCTTTCCGTTCACGGTGACGGAACCTGAGTCAGGCCGCCCCAGCAGATTTATGCACCGCACGAGCGTTGATTTTCCGGCTCCGGAAAAACCGATGATTCCGAAAATTTCACCTCTTTTTATCGAGAGGCTTACATTGTCGGCGGCGTAGAACGATTCTGCGCCTTCTCCGAATTTTTTACAGATGTCTTTCAGTTCAATAATGCTGTCCATGTTTGTCTCCGGCCGTGACGATATTCCTGTCCTGCGGAAATTTGTTCTGCGCGGCAGAGAATATGAGAGCACGGCGATGCGCTTTCCGGAAAATTCCGGATTGCGGATTAGGTTGTAATGGAAAAAGAGACCGGCGGAAAAGTCCCGCGGCTAGCGGCAGAGGCACATCCTTCCGAATCTGAAATTCGCGCGGACAAGTTTTTCAAAATAAAAAACAACCTGCATGATGTGCCTCCTTTTGAGTTGATGTGATTCAGCATGAAACGCTGTTACGGAGTTTATACAAAACTTCTGCCTACCTTGTCAATAGGATTTAAGAAAAATCATGAAATTGAATTATATTGAAGTCCGTTTTGAGGCGGGGGAGTACGCCCGGATTCAAATTAAAGATTTATTTTACAAAGTACCTCATACAGCCAGACATATAATTCAATAATCTCCATGTTCAGCCTGCAGCTTTCAATCCGGACTTTTGCAGAATCAAAATCCAGCTCAGAAACAGCTCCTGCTGAAAACTGAGATTCCAAGTCTTTTAATTCTGCACTTCCTGCATTATAAAGGTTTGAAATTTCTTCAAGCTGGGGTTTATAGTTATCTAAAATGTTTTTGTACTGCTGTAAGACAAATTCCTTTTGTGTAATATATGCATTGAATGATTTTTCTGCGGCTTGGCAGTTCAATTCATATTGCTGTTCATTTTTACTAACTGATGCTGAAAGAAGCGGAGAAAGGTTTACTCCAATTGTAGCAGACCATGAAGAAGGTGAATTTGCATCTTTCCAGGCTTCTTTCCACTCATCCTGTTTTTTAGGGGCAAAAGACCAGGATGGCTGCACAGAAAGTGATAATGCAGGAGCCGAAGACTGTTTTTCCAGAGCATGATTTGTTTTTAAGAGTTCCATTTTTAATTTGTATGATTCTTCTAATGGATCAGCGATGTTATCTGTTGCTGAAAGAATTTCTTTTGTGAAATCATCCTGAGCTGGAAGAGATTTATGTTCAAAAGACAGACTGTCATTTTTAAATTCTGTCCCGCAAATCGTTTTCAGATTTTGAATGTAACTTATATAACTTGATTTTGCACTCATTAAATCCTGCTGATAGCTCCATTTGGAACTTTGCAGTTCTGTTATTCTTGCCTGATTGACTGCCCCTATTTTCAGCAATTGATTTGATGTTTCAATCTGCTTGTCAAGTAAATAAATTGAGTTCTCATGAATTTGAATCTGTTTTTTATGAACAGAAGCATAGATATAGTTTTGTACAAGATTCTGCATGACTGTCTTTTTTGTGTATAAAAGCTGATAGTAGTAGTAGTCTTTCTGCTGTTTTGAGCTCAGTTTTGCAGGATTTTTGATTTTTCCTTGTGCCCAGAAAGGAAACAAACTTTGAGTAAGAGAGAAACTAAGGCTTGGATTTTGAGAAATGCAACGTTCTTCCAAAATGTCTGCTGAATTAAAGGAAAAACTACCCGTAAATCCCAGGGTTGTTCCTCCTGGAAGCGGCTGACTGTATGTTATTGAAGAAGAAAAGTAATCTGGGGTTGTGTCCCATTTATATTCATCCGGCAGCGATGCAGAAGATGACAATGAAACTTGTGGCGCATAAGCTCCGTTTAATGTTTTTAGTGATAAACTGGCTGAGTCATAACCATTTTGAGCAGAAAGAATATCTGTATTGTTTTGCAGGGTTAGTTCAATCAGTTCATCAAAAGAAAGAGAGAAAGATTTGCCAAAAATACAGCAAACAAAAAAAATGCAAAAACTCTTTTTATATCTCATTCTTTGATTCCACTCTTAGTTAATAAAATCCAGTTTTCTGAGCAGCATCTGCATTACCGTGCTTCTGTCCGTGACAATTCTTCCTTCAGCTGAGATGCCCGGAATAAGTTTTGCAGTCCGGCCGTTTTTTGCGGCAAGGTACGGATTTTCAATTTCCGCCTCAGCAATAAACACAGGCTGGCCATTGACATAGCTGACATCCGGCGGAACAAGCGAAATTTCCGTCTCGACCATGCCGTAGCGGCTCGGCGGCAGGC
>DBIW01000035.1 GCA_002296965.1 Treponema sp. UBA792 | reverse complement strand
GACTACTGCGTCTACCGCTTCACCGCACAAAGCGTAAACTATTACCATGGACTTGCGAACATGACGCTTCAGATTGAAGAGGTGGAATAGAAATTGAACGTGCAATTTTGACGGCAGGAAAAACGCGAACGGAATTTTCTCCGGCATCCGGTTTTCCATGTTTCTTGACAAAACTAATTTAATTAGCTTTAATAGAAGAAACAGCTCATCATCGCAGCGGAAAAAAGGAGGCGGCCGGAAAATGACAAAACTTTATCTGATTGAGGGTCTGCCCTGCTCCGGAAAAAGCACGACGGCGCGGCGCATTGCGGACAGACTGAGCGCCGCAGGAAAAAAGACTGAATTCTTTGACGAGGGCGGCGGAAATCACCCTGCCGACTGGGAATTCCATGCATATATTGCGGACGGGATTCTGCGCAAATTCAGCCCGGAACTCCGGGAAAAAATCATAAAGCTGGACGTGAGGAAACAGGACGGAACTCCGTATGAAAACGGGTCCGTAGTTCCGCTGTCAGAATTTTCCGGCGGCGAGATTGAACAGCTTCTTCCGTACAAGATATACGATTCTCTTCCATGGGAAACCGAAATGCCGCTCATGCTCGGACGCTGGGCGGAATTCACGAGGAAGGCCTGCGGCGGCGGTTCTGTCTACGTGTTCAACTGCGTTTTTCTGCAGAATCCGATGTGCGAGACGATGATGCGCTTCAACTTTCCGAAGGAACGGAGCTTTGAATACATCGCAAGAATCCATGACTCGGTAAAGCCTCTGGAGCCGGTTCTGGTCTATCTGAAAAACGATGACATAGCGGAATGCGTGCGAAAAGCCGCGGCGGAGCGTGACGGCTGGCTGGACGCCGTAATCGGCTACCATCTGAACGGCGGCTACGGAAAAAGCATAGGCGCGCGGGGATTTGAAGGATACATCGCCTGCCTTGAGGAACGGCAGAGACGCGAGCTGGAATTCATCGGAAATTCCGGAATGCGGAGACTCGTGCTGGAGAATCCGCACAGGGACTGGGCTGCGGCGTACGGTCAGATTGACGCTCTTCTGGAATCAGCATAATGCGCAAGGAAACGCCGCCATCATATAGGAATTTGTCAATTACAGGATGAAAAAAAATGAACACAAAATCAAGATTTGAACCTGCAAGGCGCGCCCTTATTTTCTGGACGCTTTTTATAGGACTGGGCGCGGTCGGCGGAGCGGCGATGATGCTTTGCGACCCGACAGGAAAATCCATGGGAATGGACGCGATGCTCCCCTACTTTCAGGTGCTGCCGTTCGCAGGAACCGTCTTTCAGAATTTCATTTTTCCGGGAATCGCGCTTTTAACCGTGAACGGACTGACAAATCTGGCGGCGGCCGCCCTTCTTTTCGCAAGGAAAAAATCCGGCGTGATTCTGGGCGGAATTTTCGGCGTCACGCTCATGCTTTGGATCTGCATTCAGTTTTATATTTTTCCGCTGAATTTCATGTCGACAATCTATTTTATCTTCGGATTCTGCCAGGCGATTACCGGCTACATGGCATGGATTTTCATGCAGCAGGAATCCTTCCGCCTGGACACCGCGGGCTACAGGAACGTCGGCACGAATTCCAAAAGGCTTGTCGTGTATTTCTCGCGCATGGGCTATGTGAGAAGACAGGCCTATGAAGAGGCGAACAGAACTGGCGCCGAAATCTACGAGATAAAATCCACGGAGCTTACAGAAGGAACACTCGGATTCTGGTGGTGCGGAAGATTCGGAATGCACCGCTGGCAGATGCCCGTTGAACCGGTCGGCATTGACCTTTCCGCCTATGAGCACGTCACAATCTGCTCGCCGATCTGGGTGTTCGCGCTTGCCGCCCCGGTAAGGGATTTCTGCCACAAAGCCGCCGGAAAAATCCGCGAGGCAGACTACATTCTTGTCCACCACACGAACGGAAAATACGGAAATGCCGCGCGCGAAATGGACGGGATTCTGGGAATTAAGCATACGGATTTCCGCAGCATAAGGTGCAGGTGCGGGAAATACAAGGAGATTCCGTTTTCCCCTCACCGCTTCTCCTTTTTGTAGTCGCTCGGAATCACGCCGTAGAATTCCTTGAACGCCGCGCTGAATTTGCTCTGGGTCTCGTAGCCCACGGCCGCGGCGACTTCGCTTATGCCCATTTGGGTGTTTGTCAGAAGCTCCGCGGCCTTTTCCATTCTGTGCTCCTTGATGTGCGCCGCAAGAGAAGTTCCGTACACGTCCTTGAAAACCGTCTTGAGCGTCGTCGTGTTCATGCCGAATCTTCGCGCAAGTCCGTCAATCGTGAACCGCTCCGAAATATGCTCGCACATAAAGTCGTGGACTTCCTGAATTTTTTTCACCTGGCTTTCCATAAATTCAGAATTCTCATTTATCCTCTCGTTCCGGCTCTCAAAATCCGGGCAGGTTACCGACATCAGTTTTTCCATCATTCCGTGCAGGCTCTGAGTCTTTGCGTCCTTGGAGGCGGCGTAAAAAACCTCCTTTCCGTCGCGGTAGCTTTCGATAAGCCCGGCTTCCTTCAGGATTTTCAGATGGTGCGAAACGGCGGGATTCGTCATTTTCATGGCTTCGGCTATGTCAAGAACGCACTCCCTTGAATGGCAGAGAAGCCAGAAAATCCGCAGGCGGCTTGTGTCGCTGAGCAGGGAAAAAATTTCGGCGACAGTCCTAAAATTCTCCCCGTTTTCAAGCTCGCTGTAAAGAAAATCCTTTCTGAAATATTCATGATGAAAATGCGGCAGACTCATAATCCTCTTGTTCCATTCGGAAAAAAAATTCGCCCGAAAGGAAATAAAAACCTCCGAAATATTGCAATGATTCCGCACTGATTATATATTCATCATAAAGATTAAACAACCGTTTAATTGAATGGCCAGAGAGTCTTGATGACAGCTAAGTGAGGAAAACATGAAAAAGACTTATAAGATTGAAGTTGACTGCGCGAGCTGCGCCCTTAAAATGGAGGATGCGGCAAAGACTGTCGAGGGTGTGAAGGATGCCGGCGTGAATTTCATGCTCCAGAAAATGACCGTGGAATTCGACGACGGACAGGACGACAAGAAAGTTATGAAGGCAGTTCTCAAGGCGTGCAGGAAAGTCGAGGACGACTGCGAGATTGAACTGTAACACAAGGAAGAATTTATGAAAAAGAAACAGAAGAAAATGCTTGCAAGAATAATTGTGGCGTTTGTGCTGCTTTTGGCTCTGAACGTGCTTGACAGGCTGAACGTTTTCGCCGCCATTCCGGGCAAAGTTCCGCTCAAGATGATTCTCTACGTGGCTGACTATCTGATAATCGGATATGACATCTTAAAAAAAGCCGGAAAGGGAATCTTAAACCGCCAGGTCTTCGACGAGAATTTTCTGATGGCAGTTGCAACCGTGGGAGCGTTCGCGCTTGAAATCTACAACGCGCACGGAAATCTTCTTCTGATTGACGACTGCAACGAGGCGGTCGCCGTAATGCTTTTCTACCAGATTGGAGAATTCTTCCAAAGCTATGCGGTCGGAAAAAGCCGCAAGAACATCACAGACCTTATGGACATCCGCCCGGACTATGCGAACATCGAAAAGGACGGAAAGCTTGTTCAGGTTGACCCTTCCGAAGTTGCGCCGGGAAATGTAATTGTGGTTCAGCCCGGAGAAAAAGTTCCGCTCGACGGAATTATAATAGAAGGAAACTCAACGCTTAACACAAGCGCACTCACAGGTGAAAGCCTTCCGCGGGATGCCAGTTCTGGAATGGAAGTCATCAGCGGAAGCATAAACATGACAGGCGTACTCAAAGTCAGGACGACAAAGGAATTCGGCGAGTCAACAGTCTCAAAAATCCTGGAGCTTGTGGAAAACGCCAGCTCAAGAAAATCCAAGTCGGAAGAATTCATCTCAAAGTTCGCAAGAGTCTACACGCCAGCCGTCTGCTACAGCGCGCTAGCCCTTGCCGTTCTTCCGCCGCTCGTCTGCCTCATCGCAAAATCAGATCCAAACTGGAGCGACTGGATTTACCGCGCGCTCACCTTCCTAGTAATCAGCTGCCCGTGTGCGCTTGTAATCAGCATTCCGCTCAGCTTTTTTGCAGGACTTGGAGGTGCAAGCAAGGAAGGCGTGCTTATAAAAGGCTCGAACTACCTTGAGACGCTCTCAAAGTCAAAAATCGTCGTGTTCGACAAGACAGGAACGCTGACCCGCGGAGTCTTTGAAGTTACGGCGGTTCACCACAGCAAGATTGACGAGGCGAAGCTGATTGAATACGCGGCGTTTGCGGAGTGCGCATCTTCCCACCCGATCAGCAGAAGCCTTCAGGCGGCCTACGGAAAGGAAATCGACAGAAGCCGGGTCACGGACATCGAGGAAATCAGCGGACACGGAATCACCGCGGAAGTTGACGGACACAAAGTCGCTGCGGGAAACATCAAGCTGATGAAAAAGCTCGGAATCGAGGCGGCGGAATGTCATTCGGTCGGAACAATAATCCACGTGGCGATTGACGGAGAATATTTTGGGCACATCGTGATTTCTGACGTTGAAAAGCCGACATCAAGGGAAGCTCTTTCCGCGCTCAAAAAGGCAGGAGTCGCAAAGACCGTAATGCTCACAGGAGATGCGAAAAAGGTTGCTGAGAAAGTCGCGGCGGATCTTGGAATCGACGAGGTTCACTCGGAACTTCTTCCGGCAGACAAGGTGAATCAGGTTGAAAAGCTGATTTCAGAAAAGGGAAAGAACGATGTGCTTGCGTTTGTGGGCGACGGAATAAACGACGCGCCGGTGCTCTCTCGTGCGGACATCGGAATTGCAATGGGCGCGATGGGCTCAGACGCTGCAATTGAAGCCGCGGATGTTGTACTCATGGACGACGATCCGCTCAAAATCGCAAAGGCAATCAGAATATCGCGCAAGTGCATCGGAATTGTCTACCAGAACATCACGTTCGCGCTCGCAATCAAGTTCGCCTGCCTTGTGCTCGGTGCGCTCGGAATCGCTAATATGTGGCTTGCAATCTTCGCCGACGTTGGCGTAATGGTTCTGGCAGTCCTGAACGCCGTCCGCGCCCTGAATGTGAAGAGGCTGTAGGAAAAACTCACGGCTTTAGCAGAGCGGCAACTTACAATATCTTGAGGTGGAAAATGAAATACGGCTTTATTCAAAAATTGATGTGGACAGGTTTTAAGGGAACATTTAAGAAGCAGCTTTCGGAATCATTTGACGAACAAAATCCTGCAAAAGTGATGAAAAAAGCCCGCAAGAAATACAGGGAAATTCTGTCCGAAGTTGACGAATTTGAAAAAGGCGACCGTTTCCTGATGAATATCTTGAGCTGCGCAATGCTTTCCGCCGTGCTTTTATCAGTGGAAAAAAAATATTCCGAGGAAGAAGTCCGCGTCTATTACCGCAGGGCGATGTGCGGGAACTTTCTGCTGAAAGCGGCCTCCAGAAAAAGCAAGGCATACACGGCGAAAGGCCGGGAACTGCTGAAATCGCAGGCAAGAAGGAGCGAGAAAAACACAAATCCTTACTCCTGGAAATTCTCCGTTGAAGACGGCGAAACCTTGAATCAATATACGGCGACTTTCTACACCTGCGGAATCTGCTTTCTTATGACAAAGCTCGGATTAAAGGAGTACATTCCGGCGATGTGCACGCTGGACTACGACATGGCCGCCCTGAACAACACGGAATTCACAAGGGAATTCACTCTTGCCGGCGGCGGAAAATACTGCGACTGCCACTACAATCATAAAGAAAAATGATGTGATGTCATTGCAAGACACGGCCGGGCTTGCTTCGCAAACAGCTCAGGGGCAGGCGCGGCTGTATGCGCATCGCCGTCCGCAGGAATATTCTTGATTGCTCCGGAAAGGCTTTCCGCTGTCATTTTAATTCTTCGCCCCACAGGTCCGCCAGACGCTCAAGGGAGAATGCGGCGTTTGCCGGACTTGTGGACGGCATCACCCTGAGCAGGCCGCACAGCTCCCGGTTCTGGTATTTGAGGAAATATTTTGCGGCGATCTTTCCGTTCGCGAGAATTTTTCTCAGGCTGCATTCCGCCGCCACGGAATTTATGTCGGCGGGAACCACATTCCCGATTGAGCTATCGGCGGAGCTGCGGATTGTGCATTCCTTTATAGAATCGTAGAGCGCGATTCCATGCCTTTCAAGAAAACGCTTTTTTTCTTCTATATCACCTGGCGTGCCCTCACCAAAAACAAGCGCGAGCATTTTCCAGAAGCGGTTCCGCGGATGTCCGTAATAAAATCCGTCCGCCCTTGACGCGACGGAAGGAAGACTTCCCACGACAAGAATTTCCGAGTCCGGAGCAAAGAACGGTTCAAACGGATGCACAATCCGCGGGCAAGGCAATAAGATTCTGTCCATGCCGACATTATACCCAAGCCGCAAAACTTATTATACACATACGGTGTTTTTTCTGATATAATCTCCGAATGGCTAGAGAAAGATTAAGCAGCAGACTGGGATTTGTTCTGCTGAGCGCGGGATGCGCTATCGGTTGCGGAAACGTATGGAAATTTCCGTGGATGGTCGGTCAGAACGGAGGCGGCGCGTTCGTTCTTATATATCTTATATTCCTTGTCCTTCTTGGACTTCCGGCACTTACGATGGAATTTGCGCTCGGACGCGCGTCGCAGGCAAGTCCGGTAAAAATGTACCAGAAACTTGAGAAACCCGGAACAAAATGGCATATCCACGGCTACATCTGCCTTATAGGAAACGTGTGCCTCATGGCGTTCTATACGGTCGTGACAGGATGGATGATTTACTACTTTGTGTCGTTCGTCGCAGGAAAATCAGCATCGCTTAGTTTCGGCGCCATGATTTCCAGTCCGCGCATAAACGTGATGTATCTTTTTATAGCGGTCGCGTTGTGCTTTGCGATTCTCACAAGAAATCTCCAGACCGGGCTTGAGTCGGTCACAAAATACATGATGGTTCTCCTGCTGATTCTGATGGCGGTTCTTGCCGTAAGAAGCATGACCCTGTCCGGAGCGGGAAAAGGACTCGCATTCTACCTTATCCCGGACTTCTCCAAGCTGACTGTTCCGGTGATTGTCGGGGCGATGAATCAGGCATTCTTCACGCTTTCAATCGGAATAGGCTCGATGGCGATTTTCGGAAGCTACATCGGAAAGGACAGAAGCCTTATGGGAGAAAGCGTCCAGGTCATAGTGCTCGACACATTCGTCGCCGTAACAGCCGGACTCATAATATTCCCGGCGTGCGCCTCGTTCGGAATCGATGTTGACGCCGGGCCGTCTCTCCTATTCAACACGATGACAGCCGTATTCAACAACATGGGCGGAGGACGGGTCTGGGGAAGCCTGTTCTTCCTCTTCATGGTTTTTGCTGCCTTCTCCACGGAGCTTGCCGTCTGCGAGAATATCCTTGCGTGTGTCCGCGAGCTTACCGGCTGGTCAAGGGTGAAAGGCTGCGTCATCTGTGGAGCTGGAGTGTTTCTGCTTGCCCTCACAACCGCGCTCGGCTACAGCGTATTCAAATTCCATCCGTTCGGACCTGATTCCGCATGGCTGGATCTGTGGGACTTCATCGTGAGCAACAATCTTCTTCCGCTCGGCGCGCTGGTGTTCTCGCTCTTCTGCTGCAGCAAAAAGTTCGGACTCGGCTGGGACAATCTCATGGCCGAGGCAAACGAGGGTGAAGGTCTCAAGGTCAGAAGCTGGATGAGACCGGTATTCGCATATTTCGTGCCAGTCTGCATAATCGCGATCTACATAATCGGACTTGCGACATTCAACTGGAGATAGCCGGTTTTTCCGGCGCGGATTCCTCCGTGCCGGAAAAGCCATTCCATGCGGCAGGCCAGAGGAGGCAGCAAGCCGTCTGACCTGATGAATTCCATCGGAAGTCCGTATTTTCCGGCCCAATGGACTTTCTCAGCGGAAAGGAATAAGCCTGTCAAGGGCTTCCAGTCCTGAGGCGACGGAGACGGTACGCGCCAGAACGTCAAGGCAGCGCCGGAGATAAGCCCGCGACTCAGCAGGAATTCCGATCTCCATATCAACTCCTTCAAGAGCGGTTTCCAAAACACCGCGGATTCCGCCGGGGTCAAGCCCGCGGATTCTTTCCGCCAGAGAACTGATATCCGAAGCGGACGGATCTAGTCTCCGGCAGGAACGTCCGGCACAGGCAAGGACGGCCGCGGCAAGGACAGCTGTCTCAAAAATATTCACCGGACAGGACGCATAGTCACCCGACACGCCAAGCATCAGGCGGTGCACATCCATAGGCGCAAAACGCAGCAGAAACGAATTCTCCGCATCAAGCCTGCGCAGATACTCAAGAATGAATTCTATTCCGCAGGAATCCGGCCTGCCAAGACACAGCGGATAGTCCGCGGTTATGTGGGTCTCATGCGCCGCGGTGTCAAGGCTGTACACCCGGAAAAACGCGGCGATTCCGTCAACTGCCGTCGTCTTCCAGAACACATTGGGACTGTCGAAAAGCCCTCCCCTGATTTTACGGTGGATATGGGAGGCCAGAACAAGCTTCATTTTTCCGCGCTCAAGTCCGGCGGAAAAAATTCCCTCAAGAGGAAAATCACGGAGCATTGCGGCCGCGGAGCCGGGATCCGGGCAGAATTTCAGCTCCATGCCTATCACGAATGCGATGGAATCCATCATGCTTCTTGCCACGGAAGCCGGAACCGATGAATTCTCGCCGCCGTCAAGCCTCGTCCTCTGCGCGAAAAGAATCTCCATAAGCTCCCTGTGGAAGCGCGGCACATCTTCCGGACGGAGAAGTCCGCAGCCTAGCGCCTGCTCCACAAGCGAACGGAAATATGATTGCGACGAAAGCGCGGACGGATTTATAAGGGAATGGAGGCAGGGCGAATTCATAGATCTCCGGAAAGGACGAAATTCTCCACGCTTCCGCCGTTCCTTATGTGGGCGGCGAATTCAGGAAGCGCGACCTCGGACAGAAGCTCAAGCGAGCCGGCACAGAATCCGTCGAACGCGTCAAAAAGAAAACCTACAGTTTCGGAATCGGAGACAAGATCGCAGGTCTCGTTTTTCGCCGAATAGAAAATCTCCACTACAGCGGAAAGCGTGTCCCTCCAGTTGTTCCGGCTTATATATGACGAGCGGCAGAACGTGCTCACAATCATGTCCAGCGCGCCGGTTCCGAATTCCACGCGCTCGGTATCGCACAACGCCTGGCTTCTGTTTGCGGCGACGGCAGCCGCGTCATCCGGAGAAAGCACAAGCCCCTCCGCCCCGGAAATCACGTTAAGGGAAAGCAGATGTTCCGCCACATACCGGTCCGAAAGAACGGACAAGCCGCCCGGACACCTTACATCCGCGGATAATTCATTCTCCATAAAACAGCCACTCCTTCTGGTCAGCTCCCCTTTCCACCATGGAATTCCGCGCGGAGGGGAGAAATTTATATCATACTGAAATCCTGCCGTCAAGTTTAATCCTGAAAATTCATCTTGAAAAACGGACGGAATTGCGCATAATGTTTCTTGAATTCCGCACGGCAAATTCCGGCGAAAGAAATTCAGAACATACAGCTAAGCGAACAGGGAAGAAAAATGAAACGCAAGGACTACATTTCATGGAACGAGTATTTTATGGGAGTCGCGATTCTGGCATCGAAACGCTCCAAGGATCCGAACACCCAGGTCGGAGCCTGCATTGTCGACGGAGGAAACATCATCCTTTCGACCGGCTACAACGGATTTCCATACGGCTGCTCGGACGATGAATATACATGGGAACGTTCGGGTGACGACACAAAATACAAATATGTCGTCCATGCGGAACTCAACGCGATTCTGAACGCCCAGGGAAAAAACCTGAAAGGCGCAAGAATTTTTGTGGATTTGTTTCCATGCAACGAATGTGCCAAGGCCATAATCCAATGCGGAATAAAGGAAGTCATCTATCTTTACGACAAATATGCGGACTCCAAGGAGACGCAGGCCTCGAAAAAAATGCTTGAGTCCGCCGGTGTAAAGATGACAAGATTCGTTCCGGACGTAAAGAAAATCGAAATCGACTTTGAGCGGTAGGCGCCATATCAGCAGTGGTTCTCAGAGAAGTCCCTGCTGAGCAAGCCAGAGACGCATCATGAGCCGCTGCGGAAGAATCTTAGACAGGACATGAGTGAATTTGGTGAATGCGCCGCACACGGAGATGTCCCTGCCCCGGAATGCGTCACGGACGGCCTTCTCCGCCACGGAGGACGGATTCCTCAGCCCGGCGAATCTTGTCACCGTCTTTGCCGCTCCGATTTCTCCGCGCGCGAAAAGTCCGGTTCTCATCCATCCCGGACAGACTGCCGTAGCGGTGATTTTCCTGTCCCCAAGCTCCACATTCAGAGCGCGCGTATAGTTTCTGACAAAAGCCTTTGTCGCGCTGTATATGTTCATGTAAGGAAGCGGAAAGAAGGACGCCTGAGAAGCCACATTCATAATCCGGCTTCCTGTGGCCATGAACGGAATGCATACAAGCCCGACAGCGACAACGGCGGACACATTCAGGTCTATCATGTTGAGCGACTCGCCGGCCGATATGTCCCGGAACGAGCAGAATTTTGCGAATCCGGCGTTGTTCACAAGGACTGAGACCGTCACATTCCGAGCGGACAGCATCTTCTCCAGCACGGAGAACGAATTCCTGTCCGTCAGATCCATCACGACCGGCAGCACCTTTTCCCCGAATTCCGCACGCAGCCGCTCCAGCCTGTCACCGGCACGCGAGACAGCCCATATCTCTTCTATATTATTATCAGCGGAAAAAATCCTGACAAATTCACGTCCGAAACCTCCGGAAGCGCCTGTCACAACCGCAATCCGTCTTTTATCCATAAAAATCCGCCTCCGGAATTCTCTGCCGGGACAGCCATACAATGCGCGTCCGGCGGTTCAGTTATAGAACAAAAATACGTTTTTTTCAACGCAGGGAACTTGCACAGCCGCCCGGAATTCAGTTTAATTCAGGCTATGATAACGGAAACATTCGACGGCAAGTCGCCTGCGATAATAAATCCGCAGATTTCAGACGGACTTCCTGAATTCGATGCGTGCATAGTAACGTTCTCGGACAGAATTGCGGAAGCGGTGGCGGAAGAATTCGGGCGGAAAAAAATCGCCTCATTCTGGTTCGCGACCGGAGAGACTCCGGTTTATCAGCTTGAGCTGGACGGAAGGAAATTCGCCTTCTACAGGACTTATGTAGGCGCTCCGGCCTGCGTCGGAACTGTGGAGGATTCGCTTTCGGTAATCAGGACAAAAAAATATGTGGTGTTCGGAGGAGCGGGCTGTCTTGACAGGGAGATCGCGCGCGGAAAAATCATGGTGCCTACGGAAGCCTACCGCGATGAGGGAACATCGTACCATTATGCGCCGGCCTCGGACTACATAAAAATCAGGAACTCGCAGAAGATCGCGGAATTCATGAGAAAAAACGGACTGCCTTTTGTCGAGGGAAGAACCTGGACGACGGACGCATTCTACCGCGAGACAAAAAACAACTTTGAGGCCAGGAAAGCGGACGGATGCATAAGCGTCGAGATGGAATGTGCCGCGCTGCAGGCGGTCTGCGACTTCCGCGGACTGGAGCTTTATGTTTTCCTCACAGGAGGAGACCTGCTCGACGCGCCGGAATGGAACGCGCGCATGGCTTTCAGAAACAGCGGAGCAAAGGGAACCCAGCACGACACAGGACATTTTGACATCGCGCTGGAACTTGCCCGCTTTGTGACGGAATGACGTCCGCGTGATATGCCTCTGTTCGGGCGTGAGTTTATCCATCGGAGAGACATTATACCGGAAAAAATCTGTATGTCCCGGATCCGGACATATTTTGGGAGAAGCAATGTATTTTGACGGACTATGGAGGGCATTCTCCAAAATGGAGGAAGTCGTGGCTGTCGCTTTGGGCGGCTCAAGGGCGGGCGGAAATTCTGACCCGCAATCGGACTACGATCTTTACATCTACTGCTCAAGGGTGCCTGCGGAAAGCACGAGAAGACAGGTTCTTGAGAAATTCTGCTCAAGGACGGAAATCTCAAATCAGTTTTGGGAGCTTGAGGACGACTGCACGCTCAAGGACGGAACCGACATCGACATCCTGTACAGAAACCTTGAGCAGTTCACGGACGAAGTCGCATCAGTCGCAGAACGGTACAACGCGCGCAACGGCTATACGACCTGCCTATGGCACAACCTTCTGAACAGCAGAATTCTTTATGACAGGGACGGAAAATTCGCCGCGCTCCAGAAAAGGTTCACCATTCCATATCCGGAAGAACTGAAGCGGAACATAATCAGCCGGAACATGAGGCTTCTTACAGGAAACCTTCCGTCATACGACGGGCAGATAAAAAAGGCGCTCAGGCGCGGCGACAATGTAAGCGTAAACCACAGGACAGCCGCATTTCTGGAGTCATATTTTGACATAATATTCGCCGTGAACGGACTGACGCATCCGGGCGAAAAACGTATGGCGGCCTACGCAAAGGCTCATGCGGGAATTCTTCCTGCCGGATTCGAGGAGAATCTCGACACCCTTCTGCGCAGCCTGTATTCGGATCCAGACAAAGCCGCAGAGACGCTGGAAAAAATGACGGCGGAGATAAAAAGAATCTGCACGCAAGACTGATATATGCCGCCATAGACACAGGCGGCGGACATCATGTCGGTTTTTCACAGTATATTCCATCCCGGCATCGGCTTTTTCCGATGATTTTATTCCCCAAGTTTTCCGTATCCGCCGTCGCCTACAGGCGCGAAACTTCCGGGAGCAAGATGATGAAATACTTTGCAGACGCGTCATTCGGCGCACAGAGTCCAATGTCAAGATAACTTGGGCATAAAAAAAGACCGGATTCCTCTGAAAAACATTTCGCCGAATCCGGTCAAAAATATGCATAGAATTGCGTTTTTTTCTACTTCCTTGAATTTTCTCTTTTACTCCGCCGTACGCACAACGCGGAAACCCGCATCCGGGTACCGTAAATACGGAGTGGTACGGGCACGGAAGCCAACTTCACAATAACTCTTATCGGTTGCTATGGAACCGCCCCGGCATACACGCATAAATCCCGACTCGGCACCTGTTTCCGCAGTGTCTGCAGTTATGTTTTCGTACCAGTCGTAGCACCATTCCTTAACATTTCCGCTCATGTCGTAGAGTTTAATTTTATTCGCAGTCTTCTGCTTTACCTCGCGCGTCTTACTTGAACTGTTGCCATAGTACCAAGCAACATCATCTATCTCATAACTTCCGGAATATGTAAACTGCACAAACGAGCTTTCGCTGGCGCGCGAGCAATATTCCCATTCCGCTTCGGTAGGAAGGCGGTATCCGTTTGCTGTAAAGTCGCAGGCAACCGTGTTCCATGAATCGCTTGGCGCGGACGGACCGCAGAATTTTCCGCCGGACGCAGCAACGTCAGTCCATTTTGAGACATCTGTCACCGCTGTACCGTCAATTGCCATTGAATAGCACGGACTCAAGCCCTCGGCAATGCTGCGCAAGTTGCAGTAAACAATGGCATCATAATAATTCACTTTATAAGCAGGGTAATTTCCGCCTGCTCCGTAGAGGTCGTCCGGAGAAGAACCGCCATAGTTGCAGTATTTCTCGTACTCGCTTTGAGTAGTTTCATGGTCGCATACATACAAATCCTTTATTTTTATGCTGCGTCCTTTTATGAATACCTCTGATTCCGGAGTAAGCGTTGTGCTTCCGCTAAAAGTTCCGCCTTTGATTTTTACCATGCCGGCAGAATCAGCGGAATAGAATTCCTTATCTGCTTCGTACAAGGCAGGCGGAATCACGCTTGCCCCTGTTTTAAAAGATGTGACTTCGTAGTAGAAAGTCTGGCCTTCCGTATTGGAATAAGACGTATCCGTATACCATTCTTCTTTCATCCGAATACCGTCATAGGAACGCCAGTAAGTTTTAAAGCAAGTCCCCTGATCTATGTCATACGAATCCTTGACAGTACCGCCATAAAACGCTTTGGACATATCTCCCAACGCATATTCGTAGTGAGCGCATGGTCTTCCTGCGACGGTAGAATTTTCTGTTTTTTTGTAAGGCTCAATACCGTCTCCATCAAGTATAAGACCAAACAGACCGGGGCGCGAATTCCAGTCCGCCGGTGTCCCGGAATAAGAATCTTTCCTATTATAGTTTCTTTCAGACTTAAAATATGCCTCCGCAGTATGACCGACTGCAACCTCAACCTCATCAGGAGTAATAGAGTACTCGGACTCAAGCTGAAGCTTACCGTCTGATGTTGAATCAGAATACACTGTGTAAGAATCGCCTTCCAGTTTATATGCGATTCCAGTTCCAGATGTTAATCCATAAGACCAAAAGATATTGCCGGCTTCGCCTCTAACCCAAATTTGCTCTTTGTTATCAGTTGCAGATCCCGCATAAAATTTTGCCGTAACCTCGTAGCCGTTAAAGTTATCAAACAGATTTTCAAACACCTGACTGTAGGCTTCTGATACAGACAATTCGCTGCCATTCTCTTTGTTTTTAATGCTGTTTTTAGCGCTGCTGATAAAGTCACAGGCATTGAATACAATCGAAACAGCCGCAAGTACTAGAAATTTTGCAAAGTTTTTGATTTTCTTCATATTTAATTTCTCCTAGAATGCTCTGATACAACATACTTTGTAGTGCCTGTCATCCCACATGCTAGCAGAGGCGTTTATGTATCCTCCTTCATGATTCTCATCATCAACACGAACAGACCATACATGTCCAGTGTCGCCTGCACTTACTTGAGTAGAAGAGAAATATGCTCCGGTCATCTGCGAGCCGCCCGCCGCAGAAAGAGATGCGTTTACCGCGCTGTTCGTTATGCCGAGAAAGCACAGCTCCGCAATGCTCGGCATATACCAGCCGTCCACATAATTTGTGCCGCCAAGAGAATGTTTTTCCGCATAAGAGTTCACCCATTCCCATGCTGGATAATTTCCCGGTTTTCCTGTGTCGTCGTAGCCCATGCTGCGAAGCGCGGCTACAAGCGCAGTCCAGTTGTCGCTTCCGTCCGTGTCGCCGTAAAATCCTGCAATTTCAACTACAGAGCCGCTGTTTTCAAATTCTACGGGAAAATCGTTGCCTTCGTACGGGTCATAATAGATTTTTGTCATTGAGCATTGAATCTTATCGATTGACGATTGACCGAAATTGGGCTTGTGTATCGTACATATCGCCTACCCAGCCGAGTGTCTGAGGACTTTCGCCGTTTGTGTTTTGCAGTCCGACACCTAGCACTTTTTCGCCGAGAGTGCCTTCTGAATCTCCGGCATAGAAAATGACTGCCACCGCCGCCGCTTTTTGCTCATCCGTCATGTTTGAGACGGAAGCTTTTTTTACAACTTTACCGTCGGAAAGAACAACGTCGCCCACCGCATAGGTTGAGTTGTTGTTGTTGTGCGATGAGGTGAAATCAATTTCCAATTTTTTATGTACCACACCGGGATTAATAATTCCGTCAATAAGATCGCACGAAGTGAACGCAAGAGCGAAAGGCACAAGCATCGCAAACACAGAAAAAATTCTCTGTCTTTTCATT